>NZ_WMJX01000029.1 GCF_009711045.1 Myroides albus | reverse complement strand
AGCTTTTTTTTGCTTTTTCTTATATCGAACTCACGTTATAATAATAAGAATAACGAAGACGACTACTCCTCTACGTTGAGATTTAGTGTAATAATACCACTTGTTACGATGAGATTTAAACATATAAACTGAAACTATTTACCTCAACACAAGCTTTATTAACCTCTCTAATTATAAATCAAAGACAGAAGATCGCTTTGTATAAATCAAATCTTTAATTCTCGCAAAAAAAGCTATTGTCAAGTATAGAGGAAAGGCTAACCCCAATGTAAAAAAGGACAAATAGATAAAAAACAACCTAATACGCGTTGCTTTAATTCCCAATCTATCCCCAATACGAGAAGACACCTTAAACCCGTGTTTTTCAAAAAAATACCTAATATTATTTATCATACCTTTTTTGCACTTTAATAAGTACAAAAATACAAAATCATTTCATCATTCTCTTACCTATCGCACATTCTAAACACCTTTTTCGATCACAATATTGCTTTTTTAATTGCAACAGCGCTTGACTATCCATCGCATGATCTACTGGTATATTATAGCTTTCGAACATTTTGACAACACTATTTCTCTCTGGTTTAATCTGCGACAAGAGATCTAACAAGTATTCCGAGATGTCTCCCTGTACATTGTTCTCGAATTGATAAGCAAACTGAAAAGGGACTATTACATTTACAATCAGTAAATCAACAAATTCTTTACTTAGCTTCTTTGTACTGGATTTACTTTCTTTATTGACCACATAGTGAGTTTTCCAATAATCGCTAACCTTTACATCAAACATCAAATAAATCTCTTGCAAAGTCAGTTGTTCCTGAAAAAGGGAGTTAACAGAAACGCCATTGTGAAAGTAAAAAGCAGCTAATTGAACTAAACGAATACTTGGAAAGTTAGGAGGTCGAAGCTGAAAAAAACGCAAACTTGCAGCATTTAGCGATTGCAAAGTATACTTGTGTTTTAAAAAATCCCATTCTCTAACAAGCGATTTGCAATACTCATCTCTTAAGTCAAAATCAACATCTAATAAACCAACCACACCGAGGAACATGGATTCTAACTGAAGCAAAGAATATGCTTGCTTATGGACTATCGAAATAGGAAAGTAACGAAAAGCCGAGAAAAAAGCCTCTCCATTTGCATTCAATCCAAAACTCTTGGCGAGAAAACAAAAGAAAGCTTGTGACCAATGTCCCTGTTTGTCCTTAACAAACTCCTCTATAGGTTTAACTTTGGCACTTAGCCTCTCAAAGAAAAGTCTTTCTTTCCACTGAAGTAAAAATAGAGAATCAAGATTGGGTAACTTATCTTCACAATATAAATACTGTTTAGGCAACATGAGTTCTTCATATCTCAAGAGCAATTCACCCGAAACTTTGCCCTTTAACTCCAAAGTAGGTATTAGTGAACCATTTACTCTGTAAATAGGCATATCATTTTCCCACACTACATGGAGAATAATGCTGTCATACCGTACATCCTTTTCGTGATTATGGCAAAACCAATCCGACGCTTTTAGGTGTATTTCAACATTGCCTGCCCATTCTTGGTTACCAATACAAATCCTGGCATTAAAAAAATCAGGCCCATCAAGTCCCGTACAATCACCTGGACTAATTATACTCAATAATTCATTAGAATCGGTTAACAGTGTATCTTGATTAAATAATTGATTTGCCCATAAATAGTGTAAAAAGGACTCCTTCATACTGATTTCTATTACCTATTTCTTCACTTATGCTAATATTATCCCAAATACCTCCTACATTAAAACCAACTCTTAAAAAGCAAAAACCAAACCAATCACCTTATAAAATTCAAACACTATCAGTTAATTACCAACACATTATAAATAAAAAACAAACCAATACACTTTAATTAATTCATCTAATCTTTTAATAAATGTAAAACGCCCTTGCAATATTGCAAGGGCGTTAAATTATATATTGTATATGCTTTATTTAACTAAAGAAATTCCATACTACACCAAACCTAAAAGTCATATCTCTATAAGGATAATTTGGCGCTGTATAATACTTATATCCACTCATACTACTATTAAAGTGCTCTAAAATCAAATAGATACGTGCCGTTCTAACTTTCATATTAATAAAGAAATCAAAAACAGGATAATCGCCAATCTTTACTTTATCTTGAACAAAAAAATCTCCTAACAGCGGATTGTAGTCATCTCCATAATATTTGCTAAAATACTTGAAAGTAATTCCCGTTTGAAACTTCAACGCCTTATCAAAAAATGCATCCGTATAATATAAGGTGTTCCTTGTAACAAATTTAGGCACATTAACGATATGATTACTTTGATCTACATTCTGATACAAAACAGTATTGTCTAAACCAAACCTACCTAATTTAAAATCCTTAGAAGCTTGTAATGACAAATAATTAATTGTTTTATCATATTGCTTTGGCGTTACTAATACTTGTTCTGGAAGACCAAATGCATTAAAGACTTCACTGTCATTCGAAAAATACAATTTATCATCTAAAACGGCATAACTTCCCGACAATGTAATCCACGGTGTGGTAATTGTAGCATCAAACTGATTAACTTTTTCATTCTTAAAATCATTACTCCAGTTGTAATGCACATAATCACTTTGAAATAAATAATAACTCAAATTCCCTAAACGACTAATCTTTTTATATGAAAAATCAACATTTAAGTCTTCTGTAAATTTATAGCGAACATTTGCCTCTATATTACTTGTATCATCATTCCCTAAAGAACGACTTAATAACAAAGTACCTCTCCAGTTATTCTTTCGATAAGAGTATTTTCCTCCTATCATAGTAATATTCTTGCTAATCTCGTCTGGTACGACCTTGTCGTTAATGTGGGCTATACTGTTGTAATAATAATTGTAATTATTAAACTCTGTAAAAAACTCAAATCTACCAACTAAATCAGATTGATATGCCGCTCCTACCTTGTTGTAAATATAATCATATCTCGTTTTATTTCTCAAGACACTTTGAAATGAATTTCCAAAACGCGGAAAGTCATCATACTCCAAACTCATGATATTGTCTTGTTTAAACTCATAAAACTTATCTTCATACAAGAACTCATGAGTTAATAATAATCCATTCTTAAATGAGCTATTTAATTGATACTCGTGGTTTACATAGAGACGCTTTCCCTTTAACATAGTAGAAGCATCCCTGAAGTACACATTTAAACGTTCACGCTTATTATATGGTTTTTCACTTGACTCAAACAAATCCAAATCGCGAATCCCGCCATTTTCCTCATTCATTATATCTTGAAAAGTAAAGTGCGTACGGAGCAAGTATCTTTTATTAGGTGATTGATAGCTCACACCTAATCTAAAATTACCACTTGAAGTCAATTGATTAATATACTTACCAATAGAGCGCAATCCTTTGTATCCCAATGAAAAATTTAAATTCTCACTTGTATTCATAGTGATAAACGCATCTAAGTTCTGCCCTTGTTTCATGACAGACTTATAGTACAAATCTGAGTAAGGTGTAGGCGTGTGATAATAGTTAATATCATTTACTCCCATATAAGCAGTTTGCCTTGCTTGGAAACCAAAGTCAGGTAGCAACGTATTAATTTTAGTATTAAACTTTAGGTTATTATACACTTGTCCTTCATTGTTAAATGCCAGTAACCCAAAGTCATCTTTACGCAAATAATTTAACGTATAATATTTTTTAACACTCAATGCCGTATCTACTGCAATGGTGTCTTTCATAATTGTAATGATTTTATAATCTATAATAGGTGCTAATGAGTCTTTTTTAACTCCCCCTCTTAAACTTTTTCTCTCTTTATTTTGCGATTGTTCTGCTGCTCCATTTGCCCCTTCTGCCGTTAAAAATTGAGCCTGAGCACTAAAGCAAAGAAAAAAAGTAATTATAGCAAGTATTCTGCGCATACTAAAGTAAATTTGAACAAAGGTAAATTTATTTTTCAATTAAATAAGTGTAAGAATACACTAAGCTACAAAGAATTAAAAAAGTTACTCCAAATAAATACGACATAGGGTGTATTCCTACAGTAATCTAAACTTTCAAAGACTAAACTACTTCCTTTCTTTCAACTCTAAATTTTAAGACAAAAAAGAGGGCATCTGTAAAAGACGCCCTCTTTTGTTAAAATATATAATTAAAACAGCTAATTTATTTTTTAGCCCAAATAAGCTTTGTATCCATGCGATCACCACCCATACGAGCAGCTGCTGCATCTTTATTCGCCTTATTAATTAACTCCATATCTCCTGGGTATGTAATGCGCTCAGGTACATCTGTCAAATAATCAACAGACTCCATTGGTTTAAAAACATACTCTTTCTCTCCATCTGGACCATCTGCAATCAACTTATGAGATTCTCCTGGCAATAATAGTGTACGTGGAAACTTCGTTCTTCTGTACTCCGCCCAAGCCTCGTAAGGTTGCATATATAAAGCAATATACTTTTGTGTAATTACAGACTCTTCAGTAGCTGCAGGTAACTTACTGATATATTCATCAGCTAAAGCTGGATCAACTTTCCATTTTTCCATAGAAGCTTTAACTCCATTCACGTAATGAGCTTGATCCCATCCTTTCACTTCTGATAATATAAACTCAACTTCAGAATACTCCATTAAAATTTCTATATAATCAGCTCTGTAAATTGTTCCACTAAAATGCGAAGAATGTTTTGCTTGTGAACCTGTAAATTTTCCAGGTATACCAATTGGCATCCCAATATAGAAAGAAGGATCTCTATCAACATAGTTGTTCATTTCAATACTTGGCACATGTGATTGCTCAGCCATGTATGAAAAACGCACTCCTACTTCTTTTTCTACTTCTTTACCATCTTCCATTACTGTTAGTAACTGTGTTTTAGGTGCTACCATTCTAAACAAACGAGGGTCAACAGTATTTGCAAAAGGATTATCAGCAGTCGCCTTAGTTTTTTCACCTTTCAACAATTCAACAAAAGTGATAGCAGGTTGGAAGTCATTTCTATTATCAACAAAAGCTGCAAAGTAGAAAGGAGCAGGATTCACCTTATCATTTTGGAATATTTGCCCTACAGTATCGTCGTTTGACTCCATTACACCATCAGCAATAGCAAAATCAATATATTCTTTCGCTTCTGGTATAACAGCCTTTACTCTATTTCCTATTTTCAACAT
Source organism: Myroides albus (assembly GCF_009711045.1). Taxonomy (GTDB): domain Bacteria; phylum Bacteroidota; class Bacteroidia; order Flavobacteriales; family Flavobacteriaceae; genus Flavobacterium; species Flavobacterium album_A. The sequence continues at coordinate 28,048 of NZ_WMJX01000029.1, read as the reverse complement.
AAGTGAATTAGCAAACTTTTTTAGCTTCAATCCTGACTTGAATAAATGATCTCCTGAATTAAATAAAATATTACCAACCTCAATAGATTCAGAAGCTTCTTTCAACTCCTTTAGCATGTCTTTGTAAATTTTCTCTTGTGGAGCAAATTTTGGAGTCGAGATCTCTCCTTTTTCCCCTAAAGTCATTCCTTGAAAATCTGGATCATCACTTCCATAAGAGTAGTAAGGTACGTCTCCGTAGATTTCCAAAGCTTGTAATTGAGAGTAAACCAACATTACGCGAGCTGCTGCAAGCTGATTAGCAGGATTTCCATAATTCTTCACTTTCTCTGCATTCTCTGGATTACTTACAAAATCAGCAATATCTTTATATGCTTTAGCAGAAAAATAGATATCTGCATACAAGCTATTATTAACACCAGTTCTGAATTGGTATCTATCTTCTTCTGTATAGTTCCTCTGTGCAGAATATTGCACCCAAGGTAATGCCATACGTCCTGATGGGAATCCACCTCTTGTATTGGTCATTAACTCTTTATTCGCATTGTTAAAAATTCCACCTGTAATAACTTCCTTAGGCTTATTAGGATCTTCATTAATGCTCTCCAAGTCTTTATCACAACTTACAAATACAAGTAAACATGCAATAAATGACATTTTATAAATATACTTTTTCATAAGATGCTTTAAAATTTGAATTTAACATTCATACCATAAGTTCTCGTTGAAGGTAAAGAAGCACCTTCAATAGCTTGGATATTTCCACTACCATACGATGCCATTTCAGGATCCATTCCCTTCCAGTCTAATCCCCAAGTTAATAGGTTACGTCCGTAAACTGAAAGTGTAATTCCCTTAAATGGTCCAATCCATTTTTTAGGTAAATCATACCCTAAAGAAACCTCTCTAAGTTTGATATAATCAGCATCAAATAAGTTTTGTGCATCTACTCCACCGTAGTGAGATTGTGCCCATGTTTGACCATCAACAACAATATCATTTTTAGAGCCATCTTCTTTCACTCCATCTAACACTAAACCGTTTTCACGAATATCGTTCGCTGCAGATTTGTCTAACATACCTGAGTACATTCCAAACATATGCGATGTAGAGAAGTATTTACCACCTTTTTGCATATCAATCAAAACACCTAAACGGAAACTTTTGTACTGGAACGTATTGCGGATACCCATGTTGTAGTCAGGTAAATACGAACCTAATGCTTTAATTTCACTTGCTGCATACAATCCATTAGCATCTACAACCTTGTTGCCATTATTATCATATACATAGTCAGTTCCATAAATCTGTCCATAAGTTTCACCTATTTTCCCTTGCAATGATACTTGGAAAGGTGCTCTTGTAATTTCAACAGACTCTACCCCATCAGCTAATCTTGTCAACTCATTCTTATTCTTTGAAAAGTTCCAAGTAATATCCCATGAGAAATCCTCTGTGCGTACTGGCGCGAAATTTACAGTAGCTTCAATACCTCTATTCTTCATATCTCCAGCATTCATCCAACGGTATGAATAACCTGCTGCTGCATCATATTGTACTCTCGTAATTAAGTCTTTTGTTTTGATTTCATAGTATGATACCTCAAATCCGATTCTATTATTCAAGAAAGCAGCTTCTAAACCAATTTCTTTGGTTGTCATCATCTCAGGTTTTAAATCAGGATTGTTAGCTGTTCTACTCAATGAGTAAGCTGGATCTCCTAAGAAAGGACTCTCGATATTATAATAGTCTTCTGTTCTATAAGCATCAGTGTCGTTTCCAACTTGAGCCCATCCTAACCTTACCTTACCAAAAGTCAACCAATCTAATTCAGGAGTTAACTGAGAAAAAATAAACGATCCTGTTACAGACGGATAAGTAACTGATTTTCTAACTGTTGAAAACCAATCTGTACGAACAGTTCCTTCTAAGAATAAAAATTCACGGTAATTAACAGATGCCGATCCAAATACACTATTTGTTCTTGAATGTGTCTGAGAATTTGAAGCTTTTGCATCACTCACACTATTACTTAAGTTGTATAAGTTTGGCAATACTAATCCTCCTACAGATTCACCATATAAATAGTCTCTGCGTTTTTCACTTCTATTTATTCCCACAAAAGCATTCACTCCAAAATCACCAAAGTGTTGATCATAGTGAATACGACCTTCATAGTTGTACTCTGAAACATTGCGTTTCATGATACTGTACTTAGAACTTTTTTGAGAACCTACAGCCACACGCTCTTCAACGTTAAAGCTATAACGGTCACCATAAACTGTACCTACAGCATATAAGTTATCATTGATATTATAAGTCAACTTCACGTTACCAAACGTTCTATTTCTAACATCTGTAGAAGTATTCTCGTGAATTGTCCAATAAGTGTTATCAGAATAAGCTGGTGTTGGGTCATCCCATCCTTTTCTATTCCATGATCTTTGACTACCGTCAGCTCTCTTATAATCTTTTAATTTTTTATAATCTAACTGTCTTTGTCCCCATTGGAAGAATTTTTGAGAAATTGAATTATCACCATATCCTACTTCAGGACGGTTAAATCCTTTTGTATAAACGTAGTTAAAATTACTTTCAACTTTAACTTTGTCATTCAACTGTGTTGCAGCACTCACAGAGAAGTTATTGCGTTGCAATTTAGAGTTAGGAACAACTCCCTCAGTAACGTTGTTACTAAAAGACATTCTCACATTACTTTCTTTATAAGACTTAGCAACAGAAACAGACTGATTGTGAGTCACACCTGTATTAAAAAACGATTTTACGTCGTTCTTTGACTTTTGCCAAGGAACCTCTTTCATATAATCGTCAGCAAATTCAGGATCAAACGCATACCATGGTAAATATGGCGTACCATCAAACTTAGGTCCCCAGCTTTCATCTACATCATACTCAGCAATATTGTACTGTTTTCCACCAATCATAGCTGTTGGTAAAGAAGTAGAAGAACCACCTCCATAAAGTGTTTGCAACTTAGGCATTGTATTAATGCTCTCGAAAGTAACTCCAGTATTAACTTCAACATCAGTTCTACCATTCTTAGCAGATTTTGTTGTATAAAGAATAACTCCATTACCTCCTCTATTTCCATAAAGAGCAGAAGCAGGACCACCTTTTAGAACAGTTACAGATTCGATATCATCCGGATTAATATCCGCAGAAGTATCACCGTAATCACGTCCTCCAGCACCTCTTTGCATATTAGTATCAGCAAAGTTACTGTTGTCCAAAGGAACTCCATCAATCACAATTAAAGGTTGATTATTACCAGTAACAGACTTAACACCACGCAAAACAATACGGTTTGATCCACCCATTGAAGAAGGTGCTGTTACTTGTAATCCAGCAACGTTTCCAGACAAGGCATTTACAGCATTTGTCTGACCTGATCCAGATAGGTTATCTCCTTTCACTTCTTGAGAAGAATAACCTAATTTCTTTTTGTCACGTTTAATACCTAAAGCAGTAACAACTACTTCTTCAAGCATTTCATCGTCACCACTCATCGACACATTGTGTATTGAGGCATTGCCTACTGTATACACAACATCTTTCATCCCGATAAAAGAGAAAACAACTTTATCTCCTGTTTTCACCTTAATCGAATAGTTCCCGTCAAGGTCAGTCTGAGTACCCTCAGTTGTACCTTGTAGAATAACAGAAACCCCAGGCAGTGGTAATCCAGACTCTGATACTACTCCACTCAATGTTTTGTTTTGGGCAAAACCAATTGAAGTACACAAAGCAAGGAAACACATAAAAATCCAATTTAACTTTGATTTCATTATATAATTATTGATTAGTTAGTCTAACAAACCTAATAAAAAAAAATCAAATATTTTAAGTTTTAATTAAGATTATAAATATTCTAAATATATATACTATATATAAAAACAAACCAAAAACTATATAAAATACAAATATATAGTACAAAATTTATACAAATGAAAAAAAGATAAAGTTAATAACACTATAATAAGACAGAGAAAGAGACCCGAAATATGTACTATTAATCAAAAAAAAAGCCATCCTAAGGATGGCTTTAATTGATACTATTAATTATTAATCGTTATACACAGGGTTATTTAAAAGCTCAGATTGAGGAACTTTAAAAGTCAAACGTGGATCGTCATAATTAAAGGTTTGCTTAGGATGAGAAAGGTGATTTGATCCATAAGTAAACGACTTTTTATTACGTTTAACTGCAGCATATATCTTTCCTTCTCCCCATAGTTCAATACTCGTTTGATGTAGTATCTCGTCAACAAGTTTATCACCAGATAAACCATCTACAAAAGAAGTATCACCTAATCTAATATCAAGCATATCTTTTAGAACTTGCTTTGCATCAGCATCATTACCAAGTCTTGCATTAACTTCCGCATTTAATAAATACATTTCCTCAATACGCATAAAAACATAATCTGACTCAATAATTCTTTGTTTCAAATGGAATTTACCTGTAGATGCATAGAATTTACCTGCGGGAATATAAGCATTATCACCGAAACTCTCAGTTTCCCCATTATTGTCAGTCACCTTGTCAAAAACAAATTGCTTCTTTCTAACGTCTTCATCTTTAATAGACTCGTAAAGCTCTTTGCTCATACCTTTGGTATCACCAACACCAGCATAACTATAAGTAAACACATCTACTTGTCCCCACCATGATACTAAATCCAAATCAGTTTGAGTAGTAATACGACCACCCCATAACCAGTTAGGATTCTCACTTGTTTTATTAAATCCTTTTAAAAGACCTTCTTTCGTAGCCAAAGGATAATTTCCACTGTCAATCAATTCTTTCGACAATCTAGCCGATTCTACCAAAGATGCAGCATCACCTTGACTTGCATAAACATAAGCAAGAATACCTTTAGTTACCATATAGTCAACAGTAATTCGATCAATTCTAGTTTCAGTTGCATTTGCAGATTCGAATAATTCCATTGATTCTTTTAGATCACTAACCATAAATTCATAAACCTCTTTTGTAGGTTTAGAAGGCTGATTAATAAGAGTTGCAGTTTTGTAGATTGGTAAAACTTTTTGGTTAGCATCATATCCTAGAGTATACATATTCACTAAATTATAATACATATAAGCACGGATTGCTTTAGCCTCAGCCAAAACTACTTTATCTTTATTAGATTCTGGAATCTTTGTACCATCTTCACCAGCAAGAGATCCAATAATTTGATTAGTACTACGAATCATAAAATAGTAGAATCTCCAAGGTTTGTAATTGGGATTTGATGCATAATTCTCCATTTCTGAGAAATTAGCAATATTCGAATACCAACCATAGATATTACTATTCAAGTTCATATCACCTGAAAGCATATCTGTATAAATATCAAAACCTTTCTGACCAAAATCATCATGCCCAGTAGTTCCTCCAGCGAATGCTTTTATATTATAAGCATAAAGTCCATATAGAGTTGCATCTTTCAAGTGAGTAGAGTAATCAGAGATTTTATCCATATCACTTTTAGAAAGATATCTTGTAGAGCTAACATCTAAAAAATCCTTAGAACATGATCCTAAAAACAAACCAGCTCCAAGCGCTAACATTATTATTTTTTTCATTTTCAACATTTTTAGGAATTAAAATTTAACTTTTACTCCACCAGTAACAGTTGTTAAAGGAGCATAAGCATATGTACTACTTGAACCGAATTCTGATATTGCAGGATTAAATCCTTTGCGTTTTGTAAACAAGAATAAATTATCTCCTGAAACAAAGAAGCTAATATCTGCAAGTCCAAGTTGTTTCACATAAGTTTTAGGAAGTGTATAACCTAAACGAATATTGTTAATGCTCAAATAATCTGCTTTTGTTAAGAAGCGTGTCGAAGTAGATGCAACATTCGCATCAGCATTACTTGATAAACGAGGAGTATCTGTAATATCTCCAGGCTTTTGCCAACGATTATCAATATCTTTATGCCAATTATTTCCACCTACTTTATCATTGCCCATTAGACCAGCATAAGTACCATCATAAGCATATCCTCCTAAACTATACAACATTTGAACTGATAATTCCCATCCTTTATATCCAGCATTTAAATTAATACCTCCTCTTAATTTTGGAATCGCTGATTTACCAACATACTGCTGAGTAGCTTCACTGTACGAATAAGTCTTCTCTTTTGTTAATTTATCCACTAAATCAGGATTTGTTGCTTTGAAATCTTCTAAAGATCCAACAAACTGCTTATTCCCAGCTGCATCAACATAAGAATAAGTGTACCATTGTGCACGACCATTCTCAGGATCAACACCTGCCCATTCTCTCATATAGAAGTCTCCTAAAGAATGTCCTACTGCGCGTCCGTAATAAGTACTAATGTCAATTGGTTTTTGCTTTCCTGTAGCAGGATCAATCGGCATACGTTTCATTTCATTCTTAATGTGTTCTCCATTGATAGATAAATCAATGAAAGCATCTTTCGTTTGTAATAAATGTCCAGTTACATTAAACTCAATACCTTGATTCGATAACAAACCATCATTAACAGTCATCATAGCGTATCCAGCTGATGGACCTACACGACGATCAAAAATCAAATCATCAGTTCTTTTATTATAGTAATCAACGTTAACGTCAAGATATTTACTTAAACTAAACTCAAGTCCAACTTGGAACATCTTTGATTTTTCCCAAGTTAAATCAGCATTACCCACTTTATCTTCATAAATAGCTAATTGCCCGTTGTAATTCCAAACTTCCCATAAATTTTCTCCTGGGTGGAATGCTTCAACATCAACTCCAGCAATGCTTACATAAGACTTTTGATCTCCTGTCAAACCATAACTTGCTTTAAGCTTTAAATTGCTAAACAATGTTTGATTCTCCATAAACTTCTCACGGCTTACAACCCATGCAGCACTTACTGATCCAAAAGTACCCCATTGATCTTTCTTAAACTTAGAAGCACCATCACGTCTGATTGTTCCCGATAAGAAATACTTACCTTCGTAATCATAATTTAATTGAGCAAAGTAACTCTCAATAGTAGACTTATCTGTCCAACCAGCTGTAGGAGTACTGTTAGCAGCATTATTTAACTCTACACTATTAGGGTGAGCTAAACCATTCTTACTAATTTGATTAACTCTCATTTCATAAGAGTTATTCTCATGAGCAGCCAAAACTTCAAATCCATGACCACCAAATGCTTTCTTATAGCGAAGCATTTTTAACCAGTTATAAGTAAATAACTCATTTTTAGTCTTATAGATAGATCCTCCCATACTAGAAGCAGAACCATAGAAAACACTATTTAATAAATCTCTTGATCTATTGTAATATTGACCACCAATTGAAGTTTCAAAAGTCAAACCTTCAGCAAGGTCAACATTAAAGTTCACATTAGCATTAAGCTCATCACGTGTTGTTTTGTCTTTACCATAAATAGCATCACCTACAGCATTAGTCAAAGCACCAAAACCTCTCCCTGATCCATAATCGTATTCATATCCGCCATAGATATCTTGTCTTTTATTACCATCTGCATCTCTTAAAAACAGAGGATAAATAGAAGGAATATTCTCAGTAAACCAGAAAACACTTCCTGAATCTGATGACTGTCCAGCATTGTTACTTTCAGCATGAGTATATCCCATGTTCATTTTAACATCTAACCAATCTTTTGGTTTATGCTGTAAATTTAAACGTGCTGAAACACGCTCATAATCAGAATTTACTGAATAACCATCATCCTTTAAATACCCTAAAGACGTAAAATAAGAGCTTTTCTCTGAAGAACCACCCATTGTTAAGTTTGCTTCCGTTCTGTAAGACGCTTTAAAAGCATAGTCATTCCAATCTTCAGGATTGTATTTACGAGTAACCCCGTCTCTAATTTGTCCTGTTACAGGATCTATCAATTCAGTCCCATTTGCAACATTCCACATATTGTAACGTGCATGTATACCATAAGATTGGTTAAATAAATTTTTACCTGCCCACTCTCTAGCTTGTTGATCATCAAACTTTCCTTTAATCTTACCATAATTAGTAAGTCCCTCATAAGCATACTCCATATACTGTTCTGGCGAGGTAACTACATCATATCTTGGCAAAGCTCTCCAGTTAACACCTGTTCTTGCTTCTACTTCAATAAACGAATCTTTTCCTTTACCAGATTTCGTATTAATAATAACAACACCATTTGCTCCACGAGAACCGTAAATAGCAGTCGCTGATGCATCTTTTAATACAGTCATCGATCCAATATCAGAAGGGTTAATAGAACTAACATTTCCGAAAAAAGGAACACCATCAACAATATACAAAGGACTTCTGTTACCATTAACAGAACCAAAACCTCTAATACGAACAGTTGGCTCAGCTCCTGGCTGACCTGTAGTGTTAATTACACGTACTCCTGCTGCTTCACCAGCTAAAGCTGCTACAGCATTTGATACGTTTTTCTTTTCAATGTTCTTGTTGCTAATTTGTGTAGCAGAACCAGTAAATGATTCTTTAGTTGCTGTACCATAACCTACAACGATTACTTCGTCTAATAGATTACTTTCATCAGCTCCCATCGTTACGTTATGAACTGAGGCTGCCCCCACTTTATACTTAACGTCTTTCATACCAATAAAAGAAAAGACAAGTGTTTGTCCTTGTTTTACTTTTATCGAGTACTTACCGTCTAAATCCGTTTGTGTTCCAAACTGAGTTCCCTCAATCACAACGGATACCCCAGGAAGAGTAAGTCCATCTTCCTGTACCACTCCCGTAAGAGTTTTCTCTTGAGCAAATCCCACTTGCACCAATAACACAAGCAAGATGCTCAAAAACCAATTGTACTTTGATTTCATCTTAAAATATTGATTAGTTAGTTCAACAAAACTAACAAAATATTTATATAATAATTAAGTTTAATTCACAAAAAATTTACATAAATCAAATACAACAACAATACATAACTAAGCCTAAACGCGCAAAAATAAAAACACAACAACTATTTAACACATTTGATGAAAATAAAATCAATACTACCCGTTTTTAATACATCTTACTAACAATACGTTAAAGGTTATTTTTTTAAAAAAACGCCTTTTTTTGTCAAAGCAAATGAAAAATCACCCTATATTATTGACATAAAGTAACTTCACACCACATAAAAAATCAACAAACTTCCTTAAAACAAAAAAAGCAGTGGAATTACCACTGCTTTTTATACGAATATCTTAAAAAGAAAGTTTCTTATTTATAAGCCTGATTCTGCTCAAGTTTTGAAACATTAATCTCCTTTTGAGGAATTGGAAACGCCAAGAAAGGATTGCCAAACTCAATAGAATCTCCAATATCTTCATTAGCGATGATTTTAGGATTTGTTATCGGTAGTTTCCAACGCATTGCATCTTCAAATCCAAAACCTTCAAACATCAACTCTTTCTGACGGACATCTTTCAAATCGTCCATCGTTATAGTGCTAAAGCTTTTTGGCTTCTCAGTACCGTTCTCTTTAAACACTACGCGCTTACCTTCAATCTGGTTCATATAATCTAAAGCAACAGCTGCATCTCCATTTGACGCTCCTTGTAACTGAGCCTCAACGTAATTCAACATCACCTCTTCTACTCTCAACATGCGAATATTAGACGATCTACTTACATACTTACCTGTATTTCTAAGTGCTTCCGTATCTTTCGCACCATCTAATTTGATTACTTCTGCGCGAATATCCTCTCCATCCTTTGGATTAAATACTGTATCTACAGTAGCATAATTCCATTGAAGATCACCATACCCACCTGAAGTACCAATACTATAAATATATTGCAAACTTGCAGTAAACTGATTATCTGTTCCTGATTGAGCTAATTCAAAAAGAGAATTTGTCATAACACCTTCCGATTTATAACCATCCAAATAACCTGATCTTGGCAATACGTCAACATTTCCTTTGTTATTAATCGCCTCTGCTGCTGACTCAATTACCACATCCAATTTACTCTTGTCAAATTGAGAAAAGAACAAAGCGATACGAGATTTCAAACCTAACGCTGCAGCATAGTTAATGCGCTCTTTCACAAGACTATTCCCTTCAGCTCCATTATCTCTACCTTCTTTCAAATAAACTATACCTTGATCTAAATCTTCAAAAATTCGCTCCATATTCTCCTTTACAGTAGCACGAGCTATTTTTTCATCAGCATTAGAAGGATCTGTTTTATAAGGTACTCCTAAAGCAGATACCCCTGCACCATTTACATACTGCTCACCATACAAACGAACCAAGTCGTAATGTGCCAACGCGCGAATTACATAACCTTGCCCTTTGTAATAATTATTAACAGCACTACTCTCTACATCTGCTCCAATAACTTTATTTGCATTCGTAATTACACGGTAAATTTGCAACCATGTATCCACGGCATATTTATGAGTTGGCAACAAAGCAAAACCCGAAACATTTCCAAAGCGCCCTGTACGGTCAGACGAATACATATAAGGAGCTCTTGCTTCTGAAAATACGATGACATCTCTACCATAATAGAATTCAGCTGTCATCCTTGCATATGCACCATTCACAGTCGCTTTTAACTCTTCTGTTGTTTTAATTGGCTCTGAACCATCTTTGTAATTTGATTGTTCTGAATCTAATGAACAAGCCGTAAATGTCATCGCACCTATTCCGAGAAAACCAACAACCGTCAATATTCTAAATATCTTTTTCATTGCTTTTAAAATTTAACATTTAACGTAAAAATCACAGACTTCAAAGGTGGGGTAGCCATTTCTACAAATCCTGTAGCATCTACCTCTGGATCCCATTTCAATCTTTTATCTTTCACCCAAGTGAAAGGGTTCATAGCAGATACAGCTAAGTTCACTCCATCTACACCAATGAATTTAACAGCTTCTTTCTTCAAGTTATAACCAAATGTCAATTGTCTAAGGCGAATATGATCTCCATCGTACAGCCATCTCGTACTTGGTGAAGTATAATTAGCATTACCTCCTGTAGATACACGAGGAACATCTGTAATATCACCAGGGTGCTGCCATCTATCCATCAACTCAGTAGTACCATTATAGGTATATAGTGAACGTGAATTAACTGTATTTGTATAGGAAGCCCATCCATCGTACACAGAATAACCTGCTGCAAAAGAAAATAAAGCATCCATATAAAACCCTTTATAATCAACGTGCGTATTAACACCACCTGTTACTTTAGGAAGAGCACTTGTATTTTGGTATCGCACCTCTGCTTCGTTGTAATTTGTCGTCTTAGTACCATCTGCCTTATACCATTGTGCATTACCCGTTTGAGCATCTACACCCGCATATTCTCTTAAATACCAAGTACCATATGCTTTTCCTTCTTCAATCGCATTATAGCTTCCCAAAACTTTAACCGTTTCACCGTTAATCACAGGCATATTAGTTACCTTATTCTTTACTGTTCCAACGTTTCCACCAATAGACCAGTTAAAGTCATCTCCTCTAAATAGATCATAATTCAGTTCTACCTCGATACCTCTATTAGTCATATCTCCAATATTCATCCATTGTGCTTCATACCCAGAAGTCATAGACAATGGACGTTGATACAATAGGTCTTTACTCTTACTTTGAAAATAAGTAAAGCTTCCCGTTAAGCGATTATTAAAGAATCCAAACTCAACTCCTGTATCGAATTTCTCTTGTTTTTCCCATCCCAAAGGTCCACCATATTGATAAGCAATAATAGCCGATTCATTGTTATATGTACCAGGCTCTAACAACTGCATATACATATTCGGATTGATAGTTGAGTTACCTGTCGTACCATAAGACCCTCTCAAACGCAATAGGCTAATTGCATGTGCACTATCCATGAAAGCCTCTGAACTAATATTCCATGCACCACCTACAGCAAAGAAATTCCCCCAACGCTCGTCTTTTGAAAATCTTGAAGAACCTTCTCTACGGAAAGTTACATCCAATAAATAGCGATTTTGGTAGTCGTAGTTTAACATTCCCAAATAGCTCAACTGTGACCAATCGTAGTAATCAGCAAATGTCGTAAAGTTAGCCGCTGCTGTTCCAAGACCTTCCATTCCTGGAGGTAATACCTCTCCTCTACCTTGTAATCTATTGAATTTATTCTTTTGGTACTCCATAACTCCTTTTACATTGAAGCGATGTGAATCCCCTAAATAAAAACGGTAGTTCAACGAGTTTTGCCAAACGTAGTTAAAGATTCGCTTTTCATCTTGAGAAGCTGACCCCTTATAAGCTTTACCATCCCCGTGTATAGGATTATAATATTGAGAATAGTTTGACAAGGTATAGTCCAAACCAATACTTGACTCAAATTTTAAATCATCTAATATTTTATAACCAATAGCATTATTTGATATTACTCTTGTAATATCGTTCACTATTGAGTTGTGTTTACTCGTATATAGAGAGTTGTGTAACCCTGCAGGCGTGTCCAAGTTGTACGAACCATCTTCCGCATAAATCGGTGCCCATGGACTCATAAACATCCCTGTCAAGTTAGGGTTAGAAAAATACGCTCCCCCTTCCATAATACCATTTTGCTTAATGTTCGAAACATTAGCCCCAATGGTAATATCCAACTTTTCATTCAGATTACGCGTCATATTAAATGACCCTGTTACCTTTCTAAAGTCAGAACCAATAACTGCTCCTTCATATTTATCATGCCCTAAACTCGCATAATAAGTACCCTTTTCATCACCTCCATTTACACCTAAGCTAACAGAAGCTACTAAAGCATCTTGATTCTTAACAGCTTTACGCCAATCGTTGTTCACTGAACCATTGTTTACCCATTGCACTAATCCATCATTACCATAATCTCCTACATACCAATCCCAAACATTGTCTTTATTGAAACCCTCTTCTTTACCAAATGAATTAATATTTGCCTCTAACCACAATTCTTTCTTTTGTTCTCCTGATAAGAATTTTGGTCCTTTACGTGCAAAGTTTTGAAAACCAACACTTGTTTTCAAACTATAAGAAGGCTCTCCTCTTTTACCCTTTTTAGTAGTAATCAAAATTACTCCATTACCACCACGTGCACCATAAGCAGCAGTTGCGGCAGCATCTTTTAACACAGTCATCGATTCGATGTCGTCACTGTTAATACCAGATAAAGCTGACAAAGAAGTTCCCGTTGCAACTCCATCGCTATCAACTGCCCCAGATAAGTTATCAGTAATAATAGGCATTCCATCAACAACGTACAAAGGCTCATTATTAGCCGACATAGAGTTACGCCCGCGAATACGGATATTTTGTACTGCTCCAGGTGACCCAGATGTAGAAGCAATTTGCAAACCAGCTACACGTCCTTGAAGCGCTTGATCGACTGATGCTACAGGTGTTTGACTTATAACTTCCCCCTTCACTGCTACCACATTACCTGTGATTTCGTTTTTAGCTTTAGTTTGTCCATACGCCATAACAACGACTTCCTCTAATTCTTCTCCTGCAGCGACCATATGTACATTATAAAATGAAGCTGCCCCCACTTTATACTTAACATCTTTCATGCCGATAAAAGAAAAGATTAACGTCTGGCCTGGTTTTACACTGATAGAATATTTACCATTCAAATCAGTTTGAGTACCCTCTTGGGTCCCTTCAATAATAACAGTAACTCCCGGTAGAGAAAGGCCATCCTCTACTACGGTTCCTGTCAAAGTTTTTTGTTGAGCAAAACCCACTTGAAAGAAAAACAAGCAGAGTATACTCAAAATCCATTTGTACTTTGATCTCATATTTAAATTGAATTAGTTTTTGAGGAAGAGTACAAGAAAAAATCGTGCTAAAAATTCAACAAAACTGAAACTTTAACACAGAAAGACATATATACAATTACACATATCAAACATATTTTATTAAAAACACAAAAACACAGGCAAAAAACAATACTTATAATCCTTAAAATACCATCTGTAAATCACAATAAATGTAAATATTCAAAACACTGTTAAATTTTAATATCTACACTAACTCCAGTGAATGTTCTCTGGAAAAATGCCTAAAAAAAGAATAGACACAGTGGGAAATCACAAGAAAAACCTGCTAAACCCAAACCAACTTGGTTGAAACAAAAAAAGAGTCACAACAAATGTTGTGACTCTTCTCTATCTAATAATATCAATTGTCTTATTTCAATTCTGAACTAAAGTCAACTTCTTTATTTGGTGTTCTCCAAGTCCATTTATGTGAACTTTGAGCGTCAATCTTACCTGCTAATGAAGCTGGATAGTTTCCACCTTCTTTACCTTCAAGTCGATTGATATCTAAATTCCATCGCTTCATATCAAACCAGTCAAAACCTTCACCCCATAGTTCGATTCCTCTGTATTTCACGATTTCTTTAAACATCTCATCACCTGATTTATCACAAGTGTAAGCTTCATCTCTACCTGAATTTTTAGTCAATTCAACTAATATCTTTGCAGCTTCACTATCATTACCTAAGAAATGTTCAGCTTCAGCCTCAATTAAATACATTTCAGAAACTCTAAAATGATTCAAATGTCCTACACCTGGCATATCATTAGCTTTGATCTTAAACTGCATATAAGCAGCTACCGTCGCAGCAGGGTTAAGATCGCGGAATTTATCTCTTGCTAACTTATCCATCTCTGAACCGTTTTCAGTCACACCTGAATCAAGAGCGTACACTCCATCTACAAGTACACCTTTATCATTATATGTGTTAAATGGAGTTGGATCTAAGAATAACTCTCTGCGAATATCTGTTTCTGGAATAGTTTCATAAAGCTCTTTAGCCATTCGTTTTGGATAACTACGAACAGCAGTAGCTGATGAGTTATACGCCATATACGCTTGGTATGAGAAATAGAATAATTGCTCATCAGAAGCACCATGACTACTCCAAATCCACTCTTGATTAGGATTTGCAAAACCTTCTTGGTATTGCTTTACAGTCATCAATGGATACTCCTCTTTCACTAAAGAAGCGTACTTCTTAGCTGTGTCGTAATCCTTCTTAGCTAAAGCAGCTCTTGCGAAAATAGCTTTCGCAACAGTACCATCAATCAAGTGATTCTCACCACGACGATCGTAATTACTCTCATCGAATAAGCTAATCGCGCTTTCTAAGTCAGCATAAATCTGCGTGTAAATATCAGCTAAAGGAGATAAAGGTAATTCTGCAGGTTGATTCTCCGATGTACGAAGTACTAAACACGCTTGACTTCCATTATT
This sequence comes from Myroides albus, assembly GCF_009711045.1. Lineage (GTDB taxonomy): Bacteria > Bacteroidota > Bacteroidia > Flavobacteriales > Flavobacteriaceae > Flavobacterium > Flavobacterium album_A. The sequence goes on along the minus strand of NZ_WMJX01000029.1, from coordinate 12,798 downwards.
CGAATCATCCCATCTATAACCATAGATTTGAGATAACATCGTATAACTATAAGCTCTATATGCCAAAGCTTGAGCTTTTAAGTATTGTCTTTCATCTTTAGTTCCTTCAGCACTATCTACATGCTCAATAATAGTATTTGCATCTGCAATTATTTTATAATAATAATGCCATGGATAATAATCGTAAACCGAAGAAACATTATCGTAAAAGTTTCCAACGATTAGATTTTTCCAACCAGGTAAGTTTACACGGAAATTCTGTCCCATGTATTCCCCATAATACATCTTAATCGTTCCTTCACCATTAAATCCTTGACTACCCACATGCTGAGTAACCATCAATTTTGCTAAACCATTAACAGCTATTTTAATACCTTTTGTGTCCTTAAGTAAAGTTTCTGGAGAAACTTCATCTGTAGGATAAGTATCCAAATAGTCTGAACTACAAGCACCACTTAAAGCAATAGCAGCAACAAGTACAAAGTATTTTATATTTTTAAATTTCATTTTCGTTAATTTTAGAATGCAACATTAATACCAAATGTATATGTACGAGGAGTAACATAAGCATCATACAGAATACCATTGTAAGTTTGTTGTGGATTCATTCCTTTGCGTTTTGTAAAAGTTAAAACGTTTTCAACTCCTGCAGTAAAACGCAATCCGTTAATCCCCATCTTCTCCATAGTTTCTTTCGGCATCTCATAGCTCAATGAAATATTCTTGAACACTAAATAAGAAGCGTCTTTCAACCATCTATCAGAATAAGTTCCACTTGTATAGCTTGATCTATCAAAATCCATTACTGGAGTTCCATTAGGATCAATTCTGTTAGGAGATGTTTCTGTCATTCCTTCAGGAGCACCAGTCCAAGATCCTAAGATATCTTTGTGTAAAGCTGATGGATTTGATGTAACATTCATTAAACCTGAATATGAAGTATCGTAAACTTTCCCACCAATACTATACGTAAACAAAGCAGATAAAGAGAAGTTTTTATAGCTTAATGAAGTATTAAAACTACCATTTACTTTAGGCAATGCACTACCAGACCAATCTCTACGCGCATAAGTTGTATAAGTAGTGTAATATTTGTCTCCAATTTGAGCTAAATATTGATCTTCAACTTGTTTTTTACCAGCTTCTCCTGTTGCAGTGTACACATCTGTATCTAATTCATACAAAGCATTTCCTGTCATTTGATCTACACCAGCATACTGATATAAGTAAAATTCAAATACACTCTTACCTTCTGCAATTTTTTGGTAGTCATTTCTAACAATTCCAGCCTCTCTATTTTCTGCTGGTAAAGAAGCAACTTTATTCTTTAACCAAGTTGCGTTAGCACCAAAGTTCCATCTTAAATCGTGATTGTTGATGATATCGATATCAAAAGCAACCTCAATACCTTTATTAGTAATAACACCAACGTTTCTTGTGATTAATGCCTCAGCACTTCCAGTAGATGTACTTCCAGTAGAAAGTGGCAAGTTAAAGTCGATCAATAAGTTTTGTGAACGCTTGTCAAAATACTCCACACTTAAATTCATGCGGTTAAACAATCTTGTTTCTACAGCTGCTCCAAATGAAGAAGAAGTTTCCCACTTAAGATCTTTATTTCCATTTTGCGATCTATAAGCACCTGGTTTACCACCATTCTTAACAATCGCATACAAATCTTGGTATGCATACCAATCAACACCTTGATCGTTACCTACTTCACCATACGAAGCACGAACTTTAAGATTGTCAATTACGCTTGATTGGAACCAATTTTCGTTAGAGATGATATAGCTACCTCCAACAGACCAGAAGTTACCCCATCTGTTATCTTTGTGGAATTTAGAAGACCCATCGCGACGGAAAGATCCTTCTACGAAATACTTATTATCATAGTTATACTTCACACGAGAGAAGTAACCTTCTGTACGGTAAACATCTGTATAATCTAATAAGTTAGTTGTTTCACTAAAGTTTACGAAATCAGGTAATCCTGCGAAAGTCTCTCCTGATTTGATAGCGTATAATGTACTTCTTTCCGTACTGTAATTTTCGTGTCCTAATAAAACTTGAAGATTGTGATTTCCTAAATCTTTGTTCCAGTTCAACAATTGTTGCGCTGTATACGTTTTATATCTTCTAATATCACGACGTCCACGTCCAATTGTTCCTGAACCATCACCGATAATAGCATTCTCATATTTGCGATCTTCAGCGTTACTTGTATTTAAATCCCCTCTAATAGAGAAAGTAAAATCTTCTAAAAACTTAATATCTGCAAATACTTGAGCATTCATGGTATTTCGAATTGTTTCCATTGAATTCAATTCGTTCTCCCAAATATTGTGTCTACCTTTAAACTGATTTCTTGTTTTAGTACCATCGTCATAAACTCTGTTTCCACTTTCATCTCTTACAAATGAACCATCTGCATTATGCAAGTGAACAGGGTAAATAGGCGCAATGTTACGAGCGAACATAAATGGGTTTGTAAAGTTGTTAGTATTGTCTCTATCCGCTGGAACACCATTCGATACTTGATGAGATCCAGAGATATTTGCTCCAACTTTTAACCAATCGTTTACGTTATAATCTGCATTTAACCTTCCAGTAAAACGTTTGAAATCAGATTTTTTAAAGTATCCTTCGTTGTTTAAGAATCCTGTAGAAAAGTATGCTCCTCCTTTTTCGTTAGCAATTCTACCATTCATATTAATATCTTGGAAATACCCCGTTCTTTCAATTGGTTTGTACCAATCTAAATCACTTTTGTATCCTTCTAATATTTGAGCATCTGATCTTAATTGACCATTTTCAAACAATTGATCTGCAGGCTTGTCGTAAATATTCAAACCTAAGAAGTCTTTAATCAATCCACTATTTGCTAAAGCTGTAGCTTCATCAAAAGATTTTCCTCCTGTTAAAAGACTGTTTCTATAACCTTCATACATTACATTCATGAAGTCATCTGGTCCGATGCGATCGTAATCTTTAATACCACGTGTATAAACACCTTGTTTCATATCCACGTTAAAAGATACACCAGCTTTAGAACCTTTCTTAGTAGTAATCATAATTACCCCATTAGATGCTCTATTACCATATAACGTTGTAGAAGATGCATCTTTCAAAACAGACATACTTTCAATATCCGCAGGATTAATATCAGAAATATTACCACCATAAGGAACACCATCTACTACGTATAAAGGTGCGTTAGCATCAACTCCTTTTACTTCTCCTTTCAAAGATGTAAAACCACGAATACGAACCTCTGGCTCAGAACCAGGCTGACCTGAAGTATTATTCACTTGAATACCAGCAAATGCACCTTCTAAAGCTGAAACAGCATTTGAAGAAGATCGCTTAGTAATATCATCTGACTTTACAACCGAAATAGCCCCTGTTACAGATTCTTTAGTTGCAGTACCATAGGCAACAACAACTACTTCCTCTAACATTCCGTCGTCATAAGTCATTTCTACATTATAAGTTGTAGCATTTCCTACTGTGTATGATTTGTTATTCATACCGATAAAAGAAAACTCAAGAACATCTCCAGGCTTTACTTGGATAGAATATTTTCCGTCCAAATCCGTTTGTGTTCCTTCTTGAGTCCCTTTAATAATAACAGACACTCCTGGTAGAGTCATACCCCCCTCAGAGACAACTCCTGTCAATGTCTTTACTTGAGCAAAAGAAATTTGCACAAATAGCACCATAAATAGCGCTAAAGTCCATTTAAACTTTGATATCATTATTAAATTGAATTAGTTAGTTCACAAACTTAAAAAAGTAATCTAAAAACTAACAAACCCTCATAGTTATTAACATCAAGGCCGTTTTCAATTATCAAACTATTAATATAAAATACTTAAAACTTCTAAATTATTATATAAAAAACATCTCTACACAAGAATAAATAAACATATGTAATTCGCAAAAAGTGATATTATCACAAACAAAATAAAAAAACGAGAATACTTTTAACTAAAAAAACTTTCCATAGACCCGATTTACCTTAAACAAAACTTAATTTTAACATTACACTAACCTAATAAAATCTTCATATGCCTCAATCTCTTTCTATCTTTGTTTCACAAACCTTTTATAAAATGTTACTAAAAAATTATTCAGGATTAATCTTAGAAGCGGGTACTGATGAAGCAGGTAGAGGATGTATTGCTGGTCCTGTAACGGCTGCTGCAGTAATCCTACCAGAAGATTTTGAAAACGAATTTGTTAATGACTCAAAGAAAATTACAGCGAAACTCAGGTATTCACTAAGACAAGTGATTGAAGAAAAGGCATTGACGTATAAGGTTACTCACATATATGAGGATACAATTGAAGAAATCAACATCCTGCATGCTTCTATCTTAGCTATGCAGCAATCTGTCTTAGCTCTGACACCCAAACCTGAATTTCTCATTATTGACGGAAATAAATTTACACCCATTCCCGAATTGCCCTATGAGTGCATTGTCAAAGGCGATATGAAATACCTTAGCCTCGCAGCTGCCTCTATCTTAGCTAAAACATATAGAGATGACTATATGGATCAAATTCACGAGGAATTTCCCATGTACAATTGGAAGAAAAACAAAGGATACCCTACAAAAGAACACAGAGAAGCCATAGCAAAATTTGGACCTTGTAAGTATCACAGAAAGTCATTCAAACTGCTTCCCGATCAATTAAAACTTGATTTTTAACGAACAATCCCAATACAGATGCTCCACGAGCATCTTTTTTTATATAAAATTTAGTGCTTATCAAGACAACTTATTTCTTAAATCCACTTTGAAACAATCCTCTCACATTGGCTATTTCGGAGGAATTGATAGCATAGCAGTCACAGGGTGATCGCATAGTGGTCGCATACTTTTGCGCATAAAGTATGCGACCACTATGCGATCATATGCCGACCACAAGCCGACCACCCCCTAAAATCCCTGTCTCGTCCTAATATAGTTGTACAGATATTATATACAATCCCACTTATAACTATGTACTTGTTTTTATACTCCAATTGCAACGATACAAGTTCGTGTCGCTTGTTTTTTTCTTCTATTGCTTTTTCTTTCTCTTTTAGCTATTTAAAACAGTAAAGTTTTTCACAATGGTTCAGCCTTTCTTATCACAACAAAAAAGAGGTAACCACTACACAGTGATTACCTCTCAGTTTGTATTTTAAATCGCTTCAGTAGAACTTAAGCAAAAATCTTATTTACCGCGTTAATTGTATAATCTAAATCTTCATAAGTCAGCGCATCAGTAATAAACCACGTTTCATAAGAAGATGGAGCAATATAGACACCTTCTGCAAGTAAGCCGTGGAAAAACTTGTTAAAAGTATCATTGTGACCATACCCTGCGGTATCAAAATCAACGACTTCTCTTTTGTCGAAAAACACTGATATCATTGACCCTACGCGATTAATTGTATGATCTACGTGATTAGCTTCTAACACACGACGAAGACCTTTCTCTAAATAAGCAGTTTTCTCCTCTAAGCGAGAGAACAATTCTAAATCTTTCTCGATTTCCTGCAACATAGTTAAACCAGCAGCCATTGCTAATGGATTACCAGATAGCGTACCAGCTTGATAAACAGGGCCAACTGGAGCTAAGTAATTCATGATTTCAGCACGACCTGCAAAAGCTCCTACAGGCAATCCTCCTCCAATCACTTTTCCAAAAGTAACTAAATCAGCATTTACCTTAAACAATTCTTGAGCTCCACCTCTTGCAAGCCTAAATCCAGTCATAACCTCATCAAAGATAAGCAATGCTCCAAACTCATCACACAGTGCTCTTAAACCTTCTAAAAAGCCCTTTTTCGGAGGCACACACCCCATATTCCCCGCTACAGGTTCTACGATAATCGCAGCTACTTCCTCTTTGTTTGCTTCCAAAATAGCACGTACGTTTGCTAAATCATTGTAAATAGCAAGTAAAGTGTCTTTGGCTGTTCCCTGCGTAACACCAGGACTATTAGGCGATCCAAAAGTCACTGCTCCACTTCCTGCCGAAATCAAGAATGAATCTGAATGCCCGTGATAACATCCCTTAAATTTGATTATCTTCTCTCTACTCGTAAAACCACGAGCTAAGCGAATCGCACTCATACAAGCTTCTGTACCAGAATTTACAAATCGTATCTTGTCGATATTAGGTACCATTGACACAGCTAATTCAGCTATTTTCGTTTCAATCTCAGTAGGCATACCAAATGAAGTCCCTAATTTTGCTTTTTCAATCACAGCATTAACTACTGGCTCATAAGCATGTCCCAAAATCATAGGCCCCCATGAGTTGATATAATCAATCAAGCGATTCCCATCTTCATCATACAAGTAAGCCCCTTTCGCTTTCTTTACAAAAATCGGTGTACCTCCAACAGATTTAAAAGCTCTTACAGGCGAATTAACACCACCGGGAATTACTTTCTCAGCTTCAGCAAATAACTGACTACTTCTTTGATACAACATAATTATTTTATTTTTAAGATTTGACCAATTGACAAAGCTGTTCCCGACATCTTATTCATTTTTTGAAGTTCAGAAACAGTCATATTATATTTTTTGGAGATAGAATACAATGTATCTCCTTTCTTAACTACATGACTTTTTTTGCTACTTGTAGTTACTTTTGTTTGAGGGATAACAGGCTGCGTTTCTACATAAGTATCTTCGTAAACGCCACTTTGCAATCCCATAATATCCATCATTTCCTTATCGTAATCACTCAGTGAATAACGCTCTATAAGGCTAATTAATTTATCTGCATACTTTGGATCTGTAGCATATCCTGCTTTCTTTAATCCTCTTGCCCATCCCTTATAGTCGTCTTTAGGCAGTGTAAACAAATCGCTGTATCGACTTCTCCCTACCAAAAACATAGAGTGATCTCGATATGATTCGGCTGGTGAGTCGTACTTTCTAAAACATTCATCAGGTGCATCATCTGTATGTCGTACAGAAGGTCCTTCCCATCCTTTATGACACTTAATACCAAAGTGATTATTGGCATTGCGGCTAAGTGTTCCCTGTCCTGAACCAGACTCTAAAACGCCTTGAGCTAAAGTAATACTCGCCGGGATACCATGATTCACCATATTGTCTTGTGCAATACCTTTGTAAGTCAGAATATAATTTTGAATTAGATCAGTAGTGACAACGACAGAAGACGTCGCGTCTAACACTTGCGATTGATCGCTATTACTTGTTACGCGTTTGTACTCCGTTGTTTTCGCCTGTTTATGTTCCTCTTTTTTGCGCAAATCAGCTCTGTATTGTTCCTTAGAAACAAGCTCCTTTGTGCGTACTTTCTTCCCAGATAGAGTACTCCTCTTTGAACCACAACTTACAAGCAAAAGAATGCTTGTTAACAATAAAACCTTTTTCAACATATATTACTTATTCACCTTTTATAATATCATTCCAACCTTGCAACCCACCAGAATGGATGAGCAGTATTTTGCTATTTTCGGGAAATTTGTCTTGCTCAATCATTTTGAGTACACCAAATAGCATTTTCCCATTATAGATCGGATCAAACAATACTCCTGTCTTTTTCTCTATATTCAACAAGAAATCAATCAACTCCTGAGTCACTTTGCCATAGCCTCCAAAGTGATAATCTAAAATGAGATCCCAATTTGTCCTATTTGTATACTTTCTAATTTCATCAAACAGAAAATCACCCTTTAGAGCAGGAAAACCCAAAACTTGTTGTCGTTCAGTAGAGGCATTGATAATTCCCGCTACTGTACCTCCAGTACCTGCCGCACAACAAATATAATCAAAGACTTTGTCTTCCTCTTTTAATATTTCCTCTGTACCTCTAATAGCCAACTCATTTGTCCCTCCTTCGGGTACCAAATAAAAGTCGCCATACACTTGTTCAAGGTAATTGACAAAGGACCGGTCACTCTTCTCTCTATACTGCGTTCGCGTTACAAACTCAAACAACATTCCATCTTGCTCCGCTTTAAATAGCGTAGGGTTATCCTTGTACTTAGTCTTGAGCTCCTCTCCTCTTATCACTCCTATTGTCTGTAATCCTAAAATACGTCCAGCAGCGGCTGTTGCAGCAATATGATTAGAATAGGCTCCTCCAAAAGTTAAAAGTTTGCTATATCCTAACCGCTTAGCTTCAGCTATATTGTATTTTAATTTGCGAAATTTATTACCCGATACTTCTGGGTGCAATAAGTCTTCCCGCTTAACAATTAGTTGAATCCCCTTGGGGAGATTTAACAGCAATTCTTCATTATACACCTTTTCTTTCTCAAACATATTTCAGAAAATAAAACCCAAACTAAATATACAATATATAGAAATTTAACGCTTACACACGCTTTAAAATTGCCATTACCCAAACTTTAAATCTAAAGTAATGTTAAATACGAAATATTAAAGGTGTTTTATTATTAATTTCAAGGGTATCAATCCGATATAAGAATAGAAATAAAACAAATTATTATTATCTTACAGCCAAGAAATTAAACATTGCGATTAAATGTCACAACTACGGCAAAAGTAAAAAATACTCTGCATTATGTGATGTCTTAGTCCATATAATTATCAAAACTAAACAAAACTATTGTAATGACATTTCAAGAACTTATAAAACAAGGTATTCCAAGTGAATTACCTCAACCAAAAACTTATGACATTAGTGTAAATCACGCACCAAAGAGAAAGGAAATCTTAAGCAATGAAGAGAGAATATTAGCGCTGAAAAATGCTTTGAGATACTTTGATAGCAAGCACCACGCTACACTAATTCCAGAGTTTAAAGAAGAACTTGAAAAATATGGTCGAATTTACATGTATCGATTTCGACCTGACTATAAGATGTATGCTCGTCCTATTGAGGAATACCCAGGTAACTCCCTACAGGCAAGAGCTATCATGTTAATGATACAGAACAACCTTGACTATGCAGTAGCCCAACATCCACATGAGTTAATTACCTATGGTGGTAATGGAGCTGTATTTTCAAACTGGGCACAGTATCTTCTGACGATGAAATACTTGTCAGAAATGACAGATGAACAAACCTTAGTTATGTACTCAGGTCACCCTATGGGACTATTCCCTTCTCATAAAAACGCTCCGAGAGTAGTCGTTACAAACGGTATGATGATCCCTAATTATTCTAAACCAGATGATTGGGAAAAGTTTAATGCCTTAGGTGTAACACAATACGGACAAATGACTGCAGGAAGTTATATGTACATAGGTCCACAGGGTATTGTACACGGAACGACGATTACTGTGTTGAATGGCGGTAGAAAAATCTCTAAGAATGGAGAGGGATTAGCGGGAAAACTATTTGTTACTTCAGGATTAGGAGGTATGAGTGGGGCGCAACCAAAAGCTGGAAATATTGCGGGGTGCATTACAGTTTGTGCTGAAGTTAACCCAAAAGCTGTACATACAAGACATTCTCAAGGATGGGTAGACGAAGTGATTACTGATATAAACGAATTGGTTGTACGCGTTAAAAAAGCACAACAGAACAAAGAAGTTGTTTCTATTGCCTATCAAGGAAATGTCGTGGATATATGGGAAGAATTTGATAAACAAGATTTATACATTGACTTAGGATCAGATCAAACATCATTACACAACCCTTGGGCTGGAGGATACTACCCTGTAGGAGTGTCATTTGAAGATGCTAATGACCTTATGGCTAATAATCCTTCTCGATTTAAAGAATTAGTACAAGAATCACTGAGACGACAAGCTACTGCTATCAATAAACACACGGCAAAAGGCACCTACTTTTTTGACTATGGAAATGCATTCTTACTCGAGGCATCAAGAGCAGGGGCTGATGTGATGGCACCCAATAATATTGATTTTAAATACCCAAGTTATGTACAAGATATTATGGGTCCAATGTGTTTTGATTACGGTTTTGGTCCATTTAGATGGGTTTGTACTTCTGGTAAACCAGAGGACTTAGCCAAGACAGATGAGATTGCTTGTGAGGTATTAGAGGAGATGATAAAAAACTCTCCAAAAGAAATACAACAACAAATGGCGGATAATATCCGTTGGATAAAAGGAGCTCAAGAGAATAAATTAGTTGTCGGTTCGCAAGCACGTATCTTATATGCAGACGCAGAAGGGCGAATTAACATTGCTAAAGCGTTTAATGACGCTATCAAAGCGGGCAAAATAGGACCTGTTGTTCTCGGTAGAGACCATCACGATGTATCAGGTACAGATTCCCCATATAGAGAAACCTCAAATATCTATGATGGATCAAAGTTTACAGCTGATATGGCGATACACAATGTGATTGGCGATAGCTTTAGAGGTGCTACATGGGTATCTATTCACAATGGTGGCGGTGTAGGCTGGGGAGAAGTGATTAATGGTGGATTTGGCATGTTACTTGATGGTACAGTTGAAGCGCAAAAAAGATTAGAGTCAATGTTGTTTTGGGATGTAAATAATGGAATCGCTCGTAGAAGTTGGGCTCGCAATGACGAGGCTATATTTGCAATTAAACGTGCGATGGAAGTTGAACCTTTATTAAAAGTGACTATTCCAAATCTTGTTGACGAAAGTTTATTAAAGTAAACAACTAAAAAAACGTTAGATATGAAATTGATTAAGTTTATTCCCATTGCATTTGCTTTGCTTTTGACTGCTGCCTGTAGCAGTGTCAGAGTAAACACAGATTACGATAAGTCAGCTAACTTTACAGCTTACAAAACTTATGCTTTCTTAAAAGAAGGTGTCGATGCTGCACAAATTAATGACATAGACAAAAAGCGTATCCTAAATTCAATTGATGCTGAATTAACTGCAAAAGGTTTTGTTAAGTCGAATGACAATCCTGATTTTGTAATCAGTATTTTCACTTTAGCAACTAAAAACGTAAATGTCACTCACAGTAATTACTATAGCCCATGGGGTTATTATGGATATGGACCTTATTGGGGACCGCAAAACACAAATATTTCTACTCATATAGAAGGTACTTTATACATCGATATATTTGATACTAAAAGCAAGAGCTTAGTTTGGCAAGGAACCGGAATGGGATTGATTACGCCAAATCAAAAATCAGAAAAAAAAGAGGAGAGAATTAAAGAGTTTGCTCAAAAAGTCTTATCTACTTTTCCTCCTACAAAATAAGAAGGTATTAAAAAGCACGTTGTAAATTCACAACGTGCTTTTTTTATTAGTTTACTTATTTACTCAAAAGTTTACGACTTTCTAATTTCTTATACTCTTTTGGGAATGTCAAAGTTTTGAAATAGTCCTTAGAAAATTGCACTGTCTTGCGGTTATCTTTAAATTCAAGGGATAGATTAGCTCTTGACTCTGTCACATCATAAGACATCATAGATTGTACTCTACCATCGTAAATCACCCCTGCAAAAGTATTAATGACATTAAGTGATACAAAACCATTATGATCAATAAAATCACGAAGGAGAACACTAAACTTCTTAATATCATTTGTATTCATTGTCTCTTGGTGATCTGAAGAAACGATAAGTCCCTGTAAGTCAATTTCCAACATTTCATTCTCACCAGGATAAATTGCTACCTCAGGATTCTCTTCTTGAATGATTACTTTCCAAATTCTCGCTATGGCACCTGATACAACAGTATTACCTTCAACGGCAAAATCTTCACTTACTACATCAATGAAATAAGTTGCAAAAGTAATTACTTCACCTTCAGATGTCGTAGTCTTATTCAATTTTACAAGATCTACATCATCAGCACCTTTTATCGTTTCGGCATACAAGAGTGTACGGTTGGTATCAATCGTATAAACCTTATTGTTAATGTAAATAGTATTCGGCTCCCCTTTAGGTCGTTCTTTGACTTCTACTTCAACAGTTCTGGACATCTTATAACCATCTTTGGTTGCTACAAACTTAAACTTACCAGATTGATTAGCAGTCCATTTAACACCTTCGACTTGTGAGCCATTTTGATCTTTAATAGTTACATTACTCAATATATCGTTTCCTGTCTTGGCACTGAAAGTCACCGTTTCTCCAACGTAAATACTACTTTTGTCCACTGTCAAATCAATAGCTTGAATATTGTCACTTACCACTCTAATTGTCACATTGTCACTCTGATCATAACCGCTTTTTCTTGCAAATACATTATACACTCCTTCTTCTTTAAACTGATATGGATTAGATATCTGTTGCTCTCTCATATATAACTTAGCATCTTTAATTGCTATGTTATTAGCAGTAACTGTAAAGTAAACCTTTTCTCCTACCTTTACGTCATAAGCGTTTACTTCAACAAATAACTTCGCATTTTCACGTTCATCTGAGTCACTATCTTTAGAACAGGTCCATAGAAAAAAGCTACTAATACCAAGTAGGAATAACATTAAAATTTTTTTCATCTTTATATATAATTTGGTTCTTCTCTCTATATAAATTTAAACATTTTCAAACTATTATAATTTTACTTTTCAAAGCATATGTGACATATTGTATCATTATCTAAATTCTAAACCCAATAGAAATGCTTACTCGTACTGCTTTCTTTGAATTTTTAAATTAATCAAACATTGATAAAAGAAAATGTAAAATAATTCATTTGTATTTACTCTTTATTATTGCTTGTTTTATACCTCATAACAAACACTTACTTCTTCCAAAAAAAGGCAATAACTCCTCCATTTAAAATCTTACACAACTAATAATAAAATCAGCTACTTACATTATTATATTCTCAAAAACACTCTAATATTAACGTGAGTTCGACTTAAGCTATTAGTCTATTTTGA
>NZ_WMJX01000028.1 GCF_009711045.1 Myroides albus | reverse complement strand
TAGTTAAAGTTTCGTAGTCCTTAACTACCTTAGACATATCTAAAGTCTGAGGCTTACCATCCTTATCTGTATAATTAAAGATGTGTTTGTCATTCTCAAAGGTATATGTAACTGTTCCTCCTGCTGGCGGATTAGTTGTGAAGTAATCATTAAATATCTTCTTAACATCTTCATTGTTGATAATATCTTCGAAGTTATTCATTACGTCACCCACTACTGTTATCTCTACAGGCTCATAATTCGAATCTGCTCTCTTTTCGTTATAGTACTTATAGACACCTGTCTTTTTAGTACCATTCATCACAGCAATTATACTTGTTTCTGTTTCAGTGATACTTGCAGAACTAACGAATACTTTCAAAAACTCATTAAACTCTTTACTATCTTTAAGTAGTTTTGTAAGATCTATTTCTGTATCAGGTGTTGTGCTATCCTCATTTTTATAAACTAAAATAGCCTTTTCAGTACCTGTACCAGGAGCTAAAGTAGTCACTGTTTCAAACTCTTTTACTAAATCACTGATAGAAACCTCTTTCTCCTCTTTAGTTGATTTATCAATCCATTTAAAAGTAAAATTATTATCACCTTCATTAGTAATTGATACATTGCCATCTTGAGCTGTTTCTTTAATATAAGTATATAATGTACTATTTGAAACCAAAGCATTCCACTTAGCATTTGACCAAAAGTAAAATCCTGCTTCAAGGGTTGTACTTCCTGTATTGTAAACTAATAAACTTTCTGGATAATCTCCATCTTTAACAATAGTAGTTAAATCTAAACTACTCTTTAACTCAACTCGTGGTATCAAAACCCCTTTATTTTTGGAGCCTATTTCTAGCTCAGCACTAGCATTTGGTAGTGGTGTACCGATTCCTGTTTGAGCATAAACAGTCATTGTTCCAAACAATGCCAACAATGGTATAATATTTTTTTTCATAGCTTTTGTTTATATATACAATACAAATTTAACATAATAGATTAAACAATAAACAAAAAGTATTATAAATCAGCATATTACAAGCTACTTCCATCAAGTATTTAATTAACAAATTCAAACTAATATAAAACATTTAGCACTTTAACTACTATAGAAATAATAAATACACAATAAAACAAAATATATAATATTAAATACATAAAAATAACAATTCAAATTACAAAACACCAAAACTATAATAAACACATTATGTTAATAAATACTATTTTCTGTTGAATTCATCTAAATGTTAATTTTCAACATTTTTAAATTGATTCTGAACTCAGTAAGTGAACGAAGTAATTGTCCTTTTGTGCGACTTTCTTTGCGTTTTCTTCGACTATCCTTGGGGTTCTCATGCTAAAAGAGCGTGTTCTCCGAGCAAAACCCCTAAGAATGTGCGCAAATACTCGAAGAATGTCCAACCAAAATTGCACTGATCTAAAAATAATATCACACGACAAATACCTCCGTTATTCCCAAAAGAAATAAACCAAACATTAAAAAATACACAATAAAGAACCTCTATATGATATTGGACATCTGACAATATTTCTTTATGGTGTAGACAAATTATTTACAAAAACACTAAGTGAACTCAATCTTTAGCTTAATCAAAAACAAAGGCCTTTCTACAACTTTAGAAAGGCCTTTGTTTTAACATACTTAAAGTACAGTAAATACTCATTTTGTTAATCCCATTTACTTGAGGTAGATAAAGCAAATTTACCACTGCCAGTAAAGAATAAACTTAAAGATACCAAAAGGTATATTAACAATAACTCCACCGTTAATCCACCATTGTCGTTCAAAGTAAACAACTGCGTTGACTGCGCAAGCATCATAGCTGTAAAACAATTAATTGCAAAAACGAGCCCAGCTATTCTCGTGCGAAAACCCAGTAAAATCATTATAGGTGCAACAACTTCGCCTGCGTAGACTCCATAACCCAAAAAACCAGGTAATCCTTTATCTACCAACATACCTTGAATAAAAGTAATTCCGTTAATTACCTTACCAATTCCATAAAACAACATTGGTAACCCTACTGAAATACGTGCTAATAATAGACCTACTCCTAAATTTCTATCTATATTCATATATTAAAATTTTAAAAATTATACTTCACAAACACACCTAAATTCTCCAAGTGATCCCATGAGATATTAAACTGTTCTGCATTAAAAGCTAAACCATACATTAACTTTTCATCCTTTAGCCCTATTCTAATATGTTGAAATCCTCTTGTATACTCATTAAAATCAGTATTTCCAACTGCTGATAGTCTAAAGAAAGCATTTAACTTTTGAGTTAACTTAGGGGTATACTCGATTAAAAAAGATTGTTCTAATGTAAATCCTGCTTGGTAAGTTGCTCCAGCAGAATATGATATATTCAAAGTATTTTGCTTATTCTTATATTGATACTGAAGATAACTCAGAAAAAAAGCTCCTGGGTTTTTCACTCCAAACCCATTGTGAAGGCTAAAACGATCACTAATCTTATAGCTAACTGTATTTCGAATAAAAAGAATATTATGAGTATCTTCTGTATACTCTGTATCGAACAATATCAAATTTGATAATTTCCATTTGTCATTAACTTGATAAGATACTGTGTGTGTGTAAAAGTATGACCTATTTCCCACCATCACTTCTGGTGAAAAAGATAATTGCTGCCCTCTCATGACGATGGAGAATAAAAGCACAATTACGAATATAAGTTGTTTCATTGCCTATTATTGTTGTTTGTAAGGCAAATGTATTGTCATTGAGATTCCTAAAGATTAAGATATCTTAAGAAATAAAAACAACTATAAAAAAAGTAAAAACAACCATTTTAAAAAAAAGACAACCTTATTAGAAGGGTACTAAGGATTTACTAACTAAAAACTTACATACTGTGTTTTTTCTTTAGATAGCTTAAAAATTCAGGCGTTACCCCCAAATAAGATGCGATCATATATTGAGGTATTCTCTGTTCGATATTTCTATATTCTTTAATAAATTTCTGATAGCGATCAAAAACTTGAATACTCATTTGTTCCAGCATACGCTCTTGAAGTGAAACATATGCATTTTGAATCTTTATCCTAAAAAAAGTTGATAGTGCGGGAATTTTGACATACAACCTCTCCAATGCTTCACTATTGATTTGTACAAGGGTTGTCTTTTCAATAGCTTGAACAAACATTTGTGACTCCTTACCACTTAAGTAGGAATACAAATCATTGATCCACCATCCTTCTATGCCAATTTGAAGAGTGTGTTCTTGACTATCTAAATCCAAATAGTAACACCTCATACTTCCTGTTACAACAAATCGCATGTGTTTAGAAACTTGACCAGGCTGAAGGACGCACTCTTTGCGTTTTAATTCAACTATATCTATAGATTCATATAATAATTCAACTTCATCTTGGGTCAGATTGACACTCTCTTTTATATGATTAAGAAAAAAGTCTAATATCCTCTGTCTTTTATCCATGTTACTTCTAAACTTATTAGAGCGCAAATAAACAATATTTATGCCTTTTATTGTTTATAGAAAATAAAAAAGTCTTTACTGCTATCGCAGTAAAGACTTTTTTAGTGTATAGTTGTAATACTATTCTACTGTATAATGATAATTATTCATTCCATTATCTTGATTAACGAGCTTAAATCCTATCTTTTCAAAAATCTTCTGTCCTGAGTCATGTAAACGAGGAACAGAATACTCTAAACAAGAAATATCAAAATTGTGCAATAATGGAACAAGGCTTTTCAAAGCATTGGACATAATTCCCTTTTTCTGCATACTCCCGTTAACCCAAACTTTAGCCTGCCAATTATCATTCTTATTTTGAGGAGCTCCCAAGTATATATAGCCAATAGGCGCAAGAAAGTCTTTGAATCTAATACAGTATAAAATACTTTCTCTCTTTTTTGCCTTTCCTATAAAATGTAACAACCGCTCTTTAGCTTCTAATTGATCTGCCGCATAAAACTCCGGAAACTGTTCTTTTACTCCAGAGGTTCTACAATTATGCTCATACAAAAGTGCTTCTTGATCAATAAATTCTTCAATAATTGGCTTAATCAGAAATTTCTCATTGATATCTATTGTAGTGTTCGAATCAAAGATATCTAATTTACTATTTTGCATAGTTTCTGCTATTTAATAATTGCTATTTCAATAATCACTAAGTTAACATAAAAAACCCAATAAATAGTACAGTTTGAACAATTAAAATCCGAATTATCCCATCTTTTTTTAATTAGAAACAAACTTTAATCCTATAATCGACCCAATTAAAGTTGTGATAAAAAACAACCTCCAAAATGTAGCAGGATCTTTAAAAAACAAAATTCCCACAATAACAGTTCCTACTGCGCCGATACCTGTCCAAACAGCATATGCTGTACCTAAAGGCAAGGATTGTGTTGCTTTAATTAAAAAGCCCATACTTAGTGTCATTGCTATAAAAAAGCCAATATACCACCCGATTGCTTCATTACCTGTTGATTCTTTTGCTTTTCCTAAACAGAAAGTAAAGCCTACTTCAAATAACCCACCGATAATCAATAATAACCAATTCATTTTATGCTTTTAAAATTCGGTGCAAATTTCGCTTATATTCACCTACTTTTTTTTACATAGGTTAAAAATTATATCGGGATTTTTTAGTATGTCATTTACTTCAATTTACAAAAGACAAATCACTTTTAAAGCAATAACCAAAATAACTTCGTAAATTTCCACCATTGTCAATTCTATTTTAAATCTAAACATGAGTAGTCCAACCAAAATACCTTTTTTGAGTTTTATCCAGATTGATAAAAAATCGAATACTCCTCTTTATATGCAAATCGCCAATCAATTTAGCAATGCTATACAGAGAAACTATTTATTGAAAGGAACTAAACTACCGGGTACAAGAAAGCTATCAGAACTACTGCAAATCAATAGAAATACAGTTATTGCTGCTTATGATGAGTTACAGGCTCAAGGCTGGATTGAAAGTAAAGCCAATAAAGGAACCTTCGTTATAGAGAAAACGAAGAATACTCCTGTCAAATTAAAAAACTCTTTTGAGCAATATTCATCTATTTATCCAGATAAAGCTGGCTTTGCTTTTAAACAATCTAATATATTAGATAGCCCTTATGAGAAAATAACAACAAAATACTATTTTACAGATGGTACTCCTGACAATAGATTAGTTCAAATCAATCAATTATCGTCATTTTACAGTGCCAGCATAAAAAGAAAGACCAATAAGAAGAAATTAAACAATAGCAGTTATGAGAACAATGCCTTTTTTCTAAAAAATATGGCAAATTATCTCAACTTATCTCGAGGATTACAAATCAATACTCAAAATATACTAATCACCAATAGCAGTGAGATGAGTCTCTATATTGCAGCAGAGACATTACTAAGCAAAGAGGATAAAATCATAGTAACCGACTTAAGCTATTTTTCAAGTAATATGACTTTTCAAAACAAAGGTGCAAAAGTACTTACTGCTGGAGTTGACGAGGAAGGTATTATTATTCAACACGTTGAGAATTTATGTAAAAAACACAAGATCAGACTACTTTACATTACACCTCATCACCACTATCCCACAACAGTTACACTTAGCCCTCAACGAAGAGTTCAACTACTTCACTTAGCAAACAAATATGGTTTTGTCATATTAGAAGATGATTATGACTATGAGTTTCACTATGACAAGAGCCCAATTGTTCCCCTTGCAAGTTCTGATAAAAATGGAATGGTTGTCTATACAGGTTCATTTGGCCATTCACTTATCCCTGGTTTTAAATTGGGTTTTATAGTTGCCCCAAAGGATGTGATACACGAAATGCAAAAGCACTTAAACGTAATAAATCCACAAGGAGATATTCTGATGCAACAGGTCTTAGCAGAATTAATTGAAGAAGGTGAAATAAGTAGATATTTAAAAAAGGCCACCAAAGTATATCAGGAAAGACGCAATTACTTTTGTAAATTACTCAATGAATATTTTCCAGATCAAATCTCATTCAATAAACCGTCTGGAGGATTGGCTGTCTGGGTAAATTGGAATAAAGAAATTAACCTATACAATCTGATGAAAATTGCACTCAATAACAATCTGAGTATCCCTAAAACACTCTTATACCAAAATAAAGACATTAGGGCTACACGCCTTGGCTTTGGACATCTTGACAAAGACGAAATAGAAATAGTTTTAAGTATTCTACACCATAGTGTCAATCAGCTTTAAATTCGATAGTAGCAGTAAATTTCTAAGAGATTTGTTTTGCCTATCTGATTGATTAAATTGTAGAACTACCAGTCTTTTTGGTAGAGTCTTACACGTTTTCGTCAAGCATGGCTGGTATGGTAATCTCCTTTACACAACTGGCATTAGTAGTACTAAGTACAAACTTAATTGCTGATATGACATCAAAAAGAGGGATTAGAGCTCCTTGCGTTTCTTCTATAACTTCTTCAGTAGGTACACTTATATCAAACTCAGTTGCAAGATAGCCAAGGTTTAAAATCGTAATACCTATTTTATCTTTGCGCAGTGATTCTCTTAAACTGTGTACGATTCCTCTTAAAGCAAATTTAGTTGCAGAAAAAGCAACTTCACTTCCCTTGTGGTTTTCTAATCCCCAAGTAGATCCTATCAAAATAATTTTAGCATTACTCGATAGTCTTAAGTTAGCAATAAACGCCTGTAAACCCATGATACAAGCCGTAATATTTGTTTGTACAATTGAATCTATTTCCTTAAAAGAACATCCTTCGAAATCATACTCCTCAGAAAACGCTGTTTGTTCCCATATTCCAACATTATAAATAATACAGTCTAAAGTTGTATCGTGAATGGTTTCTTTAATCTTCAAGACAGCTTCTTCAGGTTTAGATAAATCCGCTGGAATCCAAACAAAGTCGCCTTTGGTTTGTAAAGGTTTACTTCTGGAAACACCAAATACTTTATCATCATCTTCTGGTATGCTATTTATAATAGCATTACCCAAACCTTTACTTACCCCGTATACTAAAAAACGTTTATGTTTCATAAATCAAGTTAATTATAAATATGCAATCCATTGAGAAAAGCCAATTGAAAAACTTTATTCTCTTTTTTAGTACTCTCAATAAATCCCATGTATTTTGAAGATCGCATTTCTTTGTAAACTCGTTTGGCATGCGATACTAAACCTTCTCTCTGCAAATATAAATTAAAAACCCTTTCAACTGTTTTTATATCTGTATAACACAATAAAAAATCAATAGGAAAAGCTAACTGCTGTATATTCATATCATCAGTTAACCTCCATCCTTTCTCTGAAATTAATTCAACGGCAAGTAATGTTTCTTCAAAAATGAAAAGTAAAGGGGCTAAATATTTAGATAACATTTCTTTAATTTCTAAATAGAGATTTTCTTTATTAACACTAGTGAGAACCCACGTATTTACCTTTGCGTCAGGAGGAAGTAAATCTACTACAGAAACAAGCAAAAGTGTAGCTATTGCATTATCCTTACTTCTATACTTATTAAATCGCCATTGTTGTAATCTCTCGCTTTGCACTGCAAAAAAGCAATTAACTTGAATATCACCACTTTTTTCTAATACGACAGGTTGAAATCTTATCTGTAATTCCAATTCACTGTCTTTAGATCTCTTTTTGAGCATTTGCCCTTTTTGAGAACTAACAAAACCTTGCTCTACGTAGTCCTGTCCTAAAGATGCTATTAATTGTAAAAAATCTTGTTTTACAGCCATTGTTTATAAAAGTAAAATAGTTTTTTTAACAACCTGTTTCTTTATTCTGCTATTTCTTCATTTTCAGGTAGAACACTGCTCATCAAACACTGTAGTCGAATAAAATGACGCACAAAATTAAAACAGATTAAAACCCCTATAAAATTTAGTAGGTGCATATAAACATTCAAATCAGACAAAAACTTGAATCCACCATACATTAACAGAACATTTCGAAACAAGTTAATCAAAATGAAAACAACGTAAATAAACCACCATAATACAAATAGACTAAATGGGTACTTCTTTCCGTAACTAATTTGATTCTTTCTCAAATACAAATAGCTACGTCTACACATCTTCGCTAAAATAGTAAAGGGCAAAAACAAATTAAACACGGGAACTATCCAAGCTAAAATAGTCCAGTACTTAGATTCATAAAACACCGTGTCCAGTTTTTGCAAATTCTTGAATGCATTAAAAAACCAGGCTAAAAAGGTTACTACAAAAAAGACACCTACAACAAGGTGAAACTGATTCAAATAAACACTAATTGTTTCTAAATGCACTAAATCAGAGCGCTTGTAATGAATCCCCTTTAAGACGTTACTCACCACAATGCTATCCATGATTGTAAAGTTCAATAAGGCATATACATCGACAAGCAGTAAAAAAGATGAAAACTTAACTAATTGATTTATTCTATGTGTTATTTTATCCATTTACTTATCTCCAAAGTTCAACATCCTGAATTTTAAACTCTTTTATTCTATTTCCCTTTTTATCATTCACTGCGTTATCAAAAACTACCCAATACATTAAACTGCGTTTACTCTCAGGATTTGTATAAATACAACTTAACAATGGTGCATCCTCTGCATTTCCTTTACCGTTTTTATAACTCATTGCACGTGTACAATACTTCTTCACTGATTCGTAATCACTATTGTATTCATAATCTGGTTGATCATATTTAATACTACCATCCTTCTCAATGGTATATGAACTACTTACTAAAAATCGGATACTGTAATAAGGCTTATCATTCATTTTCAATTTTTCAATTGACATCCTATCTTCATCTGCTGTTTTATAAGAAGTATAGTATAACATATCTCCTTCTAATCGATCATACATACTGTAGTTCATAGGATTCTCCTTAAACTCTTTTCCATTGGGAACCATGGTCTTGACAAGCTCTTTCACTGCAAGAGTATCAACCTCATTTTCTGTTACCAGTTGCATAAGAGTGCCTATCTTTTCGCTAAAGCTCTGTGCACTCATCCATTGAGATAAACACAAAAATATCAAAGTAATTATTCTATTTCTCATAATAATAAATTTTGTCCAATATAGATACACATATCATACCCAATTAATAATTTATTGCGTGTATTTTTCTATATATTCTCTTTGCTTTTCCTTATCAATTTGCAATCCATTCAAAATATAGTTTTCCATCGAACCGTATTCCTTAGCAATACCATCAAACATTGCTTGAATATACATAGGTTTTATCCAGGAGAAATTCTCTATTACTTGATAATTTATCTTTGGATATAAAAACTTGCCAAACTTAGCCAATTTCATACGACTGCTTACCTCTTCGACACGGTAATTATTAGAAAGGAGATACTCATCTATAATTACTTGTTGCTCTACCTTTAAAATACTCAATAAAATAGCTCCAATCATTCCCGTTCGATCTTTTCCTGCAGAACAATGAAACAAGGTCGACTCTGTGTTATCTAAAATAGTTAAAACTATCTCCCTTACCTTTTTGATATCGTGTGTTGGATACAAACTGTAAAACTCCACAACTAAGCTATCTGCTTGACTTGGTGTCAACTTTCCTTTTAAAACATCTTTCTTTGTTTTGCTAAACATATCTTCAGAATCATCATATGCTTGATAATTGTGATATGTTAGAGAATTTGGAGTCTTGTCAGGTTTCTTTCCTATTTCTTTGTCTGTTCTTAAATCAATAATAGTAGTAATTCCCAATGAAACTACTTTCTCTTTTTCTTTACTGTTTAATTTATGCAAGTGACCACTTCTGTATATCTTTCCCCATTTAGTATAACGACCTTCACTCGTAGGAATACCACCTAAATCTCTAAAATTGTGAACCTTTCTAAAATCAATCTCTCGATTTGATACAACTAAGGTATCCTCTTTGTGAACAACAGTAAAAAACTTTCGATCTGTATGGGTAAAGTTGACTTTATCTTCCGTAATATTTAGTGGCGTAGGATCTATGATTCTATCTCCTTTATCAAAAACACCGATATATTTGTTGCTTTGCTCAACGATGCGAGGTTTATCATTAACCATTGATGAATATTCGATTGGTTGATAAGTTGTTTTGTATGAGCACCCTTGCAAAGTCAATACAAGTAAAAAAACAACGCTAAACACCTTCTTTATTTCCATACTAATACCTTTATTTCAAAAATAAGCATAATAACCCAAAAGTGTATTTATTTACTTGTGAAAAACCACTTAAGCAATACCTCATCAAAGAAAACGCTGTGTAAAAAAGCTTTTGCCTATTTTTGCAAAAAAAAGATGACTCCTGTAGACAATATAAACAATTACTCTATAAAAGAGTTACTTGATATCTTGGGACGAGACTACCAAGAAAGTGGTATTTATATAGATTTTCACAGCTCCTTTAGCGAAAACCCCTTAAAATATCCCTATCGAAGTAATAATTTTACATTGCTTTTAATTAACCAAGGACAAATAAATTTAGAAATTAACCTGATAAAGTATACTTTATTAGAAAACACAATAACGATTATTCCTCCTCAAATGGTTATTCACTTTAGACAGTTTAGTGACAATATAAACTTTACTGCTATTAGCTTTGACAAGTCTTTTGCTTTTGAAAACACACATTCACAAAACGAAAAAAGCACATTTATCCTCTTAGCTCCCAATACGGTTAATAAGCTTTCTTTAAATCAAGAGCAAAAAAACAATATACACAACCTTTGTACCTTAATCGATCGTAAAAACAATCAAAAAAGCCACCTTACGAATCGACAAGTAGCGATAAAGCACTTGTTTTCACTACTTTTATTAGAACTCCTCGATACAAGTCAGTACAATTATAACACGCTAAAAAGAAATCTATCAAGAAAAGAAATTCTGACCATAAAGTTTCTTGAATTACTGCAAAAACACTTCAAAACCGAGCGATTAATAAGTTACTATGCAAGTTCCCTTTGTGTATCTGAAAGCTACTTGTCTAAAGTCGTTAAAGAAATAACAAGTAAAACCATAGGACAAATAATTGATGATGCTATTATTGTAGAAGCTCAATTACTATTGAGCAATACATCGCTGAGTATTTCTGAAGTATCAGATATTCTTCAATTTAATTCCACTTCTTTTTTCGGAAAGTTTTTTAAAAGAAAAGTAGGTTGTTCACCCCGATTATACAGAAAAGGATTGCTTTAGACCAGTTTTGAGCAAAAAGAGGTCTTTTTTTACACTTTTATTACATTGAACTTTGCTAAGTCAAACAACAACAAGAATTAATCTCTAAAAAAACTAATAATGAGTAAGCATTATATTACTTGTCAAAAGTGTAAAACTGAAAATCTTAATAGCGATTATTGCGTAAACTGTGGGGAAGTCATCAACCTTGTTTTACGACGTCAATTGGAACAACAAAAAGTTACTGAAGAAAGAATTCAAAAAGAAATAAATGCTGAACCTACAAAATTTGAAAAGTTTACTCGTAAGATGTTAAAACACCAGAATCCTTTGATACGCATCACAGCCCTAATTATCCACTCTATTTGGATTGTTGGAGTTTCTATTATGGCTGGTATTGCTTATATCATTGGCTTTATCGCAGCTTAACAAAAAAAAGCAAATTTGAGTTTATTATATTTAATCAGTTCCTAAACGACTCCTTTGCTATAAAGCAAGCAGGAGTCGTTTTATCCTTTTAAATGAAAACAAAACTTTTTTATATCAGTTGTTGCATAGCAGCAATAATCTATGGACTACAAAAAGCAGATATCACTCTTCCGTTATGGATAAATAATTATGTAAATGATTTTTTAACGATACCCCTTGTCCTTAGCATTTGCCTATTCACATACAGAAAGGTCAAACGCAATAAAACTTTGCAATTGCCCTTGAGTTTTATATTAATTACTACATTCTATTACTGTTTCTATTTTGAATGGTATTTGCCTCAAAACAACGAAAGATATACTGGGGACTGGATTGACTGTGTCATGTATTTTTGTGGCGCATTGATATTCTATAGCTTAAATAACGCAAAAGCCCTAAAGCAGTACTCTAAATACTTAATTAAAGTATAGCTCTTTGCGTTTTCACATATGTTATTTCTAATTGACGTTTTACTGAATATATGTTAGCACAACCACCTAAAAACTACAATAGTTTTAATGCTCATACACAATTAATCGTCCAAATTATATTGCATCCATACATTAGGCTCTATATAAACTCCTCTATTTGTTTCAATACTTATTTCTATAGGGTTTAATGCAAAGGGAATAATATATTTTCCTGACGATTGAAAAGTATACCCCGTCCATTCTTCCCATTGTTTTACAGTACCATCAACGAACATAGACTCCTTACAAACTTTAACTATCTTAGCTCCATTGTTCAAATGAGTTCTGATCCAAGAGTCGTAAGGTTGCCCTTTTTCATTAATCCACTGCATATAATCTTCCATTCTTTGCAATGGGTACAAGTGCTTCATACTTGGGCGAATTGGCAAAATAAAATCTTTCAACTTTTGTTCTCTCGCTATTGCTTTCATGAATCTCAAAAGCAATTTACTTATCCCCTGACCTTGATAATTCTTGTTGACCGCTATTTGAAGTGCACAAAGTGTATTAACCTTTGACTGTTTATCCTTGTCAATAAAAGCCTTTTCTAAAGCCCAATCCCATCCCCTATCGGATAAATTCTGGCGCTCAGATTTGGTCAAATACAAGGGTACGCAATTGCCATTGGCTACTAAAACATCACCATCCATTAGAAAAAATTGAAACAAAGGAAACTCATAATAAATCCTTTCCCAATACTCCATATTTATGCGGTCATTTAAAATATATTCTGGCCACACATTTAAGGCATCTACCTTCTCTAATAACAAGTCAAACTGAGGAGATTCAGTTTGAGTCGTTCTAATAAAAGAATATCTATTCTCTTGTATGTATCAAAATCGATTAAATAAAAACATACCTTTTTAATAGGCCTAAAGATAAATATTTCAAAGTATTTCCCCTACAAGATATATTCCTTTAATAAATAAAAAAATCAAACACATCTAATCATTAATGGCTTAATTATTGTATTTATTATTTGATTCTATTAAATAAGATAAAACTATCATTAAATATTTAATTATAAGTTTTACTTATAACAGTATCGATTCATAATATCAAATAGACTATAATTCAACAACTTATCGCGCTAAGTTTGTACCAAGAAAAAAGATATAAACTTCTAACAAATAGATTATGGAAAATAAAAAATTAACTACGGCTTCGGGAAGACCATATGTAGATCATGAAGATTCATTAACAGCAGGCGCAAGAGGTCCTGTTTTATTAGAGGATTACATTTTACACGAGAAATTAGCTCATTTCAACAGAGAGAGAATTCCTGAGCGAATTGTTCACGCTAAAGGTTCTGGAGCTTATGGTACTTTTACCGTTACTAATGATATTACAAAATATACTAAAGCTAAACTATTTGCAGAAGTAGGAAAACAAACGGATGTATTTGTACGTTTTTCAACTGTAGGTGGTGAAAAAGGATCTGCTGATTCTGAAAGAGATCCAAGAGGATTTGCAGTAAAGTTTTACACTGAAGATGGGAATTGGGACTTAGTGGGTAACAATACTCCTGTATTCTTTATCAAAGATGCTAAGAAATTCCCAGACTTTATTCACACTCAAAAAAGACATCCAGCAACTAACTTAAAGTCACCTACAATGGTGTGGGATTTTTGGTCATTAAACCCTGAAAGTTTACACCAAGTTTTGATTTTAATGTCTGATCGAGGGACTCCTTTTGGATTTAGACATATGAATGGTTATGGAAGTCATACTTTCTCAATGATAAACAGCGACAATGAGAGAGTTTATGTAAAATTCCATTTCAAAACTGCACAGGGAATTAAAAACTTAACAGGTCCAGAAGCAGATCAAATGAGAGCGACGGATATGGATTATGCTCAACGCGATTTATATCAAAATATCTCAGAAGGAAATTTCCCTAAATGGAATTTAAAAATTCAAGTAATGACAGAACAACAAGCGAATGAAGCTGTTGTTAACCCTTTTGATGTTACGAAAGTATGGCCTCATGCTGACTATCCACTAATCGATGTTGGGGTTATGGAATTGAACAGAATGCCACGCAACTACTTCCAAGATGTTGAACAAGCAGCTTTTGCTCCGACTCATATTGTAGACGGTATTGGTTTTTCACCTGATAAAATGTTACAAGGGCGTATTCTTTCTTATCCAGATGCACAGCGTTATAGATTAGGAACTAACTACGAGCAAATCCCTGTAAATCGCTGTCCTTTTATGACTAACAACTATCAACGTGATGGATACATGCGTGTAGATGGAAATGGAGAAGATGCACCAAATTATTTCCCTAATAGTTTTGATGATATAGTTGTTGATCAAAGTTACGCTGAACCAGCACAAAGAATATACGGTGAGGTAGCTGATCGATTTGACAGAAATGCTGAAGGAGAAAATGATCACTTTAGCCAACCAGGTAACCTATATCGCATTATGACTGACCAAGAAAAGCAAAATACAATTAACAATATTGTAGCTTCTATGAGCGGTGTTGAAGGTCCTAAACGCAATGAAATTATAGGTAGACAACTTTGTCATTGGTTTAGAGCAGATGTAGAGTTAGGTACACGTATTGCACAAGGTCTTAATTTTGATATAAGCAAACACATGAATTCATAATAATTTTTTTTAAAACTCTATTACGAAAAGCGGTATTTCTTACGAAATATCGCTTTTTTCATGGAGAACATTTATCTCCGTTTTATGTACTTTAGCTTTTTAAATAAGAGCACTCAATGGCACATCGCTTATATGTTTACAACGTATCTTTAGACAAAGATTTTTACGACACTCAACTAATAGGAGAATGGAACTATGTAATTCCCATTTTCTTTTTTCCTCTATTTAGTAATCCCATAACTAAAGAGGAATTAAAAAACTTCGGTATCCGCAAGAATAAAGACTTATATTTTAATATTAAGAAAGCACTTCCTCTATTTAAAGAGTTTCACCAATGGCTCGTAGAAGAACACATTGTATATCCTTCCAAATTAGAAGAATATCAAACTGCGTATGAAAAGCAATTGCACTACTTTGAGAATCTACCTTATGACTACATACTGTTAGATGCTTCAGATGTTTATAATATGCAAGTTGGCAGTCACAAAAAGCAGTCCGAAGAACTAAGTTTAAGCATTGATGAACTTATCCATGAGTTTGTAACTACTTTTAATTACGCTTATGGCAAAGAATATATTGAAAACACAGCTGCTTACACTTATCACTTTGGAACTGGTGCTTCTTTAGTAGAACACATCAATAACGATTATGCAAACTACGGTTGGGATTGGCTTGAAAAAGACCAAAGTCAACTCGATCTTGATTGTTTTGTCTTTGAAGACAATGGATTATTTGGCCTAAAAAATTATAAAGGAGAGATCATCACCCCTCCTATTTATGAATATATAAACGACTTTGAAGAAGGCGCTAAGATTACTATTTATCAAGAAAACAACTTATATGGTTTTATTGATAAAAAAGGAAACATAATCATACCAGCAAAATTTGATGATGTTAGATCTCCTCACATTAACTATATTTTTGATCAAGACAATCAAGATACTCACATAGAGGAGTATTTAGCTCCTGTCTGTACAAATGAACATTGGGGACTAATCAATATAGAAACTCAAAGCTACATTATACCATCGCAACACAAAGACATTGAGTTAATAAATGCAACTTACTACAATGTGTTTAATGGAAGTAAATATGCTATTTTCGATGAAAAAGGCAAACAGTGTACTAACTTTACAAGTTCCTCATTATTTGAATACCACTACAGTCATTTTTGCTCACAGAAAGGAGAAAAGTATAGCTTTTATAGCCCTACCTTTAATTACTTAGGAGAATTTAACTACGCTGACGTTGAAGAAAGTTACGTCAAAGATACCCTGTTAATACCATCCTTAAACTATCCAAAAAAGAAAACACTTATTGATTACAGTGCAAATGTGATCTTAGATGACTTAGTTAGTGTTTCTCAATTAACTGACCAAAACATCCTTGTTAATAAAGGGGCAGAGAAAGGTATCTTTAACTTAAAGTCAAAACAATACACACTTGAACCTTTTAGGTGTAAAGTTGAACAGTACACTTTTTATGACATCAATTTACAACAACACCAACTCTACTTTTCTCATGGTAAGAAAAAGGGAATTTACGATAGTCAAAGCCAAAGGTGGGTTGTGCCTTATGAGAACTTTGATTACATTAAAGTACTAAACAACAACAAAGCTACTGTCAAGTTAAATGAAAAATGGGCTCTAATTGATTTCGATCAACAAGTTGACACTTTCGTTTACGATTGTAATTTTATTACTCTTCACAAAATATTTGAAGAACAAGAAGTTATTATTATCTACAAAGATGACACGGTATATAGTTATAAAAACAATCAATACCACTCCATCTCCAATAGTGTCATGTTACTTTTATACAGCATTCTAACGTATGACACGGACCAAGAATACGCCCTATTCAACAACTATTTTCAACGTGTAAAATCAAGTATCACTATTGCTGATTACCAACCTATCTCACACTTTAAAATAAATTGGATCAGAGAAAAGTTTCTTGAAAAAGAGGAAATCGCTTTATATGATCAACTCTTGTTTTTTGCAGAAGAATTAAATCACAGCGACCTACTCCAAGACTTAGGATACACATACTTAACTGAGCCTGATTACCTCGATTACAACAAGGCTCTAAAGTTATTTCACATAGCAGAACAACACAACAATCCTTACTCTATTACCAATATTGGATATATGTACGAATATGGTTTAGGAACTGAAATAGACATTAAAAAAGCTTTAGAATACTATGAGAAAGGAGCAGAATTAGGTAATGAAACAGCTAAATATAATGCTGCTATTATCTACTATTTTGGACAGGGCAACATTGAGAATGATTTCAATAAAGCCCTATATTACTTTAAAAGAATCAAGAACAACGACAACTATATTGAGGACTATATAGCCGATTGTTACTACCTTTTAGGCGAGTACAATAATGCTCTGAGACACATTAAAAAAGACATCAAGCAAGAGGATCGACTGGGATCACTCCTATTAGGTAGAATGCATTGCTATGGTTATGGAGTAACAAAAGATGTAAGAAAAGCAATCCCTCTCTTGGAGAAAGCTATTCAAAATAATTGTACGAATGCCATTTATGACCTGATACATATATATGCCCATGAAGGCGATGCTATCGATCAAGAAAAGTTAGCTTACTACCTCAATCTTTTAAAAGAAAACAAGATGGAACTGCCCGAAGAATACCAAGACAAAAACTATCTTAGCAAACTTCTTGGAAAATGGTTTAAAAAGTAAAATACAAAGGGGATGAGCAGATTGTTCATCCCTTTTAGTATCTAATAAATAAACTCGTTTAAAAAAGCTTCTTTATAAATACGGATAAAATACTGCCAAAAGAGAATTAATTATCTTTTATTTTATGTTCACAACCCAATAATTCACTTAAACTCAGTATTAATCATTATTTTTATATCTTTCACAGCAACAACATTTTTCGCTAAAATTAACGTGATATGACTAAGAAAAAAGGGAAGCGAATTTTCAAATTAATAGTTTTAAGTATCTTACTTATCATTGGCATCAATTACATTTTAATCAATTGCTCGTCAAACACAAAGGTATATAACTATGATTTTAAAGCTGATACTTTACTTGAACAGAAATATTCAGAAGTATTGCCTAATAGAGATTCTTTGTGGAAGCATTTGGAAGAGTTAAACAACTTAGGTCCTCGTTATACAGGTAATGCTGCTCATGCTCATTTCGTTGAGTATATTCGCACTAAATTTGACCAATGTAATATTGAAGTATTTGAAGATAAAATAAACTTTACTAAATGGGAAGCTAAAAAATGGCAATTACAAACTATAGATTCCCTCAATAACAAAGAAATTATCCCTACCTCATTTTACTATCCCTATTCGGGTTCAACAGAGGCTAAAGGAATCACTGCCCCCTTAGAATACGTAGGGAATAGTAAATCTAAATTGAAAAATGCAAAGGGTAAAATTGCCATTTTTGAAGTAAGCATACCTCCTGTTCCAAGATCCATGCTCTTTCGTAAAAGAAGTTTATATCCAACAGATACTCATCTCCCTACTCTAATAGAAAATACAGTTATTGCATCAGTTTTGAATGGCCCTGATTTACAAGAAGCTCATGATAACGATGTATTAGGTATAATCTGTGTTTGGAAGAACCTCTCTGGTGAAAATGCACTTAACCAATACTTGCCTTTCACTACTCCTTTGTTTCACTGTCCTACATTATGGGTTAATCAAGAACAAGGGGAAAGATTAAAAGAATTAGCCAAACAAAATAAATCAATTAACTTAGTTTTAGAAGCTGATATTACCCCTGATAGTGAATCCTCTACTTTGTATGGAATAATAGAAGGAAAAAACTCACAAGAGGCAATTATAATAAACACACATACCGATGGCCCCAATGCTATAGAAGAAAACGGAGCAATAGCCTTAATTGAGCTTGCCAAATACTATAGTGCTTTACCAAAAGAAAAGCGAAATCGAACGCTAATCTTTGTATTCGCTACTGGACATTTTCAGCTACCCCAGTTTGGTATAAACCACAGGCAAGCAACGTCAAAATGGCTCAAAGATCACCCTTACTTATGGGATGGAGTAGATAGTCACAAAAAAGCTATTGCAGGTTTGACAATAGAGCATCTGGGAAGTTCTGAATGGAAGGATAACAATCAACACACTGCTTATTCAAAAACAAATCCTATTGATTTAGAATTAGTTTACACTTCCAATAAAACAATGGATGCAATTTATTTAAAAGCTCTTGAGGCAAGAAACAAGGTTCGAACAATGACTCTTCGCCCACATAATACATTCTATTTCGGAGAAGGCCAACCATTGTATCAAGTAGGTATTCCAACCATATCTTTAGTTCCTGCACCAGACTATTTATGCAAAGAAATGCCCAATGGAGATATCGATAAATTAGATAAAGAATTAATATATGAGCAGACAATGACATTTAAAAAAATCATCGATATACTTGACAAAGTAAATGCTAAAGAGATTAGCCAAAATGATTCCCAATCTTTTGGATTGTGGTAAAAAAGAAAGAGACTATCAAAAAAGATAGTCTCTTTTACAATATATTCATTACTCTCCCATCTCCTATACGAGATAGGCTAAGATTAAAATCAAGATAAGTAATTCGCAACATACGCGAAAGCCACAGATACGAAAAGTACTGCTACAAAATAGGTCTAAATTAGCGATATAAGCATACAATAGGATAGCTTAAGAACTAATAAAGGAGCTATGAAGTAGAATTGCATTTCAGTATTTAGCTCATGCGTAGTTTAGGTTAACCTTTACAACCAATATTGTCCTTAAATTCCCAAAAACTGGAATGGCTTACTATCTTTCAATTGTGCATTTGCTAATCCAAAATATTGCTCACCATTAGCTACTTGCAATTTTTTAACAGACTGTCCTTTACTAAAATCAAGTGTTTTTAAATCTAACCACATAGGTGATAAAGAAATAGGATCTTCATAGTAATAAACTAAATTCTTTTGATCAGAAACTGTTCTCCATCTTGTTGAAGATAAATTTGGCTCACCGTCAATATGTACTCCAAAAGGTACCGAACAATTGCGAATAACACTGAAAATAGCCCCTACAGACAATTTCTCATCATCACTTTGTTCTACCGCTGTTGCATAGTACTTCGCTCTGGCAAAGCGATCCTCTGATCTTCCTGTTCCTGGCAAATTCTTATTTCCTGGCAAAAAGCTCAAATAATTATTAATAGCTAATTGTTTTTCAAAAGTTGGTGAATTAGTTACCACTGTATACGAAGGATCATGGTATACATTTAACTTTCCATCAATATACTCAAACACAGCGTTATCTCCAGTTGCATCAGATACTGTTAAGTGAACTGTTGCTAATGTAGTACGACCCGGTGTATTTGCAGTTACTACTACCAATGGGTTCTTTTGTAAATCGACTACTGCTTCAGCAACAGTAGCATAGTTATCTAAGGCATACTGTGCCCACATTGCCAAGCTTATTCCTTTATCTTTACCATTTGGGTTATATTCTGGGTATTGAGATTCAACTAACCATAGGATATTTGCTACTAATCCTTTTTCATTCATCCCATCTGTCGTAGCTAAATCAAATGCTGAGGTTACCACACTTCCGTACTTTGCTGTCCATTTCGCAGAGGCTTTTCCTACCTCTCCTACTCTTTCTATCCCTCTTGGAAATACCCAAATATTAGGCATGATTTCCTCTTTCCAATCCATTGAACGAGCTGTTAATATCGTATTGTTTGGCCCTTTATACATTACTCGAGTACATGCTAAAGCGTCATTAGCTATTAAGGCAATCGCTCCTACTAATAATACTTTGGCAATCTTGCGTTGAATTGTTTTCATATTCTATACTAGTTTTAGTTTCTTAAAAATAAGCAATTATTACACCAATAACCGATTTTCACCTGTTTTTTTATCAAATCAAAGCTTTTTTATACGTTTCAATCGCACGTATCCTTGCTTCTTTATTATCTACTATAGGATTTTTATAGTCTAAAGAATCAAATTCTTGCACCCATTTTCGAATATAAACTCCCGTTTTATCAAACTTTTTCTGTTGTTCCAGTGGATTGAATATTCTAAAATACGGAGCTGCATCACAGCCACATCCAGCAGCCCACTGCCAATTTCCATTATTAGATGCTAAATCATAATCTAATAAATACTGTGCAAAATAAGCTTCTCCCCACCTCCAATCTATCAACAAGTGCTTAGTCAAAAAACTCGCTACTACCATTCTTACACGGTTATGCATAAACCCCGTTTCATTTAACTCTCGCATCCCTGCATCAACTAATGGATATCCAGTTTGCCCTTTACACCATAAGTCAAATTCTTCTTCGTTATTTCTCCAATTAATTCGCTCGTATTTATCTTTAAAACAAGAGTTAACTACCTGTGGAAACAAATACATAATTTGACTAAAAAAATCTCGCCAAATCAACTCCTTTAGCCAAACTTCATTGTGATGTAAAGCGAAATTCACACATTTTCTAATCGAAATCGTTCCAAATCGCAAAGCTATGCCCAAGCGAGTAGTACCCTCAATAGCTGGATAATCTCTATTCTTATCATAGTTACTGATAATCCCTTCATCTAAAATAGGGTGAGTATAATCTAAACTTGACCTTTCAAACCCCAATTCTTCCAAAGTAGGCAAGTCATTTTCTACGGAAACAAAACTCTCTTGACAAAGTATAGTCGTATAGTCAAATAACGCTCGATCATCTAATTTTACTCTCCACATTTTAGCATAAGGAGTATAGATCTGATAGGGAGTTCCATCACTCTTCAATATTTCACCTCCTTTAAAAATAACGTGATCTTTATACTGAAAAAAGGAAATATTGCGAGATGACGCCTTCTTTGCAATCAAATTATCTCTGTCAATAGACGTTGGTTCATAATCTTCATTACAATAAATTGCCGCTATATCGTATTGTTCAAATAGTTTATCATAAGCTTCACTCGCTGTTGTATGCAAACACATGACAGAAGTATGATAATCTTTTAAAGTGTTATTTAGAGAGTTAATCGCCTGATGAATATAATCCACTCGAGCATCATCTCGACGAGAAAAGCGAGCGAGAATACTTTTGTCAAAAATAAATAACGGCAGTACGCGATAACCTGAATTTAAAGCGAAATACAAACCTACATTATCTTCTATTCGCAGATCTCTCCTAAACCAAAAAACAACTACCTTCTCTTTTCTTTCCATAATGCAAACAATAAAAAAAACTCATTACCCCAGAAAGGATAATGAGTTTAAATTTAATAAAAAACAATTATTAATAAGTTGTTCAGCTGTTTTAATTATTGAAATACACACTACTAATACCCAGTAATATAAACGACCTATTTAACTTTATAATGAATTATTCAATCTTTTCGTCCAACTTAAACCTCTTAAAATCTACATTGGAACTGTATGAAAGCAAGATTTGAATTATATGCCTTGCTATCTTTTACACTCTGTTTAAAATTATCTATTTGCATTCCAACTTGTATTCTTGCGGCATAATTTTTTAGAAACTCCAAACTAAGCATAGGTACCCAAGTTTGTCTACCATTAGAGTTTACTTTTGAGTTTTCATCTAAATATTCATAACGACAGGCAAATTCAACTGCTTCGAAGTGCTTCTTACCGATTTCATAGCGTATATTAGGCAAGATGTAAAAACTTTTCATGACATAATCATTAAGTTCCCCAAAGCGCATTTCTGGTGCAGTGCTATAATACAAATTGTGGTTGGTTCCTTGTTTTGCCTCACTTTGAAAATCAAAACACCAACGATCATTTATTGGCAACTTGGCACTAACTTCTAAACCAACGGCATAGATTGTCTCTTTTTGAACTTCTCCCACTCCTCCACTAACTCCAACATTCAATTCATGTTCTTTATCTAAACTGAACAATAGTCTTGAAGAATAGTGTTTTCCATTATCTGAATCGGTTTTATTCCTTCCATTTCCATTGGTCACTGATAGTCCATAACTCATCGGTACTTTACCTAAATCTACACTACCAGTTAAAGCAGCACCTACCTGGAAACTCGTCCAACCATTACTTGAATACAAATAATATGAATTTGAATAGTCAATCGATTTCAGAACATCTGCTGGATAGGTTTCTTCTAATCCAAACAAAGGTCTAAATTGCCCAATTTGAACTTGTAAGTAGCGACTAAAGGTGTATTTAGCATAAGCATTCTCCAAAACTTTGTGTTTAGGATCTTGCTTAAAATCAGCTAAATTAACCAATGCGACTACCTCAAGGTTCTCCATGACAGTTGCATTTAAGGAAACCCTCATCCTCTTTAAGTCAAATGAATTACTCGTTCCTTCTCCATCACTATGATGCAGACCGTCAATATCAACACCATTTTTAAAATTATTCAAATATCTACCTTGAAACACACCTCCAACTTTAAACTTAGGATAAGTTGTCTCTACAGGATTTAGAATAATTTTTTCTTCAAAAACTTGAATGGTGTCAGTCACTATTTTTTCTTGAGCAAAAAGTGATACACTGCAACACAAAATCCCAAGTGCAATCCCTTTTCTCTGAATTGATCTAAACAAATTGTTCATAGATTATTTCTTTTTAAACTTCAAAAAGCTTGCTCGATTATACTCATAGTTCATACGTGCAATATTAAGTACTGAGATTCCCTGAGGACATTCTACTTCACACGCTTCAGTATTTGAACAGTGACCGAATCCCTCTTGATCCATTTGCCATATCATGCGCAGTGCTCGTTGTTTTCGTTCTTCTTTTGACTGTGGTAAAATAGCTAATTGTGTAATTTTTGCAGCAGTAAACAATGCCGCACTACCATTTTTACAAGTAGCCACACAGGCTCCACATCCTAAACAGGCTGCAGAATCAAATGCCGCTTCTGCTACTTCATGTGACACGGGAATTGTATTTGCTTCTGGTGCTTGACCTGTATTCACAGACACATATCCTCCAGAAGATATAATTCTATCAAATGCAGAACGATCTACTTTCAGATCCTTTTTTACTGGGAATCCCGCAGCTCTAAAAGGCTCTATCAAAATCGTTTCTCCATCTTTAAACTCTCGCATATGCAATTGACAAGTAGTTGTATTCTTTAAAGGACCATGCGCATTTCCATTAATCACAACACCACATTGACCACAAATCCCTTCACGACAATCGTGATCAAACTCTACTGGTTCTTCATTCTTTAAGATCAACTCCTCGTTCAAAGTATCTAACATCTCTAAAAAAGACATGTGAGTATTGACATTATCGAGCGTATAATCTACAAGCTTACCTTCAGATTTACGGTCTTTTTGTCTCCATATTTTTAAATGTAATTTCATAGACTATATATATTATTTATAACTACGGATAGTTGGTTTAACAAATTCAAATACTAACTCTTCTTTATTCAAGATTGGCTCCTGATCTAAACCGCCAGGCCATTCCCAAGCAGAAATAAATTGATACTGTTCATCATTTCGTTTTGCTTCTCCATCTTCCGTTTGGTATTCTTCTCTAAAGTGAGCTCCACATGACTCCTCTCGAGTTAAAGCATCGTAACACATTAATACACCTATTTCCAAATAGTCTGCTACACGACCTGCTTTTTCTAACTCGGAGTTCATTGTCTTAGATTCACCAGGAATGCGAACATCTTTGTAAAATTCTTCTCTTAACTTCTTGATTTCTACAATAGCGTATTCTAATCCCTCTTTTGTTCTTGCTAACCCACAATAGTCATATAATAGCTTTCCTAATTTCTTATGGAAATAATCGACTGTTTTTGTTCCTTTGATATTCAATAGGTTATCTAACTTCTCTCTTACCTCTTTTTCCGTTTTTTCAAACTCAGGATGATCCGTTGAAATAGCTCCTACTCTAATCTGATCTGCTAAATAGTTTGCAATTGTATATGGAGCAATGAAATAACCGTCTACAGATGCTTGTAACAATGAATTTGCTCCTAAGCGATTTGCTCCGTGATCCGCAAAATTAGCCTCCCCTAAAGCAAACAACCCTGGAACAGTTGTCATTAATTCATAATCTACCCACAATCCTCCCATAGAGAAGTGAGCTGCAGGCGAAATCATCATCGGCTCTTTATAGGCATTAATACCAGTAATCTTTTCATACATGGTAAATAAGTTTCCATATTTCTCAGCAATTTTTGCTTGTCCTTGCTCGCGAATTGCCTTAGAAAAATCCAAATAAACAGCATTCTTTAATGCTCCTACTCCATGCCCTGCATCTATTCTCTCTTTGGCTGCACGAGATGAAATATCTCTCGGAGCTAAGTTTCCAAAAGCAGGATAACGGCGTTCTAAGTAGTAATCCCTTTCATCTTCTGGTATATCATTCGCAACTCTTGTTTCATCCGCTTTTTTGGGAACCCAAATACGTCCATCATTTCTCAATGATTCTGACATCAAGGTCAGTTTAGATTGATACCCGCCAGATTGAGGTAGTGAAGTTGGGTGTATTTGAGTCCAACTTGGTGAGGCAAAGAATGCTCCTTTTTTATGCGCTCTCCAAATTGCAGAACCATTACATCCCATTGCCAATGTAGACAAATAGTAAATTTTACCAAATCCTCCGGTTGCCAATACAACAGCATGTGCTGCATGTCTTTCTATCTCACCTGTCTCTAAATTTCTAACAATAACTCCTCTTGCCTTACCATCAATAGTAACCAAATCTAACATTTCGTGAGAAGAATACAGCTGAACTGTCTTCTTATCTACTTGACGCATCAATGCTTGATATGTTCCTAAAAGCAATTGTTGTCCTGTTTGTCCTCTTGCATAAAACGTTCTACTAACTTGAACTCCTCCAAAAGATCGGTTATTCAAATACCCACCGTACTCACGGCCAAATGGCACACCTTGAGCTACTGCTTGATCTATCAAGTTTACAGAACACTCAGCTAAACGGTAAACATTCGCTTCACGTGCTCGGAAATCCCCTCCTTTAAGCGTATCTACAAACATACGGTAGATACTATCTCCGTCATTCTTATAATTTTTAGCAGCATTCACCCCTCCTTGAGCAGCAACAGAGTGCGCTCTACGTGGAGTATCTTGAAAGCAAAATGACTTTACATTATAACCCATCTCTCCAAGAGATGCCGCTACAGAACTTCCTGCTAATCCAGTACCAATTACTATGATATCTAATTTCTTTCTATTCGCTGGATTCACCAAGCGAGCAGTTTTTTTATAGTTAGACCATTTATCTTCTAATGGTCCTTGAGGTATTTTTGCATCTAATTTCATTACAACATCTTAATTTTGGGTGAAATACATATATAAAGGCATTAAAGCAAAGCCTACACATAATACTACAGAATAAATAATTCCAATTACGTTAATCCAACGAACAAACTTTGGATGAAATAATCCTAATGAGCGAACCCCACTATTGATACCGTGAATCAAATGATAACACAATGCAATCATCGCTACTACATAAAGTATTACAATCCACAGATTAGTAAAAGTCTCTTGTACTAACAAGAATAAATCCTTATTTCCATTAGCATCCACAGCCGTAAACTCTCCAAAACGATAGATATACCAAAAATTAGCAAAGTGTGTAACTAAAAAAACTAAAACTATAGTCCCTAATAATCCCATATTTCTACTATACCATTTGCTCGCTCTTCCTCTATTATCACGTTTATACAAACCACCTGCTTTTCTGTTTTTCAAAGTGATGATTAATGCATAAACAACGTGCCCGATAATAGACAAGTAAAGAACATAGGATATAATCTTTACAATAGGATTAGTTGTCATAAAATGCGAATAAGCATTAAAACTTAATTTTGCTTGTTCTGGTTCCAGAAATAATTGTGTATTCCCTAAACAGTGTATTAATAGGAATAAACACAAAAATAACCCTGTCGCTGCCATTACAATCTTGCGTGAGAGTGTGTTCATTTTTGTAAATGTTTAAAATAATTAAATATTTATTGAGCTAATCTATCTTGATTATGTAAAAATAAGATTCAAATAGTACCGTTAAAATGACAATTATCACAATAAATGTCTTTTGCCTAACAGCATTCGTATTTTAACATTTCAAATAAAAACTCAAGACCTTATTCAGTCATCAAACTTAAAATTATTGCTTTTCCTTAACATAAATAAATATTTCAACTTAGTTTTTTAAGATTCCGATATTATAGAACTATTATAAATAAAAACGTGTACCTTTTTAAAACTGTATGCTTTTATCTACAATTGCTTATTGAGGTTTTATAGTCGTTTTTATCCTATTGATTAGATACCTCAATCAAAATAGAATCACATTCTTCATAGTCCCCAGTTGTTACATCAAACTTGTATTTCATCTTTAAATTATTCAAACAGTTACCGTTTGCATCAAACTCTCCTGTTTCTACACTAATAATCAACACATCACCTTCAAAAGAAACTAATTCACATCTAATTTCTTCTTTTAAATCTCGATCCAAGAATTGAACAATATCACCCGATGCCGTATATTGCTTGTTGTACTTTTGAGCAAATTCATCAAAAGTTGTTACGTCAAATTTTTGCAGTAAAATATGATTTATCTGCTCATTTAGTCTTTTGGTTACTGCTGCATTTTTTAGCTCTACAAATAATCTCTTGAACCTATATACTTTCTGAGTAAATACATAAGAATCTTCGTTTTCATTACTCACCAAGACAGTCTTTGCATATTCGTTAGTAAAAGATTTAACCTCTATTTCGCTACTTCCTAAACCTCTTCCAAGTTTTTTATTTACAGCTTGGTTATTATAATATCCTTTAAGCCTTATTGTACTGTCGCTTGCAAAAGTTAAGTCTAAATACTCTCCCTTTTCATTAGTCAACCGCGCATGCCTTCCTGTTAACTTCCCTATTAAATAATTAGGATCTCTTTCCCAAAATAAAAATACGTGCAAACGCATAGAATCAAGTTCTTTATTCACGATTACATACCAACATTCGTCTGTACCGCTTAGCTTGGTTTTGCATTTTTTGCTTTTGTCAATATAAACGCGATTAAAATATTGTGGTAATTCAAGTTTCT
Source organism: Myroides albus (assembly GCF_009711045.1). GTDB lineage: Bacteria > Bacteroidota > Bacteroidia > Flavobacteriales > Flavobacteriaceae > Flavobacterium > Flavobacterium album_A. The sequence goes on along the minus strand of NZ_WMJX01000028.1, from coordinate 6,506 downwards.
CATTTTGATAATTGTTAGAGCGAAATGCTTTACAACCAGAGAGACCTATAACCATAAATAATCCCAGTATCAAAAAGCAATAACGTCTAAAAAGCGATCTTCTTTTCATTTTTTTCAAATTATTAATCTAAATATACACAATAGATAACCTATTTAACGCAAATTAAATATAATAAAACAAAAAATATTGTAGCTCTACGCTTACCAATTGATATGCATTTATTCCCTCTACAAGACGAGCACTATCTTATTTAGTGATGAAAACACTAAAATTAATAATCAAGTTGACGAATTTTAAAAAACAGATTAACATACTTTATGTGAGGGGTTTTCTTGCACTTCCTTCGGGTTTTCTTGCACCTTTCTTGGGGTTTTCTTGCCCAGAGCGTGCTTTTCTCGAAGAAAGGTGCAAGAAAACCGCAAGCAATGCCCTTGTATATCGCTACAAAGCTTTTAATAGATTGTCTAGTAAGTATGGAAAAACTATAAACTAATACCTTGATTCGAATTCACCTCATCTATAGCTTTTGTGGAGCTTGACATCCTTATACTTCATAGTATCTTTAGATATAACTGTCTTTAGTCTAATAGAAGATTTTTACCAAAAACTCCTGCAAAGTCTCATTATTCTCTCATCATAAAGAATAAAAGAACACAGATAAATGGTAAAAGATATTTTCGTGCTAAAAAAGAAAGCTTAAAAATGATCTTAAAACTAATAAAAACAAAAAAAAACAGTAGTAAACCAAAGTCTACCACTGCTTCATTCTATATATCTTTTGTCTTAGTCCTCTAAGACTGAGGTTCTATTTTAAATATTTGATCAGCTACTTAGGTGCTTCCTCACACCCTTGTCTGAAATAGAAGCGATGTTTGTGTGTCCTTCTGTTATGACTATGTAGTTCTATCCTATCACACTTTCTACTATTAATAATCCATCTTCCTCATTAGCGAGCAAAACCCTTATGCACTTAAGAGAAAATCCTTATGTATCAAGATATTCCATTTGCTGTAATAAATCTCCTACCACACAAGCATCTTCTACTTTCAATTGCCTAATTCTCATATCACTCATTTATCACGCTGAAACTCATTTACCTTTACTTTGCTTCATCCTTATTGCTATACACTCTATTTCCAGCCATGCTTGCTCCAGAATTGCTATCTAATTTGGTAAAGACATAACTGGAGATTACGGTTAGCAATCCCATTACCAAGAACGTATAGCGAAAAACATCAATACTATCTCCTGTGTCTCCTACAAAACTCTTTTTGAAAATCAACAAGAACATTGCAGAAACTGAGATTCCAAGACTGATTGCCAGTTGTTGTGTTACGGACAAGAGGCTATTTCCTTCACTTGAAGTCTCATTATCTAAATCAGCAAGTGAGATTGTATTCATTGAAGTAAATTGTACAGCATTAAATGCCCCGTTGCCTATCATTAATAAAATCACAACCCAATAAGGCGTATTTCTATCAATAAAAAAGAACATCGAGATCAATAACCCTGTCAAAATAGTATTGGAAATCAATGTTTTTCTATAACCGTATTTCTTAACAATCGGCACAACAAAATTTCTCGAAATCAAATTAGATAAAGCTTGTGGGATCATCATTAACCCCGCATAAAAAGCAGAATAACCATACCCTACTTGTAATAAAAGAGGAATCATTAAAGGCATTCCTCCTATGCCAAGACGAGTAACCAAGTTGCCTATTAATCCTATTTTTAGAGTATCTATCTTAAATAAGCTAAGTTTGATTAAAGGAAAGGGCGTGCGTTTCGCATAATAAACATAACCTACAATACACAATATCGCCAATAAGCCAAATGCTATTAGATTGAATACTGATATACTCGGAGAATCCCAACGTTCAATCACAATTGTAATCATGGTTAACCCTCCACTCAATAGCAACCATCCCCATAAATCAAAACGCTTAACTTCATTTGTAAAATCTGGTACAATTGTCCTTGCAAACAATACAGCTATAATACCAACTGGTAAATTGATTAAAAATATCCAATGCCAAGAGAGTTTCTCTACCAAGAAACCACCAACTGTAGGCCCCAACATCGGACCGATAAGAGCTGGAATAGTAATAAAGTTAATCACCTTTAGCAATTTATCTTTTGGATAAGCGTAAATCAACGTTAAACGAGCTACTGGCACCATCATTGACCCTCCAATGGCTTGGAAAATCCTCGATAATATCAACTCATCTAAGTTTCGGGAAACTGAACAAAAAAGAGAACCTAACGTAAACAAAGTTACTGCTAAAATAAAAATCTTTTTTGTACCAAAACGGTCTGCTAACCAACCGCTGAGAGGAATAAGTAATGCAACAGTTAAAGTATAGGATACAATCACACTCTGCATCTGTAAAGGCGACTCTCCCAAGCTTTTCGCAATAGAAGGTAAACCTGTATTTAAAATAGTCGCATCTAAAGCCTGCATAAAGATTGCTAATGCGCCTAACCATGGTAAATATTTTTGGATTTTTGGATCTTTGATTACACCCGCTTTCATAAATTCACAGCAATTTTTATATGATTAGCTAATACAGATCTATATTAAAATCATATGTAGTAAAACATTCTAATAAAAATAAACAATGTTTGAGCTCTTGAGAACATTTTTATTTCTACTACTTCCTTTTTCATTCGTTTCTTGCGATTATTATTAGTTGTTAAACTTCTAATACTTCTCAGAAACAGGACAAAGATACGACATATAATCCAATTTACTTTTAACTCATTTTCACGATTTAATAGATTAAACAACATTTTAATCAACGTAAACTACATAAACCATGAATTTATTTCTGTTATTTCAATTTTTCAATCCATTTTACTCAACAGTCATAATTCTTACTGTTCAATCCAATTTTTTATCATCATTGCCCCTTGTTCTGTCATAAAAGACTCCGGATGAAATTGAATCCCCCTGATATTGTACTCCTGATGTCTTATCCCCATAATTATTCCATCAGTACTTACTGCTGTAACAATAAGCTCGGGTGGAATACTTTCAGCAGCTAATGCCCAAGAGTGGTATAAACCTACGGTGGAATTATTAGCCACCCCTCTAAATAACAATTCGCCAGAATCCAGAATACACAGTGATCGTTGTTGACCGTGTAAGACATCTGGCAAATTAAATAAAGTCGCACCAAAGTAATCTCCTATGGCTTGATGTCCCAAACAAATACCCAAAATAGGTTTGGTCTCTTTATACTTCTCTAAAACTTGATACATGATAGGGCTTTTTTGTGGAATATCAGGTCCTGGAGAAAAGACAATCTGATCAAAAGATGAAATAGCGTCAAGATTAATCTGGTCATTTTGAACAACAGTAACATCACAGTCTGGGTGCTCGTCAAATAATTGGTACAAGTTATAGGTAAAGGAATCGTGATTATCAATAATGATAATTTGTTTCTTCTGGCTCATAAAGTATTCGTAATTTTGAAAGCGAATTAAAACGTTGAAATGAATCTCAAAGATACAACTATAGCTAAAATGAACGAATTGGGAAGTCAAAGAATTCCCTTTCTCTTTATCATCGACTTTGAGGAACAAAATAGCTTTATCTCCCCTTTAGCAGAAATAGACAAGAATCAAGTGCAATACGACTTTAACCATATCACTAATACCACTTCTTGTCCTGTAAAAATAAAGCCTGAACTCAGCGCCTACCCTATTTCTTATCAAGAGTATTTAACCCAATTCGAAATAGTAAAAGACAATATCCAAAAGGGTAATTCTTATTTGTTAAACCTTACAATTCAAACACCGATAGAGCTAAACTGTTCATTAGAGGAAATATTTCATTCTGTTTCAGCCAAGTACAAACTTTTAGTCAAAGGGAAATTCACTTGTTTTTCACCTGAAATATTTGTCAAAATAAAAGACAATAGAATCTATTCTTTTCCAATGAAAGGGACAATTGATGCCAATCTCCTTCATGCCAAAGAAATACTGTTAAACGATGCCAAAGAAAATGCTGAGCACTATACGATTGTTGACTTAATTCGCAATGATCTAAACATAGTTGCTAAACGCGTAAAAGTAGATCGATTCAAATACTTAGATAAAATTCATACCTCTAAAGGTTCCATTCTGCAAATGAGTTCACAAATTAGTGGCGATTTAAATGAGAATTGGCATCAACACATTGGAGATTTATTTCAAAAAATTTTACCTGCGGGATCGATTACGGGATCGCCAAAAGAAAAGACAATTGAAATTATCAATCAAGCAGAAAGTTATAATAGAAATTTCTACACTGGCATTGCAGGTATATATGATGGAGAGAATCTAGACAGTGGAGTTTTAATTCGCTTTATAGAAAAACAAGGTGATAACTTTTACTACAAAAGTGGAGGTGGGATAACTTACGCAAGTGATCCGAGAAAAGAGTATGAAGAATTACTACAAAAAATATATATCCCCGTTTCTTAAACGTCACAAGGCAACCCAAATTTATTCTATAACTTTCCCTATCACTGACTTAGATAGCTAAAGAAAATTGCATATTATATATTTTACAACAGTTTATGCTTTTTACAAATGAAAAAATAAAATGAGGGATAGCAAAAGTCATTATATTACCAATCTAATACTTTTCTCTGTATTTCATTGAGATTTTGTCAATCTTTATTTGTTATTCACTATTAAATTTACAGCTCATATTTTTCAGTTATTCAATCTTTTATGTATATTTCTACAACCAAAAAACTAAAAAATGAGAGAATTGTATAAGAAAATCGGTGAGTTACTCATCGATCAGGACTATCGTGCCTTACACGATCTTAAAATCGACAAACCTGAACACTTTAATTGGGTGAAGGAGATTTTTGAAGATATACACGTCAAAGAAACACCAGATAAAACAGCATTACTTTGGACAGATGGAAAAGTAACACATCACTATACCTTCTTGACACTGTGTAATCGCTATAATCAGTTAATTAATTTTTTGCGTTCCAAAGGCATCCAACAGGGAGATGTGATTCTGACACAGATGATGTTACAGCGCATTAACTGGGTAACTCATTTGGCAACGATTAAAGCGGGATATAAGCTTTCACCAGCAGCAAGTATTTTAGGCGTAAAAGACTTAGCCTATCGCTTTGAGAAAATTACTCCTAAAGTTATTTTAGCAGATCAAGACAATGTCGAGAAAATTGATGCGGCAGAAAAATTAGCTGGTATTCATATTCCTGTTAAAATTATTGTTGACGGCCAACGAGAGGGTTGGTATCCTCTTGCGGTATTAGATGAGCAGTCAACCGAAGCAGAAAGTGCACATACGAAACCAGATGATGTTTTATTTATGTTCTTTACTTCAGGTACTACAGGTATGCCTAAGATTGTTTGTCATACACAATTGAGTCAACCCCTTGGTCACTTAACAACTACAGCGTGGATTGGAATTACCAAAGATGACATTCACTATAATATCTCTCAACCAGGATGGGCAAAATTTGCATGGAGTAGTTTATTCGCTCCCTGGAATGTAGGTGCTACTATTTTTGCTTTCCATACCAAAGAGCGATTTAGTGCAGCAACCACACTTGAATTAATTGAGAAACACAAAGTAACTACATTGTGTGCCCCACCAACTGTTCTACGTTTTTTCATCCAAGAAGATTTAAAGAAGTACAATTTTAGCTTAAGACAGTGTGTCGCAGCGGGCGAACCGCTGAATCCTGAAATAATTGAGGAATGGAAAGAGGGTACGGGACTACTTGTCAGGGATGGCTTTGGACAAACCGAAAGTACTTGTATGGTTGCCAATTACCCTACTGCTAAAGTAAAATATGGTTCAATGGGTAAACCTACATTCTTATATGATATCATCATCGCTGATGACAACGGAAAAGAAGTTCCAATTAATGAAGAAGGAAATATATGTGTCAAAACAGGTACTGATCAACTTAATGGCATATTTAAAGAATACCTATACGATAAAGAAAAACAAGCACAGGTATTTAGAAACGGTGTATATTTTACTGGAGATAAAGCATATAAAGATGAAGATGGGTATATTTGGTTCATTGGTAGAGATGACGATGTTATCAAAGCGTCTGATTATAGAATAGGTCCTTTTGAGGTAGAAAGTGTATTGCTTGAACACGATTTAATTGTCGAATCAGCAGTAGTGGGAAGTCCACATGCAGTCAAGGGATTTGAGGTCAAAGCATTCGTTATTCTCAATGACCACACAAAGGCATCTGCTGAATTAGCTAAAGAGATCTTTGCTTATTGTAGAGAACACTTAGCACCTTATAAAATGCCGAGAAAAATTGAATTTGTAACGGAATTACCAAAGACGATTAGCGGTAAGATAAAAAGGGTTGAACTTAGAGCGCTACAAGCTGAGCGCATCGCTAAAAAACAAGAGGTTCCACTTGAATTTGATTATACTAAATAAAGAACTGAATAGTTTCTCCCCATAAAAAAAAAGAGGGTGTCCCAAAAGGTCACCCTCTTTTGT
>NZ_WMJX01000027.1 GCF_009711045.1 Myroides albus | reverse complement strand
GGGGTTTTGTTTTTTAGGCTTTTTAGACAGCCTCTTTTAAAGTTTGGTAATCTACTTAATAACTGTTATGGTTTGATAGGTATATTTTGTTATGGTTTTAAACTCATTGCCACTTGGTTCAACTTCAATTGTTTCTGCTTGAATAGGGTAATTTTGTTGATTGTAATTATATTTAATCTCTACCTTATCTTTATTATATTCAGAATGATAAGCTAAAATATTGTTTTTAACAGTATAAGCATAGCTCAATCCATCAACATAGTCATGTTCAAATGAAAAGTTATTTACAGACATATCTTTAAAAGGACTATTATAATTATCGTATTCAAAGTAAGTGATGTCTTTTTCATCCTCTTTTGATTGTAGTTTTTCTGCAGAAATTAAGTTGCCATTTTCATATTTGTACACATTTATGTCTGATGTAGGATTTCCTTCTTGAGAAATTATTGACTTTACAGGTAAGTTTTCAGTGTTATACTCGAAAACCTCTGTAATCTTATCTACCTTATCAAAGCTTTTAATTATTCTGTTATTTTCATCATATTCAAATACAATTTCAGAAATAATCTCACCTTCGGTTTTATTTGTAGTTTTTATAGATTTAATTTTGCCGTTTTCTCCATATTGTATTTCATCTTCGATGATGTCTTTAGTTTCTTGTTTTTTATCTCCTTCAACTTTCATTTTAGTATCAGTTGAAAGTATATTTTTTAACTGTGCAATATCGTTATAGTTGTACTCAATAAGGTTAGTTGATACTAACTTAAACTCACTTTCACCTTTAATTTTGTAGTAATTACTATCATGTATCGAGCGAAGAACCGTGATATCTTGAGTAATAAAATCATCATTTGACTTATTGTCATCTGAAGAACAGCTAAGAATAGCTAATGCGATCAATGAAAGCACAGTTGGCTTTAAGAACTTTTTCATATTTGTTTTTTTTATGATTGTAAAGATACTTGTTTTTAATAATTTTTAATAATTATGGTAATTGATAACTATGTTTTTGCTCTTATCTGTGTATAATTATTTCTATTGAACAATTTGTTTTAAGCAATATTAACGTAAATAAGACTTATGCTATTAGTCCTTTTTATCAATGATAACTTAGATAATATGTATTGAATTTACATAGGCTTGTCTGTTCTACTTGAGACAAGATTACTAGTTCACCTCTGTGACGTTTCACTAAGCAATGTTTTCTTTTTATGTACTGTGTTGATTAATAGTAACATTACATTGTCTCTATTCTTTTTGATTTTGACAATTAGTTTTACTCCCTTTTTCAAGAACAGTTCAAGAGATATAGCTCGTTAGTGTTTCTTTATTTATATTGACTTAGGTAGTAGAATAAATACACATTAGAGAAAGAAATGGCAAAACATAACATTATTAGCTGTAAAAATAGGTGTAAAGAGAATCTGTTGCTTATTTACATTTCCGAGTAATTTAACAATGGCTTTGCTTCGGTTTGCTTGCACCCTTCTTGCACCTTTCTTCGAGAAAAAGGCCTTCTGGGCGAGAAAACCCCTAGGAATACCGAAGTAATCCCCAAAAAAGTGCAAGCTAAGCACTGAAATGTGCTTTGAAAGTTTCATCAATTACAGTAATTTTATCTTTAGAGAACACAATTGATTCTTTCAGATAAAGGCCCAAGTGGCTTTATTTTAGTTGTTTGTAAGTAGTATTTCTATTTTCTTATATCATCTTTACTTCTTTGTTATTGTATTGACTTCAAGCTATTATTTAGCTTTTATCAGGGATGTAACTATGGTTCGTTGATTTTTTAGTAATTTAGTTTTTTATAAGTGAGTAGGTCAAAGTGACTTTGTTCAAGCTAATTTCAATGATAGAAAGTGTAAACCTTCCGATACAAATTCCTTTTTTTGTAGGTCGATTAGAAAATATAAAGGTTCAAGAAGTTTGTGATTTTCACAGGCATAATTACTTTGAGTTTCTATGGTTTACTGATATAGAATCACAGGGGCTACATTATGTTGAATCAAGTGAACTTGCCTTAGTTACTGATACAGTTTTACTTCTGACTCCTAATCAAGTTCACAAATTTGATAAGGTTAAAGTCAAGGGATATGTTTTTCAGTTCTCCAAAGAGTATTTTATTGATTTGTTAGGAGCTGCTCATCCATTTTGTTTTTCTGCTAACTACTTTTGTGCTATTTTAAGTGATGTATTAAAAAATCACTTGGAACTGTTAGTGCAATTAATTGAACAGGAGTACAGTGATAAGCGTAGAGGAGATTTGCTAAGCTTTTACTTTAAAGCATTATTTGTTCACATAACAGATGTTTTTGTATCAAGAGAATTCGAAAATCAAGTTTTAGATAAAACATTGGTTGATTTTGTACTAAAATTAGTGGATAAAAATTACAAAACACAAAAACAACTGTCTTTTTACAGCAATCACTTAGCAGTGAATCAAAGGACTTTGAATAAGGTGATGCTCGAACATACAGGTGTGAGTTTAAAGCAGTTTATTTACAATCGCATTATTTTGGAGGCCAAACGTCTCTTGTACACAAACGATTTACTTATCAAAGAGATTGCGTTTGAACTTGGGTTTAAGGATGTGGCTCATTTTAATAAAGTCTTTCAAAAACAAGTGGGAATGTCCCCTTTGGATTTTCGAAAAGCTTATCAAAACCAGTTTATACAATAGGTTTACCTATTTTGACAATTTTCCCCTTACTGTACTTAGTAGTTTTGCCCGTAAATATTAAACAAATGGGAGTTAGAAACTACATCACCTTATTTTTATTGTCTTTTAGTGCATTTATTATCGTTAGTACTGAGTTTGCCCCTTTGGGGGTTATGTCATTAATGGGAGAATCCTTAGGGGCAAGTGAATCCGAAATAGGAGTAAGTGTGACTATATATGCTTGGATAGGAACTTTGGTAGCTCTTGTGACTCCAATGTTTTTGGCAGGGATAAATCGCAGAGTATTGTTGGCAGTATTATTGGGTTTGATTGCTTTGGCTAATTATATAACTTCTATAGCAGATCACACCTTCTATTTGTATTTAGCACGGGTTATAGGAGGAATAGCCAATGGAGCTTTTTAGCTTTCTTGGCTATTACAGCTACGAGTATTGTCAAGGATGAAGTCAAAGCAAAAGCCACAGCAATCGCTTTTTTAGGAGTGTCTTTTGCCAGTGCTTTCTGTATAGTTATTGTCAATTTTTTAAGTACTTATCTTTTGTGGCAAACTATTTATAATATTTTGAGTTTATCAGCTTTTGCGTGTGGTATATTGCTATTAGTTTTTGTTCCTACCTTAAGAGAACATAGTTCATCAAAAGGCTTTGCTTTGTTTAAGAAGACATTTGAGAATAAAGATGTAGTAGCAATCTTATTAATAAGTGTGTGTTGTATCACAGCCCATTTCTCTATTTACTCATTTGTTCAGCCATGGCTTGCAAATACATTGGCATTGGAGGAATCAAGTGTTTCTTTACTTTTGTTGTGTTTTGGAGTAGCAGGTTTTTTATCCAATACGTTACTCACGCGCTACATTGAAGAGTATTTGTCTAAAATTGTGTTGTACGCCATTGCTTTAACAGCTATGTGTTTATTGCTCTTTAGTGTATTTGGAATCAAAGGATATACCCTTGTATTATACCCTTTGTTTGTAATATGGGGAGGTTGTGTTTCGAGTTTAATTGTTTGTTTTCAGGCACTTGTAATAAAACTTGCAAAACAAGAGGCAGGTAATGCCGTTGCAATTTATGTGTCTTGTTTTAATGGAGCTATAGGTTTAGGGGCCTTACTTGGTGGGCTACTATTGCAGTGGTTTGGTATTTATATCTTGATGCTGATTAACGGTGTAATAGTTCTGATTGCTTGTTACCAATATTTCAAGCGATTTATTAAAGGGGGTGTTAATGGTTAAAAATTAGCATGTGTTCAATTTTAACTGTATGTTTGTAGCAAGACTGTTAGGGGTGCTTTAAAAAGCTGAGATTATACCCTATAACCTGATATGTTGTAATTGACATCGGAGGGAAACGGATTGTACTATAAAAAAGACAAGCTATAAGGGTATTATACTTATAGATAGACGTTATTATATACCATAAGACCGTTTTGCACGATGCAAAGCGGTCTTTTTTTTGTTATTAATCAAACACAATTAAATATGAATGCACAATTAAGTAGTCTTATCGAAGACTTAGATAAAGTAAGAAAACACTCTCCATTGGTACACAATATTACCAATGATGTAGTGATGAACAATACAGCTAATGCCTTACTTGCAATTGGGGCATCACCTGTGATGGCTCATGCAATAGAGGAAGTGGAGGACATGGTAAGTATTGCTTCTGCACTTGTTCTAAATATTGGAACTTTAGATTCCAGTAAAGTAAAGGCAATGTTGTTGGCAGCAAATAAAGCAAAACAATTAAATACGCCTATTGTATTTGATCCTGTTGGCGTTGGAGCTACTGCATATCGAAATACAGTGGCAGAGCAAATATTGCAACAATGTAAACCTACTATTATAAGGGGAAATGCCTCTGAAATCATGGCTTTGGCCAAAGTTAATACCAAGACAAAAGGCGTTGATAGCACAGTATCATCTGATAGTGCTATTGATTTGGCAAAGCAGTTGGCGAAGTCATACGCTTGTGTGGTTGTGGTAAGCGGAGAGATTGACTATATCACAGATGGTAAAGAAATCTTAGAAGTAAAAAACGGTCATACGCTCATGCAGCGAGTAACTGGTATGGGGTGTTCAGCTACTGCTCTTATAGGTGCATTTGTAGCTGTGAATAATGATGTGTTAAAGGCCGCTTACAACGCAATGGTTGTTATGGGGATTGCAGGGGAACTCGCAGCAGCAAATGCTAGTGGTAATGGTAGTATGCAAGTGAATTTCTTAGATGAACTTTACAAGATAGATCAGGCAATAATTAAAATGTATTTCAAGGCATGAGGCAATTGGATTTAAGTCTTTATTTGGTGACAGACAGGGAATGTGCTTTAGGTAGAGATATTGTGGATATTGTCGAGCAAGCTGTTCAAGGAGGAGTAACTATAGTGCAACTCAGAGAAAAACAATGTGATACAAAACAATTTTACAATATAGCAGTAAGACTCAAAGAGTGTTTAAAACCGTATGATGTTCCTTTGATTATCAATGATCGCGTAGATATAGCTTTAGCTTGTGATGCGCAAGGGGTACACATTGGTCAATCAGATATGCCTTATCAAGTAGTTAGAAGATTGTTGGGACCAGATAAAATCATAGGCCTATCTGTTTCTAATGCTCAGCAGCTTGAATATGCCAATACTTTAGATGTTGATTATATTGGACTTTCTCCTGTATTTGATACTACTACAAAGAAAGATACGTCAAAGGCAATTGGAATTGAAGGGGTAAGGGATTTTTCAAGAAAATCAAAACACTTAAGTGTGGGAATTGGAGGAATCAATGTCAGTAATGCAGAGCAAGTAATACATGCTGGAGCTGATGGTATTTCACTTGTTTCGGCAATCATTTCAGCAGATAAACCCAAATTAGCAGCTGCGGAACTTTTAAATATAGTCAAACAAACAAAAAACAATATGTAATTATGAAATGGAGTGAAAGAGCTTGGCAAGCAAGCCAAGAGGTTAATCAAGCAATTTTTAGTATGCCATTTATCACTGAGTTGATGCAGGGGACTTTAGCTAAAGAAAAATTTGTACAGTATATTCAACAAGATGCGTTGTATCTGGCTCGCTATGGCAAAGTTCTGGCGGCTCTGGCTGTAAAACTTGACAAAGTGGAGCATACAGAGGCCTTCTTGGGATTTGCTAAAGACACAATGATGGTAGAGAAGATACTACATGAATCTTATGTAGGAGAGCTAAAGGATTTATCGGAGCTAAAGGCCTCACCTGGATGTATGTTATATACCAACTACTTGGAAAGGCAAATTGCTCATGCTCCTTTGGAAGTTGCTTTAGCTGCAGTATTGCCTTGTTTTTGGATTTATAAAGAGGTGGGAGATTATATTTTGGAAAACCAAACTACATCAGATAATCCCTATCAAGATTGGATTAATACTTATGGGGGAGAAGAATTTGGATCAGCAGTTAAAAAAGCCATTAGCATTTGCGATGAAATTGCAGAGCAAACCACCGGGCAGCGCCAAGAGGAAATGACTGCTGCTTTTGTGATGTGTAGTAAGCTGGAGTGGATTTTTTGGGATAGTGCTTATCGTTTAGAGAAATGGCCAATTTAATCAAGCAAACGTATGAAAAAGAAATATCATATTGCGATGACTATCGCAGGAAGTGATCCCAGTGGTGGGGCGGGGATCCAAGCAGATTTAAAAACTTTCTCAGCTTGTGGCTGTTATGGTGCTAGTGCTATTGTAGCTGTAGTAGATGAGAATACAGTGGGAGTAACTGGTGTACACCCTGTTCCGGTAGATTTTGTTACAGGTCAGATAAAATCAGTATTGGATGATATTGGAAGCGATGCTATAAAAATAGGAATGTTGCATTCTAAAGAGTTAATTATAGCTATTAGGTATACATTAATCGGATATAATTATACCAACATCGTTTTGGATCCAGTCATGGTTGCAACCTCTGGTGATAAACTTTTACAAGACGAGGCTATACAAACTTTAAAAGACGAGTTAATTCCTTATGTAAGGGTTATTACACCTAATATTCCAGAGGCCGAAATACTACTTAACAGACGTATAAAGAAACAAGAAGATTTGCCTGATTTTGCACGGGAATTATCCATGAATCGACAGGTTTCTGTTTTACTTAAAGCTGGTCATCTTTCGGATGATGTATTAACTGATGTGTTTTACAATGCCGAAACTGATCAACTCTTAGCGTTGAGTTCACCTCGAATTTACACGAACAATACCCATGGAACAGGCTGTACTTTTTCCTCTGCTTTAGCTGCTTACTTAGCTAAAGGTGAAAGCTTGAATCAGGCCGTGCGACTGGCTAAAGCTTATATGGAAAGAGTGATACAAGCAGGAGCAGAATACGAGATAGGAAAAGGACATGGACCAGTTCATCATTTTGTTGATTTCTGGTAATTAACGCATACCACTATAAATAATAAAATTGTAAAAAGACAGGAGTTTGCAAAAGTAAGCTCCTGTTTTTTTAATAAACGAATCAAATAATGTATTTCGAATGTAAAAAGAATTCACTTTTTTAAGATCAAAAACTGGGTAAATAGGAAGAAGTGATAAGAAAATCGTTGGAAACTATATTTTCTTGATAGATATTTGCGTATTGTATTGTTATTAACTAAATATCTAACTCTTATGTTTATACGCAAAATAATTATAGCTGTTATAGCAGTGTTGTTATCTACTTTAGTAGGGGTAAAAGCACAAGAATCACCTGTGCTATCCAAGGGAAGTTTACCTTTAGTACTTGAGTCATTAGTGGGAAATCGCGGAGGTTTTTTTGAAGTTGTAATTAACAAAAAGTTTGAATCTGTACCTAAGTTAGGACTTTTTAGCGTCTCTAATTTAGTAGCGGAATTTGACAAGAAAGACTTTGATGATGTAATGAGTCAAGGGTATTTAACTTATAATGTAGTGAGAGGTTTAGACATTATGGGAGGATATTTCTATACAGATGTGACTGGACTTAGAGCTTCAGCAGCTTTATCTTATACAAAAGCCAATGCAGAGTATACATTTAATATTAATCCTCGTATAGATTTGCAAAGTAATCCTATACAAGAAACAGCTTTGTTTGTAGAGTACAAACCTGTGATTGATACAAACTGGAAGTACTATTATCGACTTCAAGGACTTTATGGTTTTACACCAGATAATGGTGACCACGCTCGTAGTTATATCAAATTAAGAGCTGGAGTAACGTATAAAGAAGTTGATTTTGGTTTGGCCAGTAATTTTGATTGGTATGGACCAGACAAGGATAATTATAACAATATTGGTGTTTTTGTATCAGCTCGTTTGTATTAGATATTGATTCTCTTTCTTAATGTAGTTCAAGTGTATCTATATGTTTGAGCTACTATCTTTGGCATAACAAAAAGATTAATAATAATATTTATTATCAAGATTATGACAAACGCAATATGGAATATAGATCCTACTCATTCTGAAATTGGATTTAAAGTAAAACACATGATGTTTACTAATGTGTCAGGAAAATTTAATGAATTTACCTCTACTATTGAAAGCAAGTCTGATAACTTTGAAGATTCGTTGATTGCTTTTAATGCAAAAGTTGATTCAGTTGATACCAATAATACAGAAAGAGATAACCATTTAAAAAGTGCAGATTTTTTTGAAACCGATAAGTTTAAGGAGATTAAGTTTACTTCTACAGAAATAGAGAAAGTAGCTGATACTACATTTAAAGTAACAGGCCTTTTAACTATTAAAGGTGTGTCTAAATCAGTTAGTTTTGATGCTAAGTATAGTGGTGTCTTAATTGATCCTTGGGGTAATACGAAAATCGGTTTATCACTAAAGGGAAAGATTAATCGCAAAGAATTTGGTTTAACTTGGAATGCCGCTTTAGAAACAGGAGGTGTTTTGGTGGCAGAGGATATCAAATTATTTGCAGAAGTACAATTTGCAAAGGCATAAATCTCTAATTTTAGTGTCCGTTTTGGATATAAAACATAAAAAAATCAAATATTTTAATTAAAAAAAAGGGTGTTTTACGATGTAAAATGCCCTTTTTTAGTAGTAAAAGGTGTAATGTTTTAAAAAAAACGGCTTTAATACCACTTTTTGGAGGCGAGTTATAGGCTAATGAGAAAAAAAGTAAAAAAAAATATTTGACTTCTTCACTTTTCTTGTTCTTCATCTACGGACTCTTGCCCTTTCAAGTAATTTATAATAATCTACCTACTTTATTGAGATTTGTATTTTATAATTTAAAATTTGTATCAAAATATGAATCGTTTTACTGTTGTTTTTGAAGATACTTAACTTTTTTTATTTATATTTTTGCAAACCTTCTTTTATAAATTATGAAATTATATCTAATAAAAACATGATAAATTACCATATTTTTAATTTTCAATATGTTTTACCTTTGAATCAATAAAAGATTTTGGAACTGTTTTTGTAAGTACTATATCAAAATACATTATTTGATTTTTTTATAGCTACTTGATTAGAAGCTTTTAAATGTAAAGTAACTTATCGATCAATATAAAATAGTTATCTAATATGTTTTTTATAATTTTTAATAAATAACTTCAAAATAGTATAATATGAAAGATACTAGAAGAGAGCATGATTTCTTAGGAGAATTAGATATTCCTAACGACAAATATTATGGGGTACAAACCTATAGAGCTATTGAAAATTTTAATATAACAGGAATTACCCTTGTTAAAGAAAGAGACCTAATTAAGGCTCTTGGATGGGTAAAAAAAGCTGCAGCATTAGCAAATAAGGATTGTGGGGTATTGAAGCCTGAAATCGCAGATGCTATTTGTTTTGCATGTGATCAGGTTGTATCGGGAAAATACGACGATCAGTTTGTAAGTGATTTGATTCAAGGTGGAGCAGGTACCTCTGTTAACATGAATGCAAATGAGGTAATTGCCAATATCGCCCTTGAGCATTTAGGTCATAAAAAAGGAGAGTATCAGTTTGTACATCCAAACAATCACGTGAATTGTTCACAATCAACCAACGATGCATATCCTACTGCTTTTAGAATTGCATTATATTTAAAAATAGAGTCTTTTTGTGGATCTATGCAAAAAGTACAAAAGGCTTTTGCAGCTAAAGGTAAGGAGTTCGACAAGGTATTGAAAATGGGACGTACACAGTTACAAGATGCTGTTCCAATGACTTTAGGTCAAGAGTTTAATGCTTTTGCAACAACAGTTGGTGAGGATTACCTTAGATTAAAAGAAGCACAAAGTTTAATCTTGGAAGTTAATATGGGAGCTACAGCAATTGGTACAAAAGTAAATGCCCCAGAAGCTTATCCAGAATTATGTGTGAAATACTTGGCAAAAGAGACAGGACTTGCTTTAACACTTTCACCTGACTTGATTGAAGCAACAAGTGATACTGGTGCGTATGTTCAAATCATGGGAACTTTAAAAAGAGCAGCAGTTAAGATTTCTAAAATTTGTAACGATTTACGTTTATTGAGTTCAGGACCTCGTACAGGACTAAATGAGATTAATTTACCAGCACGTCAACCAGGATCTTCTATTATGCCAGGTAAAGTAAACCCTGTTATTCCAGAGGTGGTAAACCAAACTTGTTTTTATGTAATAGGTCAAGATTTAACTGTGACTATGGCCTCTGAAGCGGGACAATTACAGCTAAATGTAATGGAACCAGTAATCGGTTTCGCACTGTTTACTTCGTTGGAGTATTTGAAAAATGCTTTGGAAACTTTAGTTGACAAGTGTATCGTAGGAATTACGGCTAATGAAGCACATTGTGCGAATTTAGTTATGGGTAGTATAGGGATAGTTACACAATTAAATCCTATCTTAGGGTATGAAATTTGTGCGAGTGTAGCAGGTGAAGCATTGCTTTCTGGTAAGAATATCCATGAAATCGTAGTGGTAGAGCGCAAGTTAATTACACAAGAAAAATGGGATGAGATTTATTCATTAGAAAATTTAATACATCCAAAATTAATAAACTCTTAATAGTCTTTAAAACATGAAAAAGGTATTAGCAATCGTGTTTGGAGTAATGTTTACTTTCCAAATACAAGCACAAACTAAGGCAACTCAATCTGCAGATGCCCCACAATCAAGAGTAATTATTTTAGCAACTGGTGGAACAATCGCTGGTTCTGGAGAATCTTCTACTAAAGCTGCTTATACAGCTGGTAAAGTACCAGTAGATGACTTGTTAAATGCCGTTCCTCAAATTCACGACTTGGCAAAAGTAAAAGGAGAGCAAATCGCTCAAATTGGTAGTCAAGATATGAATATCGAAACTTGGTTAAAACTAAGTGAGCGTATCAATGAGATATTTGACAACAATGAAGCTGATGGTGTGGTAATTACTCACGGTACAGATACTCAAGAGGAAACTGCTTATTTCTTAGAATTAACTGTTCATTCAGATAAACCTGTTGTTCTTGTAGGGGCTATGCGTCCATCAACTGCAATGAGTCAAGATGGAAATAGAAACTTACTTGATGCAGTAATGGTTGCAGCATCTCCAAATAGTCAAGGTATTGGTGTGGTTACAGCAATGAATGAAGCTGTATTTGCAGCCAGAGATGTGACTAAAACAGTTACTACTAATATTGCTACTTTCCAATCAAGAAACTTTGGACCAATTGGTTTAATCTATGATGGTAAAGTAAGCTACTACTACAAATCACTTCGCTCTTCAGCGCCTAAATTCAACATCAAAGGATTGAAAAAATTACCTCAAGTAGAGATTATCTATGGTTATGCTGATGCAAGTGCAATTACTGTAAAAGCAGTACGCGATGCTAAAGTAGATGGTATTGTTTACGCTGGTATGGGGAATGGTAACTTCAACGCTCAAGTGGGAGCTGAATTAGAAGCAGCAGCAAAATCAGGAATCGCAGTATGTAGAGCAGCAAGAGCTGGTGCAGGACGCGTTACTTTATTCAATGAGGTAGACGACCAAGCTTTAGGATTTGTTGTAGCTGATGATCTGAATCCACAAAAAGCGCGTATTCTTTTAATGCTTGCTTTGACAAGAACAAAAGATGCTAACGCAATTCAAGATATTTTCTTTAAATACTAATAAAATCAGGGTATTACTATAACTACTTCTTTTACTCACTTTTATAAATAAGAGGTTTATAGTATTCTTTAAAATATTGAAAAAGGAGCAACAGATGTATCTCTTAAGAGAAGGCATGCTCCTTTTTTTATGCCCTTATTTAAGTGAAATTAAACTGACACAATATGTTGTTAATACAGTTTATTATATTGATAGCCATGATATTGATTGGCTCTCAGATGAAAGGAATAGGATTAGGTGTGATGGGAATGGTAGGACTTATCATTTTTGTATTCTTCTTTGATATGCGCCCAGGAGATCCACCTATTGACGTGATGCTTGTGATTATGGCTATTGTTACAACAGCCGCAACTCTGCAAGCTTGTGGAGGATTAGATTATCTTGTGTATCTGGCTGAGAAAGTAATTCGAAGCAATCCTTCTAAAATAGTATTTATCGCTCCATTTACAGTGTATTTTTTCTGCTTGTTTGCAGGAACAGCTCACTTGTTATATTCGCTTCTACCCATTATATCTGAGGTGGCTGCTAAAAAGAGAATTAGACCAGAGAGACCACTTAGTGTTTCTGTTATTGCCTCTCACTTAGCAATTACTGGAAGTCCAATGAGTGCTGCTACTGCGGCTTTCGCTGGAGCGACTATATTGAATTACCAAGGAGCTTTAATTGATATAATGAAAATTTGTATTCCTGCTTGTATCATTGGAATTTTTGTTTCTTGTTTAGCTGTTTTGAAAAAGGGTAAAGAATTAAACGATGATCCAATCTTTCTTGAAAAGATGAAAGACCCTGCTTTCGCGGCGAGTTTGGACTCTACTGAGAATGGTAAACCAAAAGAAATACAAAAAGGTGCGAAACTATCTGTTATTATCTTTTCAATTGCAGTTCTTTTAATTGTACTAGCAGGAGCTTTTCCTGGAATACTACCTACGTTTGCCCCAGGTGAGGCAAGCTTGGTAATGAAAGCTACAGGTGAGATGCAAATGGTTGCTATTATTTGTATGGTAACTTTAACGGCTTCTGCAGCAATGCTTTTGTTGACTAAAACAAGTGCTGTTAAAGTAACACAAGTAAGTTTGTTTAGCTCTATGGCCACAGCCGTTGTTTCTGTTTTCGGTGTGGTGTGGATGAGCGCTACTTTTATGAGTCACAACTACGTTGAAATTCAAGGTTATTTGGAAGAGATTGTAACGATGTATCCTTGGACTTTTGCCATCGCTGTATTTGTATTAGGTGCATTGATGTTTAGCCAAGCTGCTACTACTAAAACCATGATGCCTTTGGGTATGGCTTTAGGATTGTCTAACCCTGCTTTGATTGCTATTTTCCCTGCTGTAAACGCCGATTTCGTTTTACCGGGATATCCAACGCTATTAGCGGCAATCAACTTTGACCGCACGGGAAGTACAAAGATTGGAAAGTTTGTAATTAATCACAGTTTTATGGTACCTGGTTTAGTAGCCATTGTCGTTGCGATCGCCGCCGGTTTCTTGATAGGTTCCATTGTAATATAAAGTTGAAAAATAATCATATCATGAAAAAATTATTATTATTAATGGCATTAATGGGGCAAGCCGTTGTGTTTGGTCAAGCCTTAGAGAAACAATCTGGCAATGATTCTATCTCTAAACCTATTATTCCAACAGAGAAGCAAAACTTATTGAAAAACGTTGATGTAATCTTTAATATGCGTTTTGGGTTGGATAATCAATTTTTAGACGGTAATCACACCGAGTCTAAATTTAATAATAACCAAGGTCGTTTAGAAATTAAAGGTAAGATACACGAGAAAGTGTTCTTTAGATTCAGAGATCGTTATACAAAAACAAAAGAACCAGGAAGTCGCGATAATTTTGCTCGTTCTACTGATATTGCATTTATCGGGGTAGATGTGACTCCAAATACACAAGTTACTTTAGGGAAAATGAGTGCTGATTGGGGAGGATACGAGTTTGATTTGAATCCAATTGATATCGTTGAATATAACGATATCTTGGAATATGCCGATAACTTCTTAACAGGGGTTGGTATTACCCATAAAGTAAATCCAAATCACACATTTGGTGTACAAGTTCTAAATGCGCGTAACAGTGATTTTGAAGATATTTACAAAGGAACTGTGCCAGTTGGAGTAGAAACATCAAAAACTGCAATGGCTTATATTACAAACTGGAGAGGTAGTTTCTTCGATGGTAAATTCGAGACTATTTACAGTTATAGTTATTTCCAAGAAGCTAAGAAAAAAGGAATGAATTATTATTCACTTGGTCACAAATATCAAGATAATAAACTTACTTTAATGTATGACTTTAAATACAGTAACGAGGGGCTTGATCGCAAAGGACTTGTTACAGGGATGTTAAACAGTCAAGGTGATAACCAAGCTACAGCTCAAGATGTTTCATATATGGAAAACTGGCTTAAAATGGAATACTTAGCTACTCCTAAGCTTAATTTATCACTTACTTTAATGACAAGTGATGCTTATGGTAAAAATGTAACACCTGAGCAAAGTGGAACAAACCACTTACGCACAAGTTATGGTTTTATTCCAGAGCTTCAGTACATCCCATTTAAAGATATCAACATTAGATTCTTTGTTTCTTATGTTGGACGTTACTACAAACACTCAGGATTTGCAAAAGATCAATTAGGATTAGAAAACTACAATACAGGAAGACTATCTATCGGATTTGTAGCTCCTTTATTAATACTTTAGGCTATAGTGTAAATTATATTTATAATTTTTTTATTGAACAGCTATTTCATGTAAATGAAGTAGCTGTTTTTTTGTTATTAAGTAGAAAGTTTTCTTTGTTATATTAAAAGCGATTAATTTTATTGAATATTGTTAAATAATGTATTGTTTGTTTTATAAAAATAGTATTTGTTTTGTGATTATGAGATTTTTTAAATAAAAAAATATAATAAATAAGTTTGCAGGGAAATAGATAGTGTTTTTCATTGTAATGGTTTAATTTTGCTACATTACAATAAGAAATGACTCTTATTCGTTTGGAATTAAGATTGCATTACTTTTAAGAGTATTCAATCAAAAAATAAAAGAGTTTAGAATAGTTTTGTTAGTTTTTGTTATATCGATTACAAGGTATTAACTAATAAAAAGAATAGAATTTAATTGAGGTAAAAAAATGAAGAAAAAGATTGTAATCACTGGTGGAGCTGGTTTTATTGGCTCTCATGTTGTTCGACAATTTGTATTAAAATATCCTGAATATCATATCTATAACCTTGATGCTCTAACTTACGCAGGTAATTTAGAAAATCTTAGAGATATTGAAAATGCTGCTAATTATACTTTTGTAAAAGGTGATATCACTGATGAAGAATTTATACAAGAGTTGTTTCAAAAAGAACAATTTGATGGAGTAATTCACTTAGCGGCAGAGTCACATGTTGACCGTTCTATTACTGATCCATTAGCTTTTGTTAAAACAAATGTCATAGGTACTGTGAATCTACTTCAAGCATTTAAAGCACTATGGCAGGACAATTGGCAGGACAAGCGTTTTTACCATGTTAGTACAGATGAGGTTTATGGAACTTTAGGGGAAAGTGGTCTTTTTACAGAAACAACATCCTACGATCCTAATTCACCTTATTCTGCATCTAAAGCAAGTTCAGATCACTTTGTACGTGCTTATGGTGAGACTTATAATATGCCCTATGTAATTAGTAATTGCTCTAATAATTATGGACCGAATCACTTCCCAGAGAAGTTAATCCCCTTGTGTATACACAATATAATTCACAATAAACCATTGCCAATCTATGGAGATGGAAAATATACACGTGATTGGTTATTTGTCATTGATCATGCAAGAGCTATAGACGATGTGTTTCACAAAGGAGGTAATACAGAGACATATAATATTGGAGGATTTAATGAGTGGCAGAATATTGACTTAGTGAAAGAATTGTGTAAGCAGATGGATCAAGTGTTAGGTCGTACCGCAGGTGAGAGTGAGCAACTAATTACTTTTGTCAAAGACAGACCTGGACATGATTTACGTTATGCTATTGATGCTACTAAGATTAATAAGGAATTAGGGTGGAGTCCTTCTGTAAGCTTCCCAGAAGGGTTAGCTAAGACAATTGATTGGTATATGAATAATCAAGAGTGGTTAGCGAATGTGACCAGTGGAGCATATCAAGATTACTACAAAGAGCAATATAAGTAATAGTTGACAGTTTACTGTTAAGGGGTTATAGAGATGCAGAGGTACAATACTTTGCGATTAATAATAGATTGTTGATTTGTTTTTTTGCTACAGAGCATATCTAAAAACAAAATCTCAAGAAGACAAAAAGGCTTAAAAAAATATGAAAGGAATAATATTAGCTGGAGGTTCTGGTACCAGATTACACCCTCTAACATTAGCAGTATCAAAACAATTGTTGCCAATATATGATAAACCGATGATTTATTATCCATTGTCAGTTTTGATGTTGGCAGGTATTCGTGAGATATTGATTATTTCGACGCCACATGACTTGCCTAATTTTCAAAAGCTTTTTGGAGATGGGAGTCAATTAGGTATCCAATTAAGTTATGCTGAACAACCAACTCCTGACGGGTTAGCACAAGCTTTTATTATAGGGGAGGAGTTTATAGGTAATGACGATGTATGTTTAGTGTTGGGAGACAATATTTTTTATGGGGCTGGATTACAACAAATATTGAATAAATCAGTAGAAACCGTGAAAAATGAACAGAAGGCGGTAGTGTTTGGATACTATGTAAATGATCCCGAACGCTATGGCGTAGCTGAGTTTGATAAAGATGGAAATGTCTTGAGTTTGGAGGAAAAGCCAGTTGCACCTAAATCTAATTATGCTGTTGTGGGATTATATTTTTATCCCAATTCTGTCGTTAAAATTGCAAAACAAGTAAAACCTTCTCATAGAGGTGAATTAGAAATTACTTCTGTGAATCAAGCTTATTTAACTAATGATACATTAAAGTTACAAACTATGGGGCGTGGATTTGCTTGGTTAGATACAGGAACACATGAGTCACTAACTGAAGCAACTGAGTTTGTTAAAGCGGTTGAGAAACGCACAAGTTTAAAAATTGCTTGTTTAGAAGAGATTGGTATTCTCATGAAATTTATAACTAAAGAATCAGTTTTTGAAAATATAAAGGATTTAAAAGGAGATTATTTTGAATACTTGAAACGCATTGCTAAATAGAAATGAAAGAACCGCAATTAATAGATTTACCTAAGTTCGCTGATAAACGTGGTAGTTTATCAATTATTCAAGAGTTAGTAAATATACCTTTTGTTATTGAACGAGTATATTGGATATATGATGTTCCTGGTGGAGAGATTAGAGGTAGTCATGCTTTTAAAGAGCAGCAAGAGCTAATTGTGGCTTTGTCGGGATCTTTTGATGTAGTGTTACATGACGGAGAAAAAGAACAAGTTTTTTCTTTAAACCGAAGCAATAAAGGTGTATTGGTACCTAAATTATATTGGAGAACAATAAGAAATTTTTCGTCTAATGCCTTAGCTTTTGTTTTGGCGAGTACAAGATATAGTGAGACTGATTATATCCGTGATTTTGATGAATTTATTAAATTAAGAAATCAACATGAATAGAGTATCTCTTGCGGATTGTAAAATTATACAATTACCTAAAATAGACAATGATGCTGGATGCATAACACCTGTTGAAAACAACAAAGATTTACCATTTAATGTTAAACGAGTTTTTTATCTCTATGATATTAAAGGAGGAGAAGAAAGAGGGAATCACGCTCATAAAGAATGTCATCAATTTCTAATTGCTGCGAGCGGATCTTTTGATGTTATTTTAGATGATGGTGTTGATAAAAAGAGAGTGTTTCTCAATAGAGCAGATGTTGGTTTACATATTCCTCCTGGCATTTGGGCAACAGAAATTAATTTCTCAAGTGGTTCAATTTGTTTAGTATTAGCTTCGCATGGTTATGATGAAGCAGATTATTTTAGAAATTACAATGATTATTTAGCATATTATGAAAGAGGTTAAGATTCATCCTTTAGCCGATGTGCAAAGTGTTAATATCGGAGAAGGTACACAAATTTGGCAATTCGTAGTTGTTTTGAAACAGGCTGAAATTGGCAAAAATTGCAATATAAATTGTAATGTTTTTATTGAGAATGATGTTGTTGTTGGAGATAATGTAACTGTAAAATCTGGTGTTCAACTATGGGATGGTATAAAGGTGGAGGACAATTGTTTTATTGGACCTAATGTAACGTTTACAAATGATTTAATTCCCAGATCTAAGGTGTATCCTTTGCGATTTGAACAAACTGTTTTGAAAAAAGGTTGTTCTATTGGAGCTAACAGCACTTTACTAGGTGGAATTACAATTGGTGAAGGGGCATTAATAGGTGCAGGTAGCGTAGTAACTAAAGATGTTGAACCTTTTGGTGTTTATTACGGAAATCCTGCTAAGTTGAAAGGTTTTATTTCGGCAGAAGGAGAAATTACTCCTGCTGAAAAGTAGTATTTGATTAACAAAATAGAGAATATGATTAAGTTTTTAGATTTACAAAAGATAAATAATCTGTATAAAGCAGATTTTCAACAAGCCTTTGAACAAACTTTAGATTCAGGTTGGTTCTTACAAGGTAACAATGTAAAAGCATTTGAAGAGTCGTATGCAAAATACTGTGGAGTAAAGCATGCTATAGGAGTAGCAAATGGATTAGATGCTTTAGTGTTAATTTTACGTGCATATAAAGAATTAGGGATATTAAAAGATGGAGATGAGGTTATCGTACCTTCTAATACTTATATAGCAAGTATTCTATCTATTACGGCTAATAATTTGGTGCCAATATTAGTAGAACCTGATATGGATACATTTAATTTGGATCCTAATCTAATAGAAAATCATATAACACCTAAAACGAAAGTTATCTTAGTGGTACATTTATATGGACAATTAGCCGATATGAAAGCCATTAATGCAATAGCAAAAAATCATAATCTTAAAGTAATAGAAGATGGAGCTCAGTCTCATGGAGCTCAGTTAGATGGAAAAGTATCTGGAGGAATTGGGGATGCAGCAGGACATAGTTTCTATCCAGGTAAGAACTTAGGTGCCTTGGCAGATGCAGGTGCTGTAACGACTAATGATGATGAGTTAGCAACTGTAATTCGTGCGCTATTAAATTATGGATCACATGTAAAATATCAAAACTTATACAAAGGGGTTAACAGTCGTTTAGATGAGATGAATGCAGCTTTTTTAGAGATTAAGTTAGGGAAATTAGCTACTGTAATAGAAAAGCGTAGAGCCGTAGCAAATATGTATTTATCAGGAATTAAAAACAGCAAGATTATTTTGCCTAAAGTAGAGAAAATAGATGCTCATGTTTGGCACTTATTTGTAATTCGAACAAATCAACGTGAAGCTTTACAAAACTACCTTTTAGAAAATGGTATTCAAACTTTAATTCACTATCCAATTCCTCCTCATAAACAAAAAGCATACGAAGAGATGAAAGAATTGCATTTGCCTATTAGTGAATTACTTCATACTCAAGTTTTGAGTCTGCCAATAAGCGAGGTAATCGAACATAAAGATGTAGCTTATATTATTGATTGTTTGAATAAGTTTTAATGAAATTAATAAGTACAACATTATATTCCGGATTAATTACTATTGTAAAGACTACTGCTGCATTTGTTTCCACAAAAATAGTCGCTATGTTTGTAGGGGCTGCAGGTGTGGCAACCATTGGAGCTTTTGGAAATTTCTTGAATATTGTGTTAGCCTTTGCCAATGGAGCTATTCAAACAGGAGTTGTTAAGTATACTGCTGAATATCAAGATGATGTAGAAAAAAGTAAGAAGCTTTTTAGTACTTCGTTCCGCATTTCTGTATTGTGTTCTTTGGCAATAGGAGCTTTACTATTGGCGCTTTCTAACTGGTTATCTACACTGATTTTTGCAACTTCTCAGTATGGAACTATTGTGCGTGTCTTGGGTGTTACTATTGTTTTTTATGCATTAAATAGTTTATTAATATCTGTATTAAACGGAAAAGGATTAATAAAAATATATTCTATTGTTAATATGGCAGGGAGTCTTTTGGGACTTGTATTAACATGTGTATTAGTTTACTTTTTTCAAATAGAAGGGGCTTTATTAGCATTGATATTGTCACAAACTGCTATATTTTTCGTGTCTCTATTTATCGTGTACAAGAAAAAACTGATTGTGCATGAAATTAAATGGAGTCTTTATGATAGAGATATAGCGAAGAAATTAAGTGGATATAGCCTTATGGCTATTGTTAGTGCAATGACTGTTCCTGTAGCACAAATTCTTATTAGAAATATGTTGACTGTTAATATGGGGATTGATTCTGCTGGTATTTGGCAAGGTATGATAAGAGTTTCTGATGCTTACTTATTAATCATTAATACAGCCTTAGGTACATACTATTTGCCTAAGTTATCTACTCTTATTGATAGAGAGGATATCACTCGCGAGTTGTATAAAGGTTTTAAGCTTATAATGCCTTTAGTGGTAGTTAGTTGTCTTATAATGTATGTACTTAGGTTTTTTGTAATTAGGATTTTATATACACCTGAATTTTATATAATGGAAGAGTTGTTTTTGTGGCAATTGTTAGGTGATATATTTAAAATTGCAGCTTTCTTGTTGGCTTATTTGATGTTAGCAAAAGCATTAACTAAAGTCTATATTATTACAGAAATTATTTTTTCGGTTTTATATGTTGTTTTATCTTATATCATGATTCCAATTTACGGAGTTAAAGGTGCTACACTTGCTTTTTTCTTTAATTATATTGGTTATTTTGTGTTTATGAGTATCTACTTTAAAGACTATTTATTTAGAAATGGAAGAGTTTAACAAAACTATTGTTTTTTTTTATCCTAGTAAGGTTGTTGGTGGTGCAGAGTATTTATTTATGCGTAGCGCTTTGTTTATGGCAGAACAAATGAATCTAAAAGTTCAGTATATTGACTATGCTGACGGGTTTGTAGCGCGAGAGCTGAGTGGATCTAAGAGTGTTGAATTCATAGTCTATAGTGATTTGGTGAAAGTGAAATTAAAAGAGAATCAAATTGTTATTTGTCCTTTTTCCTCTGCTTTTTGGGTCAACATTAGTTTGAAAGGCAATTACAGTATTTTGTTTTGGTCTATACATCCAGCAGGATTGTATGAGCGAGTAGCGACTTACTGCAAGTTCTCTAGATTTAAGTATACTGATTTTACTTCTGATATTAATGCTTTATTAAATCATAATGCTGTTGTTTTTATGGATGGTTCCAATGTAGACTATCAGAGAGATAAGTTTAACTTCTCATTGCATAAAGAAGATTTTTTACCTATTTTCTGTTTAGAGAAACAAGTACCACTTGTATCTAAAAAGGTACCGACAGCTACAATTCATTTGGGATGGCTAGGTAGGTTGTGTATTGAAAAAGTTAATCCTTTGATTAATGTTTTAAGACATTTAAAACTTCGTGCTTTAACTAATCATGATCAACAGTTTATATTTCATATTATCGGGGATGGAGAATGTCGTTACTTAGTGGAGAAAGAGAGTTTGCCAAGAAATGTTAGTATTTGTTTTCATGGAGTTGTAACTGGGGCTGAATTATACGATTTTATTTATCAAAATATTGATGTTATGTTTGGGATGGGAACCTCTACTTTAGAGGTCGCTAGCTTAAAGAAGGCTATTATCTTAGTAGATTTGTCTTTTGAAGAAATGCAGATGAATAACCAATTTAGATGGTTGTATGAGTCAACGCGTTATTCAGTAGGAGATGAGTATAAGAAAGAGGTTGTGTACAATCATAGTTTCGATGAAGTAATTGACGTGATAACTAATGGTAAATTAGCAGCGATTGAGAATGAATGTTATAACTACTTTAAGCAGTACCACACCATAGAGCACACGTGTAATGAGTTATATCATAGAGCAGTATCTAGTACTTTAGATAGTATAAGCTTTAGAAAGACTAAGTTTAATAAAGTTTTTATTTATGGTATTTTATTTAAGATTAAACGATTTAAAAACAGTTTATTGAAATAAATTGTTGTCTTTTCATTAGTTATGAGTATTAATGAAAGAGTAAATGTAAATTAGTATGAAAAAGAATTTAATAATATTTGGTACACGTCCTGAGGCGATTAAAATGGCGCCTTTAGTAAAGGAATTTAAAAAGCGTAGCGATGAGTTCGATACTCGTGTTTGTGTAACAGCACAGCATAGAGAAATGCTTGATCAAGTTTTGTCTTTTTTTGGAATTGAACCAGAGTATGATTTAAATTTGATGAAACCCAATCAAAACCTGTATTCTTTGACAGGTGAAATTATTACTGGTTTAAAGCCAATATTAGAAGATTTTGAACCTGACTACGTTTATGTACATGGCGATACAACTACTACTATGGCTGGGAGTATTGCTGCTTTTTATAGTGGTGCTAAAGTATGTCATGTAGAGGCAGGATTGCGAACTCATAATAAACGTGCTCCTTTTCCAGAGGAGATTAATAGACAGATTACAGGGCGCGTTGCAGATTATCATTTTGCTCCGACAAATGCTTCAAAAGAGAATTTAATTAAAGAGAATATAAGTCAGGAAGATATTCTAGTTACTGGTAATACTGTTATTGATGCACTTTTAGATAGTGTGGATCGAGTAGAGGATGTAGAAATTCAAGAAATTGAGTATCTAAAGCAAATTGTCAATTTCAATAAAAAATTAATATTAGTAACAGGACATAGACGTGAAAATCACGGAGATGGATTTATACGTATTTGTGAAGCTTTAAAGGAAATTGCAATAGCACATGATAATGTGCAGATTATTTATCCAGTGCATTTGAATCCGAATGTGAAAGAACCAGTTTATAAAATTTTATCTGATATTGAAAATATACAGTTGATAAATCCATTAGCTTATCCCT
This sequence comes from Myroides albus, assembly GCF_009711045.1. Lineage (GTDB taxonomy): Bacteria > Bacteroidota > Bacteroidia > Flavobacteriales > Flavobacteriaceae > Flavobacterium > Flavobacterium album_A. The sequence goes on along the minus strand of NZ_WMJX01000027.1, from coordinate 12,183 downwards.
CTTTTGTTTGGTTAATGAATCAAAGTTATTTGATTATCACTGATAGTGGTGGAGTTCAAGAAGAAGCACCAAGCTTAGGAAAACCTGTACTTGTAATGCGTGAAACAACTGAAAGACCTGAGGCTGTAGAGGCTGGTACAGTTGTTTTGGTGGGAACAGACAAAGAGTTAATAGTTAACCAAGCAACAAAATTGTTACTTGATAAGCAATATTATACAGCAATGTCAGAATTACATAACCCTTATGGTGATGGGCAAGCTTGTAAACGTATAGTTGATTTTATTGCTAAATTGTAATTGTGATTAAACTTGGAAAGTATGGTATTAGATGACTTTTGTATGATCCAAGGTAAGTTATAGTATAGCAAGTATGTTAGTATAAAAAAAGTGCACTTTAAAGTGCACTTTTTTTACATCAAGAACAAACAAAAAAAAGTATGAAGTCAAAACTTCATACTTTTTAAGTAATTGCGTAATTCTCTTTTAAGAGAAGAGCTAAATTAAAACGGGTAATTAAGCTCTACGAACATTAACTGCGTTAAGTCCTTTTCTTCCATTCTCTACTTCGTAAGTAACCTCGTCGTTTTCACGGATACGGTCAACTAAACCTGTAGTATGTACGAAAATATCGTCTCCTCCGTTACTTGGAGTGATGAATCCAAAACCTTTTGTTTCATTGAAGAATTTTACTTTTCCTTCTTGCATGATGTAAATATTTAAAAATTGTAATAAACAGTTTATTGTATTTTCTGCACTTTCACAGCTCTAATACCTTTAGCGTTTTCTTCTTTCTGATAAGATATTAGCTCTCCTTTTTGCAGTGGGAAACCTACATCATTACTGTGAATAAACACGTTTTCTTTTGTTCCTTCTTCAGTGATAAATCCAAATCCTTTCTCACTTATAAAGGTTATTATTCCTTTGAACTCTGTTGTTTGGTTCTTAGGTTGTTTAGTTTTCTCTCTTTCCTTTTCTTGCTGATCAGGTGGGATGTCTGTTAAGTTTCCTAAATAATCTACATAAACAAGCATATCCTCTAAGTCCTTACCTTTGTTGTTGTTGGTTTTTCGGTCTTCTCTGCGTTCAGCCTTTTCTTTTTGTTTTTGTAACTTCTTTTTAATCTTTTCTTTCTTAGAAAAAGAGTCTGCCATAAATATTTGTATTTTATAATTATCTAATCCTTGAGTTAGTATTAAGCGATCTGCACTGTGTCAGAATACTTAATGGGTAAACAGAACTCAAACTGTTAAACATATTATAAGTAGTGTGCTAGTTTCAGCTAGTCAAATAACTTGTAGATAGGAAAAGAAGACCAGATTGTGGTGCTGTTTTATATTCTTCTCGTATCGATAAATATGAATTATCTAAATGAGAATAAAGAATAGATGCTTAGAAGAATAATCTGGTAGGAATATATGTATAAAAGCAAAAAACTTTATTGTATTAAATACTTTGGCAAATATACTATTAATTTATTTAATAGGAGGTATTTATTTTGGATTTGTTTGTTTTAAATGACAGAATGCGGATAGATTTTACTTTAAACTTATTTAATTACTGAATATTTTACTTTATTCTATTGTTTAAAATGTTCTGATTATGACTCATGATTTTCAATTATTCACTTGTGTACTATATCATTTTCTAAAAAAATGCTTAAGAAATTATTAATTATTTTTCATTAAGATGGTGTTTTTATGTCTTTATTTGTGTGTATTTGTTTGAATTTAAGTAGGTTAATTTATTTCATTTAATTATTTAGAACAGTTAAAAATAATTAATTAAGTTTGCGTCTAATTATATTTAATCTAAATAAATAAAATGAAAAACATTATTAACACTAGTTTTCTATTGATTTGTACATTGCTTTTCTTGACAGCTTGTTCAAGTGATGATTCAAATTCAGTGGAGGAATTAAAGAAATTCTCAATTGTTGTAAAAGGTCAAGATAAAAGTGGCACATTAACTGATTATTCCTCTTTTACCTATAGTGTTTACAATCAGAATACTTCTGAGTCTATCAAAGGTAATCTTGATCAGAAGGGATTAGCTACTATTGAATTACAAGTAGGTAATTATGATTTTAATCTCGAGAGCCCAGAAATTGGATTTGGTTTTCTAGGTAATGTGTCAATTAATAAAAGTGAATCTATTGTCATTGACATTGAGCTTGTTAAACCAACTTACCAAGGTTTGATAATCAGTGAACTCTTTACCTCGGGAGAGGGAGCAGAGGACGAGTATGGCGAGTATGTAGAATTAGCTGATCAGTACGTTGTTATCTATAATAATAGCGATAAGGTTAAGTACTTAGATGGCCTTTCTTATGGGATTACTGAACATTGGAATAAGTTTCCATATAACGCAACTACCCAGCAAGCTATGGATGAAAAATCTGTTTTAGCTGCTATTGTATATACTTTCCCAGGTACAGGAACAGACTATCCTATAGCTCCTGGTCAAGAGGTGGTTTTGGCTCGTTCAGCTAGAGATTTTAGTGAGAAAGGAAAAAATAAAGCTGCAGCTGATTTAAGTGGAGCTGATTTTGAAATTGTTATGCCATCTAATGATACTGACAATCCAAAAGTTCCTAATATGATTGTAAACGGGACTACTCATGCAGATATGTTAGGCTATGGAGTTGGTTATTCACCAGCTTTCTTGTTTAGACAACAGGGTGATCTTAAGTCTTTTTTGAGTGAAAACTCTATTGTTGTTGAAAGTATGTATGGAAGTAAACCTGTATTTAAAATTCCTGTTGATATTATTGTTGATGGTGTTGAAACAGGACAGGTGAATCAAGTAAAGTATAAATCACTATTAAATGAAATAGATAGAGGATATGTTACTGTTTCAGATACCGGTACAAGAGAGGTTTATGTTAGACGTATAAAACAAAACCAGTCATCTAGAAAAGTTTATATGGATACAAATAATTCAAGTGAGGATTTTGAAATTAGAGTAGGTCAAAGAAACTTCCCCGCAAAATAGAGCTGAACTTCTGTATGATATCTTTAAAAGTGGGCGAGCTCTAAAGATATTATAGTATTAAAGTCACAATTAATTCTTAGTGAATTTTACAAAGTATTTACTAGTAATTCACTAAGAATTTCTAAGCTTTATTAATTGGCTTAACATTGGATATATTGTATAATTTCAAAAGTCTGACCACTAGTATGACTATGGTAGAATCATTACCGATGAGAAAAAAATATTTTATTGTTATATTATTTTTAATTAGCTGCTTTTGTTTTGCATTTAATAACTCTAAAAACACTACGTATAGCGTTGTTATTGAAGTTTTAGATTTTCAAGGAGAACCTATTTCTTATGCAACTCTTGAATTTTTCGATCTTAATTTTGAGCTTACAACCAATGCTCAAGGTCTAGTATACTTAAAGCTACCCAAGGGCAGTTATAAATACACCGTTAAAGCTTTAGGTTTTTTACCTTTAGAGCAGACCTTAGATGTATCATCTTTTTCTAAGACGAAGGTTTATTTAAATAGGGAGAGTATCGAATTGGAAGAATTTATTATTATGGCTAAATATAATAGTAAAGCAAAAGACAAGGCTGTTATTAATCAAACAGCCTTGTCTTATATTCAGCCTACCTCACTTGTTGATGCATTAATTCTTCTTCCAGGGAGTTTACATCAGCAATCTTCTTTAAATCAGTTCAGTGGTGTTAATTTTCGTAGTTCAGGTGGTGATCAAAATAATGCTTTAGGTGTATCTATTATCTCCAATGGTGTTTCAATGCACAATGATGGTAGTAGAAATCAACTTTATGGATTAACTCAAGGTTCTAGAACTTCTTTTGCTAAGGAAAGAAACCTTGTGTTTAACTCTGGACTAGATATGCGTATGATATCAACTGACCATATTGAGAGTATTAGTGTTGTTAGGGGGATTTCCTCAGCTAAGGTTGGGAATTTATCAAGTGGACAAATTAATCTTAAGGCAAAACAAGGAGTTAGCCCTTTGCAAATACGCGCCAAGGTAGATCCAAATGTTCAGTTGGCTTATCTTGGAAAAGGAATTGATTTGGGGTCCAACTATGGTGTATTACACTTAGGTATGGATGTTTTAAGCTCAAAACCAGATGTTCGTGAAACCTTGACAAAATTCACTAGGGTTACCTCTCAAATCAATCATAATTTAGGTCTTGATTTTTTAGGGAATTATATTGAGCTTAATACTAAATTGAATTATACTCAAACTTTAGATAATCATAAAAGTGACCAGTCTACCGAGTATAATGAGGAACTCTACAAAGTGAAATATCACAAATTAGACTTTACATGGAAGGCATCTACTTTGCTTGATAAAAAATGGATTGACGATATTGAACTTATTGCACATTTTGATTACACAAAAGATGTGTTAGATCGTTCCTTACTTGTTTATTCTGATGGTGGTATAAATATGTCTAATGCGACGCAGCCAGGAGTACATGAGGCTTTTTTTTTACCTTCTAAATATAAGACGAGTTATCAAATGGACAATGCTCCACTGAATGTGTTTTTACAATTCAATGCGGGGAAGTTTTGGAATTTGTCAGATAAGATCACTCAAAATATTATTTACGGGATAGAATACAATAGTGTAAAGAATCACGGAAAAGGCGCAGTAATTGATCCCAATCTTCCACCTTTTCCTTCTGATAATTCATTTATTCGCCCACGTAAAAATTCTTCAATTCCTTCTTTAATTCACTCTGCTTATTATATTGAAAGCAACATAGGTATTAACATAGATAAATTAGATTCAAAAATTGATTTAACAACCGGGTTAAGAGGTGTGCAAATGTTTAATTTACCTTCATCTTATTTTTTAAACAACAAGGTTTTGGTTGAACCAAGATTGCAAATGAATTTTACAACCAATTATAATTCACAGCAAGATATCTATACAAATTTTAGAATTGGATATGGTCAGCAAAACAAACTTCCGACTTTAGATTATTTGTATCCTGATCGAATTTATCGAGATATAGAAGTTTTAAACTGGTATGATAATTTACCAGAGAATCGATTATTACTTACTCATACTTTTATACACGATGTAGAAAATCCGAATTTAAGAGCCAGTAGAGCCAAGAAGTTTGAATTTGGTATGGATTTTTCATATAAGGATTTTGAGTTCTCATTAACCAGCTTTTATGAAAAATATGATAGAGGCTTTGAATATCACTATCAGTATAGTCCTGTTAATTACAATAAGCTAACCACTGCTAATAAGCCTATTGTAGGTAAGCCATCTATAGGGGATTTTGATATGGATACCCAGCATAATTTTATTATGCTTCCAAGGGCATTAAATAGTAGTGAGTTACATAAGAAGGGGCTTGAGTATAGGATTGTATTGCCAGAGATTAAATTTTTATCTACAAGTATTGAAATTAACGGGGCTTATTATAAAACTAAATATGGCTCAAATCAACCCAAGATGTATTATCCTAAAACAATCACTAATAATGAGTTATATCCTTATGTAGGTATATATGATAATGCTCCTGAGATAACTCTTAGCCGCTTGAATACTAATGTTTGGTTTAATACAAGAATACCGCGTTTGAAACTTGTTTTTACAACCTTTATTCAAGCATTATGGTATACATCTTCTCAATTATCAAGTAATGAATCTTTTGTCCCTTCAGCTTATTTGGATAAGACTAATACTATTTATAAAATTGATTACGATAAGGTTAAAATTGATAACCCTGACTTAATTTCATTGGATTTGCGCAATGAAAAAACTAATTTTTCTAAAGATACAACCAGACCTGATTTTATGGTCAACTTTAAGGGAAGTAAAGAGATTAAAAATTTTGGAAGTATATCTTTTTTTGTCAATAATATTTTAAATCTAAACTCTAAGTATAAGAATAATTACAATGTAAACCAGCGCAAATGGTCTTCAGCATATTTTGGAGTTGAAGTAACTTTAAAATTAGATGCGTTATGAAACAATTTGCAATAAGAATAATTGTTTGTTTTATTTTCTTGTTCACTTGTTTAGCAATAGGTCAAACAAATAAGCTAACAAGTCAATATTTTGCTTTAGATGATAATGAGTTTATATTAAATACTAACCCAGGTGATTTGCCAAAGTTTGTATTTAATTCTGCTTATTTAAATAATTATAGTCATGTGGGGGCACAGACCTATTTAGAATTGTTTTATCACAATCAAAATCAAGATAAATCATATAGAATAGACAAAGGTAAAAAATCAAGTGAGTATGGTATTACAGCTCGTTGGTTTACACCTGTGGATAGTACTTCTAATTTCTTTTCGCAGGTTGTGGTTAGAAAAGGGGTACAGCAGGATATCTACGGATTTACTTCTAGAGTCTCATCAATTTACGGCCCTTATCAAATGATTAATTTAAAACAAGGAGATTATAAGTATCAGAATTATGATTTAAGTGCACGTTATAGTAAAAGAATAAAAAATTTTGTTTTAGGTACTAACTTAACTTACACAGGGGATTATTCCTTTAAACAAACAGATCCGCGAGCTCGAAATATTTCTTCTTGGTTCTCAGTTGAACTAGGTAGTGTTTATCATTTAAATAAGAGTTTTGATTTTGGATTAAGTACAACTTATCAACTACACAGGCAAACTCAAGAGCTTGATGTTTGGAAAGGAAACATAAAACAACAGTTTTTTGTTTTACGTGGTTTTGGTATGATTGATCACGAACATAAGGATTATGTATTTTCAAGAAAGCGCATTTATACTCAAGATCAATTCGATGTAAACCTTTCTAGCTCTCTATGGAAAGACAGAAAGTTTAATATAGATTTATTGTTGTTAGCCAAAAGTAGAAATATGAAAACAGAGGAGCAAATTCCCATTAATTTACATCAATTAAAAACTTCAATTATTTCACTTTCAACAGTTTTAAAGTACTATATTTCATCGAATTGGCTAAGTAAAATAAATCTGTTTTATCAAAATAAGACTTTAAAAGGTACTGAGAATAGGTATAGTTATACGCGTGTTAATCAGAATTATAGTGGGGTATATGATTATGTAAAGATTGGTTCTTTACAAGCTTATAGTCTAAAGCAAAATAGATTAAGGATACAAACAGAAATAACTTATCGATCGAATAACAGTGGTAGTTATTCATTTTTGTTGGGCTACCAAAACCAATCACTGAATGAGAAGTATAAAGCAAGTAATTTTAGATCGCAATTAGATAAAGATACTTTTAGTGCTGAGATAAAATCAGATTACAAGGGAAATAAAAATCATTTAACTTGGGGAGTTATCTATCAATTAGAAAACACAACTAAGGCCTTAGCGCAAAATGACAATAGATTTTCAAGCTTGTATAATGAAATTTATTATCCAGTTTTTCTGTATGATTCATTGGATAAAAATATGTTAGCTTTATTTGTCGATTATAACTATCGCCTTAAAGGTAATCAACAAATAGGAATTAAAGTTCAAGTATCTAAGCTTTGGGCTGATTCCACAAAGTTGAAAACAATGCAGGTAGTAGATATTAATTATTTAAGCGCTTTTACTAGTTTGTATTATAGGTTTTAACCCAGTACAAAAAACGCTAGTTTTTGCTTTTAGATAAACTAGCGTTTATTTGTTTGGAGTAGAAAAGCAAGTTCTTTTTAAAATACTTTTTTACTAGATAAAATTAATGTTCTTGTTATTTCAAAGATTATGTGATTGATCTTTATAATGAACCTATTTTAGTAACTGATCAAAAAGCAATTGATTAGGTTCTCTTAAGATATAGTGATTCTCGTCGTAGTGTTCTAAGTTCATTTGATTAATCACTTTGACAAAGGAATCGTAGTCTATATATTTTATTGTAGGTTCTTGCTTTTCGGATAGCATCACCAAGGCCAGTTGCCAATGAGTAGGTTTTATCCCATCGGGTAGTCCTGAAGTAATGACAGGGACAAAGGCCTGTTTTGGAACAATACTACTTACCCCTAACGTTAGGCTATAGGCTCCCAGGATTTCTCCTTGTTGGTTTTGATAAAACATCGGTTTCATATAGTAAAGGTCTTCGCTTTGCTTTTGATGTAGGAATTGTTTAAAAGTATCGGTTAATTCTTCTACTGGCAATTTAACCCAGTGATCTAAAGTTGCTGAAGAAATATAGATAGGATTGTATCCACCAAATACAACAAAGGTCATTTGCTTTTGTTGAAGCTGAGCCACTTGCTCTAACAGGTAATTGTTGTTCCATGCCTGTATATCCTGTTTGAGTTCATTCAGTCCTGCCAACTCGATCTCTTTTTCGTCGTCTAAGATAAAGGTATGCACTTTAAACAATTTGCAAGCTGATTCTATGCAGTGAAAGAAATCTGTTATGTCTTGCTCGGTAGCTGGTACATTCAGTGAAACTTTCAAGTCCTTTGCATCCTTAGAGAGGATGAATCCCCTTCCGATCTGCTTTGGATTGACTGCCACTATATTGATTTCTTCAATCTGGCTATCGCGTAACTCCTCCAAGACATAAGCAGAGTTAAGGTCTCTACATCCAAGGAGTACAGGGTTGTCAAATAAAGATTCTATGACTGCTAAATTAATAGCTTTTTTGAACAGTCCTTTTTGTTTTATTCGTATTTCGATTGCCATGGTTTTTCTTTTTATTTCAAATATAGGGATATCCATTTTGTTTTTTGTAACTATCTCGATTTATTTACACCATTGATTATAATTCTTTAATTTATACTTTTTAAGTGCTTTTAGGCATCAACGCCTTGTTTTTAAGTGGATTTGGTATTAAATGGTACACGGATATCTTGAATATGTATTGTTGAATTATTAGTAATTGTGTTATAATTTTAGCATAGTTATATTTTGTTAAGAGAAACGGGTGCTTTTTATAAATAGTGGAAAAAATCCTCAATACACTTATTATTAAGTCATTGTGCGATGTTTTGATGATTTGTATCTTCTCTATGGCTGAAGGAAGTTTTACTGTCCTTTTTATCTATTGTCTAATTTACTTATCTTAGAAGCTGAAAGTATATTGATTTACTTATGGAACACATTTTGTTTAGATTAGAAATTTGACAATGTGATTTATCTTTTGTGTAAATCGCATTTTAGATATTTATTCTATAGAATATTAATTCTAATTTTGTATTAGAAAATCAAAGAACAAAGAAGGGCAAATAGAAAGGCGCTATTTGATTTCTATAGTAGCATTTTCTAAAAAATCGTAATGTAGTAAGAGTAACTATTGGTTACTTTGTATTTTTATTTTATATTTTGAATGAAAAGGATGGCTTACTTAGCTATCCTTTTTACATTTAATATGTTTTTATTTATAGTGCATAGTTGTATTATAGAGTTGTTTGATTATTAATCTTGATAGTCTTCTTTTTTTGTGTTTTACTTATAGGATTTCACAATCGAGATACCTCGATATTCTGTTTGCTTTTTTAACTAGTGGTTATTGTAAGCTTTTAATTTGCTTATACTGAGCGTTTTTAAGTCAAATACGGACTTTTTATTCCTTTTTAAATACTTAACTTTTTATAAGTAGATATTTAATTAAAATCAAGTAAGGTACTTGATTATTAACTAAATCTATTTATTATGAAAAAGTTTTTAAACATTAAAAGTGTTTTTTTCTACTTTGTTTTTTTGCAATGTGGAACTCTACTTGCCCAAGGAAATGGAATAGCAGGTATTACCGAGGCAACTCAAATGGTTACTTCATATTTTGATCCTGCCACCAAACTGATCTATGCCATAGGTGCTGTGGTGGGGCTTATTGGAGGGGTTAAAGTATATAATAAATTCTCTAGTGGAGACCCAGATACTAGTAAAACTGCAGCAAGCTGGTTTGGCGCGTGTATTTTTTTAATTGTAGCGGCTACAATTCTAAGATCATTCTTTTTATAAACCCATTGAGTATGCAAAAATATAGTATTAATAAAGGCACAGGTAGTTGTGTTGAATTTAATGGTCTAAAAGCCCAGTATCTATTTTACTTGGCTGGTGGTTTTTTAGGTGTACTTATAGTTGTTATGATGCTCTATATACTGGGTGTATCAAGTTATGTTTGTCTTTTTTTAGCCAGTGTATTAATTGTTAGTCTTACCTGTTTGGTTTTTCACTTTAATTACAAATACGGTCAGTATGGACTATTAAAGCTTGTAGCTAGAAGGTCTTTTCCAAAATACATCATATCAAGGGAGTGTATAACTACTTTTTTTGAGTTTAATTCTAACACTTAACTTTATGAGAAATATTGCCAAAGCAAACACTCTAAAGCGGATGTTTCCCCTTTTAAGTGTGGAACAAAACTGCATAATATCCAAACAAGCAGATATCACATTTTGTTACAAGGTTGAATTACCCGAGATATTTTCTTTATCAAGTCAGGATTACCAAGCTATACATTCTCTTTGGGAAAAGGCTTTAAAAGTTTTGCCTGATTTTACCATTGTACACAAACAAGATTGGTTTACAAACCATAGTTACTCTTGTTTAGATGATTTACAACAAATGAGTTATTTGAGTCAGAGTTTTGAAAAACACTTTATGGGTCGTGGTTTTTTAAAACACGAATGTTATTTATATATAACTAAGACAAACAAGCAAAGAATTCAAAGCCGCAGTAATTTTTCATCCTTAGTCTATGGTGAATTAGTACCAAAGCAAATTAAAGATAAAACAGTTTTGCAGAACTTCGAACAGGCCTGTCTACAGTTTGAAAGAATCTTAAACGACAGTGAGTATTTCTCGATACAAAAACTCTGTAGTAACCAAATTGTTGGAACAACTAGTCAAGGTGGACTCTTACAAAGGTATATGTCTTTAAATGAGCAAGATAATGCTGTTTTAGAAGACATTGAGCTTAATGCTCAAAGAGTTAGGGTAGGAGAGAATGTTATAAATTTTTTTACTTTTTCCAACCCTTTCGATCTTCCTTTAGAGGTTTCTATGGCTAGGGCTTATGATAAACTCTCTAGTGATAAAAGTGAACTCTTAGTTAGTTTTGCCAGTCATGTATCGTTACAACTAGATTGTAATCACATCTACAATCAATATCTTTTTATTGAAGATAGTGATGATAACTTAAAAATGTTTGAGAAAAGGGCAAAAAACATGCATTCTCTCTCTAGGTATAGCCGTTCTAATCAAATCAACAAGCAATGGATAGAACAGTATTTAAATCAAGCCCATAGCCAAGGACTACAATCCATACGTGCTCATTTTAATGTGATGACTTGGTCGGATTGTCCACAAGAATTAAAACAAATTAAAAATAAAGTAACAAGTAGTATTGCATCAATGGGATGTATACCTAGACACAATACGGTTGATTCGGCTGTTCTTTTTTGGGCAGGTATACCTGGTAATAGCTCAGATTTTCCAAGCGAGGAGAGTTTTTATAGTTTTGTTGCACCTGCTATTTGTTTTTTTAATTCAGAGACTAATTCTAAAGATTCACAATCTGACTTTGGAATTAAAATGACTGATCGTTTAAGTGGAAGACCTGTTTTTATTGATCTTTCAGATCTTCCAATGAAAAAGGGAATCATTACTAATCGCAATAAATTTATTCTTGGGCCTTCCGGTAGTGGTAAAAGCTTTTTTACCAATCACCTCTTAAGGCAATATCACGAACAAGGCGCTCATGTATTAATTGTCGATACAGGAAATTCTTATAAAGGACTCTGTGATTTAATTGGTGGTAAATCAAATAATCAAGATGGTATTTACTTTACCTATACCCAAGAGAATCCAATTTCATTTAATCCTTTCTATACCCAAGATGGTATTTTTGATATTGAGAAAAAAGAGAGTATCAAAACCCTGATTCTAACTCTTTGGAAACGCGATGATCAGCCCGCAACCCGTTCAGAGGAAGTAGCTATATCTAACGCTGTAAATGGTTATTTAAAAACTCTTGAAGACAAAAGTAATATTCCGAGTTTTAATGGTTTTTATCAGTATTTAAATACTGATTATAAAAGTGAATTAGATTTTAAAAAAGTAAGGGAAAAAGACTTTGACTTACACAATCTTCTCAATGTTTTAGAGCCTTATTATAAAGGTGGCGAATATGATTACTTATTAAACTCCAATAAGGAGTTGGATCTACTCTCTAAAAGGTTTATTGTCTTTGAAATAGATAGTATAAAGGGTGCGCCCGTCAAGGTTGCATAAGAAATGTCCTTT
>NZ_WMJX01000026.1 GCF_009711045.1 Myroides albus | reverse complement strand
TAGACGGGGTTTTGTTTTTTAGGCTTTTTAGACAGCCTCATTTTGTGTTTATACTTTTTTGAGTTTCCACTTGCCGCGTTTAAACAAAGCAAAAGCTAATATCGCGATAAGAATTTCTGCTGCGGGAATAGCTATAAAGGATCCTGTGGGTCCCATATTGAAGTAGTAAGTTAGAGCATATGCTAACGGAATTTGAAATAACCAAAAGCCAATAATATTGATGATTGTTGGGGTAATAGTATCTCCAGCACCATTAAAGGCATTCATTAATGTCATTCCTATACCATATACGATAAAACCTGATGCGCCAATGTACATCGCTTGTTTTGCCACAGCTTTAATATCTTCATTAGTCGTAAAGAAAGAGGCTAATAATTCGGCCATAGTAAAGAAGATAACAGTCACAATAGCCATATAGATAATATTGTATTTTAAGGTAGCAATAACCGACTTATAAGCTTTATCAGGATTGAGATCTCCAAGGTTTTGGCCAACGAGAGTTGAAGCGGCATTACTCAACCCCCATGCAGGTAAGATAAAGAACACTAATAGCCTTAGACAGGTCAGGAATCCAGAAGAACCTATCTCCCCACCACTTTGAGCAACTATTCGCGCTAAAATAACCCAACTACAAGTGGATATCATATATTGAATCATACCTGGAACTGCTATTTTAATGATATTCCATATCATCTGCCATTGTACCTTAAAATAGACCCATTTTAGCTGAATGAGAGAATCTTTTCGAGTTAGGTAATAGATTTGATAAGCCACCCCCATACTTCTACCAATAGCTGTTGAATACGCTGCACCTTCTAATCCCATTTCAGGAAATATCCACCATCCTCTTACCATAATAGGACACAAGATAATATTGAATATATTTCCAAACCATAAGCTTTTCATCGCAACAGCTGCATTTCCTGCTCCTCTGAAGATACCGTTGATTAAAAATAACAACATAATTGAGATACTACTGACAAGTAGTATACGTGTATATACATAGCCGTATTCTGCGGAGGCCTCCGAAGCTCCCATCCACAAGAGCCACTCTTTTGCGTATACAAAGCCTAAAACGCTCAGAATAATTGTTATTACAATGGAAATACTAATTGCTTGGGCAGCATTTTGCGAGGCTTTTACTTTGTCCTTTTCTCCAATTCTTCGTGCTACAATTGCCGTTGCAGCCATACTTATACCAATACATATCGCGTAAATTATCGAGAGTAAGGATTCCGTAAGTCCCACACTTTGTATGGCGTAAGCACTTTGTTCTAAATGGCCAACAAAATACAAGTCGACTAAGGCAAATACCGATTCCATCAGCATTTCAAACATCATCGGAATAGCCAGTAAAAAAACAGCTCTGTTGATGGACATATTTGTCAAATCAAAGCTTTCATTCGAGAAAGATTGTTTAAGTAAACCTATAATTGAGGTTTTGGATTTAGATATCAAGGCTTTATCAGACATAGGTGATCAAGTGAACTATTGTTTGAAAATTTTAAGTCAGCAGGTTAGCTCTGGTAAGTAACTTGTACTCTAAGAACTTCTGTTTGCTTTGCAAGCAACAAAAATATATTATTTATTCTCAAGAATTAGGAAAGAGGTTGAAAGTAAATATTTTTTTATGCGAAAGGCTTTTGGGGAGAATTGGTAGTTAAATAAGTATATATAACGTTAAAGGTAAATAGCAAGCCTTTTAATGATTGTTTATCATAGTGTGTTGGCTTAGTCTTAAACTTAAATTATCTATAAAAAAATTGAAAGTCATTCATTTAGGCACAAAAGTTGTTAATACAGAAAAAGTTGATTAACATAAATTATGAAATTCACATATCTGCTATATTAAAATAGAAGATAACAAGTATTTTACCTTGTAATTATTCTCTTTTTGCCGATAAGTTTTTCTACAAAAACAATTATAATTAGATGAGAAAAAATGTTTTTGCAATATTAATGGGGCTCTTGTTATTTTGGGGAGAGAGTCTTTTTGCTCAAGAAAAGGCAACTTTTGTAAATGAAGGGGTCTTCCATGTAAGTTCCAATGAAGTTGTATCTGTTGAGGGAGATTTTTTTAATAAAGAGGAAGCAAACTTTAAAACAGATGGAACTATTTACTACCAAGGTAACTTTGTCAATGATAATTTGTTTTATTCTTCTCCTAATGTAACTACTGCAAAAGTTGTTTTCACACCAAATGATACTAAAAAGGACAAACAATTCATTAGTGGAAATGGAGTTATAGAGTTTAACGATGTAGTGTTTGATAGTCCTAAATCGAATAAAGAAGCTTTTGCTGTACTAAACGATATTAGCATACAGGGAAATGTTGACTTTAAAAGTGGGATTGTAAAGGTTGATTCACTACACGGCGGTGGTATTACGTTTTTGGAAAAAAGTAAGTGGAGCAATGCTTCAGATAAAAGTTATATTGATGGAAGAGTGGAGAAAGAAGGGCGTGAAGAATTTGTGTTTCCTGTGGGAAATAAAGGAAAGTTTAGATATTCTAAAATTACTGCACCACAGGGATTAAAAGACGTATTTCAAAGTGCTTATACATTAAAAGACGCTGCATTCTTTAAAGCGAGAACAGCGAAATCAAGTGTGATTGAAACGCTTAATACTAATGAGTATTGGCTTGTAGAAGCAATAGATAATACCAAAAGTTCCGTTGTAGTAACTCTTAGTTGGGCAGATACAACATTGGAGAAAGTCTTAGAGAATCCTGCAGAAACTTTACACGTTGTGAGATGGGATACTGCTAAACAGATGTGGGTAGATGAAGGAGGTATTGTGGACCTTGATTCTAAAGAGGTTTCAACAATTTCAACAGTAAAAGGTTATGGCTTCTTTACATTAGCTTCTATTAAGAAAGAAATATTGGACGATGGAGATATTGTCATCTACAATTTTGTTAATAGTGGAGGGGAATACAACGAGTATTTTAGAATTTTGAATATCAATAAGTTTCCTAATAATACTGTGGAAATCTTTAATAGATGGGGAAGCTTAGTTTATCGTACAACCAATTACGATAGCAATAATAATGTCTTTAGAGGATATTCGGAAGGAAAAGGAACAACTTCCAAGAATGAAGCTTTGCCTTCAGGAACATATTATTACTTACTGAAATACGAGGTACCTACTGCTACTGGTAGTGAGGTAATTAAGAAAAGTGGCTATTTACACTTAGAAAGTAATTAAGGATCCAATACATCAATACAATGAAGTCAATTATAAAAATATTATTTAGTGCTTATCTTTTCCTTTTAACTAATCTATTGTTTGCTCAACAAGACCCACAGTATACGCAGTATATGTATAATCACGCTGTTATTAACCCTGCTTATGTTGGAACTGTCGATTACTTAACCATTTATGGTCAGTATAGATCGCAATGGGTAGGACTTGAAGGAGCTCCGAAAACATCGAATTTTTCATTGAATAGCCCTTTGGGAAGCAACGGTCTATCTGGGGGGATTAATTTTGTCAATGATAGAATAGGGGCGATGGAAGAAAATACAATTTCCTTAGATTTCGGATATACTATTGCTTTAGATTATCAGTATAACCTTGCTTTTGGTATCAAGGGGCAAGCTAATTTTTTGAATGTAGATTATACTAAATTAAAAGCATTTAAACCGGAGGATCCTCTTTTACAGAGTAATATCAACAATAAGTTTAGACCTAATGTTGGTGTCGGTATTATGGTTTATTCAGATAGGGCATATATTGGTATTTCTGCACCTACCTTGCTATCTACCTATGTTTATGATGATAACGAGGAAATTACAACAGTGCGAAAAAAGACGCATTTGTATTTAACAGGAGGATATATATTTGATGTAAGTGATGAGGTTAGAGTTAAACCGGCAGTTTTAATTAAAGGAGTTCAAGGATCTCCATTGCAAGTAGATTTAACAGCTAATGTTTTGTTTTTTAATCGATTTACTCTTGGAGCAGCATATCGCTGGGATGCAGCTATAAGTGGATTAGTAGGGTTTCAAATCAACAACAATTTAATGATTGGATACAGCTACGATGCGGACACTACTTCCTTGAGAAAAACAAATTCAGGGTCGCATGAAGTCTTCATGAGATACCAGCTATTTAACAATAGAGCACAGAAAGTTACAACAACAAGGTTTTATTAATAGTATAAAACTGCAAATGGTATAGGTTATTTCTTATATAATCTATGTTTATATCTTAAATAATTTTTTTGGAAAAGGCAATTTTTGATAGGTTGCCTTTTTTACAATTACTCGTCAGTAACTAAACTTATTTATCTTTGCATCCATGTTAGAAATACTTTACCAAGACCAATATATTGTAGCTATAAATAAACCGAGAGATTTACTGGTACACAAATCTTTTATAGCAAGTGATATTCAAGAATACGCCATCCAGATATTGAGAGATCAGATAGGGCAATACGTTTATCCTGTTCACCGCTTAGACAGAAAGACATCAGGCGTTTTGTTATTTGCTTTGGATAAAGAGATTTTAAAGCAGCTCAATGATGATTTTGCTACTCGTAAAGTTGAGAAGAAATACATTGCCATTGTACGTGGATATACCAAAGACGAAGAGCTGATCGATTATGCTTTAACTAATGATGCAGGACAAGAGCAAGAAGCAAAGACGTATTATAAAACACTACAAAGAGTTGAGGTAGATATACCTTTTGGCAACCACCTTACTTCTCGTTATTCATTGGTTGAAGCTTATCCCGAGACAGGTAGACAGCATCAATTGCGCAAGCACTTCAAGCATATCTTTCATCCGATTTTAGGTAGTCGTCCTCATGGATGTAATAAGCAGAATAAGATGTGGCTTGATCGCTATGGGCTAATGGCGATGTTATTACACGCATTAGAATTAAAATTCACCCATCCAATTACGAAAGAAGTGATAGAGCTTAGAGCGACTATTGATGATCAGTATCTAAAGTATAATGCTGTGTTAGGGTTTAACTTAGAGCAGTATTATTAGGTTAGCTGAAGGCTGTAAATTAATTAGAGAATATACAGAAAAGGGAATATTTTAAATTAGAATAAGACGAAGTTTTCTTTCCCATCCGTCTTATACTTAGTCATATTTAGCTTATGCCCAAGCTTTGCTTTACTGTAATTAATCCCATCTATAGTTATACAATCTATCTTAACTTTTTTATTGATTTTAAAATTAGCGTAGAAAAAGGGAGGAGAAGAACCACCTCCACTTCGCTCTAAATTTGAAATCTCAAGTGAAGTAATCGATTGCATAGGGAATTTATTACATATATAGACTGTGTATCCTACTTGAAATATACAGATTATAATTAATACTAAAAAGAAAGAGAAGGTAGCTCCCAATAAAATAACCGTAAGTATATCCATTAGACTAAATGTAAAATCGTTATCTATTGCTGTAAATAAAGTAGTAAGTGAAAAGATAATCAGTATTACAGGGAAATTTAGAATTGTTTCATACTTTAATTCTATTTTCATTGCTTTAATTCTACACATATATAAACTTAGTGTATTCAAAAATATTAGTAATGCTAATCTAATTTCGTGATTATCTATTAAAACAGTACTTATCGAGAGTAAAAATACAAGTCCAGCAGTAGATAGAAAGTTTTTAAATACAAAGAACAAGGTGAAAAGAGCACAACTGATAAACAAGACAATACTGAAATCTGCTGTTAACATAGTGTATTATTTTAAGTGTTTAAGTTTAGGGATTCAATTTGTAAGCCTTTATACTACATTGTCAACTGCTTATTCATATCTCAATGCTTCTACAGGATCGAGTTTGGAAGCTTTCAATGCAGGATAAAGACCTGATAAAACGGCCACTATAAAGGTTGTAATGAATGCAGACAAGATTGCACTCCACGGAATAGTGAAGGTAAAATGCATTAAGGAAGACAACCCATAAGCCGTCAAAATACCTAACACTGTTCCAAGTATTCCCCCAAGTTGACCTATAATGACTGTCTCTGTAAAGAATTGTTGGGCAATCGTTTTTCGCTTAGCTCCCAATGCTTTTCTTACACCTATTTCGCGTGTGCGTTCAGTCACAGATACCAACATAATATTCATCAAAGCAATCGAAGAACCTAAAATAGTGATTAGTCCTATTAACCAGGCAGCAAGATTGAGCATTTCTGTTTGTTTGATCATTGAGCGGAGCATATCATCACTTCGCTCGATCCCAAAATCAGAGGTATGAGCAGGAGTGAGTCGACGTATATTTCTAAAATCAATAATTGCTTGGTCTATTGAAGTATTTAAGTGTCCCTCTTGCATGATAGAAACCTTTATGGTATAGTTTATATCAGCTGCATTGAAAATAGAACGAGCAATCTGAATAGGAATAAATACACGTTGATCTTCATTGTTTCCGAAGGTACTTCCTTGTTCTTTTAGAATGCCAATAACCTTAAACTTGTACCCGCGAATAGATATAATCTGATTTATAGGATTGTAGTCTTTGAACATCTTTTTGGAGAAGTCAGAACCCACAACACATACATAATGGTCGTTTTTAATATCTGTATAACTTAAATTCCTTCCTTGTTCTACTTTTAATCCGCTATTGGGTAAGTAGTTTTCATCGCACCCAATAATTGAAATTTCTGGATCAGTTTTTACTTCATCTTTTTTAACTTCAATATTGGTGGCTGCCGTAAAAGAAAGCGAGGTTACAGAGAAGGGATATTGATATTCTTCTTTAAATTTTCTTGCTTGATCATAAGTAATGATGGGATTTGACTTTGCAGTTGATTTATTCTTAGCCATTTTTCCCGCCATGTCGTACTGACTGATAGAGAATGTATTTGCTCCCATAGAGCTAAAGTCTTCAAGTATGGTGTTTCTCAAAGCTGATACTACAGATAAGATTCCCACCAAAGCCCATATTCCAATAGCAATAATGAAAACGGTAATACAGGTACGAAGTAATTGACTTCGAATACTCATAATGGCAATTTTCGTGTTTTCTAAGGCTATTTTCCACATAGTTTTACTTGACTATCAGCTGTAAGGTTTTAGTAAAAATAACTAAAAAATCACAATCAACAGCTCCTTTTATATCAATTCCTGCCGATTGAAAGATAAGATATCAGTAGTTGACTTCATTTTAAAAAAAGATGTACTTTTGTGATGTTAAATTAAATCACTAAAAATTAATTAAAGATGGCAAAGAAACCTGGGATTCCAAAAGGGACGAGAGACTTTTCTCCGAGTGAAGTAGCAAGAAGACAATATATTATGCAAACGATACGACACGGATTTGAGAAATTTGGATTCCATCCCATCGAGACTCCTTCTTTCGAGAACCTTGATACCTTATTAGGTAAGTATGGTGAGGAGGGTGACCGATTAATTTTTAAGATACTTAATTCAGGTGATTATCTGAGCAAGGTAGATGAAACTGTATTAGAGAGTAAGAACAGTTTGAAATTGACAAATCAAATTTCAGAGAAAGCTTTGCGTTATGATTTGACAGTGCCTTTTGCTCGTTATGTGGTCATGCACCAAAATGAGATAGACTTTCCATTTAAGCGTTATCAAATGCAACCAGTATGGCGTGCAGACCGTCCACAAAAAGGTAGATTTAGAGAGTTTTATCAATGTGATGCAGACGTTATTGGATCAAAGTCTTTATGGCAAGAAGTTGAGTTTGTATTGTTATATGACAATGTGTTTACTGCTTTAGGAGTACATGGGGTGACTATCAAACTTAATAACCGCAAGATATTAGCAGGTATTGCAGAAGTAATAGATGCGAGTGATAAGTTGATCGATTTTACTGTTGCTCTAGATAAGTTAGATAAAATAGGAGAAGATGGTGTAAAGGCAGAGATGATAGAAAAGGGAATCACTGCAGAATCGATAGCAAAGGTACAGGCACTATTTAACTTCACTGGAACATTCGAAGAAAAATTGGATAAATTGAGAGTGATGTTAGCTACTTCTGAAGAAGGACTGAAGGGAGTAGAAGAACTTGCTTTTGTCGGAAAAGAAGTAGAAAAAGTTGGCCTGCAAACGGCTATCCTAAACTTAGATGTTACATTGGCGCGTGGATTAAACTATTATACTGGTGCGATATTCGAGATTGGAGCGCCTGAATCTGTTCAGATGGGATCTATAGGAGGAGGAGGTCGCTACGATGATCTTACTGGAATATTTGGGTTAAAAGACATGAGTGGCGTTGGTATTTCTTTCGGGTTAGATCGAATTTACCTTGTAATGGAAGAAATGAATCTATTCCCAGAAACAGTTAGTACGGCTTCGAAAGTATTGTTCTTGAATATGGGTGAAGAGGAGATGAGTTATTCTATGAGTGCTATTATGGCATTGAGAGCTGCTGGAGTGAAAACGGAGTTGTATCCTGATAAAGCAAAAATGGGTAAACAATTTCAGTTTGCAGATAAGAAGGGTATTCCATTTGTTGTATTAGTAGGAAGTCAAGAAATGATGGATAAGAAGTTTGCATTAAAAGAATTAGCCTCTGGTGAGCAAATTGTATTGTCATTAGATGAACTGATTTCGAAATTGAAATAGCAAATAGAGCGAATAGTTATAGAGAAAGGTATGTGTAAATAACACATACCTTTTTTTGATTGTAGGAGTAAAATGAATGAAATTATTGAATATTGCCATGCCTTTACTAATGATATTCTGTAACTTTAGACTTTAGAGACAATAATAGACGTTAACGAATAAATTTAATAGATATGGGTAGTAAGAAATTGGGTAATAGCCCGAAAATGTTAATGTTTCAGTTATTATATAAGGAACAACCAAATATAGATTACCAGGCAGTTTTAGTTGCATTGCAGCAAGTTTACCCTTCAGTTGAGTTTGATCCAGGAGCACATGTTTTTATCTTTCCTGAAATTGAAGTAGAGTTTGAAGATAAGAAGGGGCCAGCACAATGTGTTGTCATGGAAGGTGAAAAGGACAAGCGCTCAGAATTACAAGATACTTTTTTTCAGCAAAACTGGCATTGGAATGAAGCTGCCACCGTAGAGCGCGAATGTCATTATGCCTTGTCAATCAGTGATTTTATGAGTAGAGGTTTAGAACCAAGAGTGCGCATTGTATTAATCCAACAAATGTTATTAGCGCTTATTAAGGTTTCTAAACCAGAAGTATTGGTTTCTATCCATGGAGAAAAGCTAATCGATCCTGAAGTGTTTGCTCATGATTGCTTAGATCCGAATTACGTCGGATTAGACCTTCTTGTAAATGTTCGATTATTTAATATAGAAAACCCTGAATACAAGCAGTTTTTGATGGATACCATTGGCTTGCATAGTTTAGGGATGAGTGATTTCGAAATTTTCTTTGATGAGGAGGAAAACCTTAATGCAATAGCTGGTAGATTATGGGACTATGCATATTATATTATGCAAGCAGGTGACGTAATTGAAGATGGACATACAATACAAGGCCTGGAAGAAGACAGCAAATGGCTTTGTCAAAAGAAATGGTCTGAAACACAACCGAAGCGCACTGTTCTCGATATCGAAGTAGTTTAGATTAACACGCGGCATATATAGTTGGTTTTACCTTAATGAGTATTTACGGTTGTAGGTGCTGAGGTGAACCAACTATTGTTATTTTCTACAGTTGATAGATATAATTGAATTAGTGTTAAAAAAGGCAGTTGTTTTCACTTTATGTGTGTATAAATTAGCAGTAATTAATCATTAGTGAAATAGTAGTTTTAGTTTTTAAATAGTGTAGTTTATCTGGGGCTATACAGTTTATTAATTGTATTTTTAAACCTGAAGAAAAAGTTTAAAAAGAGTATGGATATGCAAATGACAAGTGTTGATTTTCAGGAGTTTATTTTGAATTATACTATAGCAGATAGCGATTGGTTGAGTTTGGATTGGAATGGTAAGTATGGAGCGAAGTTCAAAGATGAGAATCACTTTTTTCGTTTGCAAATTGCAGAGGCTGTTTGTGTACAGTTAGAGAAAGTAGATTTATCTCTTGTGCGCGAATTGTTTATCACCTTAGGACAGGTTACTAAATTAAACTTTTGTGTTTATAAAAATTACCATTTGTTAGCGCAAGAATTATTAGAAAGAGGGGGAAGTGATTACCTTTTTGATTATCTATGCGCAGCACATATTTCGTTTGATACTTATTTAAGCACTGCAAATATCCGTTTATCTGAGCAAAGAAAGAGAGAATTACTTGCCTATTTTGATTATTTGCGTACTACTTCAGATAATCCTCAAGTGATTAAATTGCTAACGGATCAAATGAGAAATCGCTTTATTACCTCTGCCTAAATTTGTTGATAGTGAATAAGTTTATTGTATTTCTGTTGCTGGGATTATCCACAACACTTCACGCCCAAAGTAACGATTTATCTCAAGCTACTGTCTTGCAAATCCAAGATTTGATTGCTTTGTTTCAATCCAGTGATAAAGAGGCTATAGCCATGAAGATAGATTATCCATTAGCACGTCATTATCCAATTCCAAGTATTGAAAATGAGAAAGAGTTTTTAGTTCGATTTGATCAAGTTTTTGATGCTGATTTCATGGCACAAATTGCCGAGTCAGATTTGTCTCAATGGTCTACAGTAGGCTGGCGTGGTACAATGTTTGACAATGGTGCTTTGTGGTTAACAGAAGACGGAAGGATAAGGGTAATTAATCACTCGTTGGCTTTTGAAGAATCTTGGAGACAAAAGTTGATAGCGCAAGATAAAAAGAGATTGCATACATCGGTTCAACAGTTTAAAGAACCAATTGCTTATATCATATCTGTAGGAAAAATCATTCGCATAGACGAACTGAAAGACAGCAGTTATCGAATGTCTTATTGGAATATAAATCAAAATTTGAGTGAGAAGCCAGAAGAAATTATTGGACAGGGTACTTTGTTTACTGAAGGATCTATGGCAAATCAATATGTTGTTTTTCCAAAGAATTTCTTGGGAGAAGAAGTTACTGTTTACCTTGATGATATGGAAGAGGAGCAACCTAATGCTGTAACTATAACTTATCGAGATCAAATGGGAATAGAAAGAGTAGACAAAGGATATATGAAAAAATAAAAAAGGAGAATACTACTATTCTCCTTTTTTTGGCGGTAATCTGTAATAATAAAACTTGGTTATATTTTGTATTTTAATAAGAGTGAACCTTCTGAATTATCAAAAACAATAATCTTAAGTATATTCTGAATTAATTATAGAGAATATAGAATTGCTTACTGATTTCAGTATGAGTTCTTCTAAACGGATTCTTTTTTGATCCGGTATATTACCAAATTTAGTGAATACGATTCTATTTTTGACATTTTATAGCAGTCAAAATATGTTTGATTTGTATAATTTTAACGATGATTTATTTACTTATAGTAATAAATGCGTAATAATGTAAATCCCAAGACCAACAAGCCCTCCTACCAGTGTACCGTTAATGCGGATAAACTGTAAATCTTTTCCTACTTCTAACTCCAGTTTGTCACTTAATTCTCTACCATCCCAGCGATCCACCGTGTTTCGAATTAGCTCTCCTACTTCTTTTGTGTTTTTAAGTGCTAATTTGTAAATCGTGTGTTTGATCCAATTATTGATTTTTAACTGCATCTCTTGGTTCTGTTCTAAGTCAGTTGCGATGTTGTGAATTGCCGTGCTTATATAGTTTTGTAGGGTTGAACCTTCAGTTTCTAATTGCTCTATTATTGAACTTTTTGTTGAAGACCAAAAGTCTTGTACATAAGATTCTATTCTTTCAGGAGTAATGAATTGAGAAAGGATTTCTTGGAACTTGATTTTCCATTTTTCTTGACTGTCTATTTCAGCTGCGAGTACTTCTAATCGAGTTGTTATTTCTCCGCGAAGTTTGTGATTGGGGTTTGAGTTTATGTCTTCTAAGAAAGTGTGAATACCGTTGACTAACTGATTGGTTACTGCCTTACCTCCAACTAAACTTAGTAGCGGTTTTTTCTCTATAATGGCATTGTAGATTTCTTCTCTGTGTTCTTCTACATAGATTTGTGCTTTTGGCAAAATAACATCTAATAATCGTTGATGTTCTTTTTTCTCAATGGCGTACATTAAGCCTTGAGCAATAAAACTTTGTACTCGGATTGACTCTATTCCTTGTTGTGCTTTGCTACTGAAAAAGTTTACTACACTTTGATCATCTATGTCATTGACTATGTTTTTGGCAAGAATCCTACATTCCTTTTCAACAATCTTTTGATTGTGTTCTTGTCTAAGCCAATTT
This sequence comes from Myroides albus, assembly GCF_009711045.1. Classification (GTDB taxonomy): domain Bacteria; phylum Bacteroidota; class Bacteroidia; order Flavobacteriales; family Flavobacteriaceae; genus Flavobacterium; species Flavobacterium album_A. The sequence goes on along the minus strand of NZ_WMJX01000026.1, from coordinate 25,699 downwards.
ACCAGTAAGGTGGCAATGTCTAATTTTTCAACATAAGGGCGAATATTTTCTGCAGTTAAAAAATTATCTGTTACAAAGTCTCCAAGATTATCTCCTATTTTGTTTTTGCTATTGACAATTAGATTAGTATGTGGAATTTTTAATCCCATAGGATGTCGAAAGAGTGCAGTGACTGCAAACCAATCTGCTAATGCACCTACCATGGCCGCTTCAGAAAACGCTTTCACATACCCCATCCAATCTGCAGGACTGTTTTTCAAGGTGTAAACCATAGCGATGTAGGTAATTGCCATTAAGAAGAATAATCCAGTAGCGATGCGTTTGTGTTTGCGTAATTGGGACTGTTTATCAGACATCATAGTATATTATTTGATTAGTAAAGTTAACAAAAACTTCTCGTTTAGAACTTTTCTTTTACTTGAAAGCTAATCACTTCATAAGTCTTTGGATGTCTGAAAGTGATGCTTTCAGCATGTAAATACAGGCGATTTGCTTTGGTACCATACAGGTCATCTCCTACAATTGGCGTATTTAGTCCTTCTGGGTGTGAGGCGTGAACTCTCAACTGATGTGTACGACCTGTAATAGGGTAAAAGTACACTTTGGTTTTGCCTTCTTTTCGTTCGATTACTTCCCATTTTGTCTTTGCAGTTTTGCCGTATTCATAGCAAACCATTTGTCTGGGTCTATCGTCTAAATCGACTCTCAAAGGTAAGTCAATGATTCCTTGATCTCCTTCTATTGTACCATCGAGTAGCGCTACATAGCGTTTTTCTACCGTTTTTTTGATGAATTGACTTTGAAGTGCTTTGTGAGAATCCTTGTCTTTTGCAATGATTAATATTCCCGATGTAGCCATATCTAATCGATGTACGATTAGTGGTCCTGTAGCATTGGGATATCTCAATTTCATGCGTTCATAGACAGAGTCTTGGATATAAATGCCTGGAACAGATAGAAATTCATTAGGTTTATTGACGATTGCAAAGTAGTCATCTTCGAATACTACTTCTATGGGTTCGCTTAAAGATTGATTGATTAAAAGCGGGTTATCATCAACTTCTAACCCTTGTAACATATGACCTAAGATAGGTTCGCACTTGCCTCGACACGCAGGGTAAAAGTGTTGGTGTTTGCGTATCTCTGACTTGGGTGAATCTCCCCACCAAAACTCCGCCATACAGATAGGAGTATACCCTTTTAGATAAGCATACTGCAGAAGTTTTGGCGCAGCACAATCACCAGCTGCAGCGGGTGGTTGTTGTAGAGCTGTCTGTTTGAATATATCCAGTAAATCCTGTTCTTGTCCGTTGTTATTCAAAAATCGATATTGGTGAAATAACTTTGTTTGAAGGGCATTTGACTTTTGTTTGCGTTCTTCTTTTAAGGCATTAATAGTCTGTTCAAAATTTTGAATAATATCTTTGGTCTGATCAATTTGCTCTTGCCAATAGAGCATTAGTACTTTTAATTCGTGTTTGTCCCTTAGACTTTGTTTGATTAAATCTTCATTTAGCAACTGAAAGTCGCTTTCCGATAAAATTGCACTTTGTTGATCTCGTATCTTTTTACGCTGTGTTTTTAAGGATTTGAGGTTTTCTTTTTTGGCTGTAATAGCTTGTTTTTCTTCAGCAACTTGTGATAAAAGTAACGCTTTTGCATCTTGGTAAACTCGATCCTGTTCAAGAACATCAATCTGTTTGTTTATTTTGTTTAAGGTAGTTTCTTCTTTTACAAAAAAACCATCCTTATTCCACAGGTCAAAAACAGGGGGTACAAAACAATCTATAGCAGTATGGGTTCCTAACTTACCAGAAAAACCAGCCAAGTAACCAAGCTCGCCTAATTGATTTTTTACAATTAGAACTCCAAACATCTTACCAGTTGGTAAACACTGCGAGTTAGCTTTATCAAATAATGGGCTAATTAAATTATGTGAATGCAACTCTCTTTGCAATTCCTCAGCTGCTTGGATTGCAATAGGATGAGGTTCATAGTAAAAGGGATAAGTGAATTTTTTGGGTAATTCTATGTTTTTTATATCGGATTGAAATCTTCTAAATGCAGAGTCTAATGGAGACATATTATTGTTTATTTGACTGCAAAATTAAGGATAAAATTAATGAGAGTAAATATAGGTGGGAAGTAATGTTTTGTGTTAGTTGATTTTATGTGGGGGTAATTGAGCACTTTAGATCTTGTTCCAAAAGTTGTAGTTCGGTTTTTAAAATATGTTGATTTTGTCACTTTAGCAAAAGAGTATTCTAAAAGTGTTGTAATGGAAAATAACGAAGGAGCATAATAATAAGTATCTCTTATTAATACAATAGGGCATGTATCAACTAAATCTGAGACACTTGCGTGATAAAAATGGAGATAGGTGTTTTGGAGTGATGTGGAACTAAAAGACAACTCCTAAAAGATGTTTATTTGTAGTGTGAAATATTCTTTTAGGAGTAATCTTTAGCGCTTAGGGATACCTATTTATTAGCCTCCTTCATTGCTTGCACTATTTTCATTACAGCCTGTTGAGCGTTGGCAGTACCGCTGTTTGCCATGATGATATAGGCTGTATTGGTGATACCGTCTATTTGAGTATAGGTAAAGAATGTACCATCAGAACCAGCATGATCATAGACGCTTATTGTATCGTTCTTGAGTGTATTCCATCCGATGGCATATCGTTCCTTATAATTGAATATGTAATCGTATGTTTTAGCAGATAATACATTGCTTTGACCTGAAAGCCCTTGCAAATTGAGTTGAATGTATTTGATATAGTTTTCTATATTCATACTGAGGTCACCTGCTGGTTCGATCAGTGTGAGTGCATAGTTATAAGTGGGAGGTACGGATTCTAATACATCGTATTGCATAGCGTGTCCCCAAGGTTGGTTCTCCAAATTGCGATTAGGCCAACCAATTACAAATGAAATCCCCAGTTTTTTTGTTAGAATTTCTTTAGCTAATTCTTCCCAAGATTTTTGGCTTACTTTCTCTAACATAGTTGCAGCAATACTATAACCAGCATTTGAATAGGTATATCCATCTTGAGTTTCTATGGGATCCATGGTCAATACGTGTTTGGCAAATGCTTGTCTTTGTTCTTGTTTATTGCCCTTAAAGATTGGCAAAGTCAGGCGCTCTGTTCCACTTGTAAAAGCGTGAACTTTGGATCTATGTGATAAGTAATCCTGTAGCGTGGCCTTGTGATAAGCTGTATTTGATGAGTCTTTCAACTCAGGGAAAAGATCAAAGAAGGTCGTTTGCCAAGACAGCTTACCTTGCTCTACCAAGTTTGCAGCAATAAAACCCGTTATGGCTTTAGAATTTGATCCCAGGTGGAAGTAATCTTTGATATTTGCCGCTGTAGCAGTTGTTTGCTCTGCAAACTTGTGAAATCCTGTAATATCTACAGTTAAGATCTCGTCTTTTGTCACGATAGCGTAGGCGACTTCAGGAACATTGTGCAAGTTGCGGATACTATCAATTTTGTGGTGTAGATCTTGACTGTATACTGTATTAATCAACCCCAAAGTTAGTGTGGCAATGTATATTGTGAATTGTTTCATGTTTTTGATTTTATGTACAGAACTAATGTACAGTAATAAACAACACAAAGTAGTTTCCGCATTAAATAGTACTGCATCAGTAAGGAGAATTGCATTAATTAGATAGAATATTTAAAAAAAATAAGTTTTACTGCTTTTGCTTTTTGTGACTTAACAAGTTAAATACTATCTTTGGCACCTCAAAGTATTAAAATAATACCGATATGTTTGATAATTTAAGTGATAAATTAGATAAAGCCTTTCATATCCTTAAAGGACATGGCAAGATTACAGAAGTGAACGTTGCAGATACTCTAAAAGAGGTTCGTAGAGCCCTATTAGATGCCGACGTTAACTTTAAGATTGCCAAAGATTTTACCAATAAAGTAAAAGAAAAAGCCTTAGGACAAGATGTATTAACTACATTACAACCAGGTCAATTAATGGTTAAGGTGGTTAAAGACGAACTAACTCAATTAATGGGTGGTGAGGCTGCTGGTGTCAACTTATCAGGTACTCCTTCTGTTATTTTGATGTCTGGTTTACAAGGGTCTGGTAAAACGACTTTTTCTGGTAAATTGGCTAACTTCTTAAAAACGAAAAAGAATAAAAAACCTTTATTAGTAGCGTGTGACGTATACCGTCCTGCAGCTATTAATCAGTTGCACGTAGTTGGTGAGCAATTGGGTATTGAGGTTTATTCAGAAGAAGGAAATAACAATCCTGTTCAGATTGCTGAGAACGCAATTAAACATGCTAAGTCAAACGGGTTTAACGTTGTGATTGTCGATACGGCTGGACGTTTGGCTGTAGACGAGGAGATGATGAATGAAATAGCTAATATTCACAAGGCTATTACGCCACACGAAACTTTATTCGTTGTGGATTCTATGACAGGACAGGATGCTGTAAACACTGCAAAAGCTTTCAACGATAGATTGAATTTTGACGGAGTAGTTCTTACTAAATTAGACGGGGATACTCGTGGAGGGGCTGCAATATCAATTAAATCTGTTGTAAATAAACCTATTAAGTTCATCGGTACTGGTGAGAAAATGGATGCAATTGACATCTTCTACCCAGAGCGTATGGCTGATCGTATCTTAGGGATGGGAGACGTTATCTCTTTAGTTGAGCGTGCACAAGCTCAGTATGATGAAGAAGAAGCGCGTAAAATCCAGAAGAAAATTGCGAAAAACGAGTTTGGTTTTGATGATTTCTTATCTCAGATTCAACAAGTGAAGAATATGGGTAGCATGAAAGACTTAGTAGGGATGTTACCAGGAATGGGGAAAGCACTGAAAGATGTGGAAATTGAAGATGATGCTTTTAAACACATCGAAGCGATTATTCACTCAATGACACCAAAAGAGCGTTCTACTCCTTCTATTTTAGATGCAAAGAGAAAAGCGCGTATTGCTAAGGGATCCGGTACGGATATACAACAAGTGAATCAACTGCTGAAACAGTTTGACCAAATGAGCAAAATGATGAAGATGATGCAAGGAGCAAAAGGAAAGAATTTGATGCGCATGATGGGACAGATGAAAGGTATGCAAAGATAACATTAGAAGAAGGTTTAAGGTTCGTTATGAGGTTTAAACCTTCTTTATTTATACACAACAACACACTTATTACTATTTTTAATGCAACTACTAGACGGAAAAAAGGTATCGGAAGATATCAAGAATGAGATTGCTGTTGAAGTACAACAGATGAAATCTCGTGGTGAAAAAGTACCACATTTAGCAGCAGTTATTGTGGGAACTAATGGAGCAAGTTTAACTTACGTAGGAAGTAAAGTTAAGTCTTGTGAGAAAGTAGGTTTTGAATCTACATTAGTTTCTTTGCCAGAAGAAACGACAGAAGAAGAGCTTTTAGCTAAAGTCAAAGAATTGAATGCAGATCCTGCTATAGATGGGTATATCGTTCAATTGCCATTGCCCAAACACATTGATGAGCAAAAGATCTTATTAGCTATCGATGCAGATAAAGATGTAGATGGGTTTCACCCGACGAACTTCGGTCGTATGGCGTTAGAGATGGAGACATTCTTACCAGCTACTCCTTACGGAATCATGGAATTATTAGAGCGTTATAAAGTTGAAACTGCAGGTAAAAATGTGGTAGTTATCGGGCGTTCTCACATTGTAGGTCGTCCTATGAGTATCTTGTTAAGTCGCAAAGGTTATCCTGGAGATGCTACAGTAACACTGACACATAGCCGTACAAAGAATATAGAGGAGATTACAAGAGAAGCAGATATTATCATTTCAGCATTGGGAGTGCCTTATTTCTTAAAAGGGGATATGGTGAAGGATGGTGTGACTGTCGTAGATGTAGGTATTACTCGTGTACCAGATGCTACTAATCCTCGAGGTTATGTGATCGCAGGTGATGTGGACTTCGATGAGGTAAGCAAGAAAGCTGCGTTTATCACTCCAGTACCAGGTGGTGTAGGACCAATGACAATAGCAATGTTATTAAAGAATACTTTATTAGCGAGATCAAGAAGAGCTAAAAAAGGAGAATAAGAAGAAGATAAATTCGTTATATAAATACGAATAGATATAAGGCATACGATTTCGTATGCCTTTTTTTATATTTTGTATGACACTCATAGTATTGTAACATTTGTTACAATATATACGGTCAAGGATTGATATTTTAGTGTATAAAGCAAAACGACAACAAATATGGAAACTCATTATCAAATTCTCATTATTGGAGCGGGGACAGCAGGTATAATGACTGCTGCTCAGTTGAAAAAAAAAGACAGTTCATTAGAAATTGCAATAATAGATCCTTCTGAAAAACACTATTACCAACCTGCTTTTACATTAGTAGGTGCAGGTGTATATGATAAGCAGAAAACAATACGTTATACAAAAGACTTGATTCCTCGTGGAGTCGATTGGATTAAAGATGAAGTAATCACAGTGAATGCTGCTCAAAACAGCCTTTTGACTGCGGCTTATGGTGAATTTACCTATGATTATTTGGTGATCTGCCCTGGGTTGGTGAATGATTTATCTTTGATTGAAGGGTTGGAAGACGCTGTGAATAAGGGGGTGGTATGTAGTAATTATATCGATCCTGAATATACTTGGAAACTTCTGCAAGAGTTCAAGGGAGGTACAGCTATATTTACCCAACCCAATACTCCTATTAAATGTGGTGGTGCACCACAAAAGATAATGTATTTGGCTTGCGAGTATTTTAAACAAAAAGGAATAGATAAAAAGACTAAAGTCTATTTTCCAATGCCGGGAAGTGTGATTTTTGGAGTCAAGATTATTGCCGAAACTCTAATGGAAGTTATCCATCGTCATGATATTGATTTTATGCCATTTCACAACCCAATTCGCATTGATGCAGATCAAAGAAAGGCTTACTTTAAATTGACAAATACTCAAGATAACCACTGTTTTGTAACTACAGATTTAGATCATATTCGTCAATTAGAAGACGGTATAGTAGAGATGGAGTTTGACTTTCTGCATTTGGCTCCACCACAGACAGCTCCACTATTTATAAAGAATTCCAATTTAGTCAATAATAATGGTTGGTTAGATGTAGACTTACACAGCATGCGACATAAAAGTTTTGCTAATGTATTTGGCCTTGGTGATGTTGCGGGCTTGCCTACTGCTAAAACGGGGGCAGCTGTGCGCAAGCAAGTACCCGTTGTAGTTGACAATCTGTACAAATTAATTAAGGGTAAAGAAGCAGATAATTTCGACTATGAAGGTTATTCATCTTGCCCATTAGTGACAGGGTATGGAAAGATGGTATTGGCTGAGTTTAATTATAAAAATGAATTTATCCCTGATCCGAAACTAAAACAAATGTTGATTAAGGATAGCTCTAAGGAACATTGGCGCTTATGGGCTCTGAAGAAATACATCTTACCTTATTTGTATTGGAACAAAATGATGAAAGGCGAGCAAGTGTAGAATGGGGTTAATAGAGCATGTTGTATTGATAAAGAGACAATAGTCTACTCATTATAATAAACAAGAGAATTAGTGGAGTAGGAATGTTATATTTTTATTTAAAAGAACATTATGAGAAGTGACAATATAAAATGGGCAACTTTAGTGCCGGAATTTGTAGTATCTGATTTAGCTAAAAGCTTACAGTTTTGGTGTGATTACATAGGTTTTGAAGTAATGTATGATCGCAAGGAAGAGTACTTTGTCTATTTAGGTATGGGAGAAGCACAAGTAATGTTAGAACAATATAATCCTGCTGATAGAGAATGGGAGACAGGCATTATGGAAAAGCCATTTGGTAGAGGAATAAACTTTCAGATAGAAGTAAATGCTATAGCACCTATTCTAAAACGACTTCAGGAGGCAAATTATAATGTGTTTATAGATGTAGAAGATCGTTGGTATAGAGCAGAAGATGTAGAGTTCGGTCAGAAGCAGTTCTTAGTACAAGATCCAGATGGCTATTTATTGAGGTTAATCGAGAACTTAGGAGAACGAAAAGTAGCTGAATAAAGTGATTGCATTAGAAGACATAAGTCAATACTTTAGTGCTGTGATAAAAATAGAAAAAATGAAAACAAGAGAAGAGCTACAGAGTAAATGGTATAAGATAGGCGAGAAGTATGCTAAGGAGATTAATGAGATGGTTGCTTTTGGTGCAGAACATGGTTGGGATAATTGGGATGGTAAAGAAGCAGAGGATACAAGAGGTAAACTTGCAGAAGCAGTTATTGAGTTATTAAGAGAGGCAAATACTAATAGTACAGTAGATACTTTTAGACAAGAGTTTCCTCCTGCACACGCTCCCATCGTATCTATTCTTGATGATAAAGGGAGTTATATAGGAGATATTTGTTATATAGCAGAATTTAGCGTTGCTTTTATGCAAGGGACTTCTTATGAAGAAAGACAAGCATATATAGCAAAAGGAACTGAAGTAGTTGCATTAGACAAAGAGATTAAAAGCATCGGACAGTCTATGCGCAATCTTGTTTATGCGATAGCATACGCAGATAAGATAGTGACTCGTCAAGGATGGGAAGGAGAAATTATAACAGAGTTTACATTAGATACTTTAGCGAATATAGGCATTACAAGGCTTATTCCTTTTAATGATGGGCAGAAAGTATTGTTTATCTCTTCAGAGGGAATTTATTTATTAGATACTAAAGAAGAGAAACTGTTGTTTCCAATATTAGAAGAAGGTGAAGAAAATAATGGATTAGCAATGGATCACGCTACTTTGTCTCACGACAACAAGTATATTGTAGTAGGAGATCAGTGTAGTGATCACATTGTTTTGGACAATGAAGGGAAGAAAGTAGGAGTGGTAGGACCACAGTCCTCTTATCCACACTACTGCTTGTTTACAAAAGATGATACACAAGTTTTAGTTAACTCTTGTCATTTTTATAATGGGATATCTATTGGTGTGGCTGCCGTAAAACTTGTAGGTGCTGATATCCCAGGCTGGGAAGAGCATGAAGATATCACATACTTAGACGAGGGAATGCGTGTGTATGCTGGTGTGGCTTTTAATGACTACTATATCTTAGGAGATGCTTATGGATATATCAGAGCAATACATAAAGACGGAAGAGAGCTATGGCAGCACTTCTTAGGTTCTACCATTAGTGGAATGGTATTATCAGAGGATGATAAGACACTATATGTTGGTACGTATGCAGGTATATTACACAAGTTGACTTTGAATAAACCCGTAAGAGATACACATACTATAGGTACTGCCGATATTTATGAAGATTTCCGTTTGTTAGTTTGGAAGAATGAGAACAGCGTATTAGTGTGGTAATCACTTGATATAATAAGGAATAAAGCTACTTTACGATATGTTAAAGTAGCTTTTTTATACTAAGCTGATGGAGAAAGTTATGAAATCCATCAAGAACCTAAACAAAAAATAGTAGACTGGGTGTTAAAGCAGTAGTTGATTTACGTAGTACTTTTTATTTTTTAAAAAGAGATTAAAACACATTGTTGTTGAGCTGACTCAATTCCTCATCAGTAGGTTGATTTCGCTCATCTATAAACACTTTAAAAGCGGGAATGTCATCACAATAGATAATGTCAAGTGAGAAGCGATTGTTGCCATACAGTCCTCTGTGGATACTATTCGCAGAGAAGATAAGTAGATCACCTCTGTTTAGACTAATTATTTGCCCTCGCTCAAGAGCATCACTTGGTTGTCGACCATGCTGAGATAGTCTGGTATCTTCTTCTATTGGTAGGTCCCATTGATGGTGACTCCCTGGTATTAATTCTATTCCAGATTCTTCTGTTAGTGGTATTCTGAAGTGAATGACATTTTCTGTTTTAATCTTTTCTTGCTGTTCTTCTATCGAAAGTCCTGTATACTGTATATCGCGATGCCAATAGTTTTTTTGCTCCTTGTTATAAGGATCAAAGAATAGTTGAGTATTTAAAAATTTAGCTTTAGCAGGAAAGAGGTTTTCTACAATAGCAAGCAATCTTTCACTGGCTATGAATTTAAATAGTTGCATGCGTTCAGCCGTAGAGATAGAAGAACTTCCTGTTAGGCTATGACTATTGATTAGATGAGATTTGTAGACGTCTTGATAATCCTTTAACCACTTTTCGTGAAAGTTAATAAGAATAGGCTCTATGATAGCTAATTCACCTTCTGAGAAGAATAGTGGTAAATAGAGATAACTATTTTGATGAAAGTGATTATACATTAATGATTTGATTTGTATTTGATTAGTCGATTTCGAATATCGGTCCGTAAAACTCTCTTTGTATAAAAGGAATTTTAGACTGAAATATACGTCATTTTTTACATTGAGTTTTCAATAATATAGGGCAATTAAACGGGTAAGATATTTTTAATGGTGTATATTTGTTGGTACTTCTTTTTTTAAAGAACTCTAAAAAACAATTATACTCATGGAAATCTATACTAAGAGATATCACTTATTCCAAATACAATATAGTGCAATTCGTAAAAAATATAAACTGGTTGGTATAGCTCGTTTAGTTGTTTTTTTCGCTATTATCTATTGCTTTTATTTAGCTCTCTCCAATGCAAATGCTAATTACCTCTATGTTACATTAGCGGTTATTGTCCTTTTCTTAAGCTTGTTAAAACTACATGCTAATTATTCGTGGAGAATGCGATATATCCAAGCACTTTTAGATATCAATAAAAAGGAGATGGCTTTTGTAGAGAATGATGAGAGACCTTTTGACTCAGGTGATGAGTTTAAAACTACTGATCATCCTTATGCTTTTGATTTAGATATTTTTGGAAGCAAATCCCTGTTTCAGTTTTTGAATAGAACGGCCTCTTTTATAGGCAAGCAGAAATTAGCAGATTTGTTGAAATCAAAGTTAAGTTCGGATGAAATAGTAATGAATCAAGAAGCGATCAAAGAACTTTCTCAGAAGGTAGAATGGAGACAGGAAATTAATGCCTATAGTCAAATCTCTAATTTAGATGAGACAGCGTATAAGCGACTGCAAAAGTGGAGTCAATCCAATGTGGTTGGTTTGAGCAAAGTAAGCGTGTATTTGAGTTATGTTGTGCCCTGTTTATTGTTGCTGTCGATTATTGGATATTACCTTATCGATAGTTATGTATTTGGGTATGCTGTATCTTTATTATTTTCACTGAATCTTATTTGTACGTTGTCTAAAGCGAGGTATATACAAGCTGAACTTGGTGGTGCGGATAAGGTACACGAAACGATTAATAGCTATAGCTCTATAATCAAGCGCATTGAAAGAGAAACCTTTTCTACAGAGAAGATGAAAGGTTATATCAGCAAATTGAATGCGGACTCTTTTCAAGCCAGTAAAGAGTTAAAAGTTTTGTCGCGTTTATTCGAACAGCTTGAGACAGTGGGGAATATTTTTGTATTAATTGTATTCAATGGCTTTATTCAATACCATGTGCATATCTTTAATCGCTTTTCAAAGTGGAAGAAAGAGAAAGCTCATTTGGTACCTACGGCAATTGAGGTGATTGGTCAAGTAGAAGCTTTAAATTCTTTGGCAAATTACTCATATAATAATCGATCTTATACTTTCCCTACGATTAGCGAGAATGGAGAGATGTCTTTTAAAGATTTAGGACATCCTCTCATCAATGAAAGCAAAAGGGTGTGTAATGATATTGACTTTAGCAATCAGCGATTCGTCATTCTCACTGGTTCGAATATGTCAGGTAAGAGTACTTTCTTGCGAACAGTAGGAGTTAACCTTGTCTTGGCTGCTATTGGTGCCCCTATTTGTGCGTCAAATGCATCAGTGTTTCCGTTGCCATTATTTGTATCCATGCGCCTAACTGATTCTTTAGAAGATAGTGAATCTTATTTCTACGCTGAGGTGAAACGCTTAAAAATGATTATAGAACAAGTTCAAAAAGAGCCTTGTTTTGTTTTGTTAGACGAGATTTTAAGAGGAACAAATTCTGATGATAAACAAAGTGGAACCATAGGCGTAATTCACAAGTTGATTCGAGAGCAAACTTATGGTGTTATTGCTACCCATGATTTAGAAGTGTGTAATACTACTGCTGAGTATCCTGAAGTCTTAATCAACAAGTGCTTTGAAGTTGAGATTAAACAAGATGACTTGCATTTCGACTATAAAATAAGAGATGGCGTGTGTCAAAATAAGAATGCAACTTTCATCATGAAAAAAATGAATATTATCGATTAACTATTATCAATAGAAAATACAAAAAAGTCACCGAAGTGACTTTTTTTGTGGGATTATGGAAAATTAGCAAAGGGCTAAAAGTGCATTTAGCCTGCGTTTGCTGTACAACTATATTAGGACGAGACAGCTTTGGCAGGTAGTGGTCGCATAGTGATGGCATAGTGGTCGCATTGTTTTGCCTATTTTTAATGCGACCACTATGGGATCAAATGATTATCACAATGGCATCATCAGTAAGGATATTGCAAAAAGAACCTGCTTAGATCCTTTATCGTATTTGGAAGATATACAACATGAAGAAGCTAAACAGGTACCAAAAAAAAGAGATACTCTATTAGAGTATCTCTTGAAAATTACATTATATAAAAAAACTAAAATTACATAGTTTTTATTAGCTCGTTGATTAATTGACGTGCAATAGGTTCTGCTGCTGCAACAGCTTTAAGTACGTCTTCGTGATGTGCTTCAACAATTCCTTCTTCGTTACCCATATCTGAGATAACAGAAATACCGAATACTTTCATATCCATGTGACGTGCAACGATAACTTCTGGTACAGTAGACATACCAACACAGTCAGCTCCTACAATTCGCACCATTTTGTACTCAGCTAACGTTTCAAATGTTGGGCCTTGTAGTCCGTAGTAAACTCCTTGTTTAATGTCGAAGTTCTTAGCTTTAGCTATTTCTTGTGCTTTCTTAATTAAAGTACCTGTATAGGCATCGTTCATGTTCACAAAGCGAGGTCCAAAGCGCTCGTCGTTGTGTCCTCTTAATGGATGGTCAGGGAAAGCATTGATGTGATCTGTAATGATCATAATGTCACCAACTTTAAATGACGGGTTCACACCTCCTGAAGCGTTTGATACAATAAGAGTTTCAACTCCCATATATTTCATCACTCTGATAGGAAATACTGTTTTAGCCATTTCGTATCCTTCGTAGTAATGGAAGCGCCCTTGCATAGCAACAACTTTTTTACCTCCAATGGTACCGAAGATTAAAGCCCCTTTGTGTCCTTTCACAGTAGATACTGGAAAGTTTGGAATTTCTGAATAAGGAATTTCATGCTCAATTTTAATATCAGCTGTTAAATTCCCTAACCCTGAACCTAAAACAATACCAATTTCAGGTTTGAAGTTTGTTTTCTCACTTAGATACTTAACTGTTTCTTGTACTTGTTCCCACATAGTCTAAAATAATTTTGTCAAACACTTCATGATTGTTAATGAAGGACGTTTGAATTGGTAAATAATACAATCTTTCAGAAGGGATTAAGTTTTGTAATCTAACATAATCCTTTTCTGTTGTTATAATGTTTTTGTTTCCTGCTTTCTGCAAAATTAGCTCTACGTCTGAAGGGGAAAAATGATGGTGATCGGGAAATGTTAAGCATTCTGTTTCTTCGTTCTTTAGGTGATCAAAAAAACTTTGTGGTTTAGCGATTCCTGCCACTAAAATATAGTCCTCATTTTTCAATAACTCAAGACTTACAGAACGTGATTTTGTATATGCAAGTTTACTGAATTCAATATACGTAAAAAAAGACAATTGTCCTGTTTTAAGATTTAATTTTTCAGTAATATTTCTTTGATTTTCTAAAGTTAAATTCTTTGGGCATTTTGTGACGATGACAATATTTGCTCTTTTGGCACCTGATCTTGATTCTCTTAAATTACCTGTCGGCAACATATAGTCTGAGTAGTAAGGTTCGTCATAGGTCGTCAGTAGGATATAAAACCCTGCTTTTGCGGCCAAATGTTGAAAGGCATCATCGAGGATGACAGCTTGCGTATCGGGTTTGTTTTTAAGGATACTGTGTATGCCATTCACTCTTTTTGCATCGACAGCAACATTGATATTGTCAAATTTGCTGTGATATTGAAATGGCTCATCGCCTATTTCTTCCATAGTCGTGTGGTCATTCGCGAGGATAAAGCCTTCGCTTTTTCTTTTATATCCTCTGCTTAATGTTGTAATTTGGTATTGATCTTTGAGTAGGCGAATAATGTACTCTACCATAGGAGTTTTACCTGTACCTCCCACACTGAGGTTTCCGACAGCTATAGTAGGGATGTCAAAAGAGGTTCTTTTGAATAAGCCAATGGTGTATAAGCAGTTGCGAATACTTGTAATTATCCCATATAAAATGGCAAAGGGAAAGAGTAAAAATCGTAATGTTTGCATAGTACGAAATTACCATTTTTTTATCTTTTGAGAAAATATATTACTTTAGTCCCTACATAGTAAATTGATAAAATGAAGATAAGAGAATTTATTCCATTAATGGAGGAGTTAGCACCGTTATCCTATGCTGAAGATTTTGACAATGTAGGTTTACTTGTCGGAAGTTATGAACAGGAAATTAGTGGTGTTTTGGTTTGTCATGACGCTTTAGAGGAAGTTGTTGACGAAGCTATTGAGAAACACTGCAATCTAATTGTTTGCTTTCACCCCATACTGTTTTCTGGTTTAAAGAAGATTACAGGAAAGAACTATGTTGAGCGCGCTGTGATTAAGGCCATTAAAAACGATATTGCCATATTTGCTATTCACACTGCTTTAGACAATCACCAGGAAGGTGTCAATAAGATTTTCTGTGATACTTTGGGAATCTCAAACCCTAAGATCTTAATTCCCAAGGCTAACTATATTCAGAAATTAGTTACTTATGTACCAGTTAAAGATGTTGAATCTGTGCGTGAATCGTTATTTAAAGCAGGTGCAGGAGCAATAGGCAACTATGACAACTGTAGTTTTATGTCTAAAGGACAAGGTACTTTTAAGGGAAATGAAAAGAGTAATCCCGTAATTGGTCAGCAGAATGTAGAAGAAAGAGTAGAGGAAGTCAAGCTTGAAGTTACTTTTGAAAAGCATCTACAGGCAAGTATTTTGAAAAGTTTGTTTGCCAGTCATCCTTATGAAGAAGTTGCCTATGAGGTATATCAGTTAGAGAACAAGTTGCAAAATGTCGGAATGGGGATGATAGGGGAGTTAGATGTAGCTATGGATGAAGTAGCGTTTCTTCAAATGGTTAAAGATAAAACGCAAACAGGAGGTATTCGCCACAGTGCTTTTCTCGGAAAACCGATTAAGCGAGTTGCGGTATTAGGAGGATCTGGAGCATTTGCGATTCAAAGTGCCTTAGCTCAAAAAGCGGATGCTTATATCACGGCAGATTTGAAATATCATGAATTTTATCAAGCTGAAAACCAGATAGTTTTGGCCGATATAGGACATTTCGAAAGTGAAAGATATATTAAAAATTATATTGTTGAGTATCTTAAGAAAAAAATGACTACTTTTGCAGTTATTTTATCAAATGTAAATACGAATCCAGTTAACTACTTATAAAGATGACAAACAAGAAAGAATTAACCGTTGAAGAGAAATTAAGAGCTTTATACGACTTGCAATTGATTGACTCAAGAATTGACGAAATTAGAAGTATGAGAGGAGAGTTACCTCTTGAAGTAGAAGATTTACAAGACGAGGTTGCTGGACTGAACAAACGCTTGGAAAAGTTACATTTAGACTTAAGCAATATCGAAACTGGTATCAAAGATAAAAAAGGTGCTATCGAAGAGTTTAAAGATGCTATCAAAAAGTATACTGAACAACAAAACCAAGTAAAGAACAACCGTGAATTCAATTCACTTGAAAAAGAGATTGAGTTTCAAAATCTTGAAATCGAACTTGCAGAAAAGCATATCAAAGAGATGAAGGCAAGTATCGAAAGCAAGAAAAACAATATCAATGATACTGAGACAAAACTTGCTTCGAGAAAAGAACACTTATCTCACAAAGAGGCTGAGTTAAAGAGCATCATGTCTGAGACTGAGCGAGAAGAGAAACTATTGTTAGAGAAATCTGAGGAGTTTAAAGCAAGTATTGAAGAGCGTCTTTTAACTGCGTATTCTCGTATTAGAAATGGTGTAAAGAACGGATTAGCTGTGGTGTCTATTGAACGTGGAGCTTCTGCTGGATCATATTTCACTATTCCTCCACAAACTCAAGTAGAAATTGCTGCTCGTAAGAAGATTATTACAGATGAGCACAGTGGACGTATTTTAGTTGATAGCGCTTTAGCTGAAGAAGAAAGAGAGAAAATCGATGCAATCATCGCAAAAATATAATTAAAATGAAAAGCCTCTTTTAAAGAGGCTTTTTTTATCTTGATAATGAAAAAGTGTATTGGTGCTTGTCTGAATCTTTTGTCCTACTTTAGTTTGCCTAAGGCTGTATCTATAGCTTTTAAGTTGTTCTCTACACCGAGAAAGGGAAGACTAAAAGCAAGAGAGTTGTCTGATTTCCTAAGTCAAGCAGAGCAATATGCGATTTCTATCGACGGACAGCAGATACATTGTTATAAGTGGAATGCTCATTTGGTTTCTAAGCCTCTTGTATTACTTATACACGGTTGGGAAAGCAATAGCAATAGATGGGAACAGCTTGTTGCTTTTTTAGGGCGAGAAAATTATCGATTTGTTGCTTTTGACGCTTTTGGTATGGGGTTGAGTAGTGGCAAGGTCTTTAATGTACCAGCTTATTCTAATTTGATTAGACAAATGCTCTTACACTTTGAACCAAGTAGAGTAGTGTCACATTCATTGGGATCTTTTGCTTTATTGAGTAGCTTAGCGGGACATTACTATTCTTTTTTGGAAAAGGTAGTTTTGTTAGGATGTCCAAATCGCTTTAAAGATGTTTTGGTGAATTACGGCGATATGATGAGTTATAACAGTAAGTTGAGAAATGGAATATACGATTATGCTCAAACTTTAATCGACGTGCCATTAGATGATTACGCTGCTGAGTATTATATTGAGAAGTTCAATCTTCCTGTCCTATTGATACACGATCGCCTTGATGATGTGGTGGTCTTAGAGGAATGTCATTTGTTTCACGAGAGAATCAAGGTTGCAAATAGCCATTTGGTTTTAACTGAAGGTTATGGACATTCTTTGCAAGATGCTAAAGTGTATCAGGCTATTGAGGATTTTATTCAATAGTTTTTTTATTTTTAAAAATTATAATTATTTATAATACCATATGGAAAATTCTGGTAAGACAAGATTAAATAAATATTTGTCAGAAGTTGGTTTTTGTTCTCGACGTGAGGCAGATCGCCTTATAGAAGAAGGGCGTATCACTGTTAATGGAGAAGTGCCAGAAATGGGACTAAAGGTGAGTGAACAAGATGAAATACGCGTGAATGGACGTCTGATACAAAACAATAACGAAACCCCTATTTACTTAGCATTTAATAAACCCATTGGCATTGAATGTACTACTAATCAAAAAGTAAGAGGCAATATCGTGGACTATATTAACTATCCTAAAAGGATTTTCCCTGTAGGAAGACTTGACAAAGACAGTGAAGGCTTGATTATCATGACTAATGATGGGGATATTGTCAATAAGATATTGCGTCAAAAGAACAACCATGAGAAGGAGTACTTAGTTACTGTTAATAGACCTATTACGGATCGTTTTTTACAGCGAATGGGGGCAGGAGTACCTATTTTAGACACAGTGACTAAACCGTGTAGAGTGGAACCTGTGAGTAAGTTTGTTTTCCGTATTTTTCTAACACAGGGGTTAAATCGTCAGATTCGACGTATGTGTGAGTATTTCGATTATGATGTGGTCGCTTTAAAGAGAATTCGAATCATTAATATTTCTTTAGATGTACCTGTCGGGAAGTACAGAGAAATCACCAAAAGTGAGTTAGATGAACTCAATCGTCTTATAGAACCTTCTATAAAAACGGAGGAGGCAAGCCTTGTTGAGCAACAAGAAAGTCAACAAAGTATTCGAAAGAGAATGCAAAATACCACTTCAAGAGAATCTTCACAAGAAAATAGACCCAGAAAGAACTTTGATCGCGAGAAGAATAATAGTAAAAATAAAGGTATTAAGCTCAAAAATGAGCGTTTAAGTAAGAGAAGAGAGAATTAATTTTAATTCTCTCTTTTTTTGTTTTAAAAAATAGATTGACATAATGCGAAATTAGTTTCTGCTGATATGTTAAAAATATATCTATTTTTTTAATAAATTATTATGTCTTTTTTTGTCTTTCATTTGGTCTTATTTAAAATCATTCTTTATAATTAGGCTATTTGTTTATAAACTCTCTATATTTGCTTTTAAATTTAATTAATCTAAATAAGTGAAACATAAAAGAGCATTAAACAAATGAAAAAAGCTTTACTACTAATGTTTTTGTTTATAATTGGAATTTCTCAAAATGTCCTTTCTCAGGATAGGCCAATTGTAATTACAGGAACAGTTAAAGACACTAAGGGAAATGTAGTTGACTACGCTACTGTTAGTTTAAAGGGGAGTCAAAGACATCACGATTTGACAAATGACAAAGGACAGTACAAACTCAAAATGGGAACTCCAGGGGAGTATACATTGGTAGTACAACACGTTAGTTATCAAACGCAGGAAGTAAAGATAAAGGCTACAGATGCTATAACCTATACACAAGATTTTACATTGTCTGAGAATACTTCTTATCTGGATAATGTTGTTTTAAATGTCAAGAAACCAATCGATAAAGTTCGCGAATCTGCTTATAACGTAATTGCAATTGATGCCAAACCGCTTTACAATTCATCTTTAGATGTGTCAGGTGCTTTGGATAGAGTATCAGGTGTAAAAGTTAGACGAGACGGTGCGGAAGGTTCTGATTATACGTTTTCAATGAATGGGTTTAGTGGACGTCACATCCGATTTTTTATTGATGGTGTACCTATGGAGGGGTTTGGAAGTGATTTTAAGATCAATAATATTCCTATCACGATGGTCGATCGTATTGAAGTATATAAAGGGGTAGTGCCCGTAGAGTTTGGTTCGGATGCCTTGGGTGGTGCGGTAAATATCATTACTAACAAGTCAAAGGAAACTAAGATTGATGCTTCTTTTACGACAGGGTCTTTTAATACCTACAAAAGTCACGTTAACGTAAGTAAAGTTTTTGACAATGGATTGACTTTTCAAGTAAATGCGTTTCAGAACTATTCTGATAATAACTATAAAGTATTAGTTCCTGTGGTCAATTTGAAAACAGGAGTTTACTCAAAAGAGAAACAATGGGTAAAGCGATTTAATGATCGCTTTCAAAATGCTACTGTAGTGGCTAAAGTAGGTGTTGTCGACAAACCTTATGCCGATCGATTACTTTTAGGATTTACTTATGGTGAAGGTAAAAAAGGCGTGCAGACTGGGACAATTATGGAAAAAGTTTTTGGTCAGAAAAAACGCCGTTCTGTTACAGTGATGCCTTCTTTGGAATACAGTAAGAAGAATCTGTTTGTTGAGGGATTAGATGTTAGTTTAACTTCAAATTACAATGCGGGATACAATCAGAATATCGATACAAGTGCTTACAAGTACAACTGGGCTGGAGATCGAATCAAAACTTTTAAGAAAGGTGAATCTGGTGGCGGAGCTTCAATGGTTAAGTTCTACGATCACAATGGTTCGACTTCGTTGAATGTGTCTTATAAGTTGAATGATAAACACGCTTTCAGTGCTAATAGCGTCTTGTATTACTTTAATAGAAAAACAGAAGATCCTCTTGCTGTAAAAGAAACGGAGGCTGAGAAAAATAGCGAATTGACACGCCGTAGTATGAAGAATATTTCAGCCTTGTCTTACCGTTATAACATATTAGATAATTTGAATGTTTCTATTTTTGGAAAACACTATCACATCAAACATACTTACCAAAGTGAGTCAACCAGTGTAGATCAAAGTGGTTACGGGATAGCTGCAACTTACTTGTGGAATGATTTTCAGGTGAAGTCTTCTTTTGAGAGAACCTTTAGATTGCCAACTGACTCTGAGCTTTTCGGTGATGGTGATTTAGTTTGGGGAAATACAAGTTTAAAACCAGAACAAGGAAAGAATGTTAACTTGAATCTTAGTTATTCATCAGTTATCGATAAAGTGCATTCTGTCTTTGGAGACGTTGGATTTGTGTATAGAAAAACGGAGGATTACATTCGAAAGAATCCTTATGGTTCTGGTTCAAGAGCCAATAGTGTGAATATTGGTGGTGTGGAGAGTATAGGGCTAAATTTAGAAGCGCGTTATATCTATGCCGATTTTATTCAAGTGGGAGGTAGCTTAACTACACAGAATATTCGCAGTAAACAAAAGTATACAATTGGTGGGTTTAATGTAAAGAACCCGTATTACAACGAGCGAATTCCAAATGAGCCTTACTTCTTTGGTTCAGTTGATGCCGGGATAATTTTTAAAGACCTTGGGAAGAAAAATAACAATCTAAATATCGGATATAATTTGCGTTATATCGATCATTATAGTTATGATTTTAAAGGCATAGGTATGAATCCTATCTGGATTCCTTCTCAAGTTATTCACGATTTAAATGCTTCATACAGTTTGATGAATAACAGCATTCACTTAAGTGTAGAGGCAAACAACTTGTTTGACAAATTGGCTTATGACAACTACAGCTTTCAAAAGCCAGGTCGCCATTTTATGTTTAAGATAAGATACTCATATTAAAATAATTACTAAATATAATAAACACTTTTAAAAATGAAAAAAAGATTATTCTCAGGAGCTTTGCTTGCTCTTGTATTTTCAGTATTTACATTTGTTTCGTGCTCAAGCGATGATAATTCAACTACTCAAGAACCATCTGAAGGTGGTGGAGAAGGAGATCCTAATAAAGAATTAGTAGAGCGTTATGTTATAGGTGCTTCTGCTTCAAGTACAAGTTTGCTATTAACAGTGCAAGATTTGAAAAAAGGAAGTATTTCTGTGAACGGAAATGGTGTGAATGCTTTGGGAACTACTGTTTATACCCACGGAGGTAATCGAGCTTATGTATTTGAGTATAGAAAAGGTGATCCTTCAGGTTCGCAAAGTTGGCTGTTAAACGATAAAGGACAGTTAACTATGAATACAAAATTAGATTTACCAACGCGTGAAGAGTTTATCGCAAGTATGGGTAAATATATGATTGCTACAACAGGAGGTGTGACACTTGATGGAGAAGATCCTAATAGTAATAAGGCACAAGCGTTTAACTTTATCGATGGTGCTACTGGAGAGGTAGCTTTCACATCTTATGTCAATGTACAAGAGATTGCTGAAAAAGGCGAGTATGCAAACTTTGCAGGATTAGAAACTATTGGTAATAATCGCTTTGTTATGGCCATTGAACCAATGAAGTTAAACAGTGAAAGTACTACTTCTGATCATAGAGATAGTGCATGGTTAGCTATTTTTAAATTCAATGAGAATGCTGAGAACGAAAATGATAAAGTAGTATTAGAAAAGGTAGTTAAGAGTGATAAGATGAGTTTTGCTGTTGCGCGTTACCGTTCAAGTCGTATTTCAACTATAGGAAAAGCAGGTGATGGAAATGTGTATTTATTCTCACCAAATGCTACTGATTCAAAAGGAGTTCCTTTTTCGTCTAAGCCAAGTGCCGTGATAAAATTTGATTCTAAAAAAGGTGATTTTGATCCAGGGTATTACTATGATTTAGAGGCAATTTCTGGAACGAAAGTGTATAAGGCTTTTGCTATAGGTGGTGAAAACTTCTTGTTGAATATGTTTGTAGAGCCATCAAATGCGAGTAATAGAGCTCCTGCTAATAAATTGGCTGTTTTCAATGTAATTACAGGTGATTTTAAATGGGTAGAAGGTCTGCCAGAAGCAGAGAATATTGCTGTAGCAGGTACTCCTTTTGTTGAAAACGAGGAAGTTTTTATCCCTGTTACTGCAGAGTCTAAGTCTAATGTGTATGTGTTAGATCCAAACACGGCAACAGTTACAAAAGGTCTTGAAATTAAAGATCTTGGAGATGGAAGTATTGGTACTATAGGGAAAATTAGCAATAAGTAATTGGAATTATAGTTTTTAGTTAGTTAGATGTTTTATAGTCAGAGAGGTCATATATTTTTTATATGACCTCTTTGCTTTTTAATTACTGTTGAGCTAAGCTGTCCTTAGTTTTGTTTTACAAAGTTTTTTTCTTGAGATGTAATCGGTTGCTCTTGTTTTACCTGTATGAAGTATCTGGCTGTCATCTATGAGTTCATATATACATATAGATAATTCCCATGTGAGTTTTGCTGGCGTAACTCATTGTAAAATAGTATAATAAATGAATTTCGTTTTCAAGTGATAGGTAAAATAAGAAGAAGCTGTAGTTTTAATGAAAAAAATCGTATTTGTGTTTCACTGCTATTGACCTGGTAGTATTAGTTTGTTTGAATAAGTAAGCTCTATTAATGATTTTGTATTTCAACCAAATGAAAGGTAAATACTATTGAAAATGCATTATTTTGTATTTGATTTGATATAATACAAAAAAAGCTCTAACAAATGTTAGAGCTTTCTTTTTTGTAGTCGGGGTGGCAGGATTCGAACCTGCGACCTCCTGGTCCCAAACCAGGCGCGATGACCGGGCTACGCTACACCCCGCTTGACTTATTATGTCATTGCTAGTGCAAAGGTAAAATATTTTTTTTTACATGCAAGAAAATAAATCAATAAATAAAAATTATTTTGCTATCAGTCTTTTCTTTGATTTGTAGTTTTGAAAAGATAATAAAAAAGGTATTTTTGTTTAAAACAATTAAAATCATTGAATATGTCTGATATAGAAAGAGTAAAGTGTTTGATTATTGGTTCTGGTCCAGCTGGTTATACAGCTGCTATTTATGCTGCACGAGCGAATATGAATCCAGTATTGTATCAAGGAATGCAACCAGGAGGTCAGTTAACTACAACTAACGAGGTAGAGAATTTTCCAGGTTACCCTGATGGAATCACAGGACCAGAGATGATGATGCAGTTTCAAGGGCAAGCTGAGCGCTTTGGTGCTGATATCCGCGATGGATGGGTAACAAAAGCGGAGTTGACAGGTGATGTTAAGAAAGTTTGGATAAACGAAACACTTGAAATACACGCAGATACTGTTATTATTTCTACAGGTGCTACTGCTAAATATTTGGGATTGCCTTCAGAGCAACACTATTTGGCTCAAGGAGGAGGAGTTTCCGCTTGTGCTGTATGTGATGGTTTTTTCTATAGAAATCAAGAGGTAGTAATTGTTGGAGCAGGAGATTCAGCATGTGAAGAGGCACATTACCTTTCAAAAATGTGTAAGAAGGTAACTATGCTTGTTCGCAGTGAGAAGTTTAGAGCATCGCGTATTATGGAAGATCGCGTTCGCAATACAGAAAATATTGAGGTTCTTTTGAATACAGAGACTGTTGAAGTATTAGGAGATGGGAACGTAGTGAGTGGTGTGAAAGTATTAGATAAAACTAAAGGTGAGGAGAAAGAAATTGCTGCAACTGGATTCTTTGTCGCTATTGGACACAAACCAAATACTGACATCTTTAAAGGTGAGTTAGATATGGATGAGACAGGTTATCTAATTACGAAAGGTAAAACAAGTAAGACAAATATCGAAGGTGTGTTTGCTTGTGGAGATGTACAAGATAAAGATTATAGACAAGCTATTACTGCTGCTGGCTCAGGTTGTATTGCTGCCTTAGATGCTGAACGTTATTTAGCGAGTAAATAATATAAATTAATATTTGTTGTTAGAGCGTAAGGACTACATAGTCTTTGCGCTTTTTTTTGTTTTTGTTAGTAATTAATTATGTTAAAATTAATTAACATTTGGTTCGATTTGTTATGTTTGTAATCTACAAGTGATAAACTAACTATAAAACAAAATCTTATGAAATTAATTAAACAATTACTGCTTGTCTTATTGGTGAGCACGCTAAGCTTGTCGTGTAGTAGTGACGACAGTACTCCTTATTCTATTCCAGATCCTAATACAGAAACTCCAGGAGTTACAGATCCTGAACCGGAACCGGAACCAGAGCAAAAAGATATCATGATTGGAATTTGGAACATAAATGAATTATATCTAAATGACTATGCTTTGCTTTTAAATGACTGTGAAAAACAAGCAACTATTACTTTTAATGAAGATGGAACTCTGAAAGAACATATCGTTGAGGATGACTGTGCTGTAAGAGAAGGTGAATTTACTGGAACTTGGAAAAATTTAGAAGATAATAAGTATCAGATCAGAGTGGATAAATTAAGTAACAATAGTTATTTTAACGATGTAGATTATTATACTTTGGAAGTTATAGAGGAAGGAAAGATTAAATTAACACAGCAAATTCAGCATGAAGGTGAGAATTCTTATATCCTTTCAGTTGAATTGCTTAAGAAGTAGATTTTCATTTTTGATAAAATAGAATAGAAAAAGTTTAAAAGCAAGGCTCTTGGTTTCAAGAACTTTGCTTTTTTTGTTGGTGTTAACTTAGTTAAAAGACTATTTCCCTATTGGGTTATTGCTATATTTGTAGCTATTAAACGGTAAAAATGTTAGTAGTAAATAATATATCATATAGTTATACAGAGGGAAATCCTATTATAAAGAACATCAGTTTTACAGTCGAAAAGGGCAGTAATGTTGCCTTAATAGGAGAAAGTGGATGCGGAAAGAGTACATTGTTGAAGTTAATATACGGATTATACGACTTAGAGGCAGGAGATATTTACTGTGGAGATACTCAAGTGTTAGGACCTGCGTATAATTTAGTTCCAGGAATGGACAATATGCGTTATTTAGCACAAGATTTTGATTTAATGCCTCATACTTCGGTGGCTGAGAATATTGGAAAGTACTTATCAAACTTTAATTTAGATAGCAAACAAAATCGAATTAAGGAGTTGTTAAAGGTAGTCGATTTAGAGGCTTTCTCTGATGTTAAAGTTAAGCACCTTAGTGGAGGTCAACAACAGCGAGTAGCTATAGCAAGGGTGTTAGCGTCAGAGCCGGAGTTATTATTGTTGGATGAACCGTTTAGTCATATAGATTATTCAAGAAGGAGTGTTTTAAGACGTGAGTTGTTTAACTACTTAAAAGAAAAGGGGATTACCTGTATTGTAGCTACACATGATAGCTTGGATACTCTTGGTTTTGCTGATCAGACAATTGTGTTGCAACAGGGACAGGTTGTCGATATGGGGCAAACCAGAGAAGTTTACGAATACCCGATTAACAGATATGTCGCTTCTTTGTTTGGAGAAGTTAATGAATTAATGATTTCAGACTTTACAGGTAGTAAGTTAAATGATGAGGCTTTGTATATTTATCCGCATCAATTAATGCGTTCAAATTTAAGAGGTCAGTTAGATGTTGTGGTAAAGGAGTGTTTTTTTAAGGGAGATGGATATTTGGTAAAATGCTTATTTAAAGGTAATCAGGTAATCTACTTTGACCATCCTGTGATGATTGAGAAAGAAACTCCTATTAAATTAGCATTAAAGAAATACGAGTAAGGACAATACTTTCTTTTTTAAAGAAATTTATGTTTAGAATATAAAAAAGAGGCTGTCTAAAAAGCCTAAAAAACAAAACCC
>NZ_WMJX01000025.1 GCF_009711045.1 Myroides albus | reverse complement strand
GGTTTTGTTTTTTAGGCTTTTTAGACAGCCTCTTTGTTTTTCTACAAATAGTGATTTCTCAAAAATAAGTGCATCAGATTCACATAATCTAATGACTCGGTATCAAAATCGAGATTCACGCCGATACGCAGTCCTATCATTCCTGAAACCCCCTGCATATCTTCAATCTCAAATTGTTCAAATTCTGAAGTAAACAAGCCTAACTTCTGACCAAAACTCAAGTAGTTTCTATATTCTTCTAAATCTTTTGAAGACGCAAATGCGATAGTTACTTTTTTGGGTTGTACAATGCGTTCGGTTGTTTCTTTTATGTAAGCTTTATCCAATCGCTTCTTAATAATTTCATATCTTGTATTGTATGATCCATCAATATCAAAGCGCTTTTCATCCATTCTAAACTGAATCCCAAGTGAAGTATCGTAGACAAAAATCAAAACTGTTACATCCATCGGAATTACTTCCTGAATATTATTTCGATAATGCGTACACATAAGTTCTCCCATCACCTGTAACTGCCATAATCGGAGATTCTGCAAATAAGTAAAATCAAAGCTTAACGTTGGACAAATTGATTCCCCAATATAGATATTGTGCTCTATCCCATCCGTTTTGAAACGCTCATAATAATGAGGAAACACATTCTGAACGACCTTTTGACGAGCATCTAAAATATCAGAAAAACACTTGTTCATACGACCTACTTGATGATCAAATATCTTTCGATACTTATAATATATATTAATCTGCAAATCGATGTGATTAAAATATGTTTTCAACAAATCCTCATCAAACAAATGGCCTTCTTTTTTGAGAAATGGATGTAACTCCTCTTTTATATAGGTTTCAATTCGCTGCTCCAAACCAGAAAAAAAGTGAGTTTCCAACTGTCTGATAAAAGCAGTAAGTTTTAAAAAATGCTTCTCTAAAATCAAGGAAGACACCTCTCCTTTTGAATTGCTAAACATCTTTTTCAACAGAGATAATTGTTCCCTAAGATCCTTAACTATCGCTTCATTGCGCAACTGACTCGATCCTTTAATATCAATTTCCCCATACAGAGGATAAACATCCGAAAAAGAAATGGGATTAATGTAGTAATCCTTCTCTATGACACTTTCTACATAATTCCTTCTTGCCTCCTCTAAAAATTTCCAATATACACTTGGGTGAATCGTTGTAAACTCTCTCTGTATAATTGCTTCAACGTGATTCAACAAATCAATCTTTACTCGTTCAAATGTCTCAGCAATAATAGGGATCAGCGCATTGAGCTTTTGTGCATTGACGCTGTGAAGCGCACGCTGATCTTCTGATATGATTTCCAAAATACCTTCTATGCCCGTAGAAATAACTACTGGACTAAATAAACAACTCTTTACACCACGGGCTTTCAACTGTTCATACATCATGCGTTCACTTTCGTTGGCAAGGTGTTCGTCTATATCAGAGATTGAAAAATACTCCAACTTTTCTATAATCTTAGTATAAGCATTCTTTGAAAGGACAATTTCATTAGTTTGCTCATTAATCAAGTAGCTATTAAGCGCCATAATATCCCTTGTTTCTACTTGAATCAACTTGTCAAACTCCAAAGGAGTATAACCAACCTTCAAATTAGGTACTTTAAAAATCGAACTAAATAATTGTCCCAAAGTATTGCCAATCGGCTCACGTTGAAGCTCTGCTTTCAGAAAATTCTCCTTTAACAGTGAAATAGCACTTTCAATAGTAACATCCACTAAACTTATGATACCGAATCCACGAATAATCCAACTCTCTTGAGGAAAATACTTAATCCACAAATCGAGGTCGTCGTAATTATCTTGTAGTAACTCAATATCTTCTTTGGATAACATCAGGGCTTTCTCCGTTGGGAATACTTCCACGAAATCGGCATTGTACAATACTCTATAGTGATGAATAATACCCTTGCTGTCAGGCAAGTCAATAAAAAGAGGATATGATATATCAAAATCACATTTGAAGTAATAATTCATCACGATACAACAACATGCGATATAATACTGATGTGGACTAAAATTCCTAATCTCAATATCATAATTGCCTCCACTTTCTTCAATAATCTTGTGGAATCGCTTGGTATAATTGAACATCAAACTTTGAAAAGGCATGGAAACAGCCTTAATCTCATTGTCTTGTAATCCGCGCGGAAAAAGAATCTCTAAAAGCTCATTTATCAATTCTTGATTATCCTTAATCACTTGTTCATTAGCTATTATACCCAGAGTAGGTACTTGATCTATTCTTTGAAGTAAATCTTGATAATACCCTTTTTTCAGACCACTTTGCAGGTCGTCACTAACGAAGGCCTTCACTTCGTGAATCAACCTGTGAAAAGAGAACTGTATCTGAAAAGGAGTCTTATCGTAAGATGTTAATTTCATAATATAAAGGCATCGAGAATTAGGCTCTAAAGATACGAAAATAGCAATCGTTTAAGTCTGTATAGTTCATTGAAAGTCAAGTTAAAATTACAATTTGAACACAAAAAAGTAGAAAAACTAAAAATATTGTACTTTTGCATCAAATTTCGAAAACGAATATGATAAAAATAGGCAACATAGAACTCCCTGATCACCCGCTTTTATTGGCACCAATGGAAGATGTAAGTGATCCACCATTCCGCCGCCTGTGCAAAGCACATGGGGCTGATTTGATGTATTCTGAGTTTATATCTTCGGAAGGGTTAATTCGAGATGCGATGAAGAGTAGAATGAAGCTGGATATCTTTGACTACGAAAGACCAGTAGGAATCCAAATATTTGGTGGTGATGAAGAGGCTATGGCTGAATCTGCAAGAATTGTAGAGACCGTACAACCAGACTTAGTAGATATCAACTTTGGATGTCCTGTAAAAAAGGTAGTATCAAAAGGAGCTGGAGCTGGTGTACTAAAAGACATTGATCTAATGGTTCGACTAACCAAAGCTGTAGTCAATAGTACACATTTACCAGTGACAGTTAAGACAAGACTGGGCTGGGACGAAGATTCGATTAACATTGACGAAGTAGCAGAGCGACTACAAGATGTAGGGGTACAAGCTTTGACTATTCACGCGCGTACAAGAGCTCAAATGTACAAAGGTCATTCAGACTGGACGCATATTGAGCGCATCAAAAATAATCCTCGTATACAAATTCCAATTTTTGGAAATGGAGATATTGACAGTCCTCAAAAAGCGTTAGAATACAAAGAAACCTTTGGTTTAGATGGAATGATGATAGGAAGAGCAGCCATAGGATATCCCTGGATATTTGATGAGATTAAACACTTTTTCAATACGGGAGAGATTTTAGCGCCACCGACAATAAAAGATCGTTTAGACGCTGCTAAGAACCATTTAATTTGGTCTATGGAATGGAAAGGTGAAAGATTGGGAATTGTTGAAATGAGACGTCATTACACAAACTATTTCAAAGGTATTCACGGTTTTAAACCACACCGTTTAAAATTAGTAACCACAGATGATCCAATCGAATTATTAGCTTTATTTGACAAGATTGCAGAAGAATACAAAGATTACATTATCGAATAAGAAATAAGCTTTCAAAATAAGCTATTAAATAACAGAGGGGGGCTTCAAGCCCCCCTCTGTTATATGTATACTCTATCTATGAAATTAATCAACAACAAATATATCTATATAGATAAAGTCATTTCACATTCATTACAAATAGCAAGCGAATTGTAGCTGCACATCTAAAGCACAAACCATAACAAAATACAACTACACAGACGGAGTTACTCAAGAAGCCTCACTCCAAACACCGTGCTTAAACAATTGATACCATTGCTCAACGTAATATTTATCGACATTTAAAACTAATAATATTTCCTTTGTAAACTCAATAGGAGAAATACCGTTAGCTGTAATCACGCCATCATCAAAAACGACAGGTTGATCAATATATAGTAGCTCGCCTTTATACATCGATGCTTGCTCCTGTAAATACTCAAGCGAATTACTCGTATGTAATTTATTGTCTAACAAACCGACACTTGCCAACAACAATGTCGCACTGCAAATTGAAGCGATGACACACTGACTTTCAACCACTTGATTTAAGTAACTAAACAATTTCGTTTTTGTCCTGCGATTGCTCTCCCATAAATGACCACCAGGAATAATAAAAGCAGCAACGCGATTCCATGCGATGTCCCTTAAACTTTTCGTAGGAGTAACTTCCAATCCCCCCATAGAAACCACCTTTTGCCTGCAATCAGATACAAACTCAATCTTGAATTGATTCAATTTTCTGAGTTCAGGAAGTAGAAAAGATATTTCCCAATCCGAATATCCTTCAAACAAATAGATATATACAGTCTGTTTCATAACCTTTAATTTTTATCAAATTTACCCATAATATAGCAAAAGCTGTTATTTGTATTGCTATTAATATTAGCAATCTATTGAATATGAAACAGAAAGGCCCCGTACAATAAATGTACGAGGCCTATAACTTATTATGAATTTATCCTACTTTGTATTATCTGAGATAATATGCAAATCTCTTTGTGGAAATGGAATCTCTATATTTGCTTCATCTAAAGCATTCTTCACCAGTTGCTGAATTACAAAAACAGTATCCCAGTAATTAGCTTTATCCATCCATACACGTACATTTAAATTAACAGAACTATCCGCTAAACTATTTACAAATATGATAGGTTTCGGATCTTGTTTAACTGCTTCATGTTTGGCAAGAGCCTCTTGGATAACATTCTGTGCTGTCTTAATATTAGCACTATACGAAATCCCAACAACGAAGTCATAACGACGTGAAGTAATATCACTATAATTCGTAATCACCGAGTTAGCCAACGGTCCGTTTGGACAATAGATTTTTAATCCTGTAGCTCCAGTTATCGTAGTATAGAGCAGGTCTATTTTATCAACTGTTCCTTCTACACCTCCCGTATTAGAAATATACTCTCCTACCTTAAAAGGCTTAAACAACAAGATCAACACCCCTCCAGCAAAGTTAGATAAACTCCCCTGAAGTGCTAAACCAATCGCTAAACCTGCAGAGGCAAACATCGCTAAGAAAGAAGATGTCTGAATTCCCATAGTAGATGCAGCTGTAAGTATTAAAAGGATGTATAAAATCACTTTGATCATACTCAATAAGAATCCCATCAAAGACTTTTCCATTTCACGTTTCTCAAATCGACGACGCAATCCTCGTAAAACAGCTTTAACAATAAACCCTCCTATCACTAATATTAAGACACCTACTGCAATCTTGGGTAGGCTTCCCATAATATTGGTGATCATATTCTCTAATCCAGCAGCTAATTTTTCCATAACTTATTTCAATTTTTAAATTTTCAGTTTCTTTTTCATGTCTTTAGATAGTGCATCCTTGTGAATCATAATATCCGTTGTTTTGTACTTTACATATTCCTTAGACATGTACATATATCCTTTATAATCATTTGTTATACCCCATGAGTTCTTGATAATGTAGTATTCCTTATTATTTTGATCTTTGGCAGTACCTACGATGTGCATACCATGATCATCTGTAGTAGAGTAATTATCAAAAGCTTCTTGACGCATTTCTGGTGTTACTTTACGCTCTCCTTTAGGTCCATCAAATAAAGTCTTGCGTTCCTCCTCATCCATATCTTCCCACTCTTTTTCTGGTACAAAAGCCACGCCATTCTTCCAACTAAAATACTTTTCACTTACATCACCAGCCCATGCTACCGTAAAGCCATTGTTCACAGCGTGATCAACTATATCCGTCAACTCGTTCATCTTCACATTGTAAACTTGATCAAATGCCCAGTTATCTGGAACTAATAAAATAAACTTTTCATAGAAAGGATAGTTCAAATCAGAACCTATTTCAATATAATCATCTGCATTTAGGCCAATTACTTCACTTGCAAAACTTTTAGGAGTATATTCTTTACCTTCCCAAGTAAACTTTTCAGGTACCTCTCCAAGATAAGCATCTATAGCAGCAGCATAAGCTTTTTCCCAGTTCGGAGTAAGTTTCCCATTGGGATTGGAAACCACAGCTTTGAGGATTCCCTCTTGAATAGCAGCCATTTCAGCAAACTTATTCTTAGTCGTACCATAGTTTAATCCTGCATAGACAGACTGAGGCACCGCCCCATATTTTCTATACATATTAATTACATCGTGAAAGGCACCACCATCACCAAGTGTAACAGCTCCATGCATTTTCACATACATTTTTCCCTTTTCAATATAAGCATTACGCGCTGAGAAGATTTGAGATATCTCAACAGGACGCTTACCCATGCGCATCATCTCTGATTCAAGAAATGAATTTGCAGAATAGCTCCAACAAGTACCCGAAGACCCCTGATTTTTAATTGTAGTATTCTCTATATCAACTACTGGTGTAAATTGATATAACTCTTTACTCTTCTCACTTGCATTGTATTTCAACGCATTCACTAAATTATCTTGTGCAAAAGATTGCACAGAAAAGCCCGCTGATAAAATAGCAGCAAATACCCATGCTTTTAATTGATTTCTATACATATTGTTAGGTTTGTTAGAATCGTAAAGATAGAAAAAGTGATTTAAACAGCCTTATTTTCTATCATAAAACTATTTTTCCGTCATACTTTTAGGTAAAACAGCAACTTTAGTTACTTAACTCGCAATCTGTTTTTCTAATGGGACAGCCCTACCATCATCCACACCCCATGCCAGCATGGTACGCTAACTCTTACGACTTTGATTGTATTGATATGTATATGCTTACTATATGTTCGGGTAGTGATCGGCTAATAATGGTACTTTTAAGCCGACCATATGCCTATCACAAGCCGACCACAAGCCGACCACCTCGAAAAAAAAGTAAAAAACACCGCTA
Organism: Myroides albus; assembly: GCF_009711045.1. Taxonomy (GTDB): domain Bacteria; phylum Bacteroidota; class Bacteroidia; order Flavobacteriales; family Flavobacteriaceae; genus Flavobacterium; species Flavobacterium album_A. Next base: position 33,967 of record NZ_WMJX01000025.1, on the reverse strand, counting down.
TATCCCATTTATACGAACCAGCACAATGACAGAAAAATAACCCTGTCTTAAACAAAAAAGAGGTTATTTCCCATTGCAGGAAATAACCTCTTCTATCTAATATATGATAGACTTACTATAACTCTTTATAAATAATTACAGCATTACCATCAACTTTCTCTGTAAAAACTACTTCCTTGTACTTATTCTCCTCTCTATCCCATTCATTACTAACAAAGTGTTCTACTATACTATAAACAAATGACACTGGATAATTATTAGCATCATAGGTATAAGTAATAACAACTTCTACTTCTTCCTTACCTTCTACCAACGTATGTTTTAAATAAGTAGGATTATTAGAAGGCAATACCCTATTCGCATAATCCAATCCCATAATAGCTCCCTTACTATTGCCAAAATCAACCTGTGTTTTCTTACTTAGGTCAACTGCTCCTGTTGTATTCAAGGTATGAAACGGTCCAAAAGGTTTGTCATCGTATTTCATAACACTACTATATGTGTTGACAACCTCATTGTTATAGTTATATGAATAAAAAGTCATATCCACTACATTCCCTCTATCAACTCCATTAATAACACCCAGTTTACCAAAATTAAAAGGAGTTAAACCTAAAACTTCTGCCACAACATACTTGGTAGTTACTAACTGATCTCCACCTGGAAAATACTCAAGTTGAGTCGATTCGACCTCTTTCACTATCCCTTTATCATCATAGATAAATTTGTAGTGAAAATCATTATCTAAATCTGATACAGTGTGTAATTTCTTATCCACATAGGTAAAATCAACAGTAGCTTCTCCTTCTTCTACTTTACCTCTATCATTAAACTTACTGTCAATTATAATCTTATCGATTACCTTTATTTTATTATTTGGTGGAGTTATCCCTCCACCGTTCTCACCATTGCCAGTAGAACCTCCGTCATCTGAGCTACAAGATGCTCCAAGAAATGCAAGTGCAATAAAAGCACCAAAAACAATCTTTTTCATATCAATTAATTTTTACACAAATTTAAGTTAATTGACACTTAAAACATATACAATACACCACTATTACATTTTTATCAACAAAATATGCACAACTTCACATTAATTAATGTACTCAAAAACACTATCAATGAAAAAAAAGAAGATTACTCCAAAACAATAAAATAAAAATACTGCCATAAAAAAACAGTGTACCTCCATTATCAGAGATACACTGTTTCTTTCCTATTAATATACTATCTATTACAACGTTTCTTTCAACCAACGGAAGAACTCACCTTGCCATACTTGAGCATTCTGCGGTCTTACAACCCAGTGATTCTCCTCTGGTAAATACAAGAATCTACTCTTTACCCCTCTCAATTGAGCTGCTTGGAAAGCTTCTTGTCCTTGTCCAATTGGTACGCGATAATCTTTCCCTCCTTGAATAATAAGGATAGGTGTATTCCATTTATCAACATTATTGATTGGATTGAAATTAGCATAAGCATTTTGAGCATCTTTGTTGTCTTTCTCCCAATATGCACCTCCAGTGTCAAAATTAGGGAAGAACACTTCTTCAGTCGTTCCATACATACTAACCAAGTCAAATACTCCACAGTGTGAAATAAAAGACTTAAAGCGATTCTCGTGAATACCTGCTAAGAAAAACACTGAATATCCACCATAGCTCGCTCCTACAGCACCTAATCTCTCTTTATCAACATACTTTTCGGTAGCTACATCATCTATAGCTGCCAAATAATCTTGCATTGGTTTTCCACCCCAATCTTTGCTAATTGCCTCATTCCACTCTACGCCATGACCAGGCATTCCTCTGCGGTTTGGAGCTACAATAATATATCCCTCAGCAGCCATCAATTGAAAATTCCAACGGAAAGAATAAAACTGAGATAAGGCAGACTGCGGTCCTCCTTGTGCATAAAGCAATGTCGGATACTTCTTATTCGGATCAAAATTTGGAGGATAAACTACCCAAGTAACCATATCTTTTCCATCCACAGTTTTCACAATTCTTTTTTCACTGTGACTCAAAGCAATTTTTGAATAAATATCATCGTTTACTTTCGTAATTTGATTCCAAGTTTTCTTTTTCATATCATACGAAAACACTTCTGTTGCATGGTTAAAGTCTGTACGGGTAACAATTGCTTTATCACCGTCAATGCCAACAATACCAGTCACGTCAAACTTACCATCCGTAATTTGTCTTACAACAGGAGCAATGCGCTTTCTTCCAGGAAAGTTAACTTCAAAAAGCTGTATAGTTCCACCAACAGCAGCAGTAAAGTATATCTTACTTCCATCTTTACTCCATTGGTAACTACCTACTGTACCATCCCAATTTGCGGTTAGATTTTGATCTCCACCTTCATAACGCACAATTAGGTCATTCTTGTCTGCTTCATAACCATCTCTTTTCATTTGCAGCCAAGTCAAATATCCTTGTGGAGAGAACGTAGGATTCGTATCATAACCAACATTTGCCTCAGTCAAGTTCTTCGTCACTTTTGTAGCTAAGTTATACTCATACAAATCTGTGTTTGTACTTGTAGCGTACTCTGTACCGAACTTCTTCTTTGCTACGTAAACAATACTCTTGCCGTCAGGAGCCCATACGTAATCTTCATCTCCACCAAAAGGTTTTTGTGGTGCGTCATAAGGTTCATTAGGCATAATATCAATAGCTGCATCTTCCTTTCCAATAGGAGCATAAAAAACGTGGTTATGAGAACCATCATTCCAAGTGTCCCAATGTCTATAGTCTAATCCATCAAAAACGTAAGCATCCGACTTAGGCATGTTCGGATACAGATCTTTTCCTAATACATTATTGACTTTAACAGCCTTGTCCAACAGCACATATTCTCCTGTAGGAGATACATTCTTATCTGTCAGTAAATCTTTATACTCAGTAATCTCAGTTGGCACACCACCTGCTAAAGGGATTTGATAAGTAGTAGTATCAAACTTATCTTCTTCCATATTGGCATAGCCTACTTTGTAAATTAAGTTTTTACCATCTTTCGAAATTCCGAGTGGAGACACTCGTCCTAGTTTCCAAAGTAATTCTTTAGTCATTACCTCTTGTGAAAACGCGCTTAAACTTGCTAAACTCAAGGCAAACAAAAATATTTTCTTCATAGTTAGGGATTTATAAAGCCGTAAATTTAGCCTTTTCTTTTAATTATCAAATCTTCTATACCGTTTAATACACCTCTTTAACAGTCTTCTAATTGGAAATCGCAAAGCAGGAAGTCAAAGAAAAGTTCAAAACAGCTGAGTTAAGACCATAGCAAATGGATCTGAATAAACTGTAAATCAAATGAGGTGAATCAGCCAAAAAAGAATTACTTAATTGTCAATAAAAACAAGAAACAACTAACTATATCACATGCTTCAGTAGTTAAACATCTAATATATAGACAAAGAATAGTTAGACATTAAAATAGAAAAGAAACAAAGAATACAACAAAACCATCTTTTATCTATTGTTATTTTTTTGTGAAAGAGGATATTATTATAAAAAAATAACTATTTTCACGCACAAATCTTTATTGTAGATGAAAAACAACAAACTTTTTATCGCAATTATTATTGCTTTAATCATGGGTGTACTTTTGGGATGCACCTTTTATTACCAGTTCCCAGCACATAAAGAAGTCTTTGCGAATAACATTAGGTTACTTGGAACAATTTTTATTCGACTGATCCAAATGATTATCGCTCCACTTGTATTCTGTACACTTGTTGTAGGAATAGCGAAAATGGGGGATATGAAAATGGTGGGCCGTGTAGGAGTAAAAGCGATGGCATGGTTCATCACAGCTTCCTTCTTTTCACTTGCAATTGGACTTGCTTTAGTCAATTTATTCAAACCTGGAGTTAATGCAAAGTTTGACTTAGACAATATGCAAGATGCAACTGAGTTAGTATCTAAAACTGATGCTTTAAGTCTTAAATCATTTATAGAACACTTGATACCTCAGAGTGTTTTTGAAGCCTTTGCGCACAATGAGATCTTACAAATTGTAGTATTTGCCGTTTTCTTTGGTATTGCCTTAACAACCTTAGGGGAACGCGGTAATCAAATCATAACCTTATTCGACAAAATATCTGAAGTTGTCTTAAAGATGGTAACCTATGTGATGTGGACTGCACCATTAGGTGTATTAGGAGCTATAGCGGGGATTGTCGCAGTGAATGGACTTTCCATCTTCTTGGTTTACGGAAAGTTCTTAATTGCATTTTTAGGAGGCCTAATTGTTCTTTGGACTATCTTAATCATTGCCGGATACTTCTTCCTTGGCAAAGACGTATGGCGCTTAATGAAAGCCATCAAAGAGCCGCTATTAATTGCCTTTTCTACAACGAGTAGTGAAGCTGTATTCCCTAAATTAGTAGAAAACTTAAAAGAATACGGATGTTCTCCAAAAGTAGTGTCATTTGTATTACCTTTGGGATACTCTTTCAATTTGGATGGCAGTATGATGTATCTAACATTTGCCAGTATCTTCATCGCTCAGATTTACGAAGTAGAAATGTCATTAGCAACACAGATAGGAATGCTATTAGTACTAATGGTTACAAGTAAAGGTGTTGCAGGAGTTCCACGTGCATCTTTGATTGTTATTGTAGCTACTTGTGCAATGTTTAATATACCACCTGAAGGAATCGCTTTAATATTGCCAATTGATCATTTTTGCGATATGGGCCGTAGTATGACAAACGTATTGGGGAATGGTTTATCAACAGCAGCGATAGACAAATTTGAAACAAACAGTCAAGAAGAATAAAACAGACAAACTATAAAAAAACACTATGGAAGAATTTCAAATTTCCCAATTGATTAACCCAGAGTTTTACATCAATTTACAAATTGCAGGGCATTCAATTGGAATTTATGTAGTACTATTTATTGTATTTGCAGAGACAGGGTTATTTGCAGGTTTCTTTTTACCTGGAGATAGTTTACTTTTCTTATCAGGTATTTACAGTACTGCTCTAATGCAAGAACTTTTCAATATTGACAGTGATTTTATCAATGTTGCATTACTTGCCACTTTTGTCGCTATCTCAGGTATATTAGGAAATACCTTTGGCTACTGGTTCGGGGCAAAGAGTGGAAATTATCTCTACAATGTAAAAGATAATTTCATTTACAAAAAGAAATACTTATACGAGTCAAAAGTATTCTTTGAAAGACACGGAGGTAGAGCAATTATCTTTGCGCGTTTCTTACCTGTTGTAAGAACATTTGCTCCAATTATCGCAGGAATTGTTCGCATGGATGTTAAACGTTTTATGTTCTACAATGTGATTAGTTCATTCTTGTGGGCAACTACATTAATCTTCGCTGGGCACTATTTGCAAGTATGGTTATTAGAAAGCTATGATATCAACTTAAAACACTATATAGAGTATATCGTATTGTTCTTAGTATTAGTGACAACACTACCTGTAATCATCAAACTATTAAAGAACAAAGCAGGCAAATCTAATAAAAAGGAAATTTCATCTGAGGAAGGAGAATAATCCTACTTCATTCTAATTATATCAAAAAGCTTCATTAAATACATGAAGCTTTTTTTATGGTCTAAAATAGGTGAAATAAAAAAAGGGAATTACTTCGTCTTGAAGTAATTCCCTTTTTGGTATATTGCATTTAGTTGACAAGTTTAACTCTCAGGAGCCAATTGAACAACTAATCCTTCTAAACTTGGTTCAATGTGTATTTGACAACCTAAACGACTATTATCCTTAACGTTAAACGCCTCGGAAAGCATAGCCTCCTCATCTGGGTTCATTTCAGGTAACTCAACCTCATCGCCATTGATGACATAACATTGACATGAAGCACACATTGCCATACCTCCACAAATACCAATAGTACCTTCTGGAGCAAGTTCATATGCACGTACCACTTCCATCACATTCATTCCCATATCAGTAGGAGCATCCACAATATGTGTTTCTCCATCTCTGTCAATAATGGTAAGTTTAATATCTTCTGCCATAACTATTCAATAGATTTTACAACAGCTTTTTCAGCCTCTTTACGAGTACCATCAAAGCCATTAATTCCAGAAACAGTAGTATATTTCAATACGAACTTCTTACCTGGGTTCAACATATTATACACACTTTGACACATCAAAGTAGCTTCGTGGAATCCACATAAAATAAGTTTTAATTTTCCAGGATAAATATTCACGTCACCGATAGCGTAAATACCTGGAATATTCGTTTGGTAGTCCAATGCATTATTAACTTTAATAGCGTTCTTTTCTATCTCAAGTCCCCAATCTGCAATAGGTCCTAACTTTGGAGTTAAACCAAACAATGGAATGAAATAGTCACAAGCGATTTCTCGTTTTTCTCCTTCGATATCAACGACAACAGCTTCTAACTTATCCGTTCCTTTTAATTCAACTATTTCACCTGGAGTAAGCATATTAATCTTACCTTGGTCTTTTAAAGCCTGAACTTTTTCTACTGAATCTAAAGCTCCACGGAACTCGTTACGTCTGTGAACTAAATGTACTTCCGCAGCAAGATCTGCAAGGTAGATACTCCAATCTAAAGCAGAGTCACCTCCACCAGCAATAACAATCTTCTTGCCAGCAAACATTTCAGGTTTTTTAACGAAATACTCAACCCCTTTATCTTCGTAAAAAGCTAAGTTTTCTAACTCTGGTTTACGTGGTTCAAAAGATCCTAATCCTCCAGCAATAGCAACTGCCTTACCGTGGTGTTTTGTCCCTTTGTTAGTTGTAACAATGAAAGTTCCATCTTCTAATTTTTCAACTGTTTCGGCTACTTCATTCAAAGTAAAGCCAGGTTGGAACTGTTTAATTTGTTCCATCAAGTTGTCAATTAATTCCGCTGCTCCTACAGAAGGATAGCCCGGAATATCAAAGATTGGTTTTTTTGGATATAACTCAGTTAATTGTCCTCCAGGTTGTGGTAACCCGTCAATTAAATGACATTTTAATTTTAAAAGCCCTGCTTCGAATACAGCAAATAGCCCCGTTGGCCCAGCTCCAATAATAATTATATCTGTCTCGATCATGATGTAGTGTTTACTTTAGTGCAAAGTTCAACTTTGCAGTGATTATTAGAAATGATAAAAGTCAATCAGCAGTAAAAAACACCATGAATGCCTTATTAACTGATTGACCTTAAATATTATTATCCAACATTAACTACAGATTCAATCTCTGGTGCGTACTTTTTAATAGTAGTTTCAACACCAGCGCTTAAAGTCATTTGATTTACGCTACATGCAGTACAAGCCCCTTCTAAACGAACTTTAACGTGTTTATCATCAACAATATCGATTAAAGTGATGTCTCCTCCGTCTGTTTGCAAAAATGGGCGTATTTCATCTAACGCCTTCATAACATTTTCTCTGATAGTTTCTGATGCCATAGTTTTCAATTGATTAATTCTTATTTTTTACCTACTGCTGAACAACCAGCCATGGTAGTTATTTTAATAGCTTCTGTAGGAGGCAAAGATTCGTTTCTCTTCACAACTTGTTCTACAACATTTCTTGTTACTTCTTCGAACACGTTTGTTACTACCGTGTCATTTTGTAAAGCTGCTGGGCGACCAAAGTCACCAGCTTCGCGAATGCTTTGTACAATAGGTACTTCTCCTAAGAAAGGAACGTCTAAATCTTTGGCTAAATTACGCGCACCGTTCTCTCCGAAAATATAATACTTATTCTCAGGTAGTTCAGCAGGAGTAAAATATGCCATATTTTCAACGATACCAAGTACTGGTACATTGATACTTTCAGACATAAACATAGAAACACCTTTCTTAGCATCTGCTAAAGCAACTGCTTGAGGTGTTGATACAACAACAGCACCTGTTATAGGTAATGACTGCATAATAGATAAGTGAATATCTCCAGTTCCAGGAGGTAAGTCTATCAATAAGAAATCTAATTCACCCCAATCAGCGTCAAAAATCATTTGATTCAATGCTTTTGCTGCCATTGGACCTCTCCAGATAACAGCTTGATCCCCTTTTGTAAAAAATCCAATAGAAAGTATTTCTACTCCATAGGCGTTGATCGGTTTCATCTTAGATTTACCATCTACCTCAACTGAAATAGGTCTTGCACTTTCAACGTCAAACATAATAGGCATTGACGGACCATAGATATCTGCATCTAATACCCCCACGTTAAAGCCCATATTAGCCAATGTTGCAGCAAGATTAGCAGTTACAGTAGATTTACCCACACCACCTTTACCTGATGAAATCGCAACGATATTCTTTATGCCAGGAATTGCTTTTCCTTTGATCTCAGGTTTTTCAGGAGCTTCAATCTTGATATTAACTTTAACCTTAGCTTTTTCATAGACGTGATCGTGAATAGCTTTCATCACATCTACTTCAGCTCTTTTCTTGATATGTAATGCTGGTGTAGATAAAACTAAATCAACAACTACTTCGTCTCCGAAAGTCATTACGTTAGCTACTGCACCACTTTCAACCATATTTTTCCCTTCTCCAGCTACAGATATAGTCTCTAAAGCTTTAAGAATCTCTTTTCTCTCTAATTTCATTATATAAGATTAGTTTTCAACAAATTAATATGATAACACTTATATGCAAAGATAATAGGAAATATTGAGATTTTAGTGTTAATATATTCTAAATACAAATAAGCCTTTAAACTCAGTATCAGAGCTTATTGCTATTATTCAACGCTAATCTTTTTTCTAAAAATTGACGATCTAAGTTATTCTTCACCAATGCATATTGAGAAGTAAGCAATTGGTTTTTTGCTGAATTAAAAGAGAAGATATCTACCTTGCCATTTTCGTATTTCACTTGTGTTGTCGTAAATGACTTTTCGGACATTTCAATACTTTTTATCAAGTTTTTCTCCAGTGTTTTTAATTGCTGAATCTCGTGTTCTAACTGTGTATTTTCGTTGTTTAATTCAAGCTCAATTTCCTTAATTTTCAAATCGTTAAGTGCTATTTCAGTATTCTTTGTTCTCACCTGCCTAATCACAACTCCTCCCGTAAAAACAGGAATACTAAGGCGGATACCAACATAGTGACTTTTGTTGTCGCCTAACTGCTTAGAGAAGGCATTCACCTGTGCATCTAAAGCTGTATTAAAAGGTTTTGAATAGAATGATCCATATTGATAACTTACAGAAAGTTTTGGTAAACTTTGAGAACTTATCAATTGCTTCTCTTTTTGCAAGAAAAGGCTATTTAAACGTTGTTTTTCCAACCTTGGATTAAACAAATAATCCGTAAAAAGTCCAATAGATTCCGTGTTATTTACTAATTCAAATAACTCCACTTGACTGTCACTCATATTGAGGAAATGTAAAAACTGTAACTTTTGATTATACAGGTTATTTTGGGTTCTTTCTATTGCTATTTGCTCGCTGTTATAAATATACTCAATGTCATACAAATCACTATTAGGCTTAGCTCCAGCATCTACTTCTTTTAATACGCGCTTGTAATTTGTCTCACTATTCTTCAATTGTTCTACTTGGATTTTCAAATACTCTTGCAAGCCTACTATCTCATAAAAGCGAAGAAGCAAAGAACTCTGATAGTGAAACAAAACTTCTTGTTCAGAAAGTTCTGACATATTCAAGGCCAAGCTCTCTTGTTGATATTTCACAATATTAGACCAGTTAAAAAGCTCTACATTAGCATCCAAAGAAAGCTGCGTAGATGCCATATTTGAACTGACTCTGCTATTAGTCGTCGGATCAATTGCTGATCCAAAATTATAACCTTGATTGCCATTTACTCCGATATTGGGTAAATAATAGGAAACTACACTTTGTTTCTGACGCTCTACAACTTGTGTTTCTAAAGCAGCTACCATTAGTTTTAAACTATTCTCTTTTCCTTTTTCTACACAGTACTCCAAAGTCCACTTCTCCTGAGCTACTCCGACAACACTGAACAGAATAGTCAATACTAAACACCAATTCTTACTCATACTTTATATATTTTAAAACGTCAATACGCGTTGCCTTCCTTGCCTTCCATATCACTAATAGGATAGATAATAAAAACAAACTACTAAATGCTATTATAAAAGGCACTGCCGTTATTGCTTCACGGTATGCAAAATCTTCTAACCACAGTTGAACAGCAAAATAAACAGGGTACACAGAGATACAGAATCCGAGTACACAGTACAGCATAAAACTTTTCGACAAAGCAACAGTCAACTTTCTCGAATCGGCACCCATAACTTTTCGGATAGCAACTTCTTTTAATCTATTCTCAATACTGAACGACACAATAGACAATAGCCCTATAAGTGCAGTAAATACAGATATACTCATTAGTACAAAGAACAGTGTTTTTTGATACGTTGCTTGGCGGTACGTATTGGCAAACTGTTCATTTGCAAAACCATATTCCATAGGGTATACTGGCTCTACGCGATCTTTCCAAAACTTCTCTATACGAAATAATGTACCTTGCACATCATCTGTCTTCAGCTTGACAGATATAGTTCCTAACAGATGATGAAACCATCCTACTGAGTCACCTAAGAAATAAGTTTGAGGTGATACTTCCGTATTAAAACCGTGTAAATTAAAATTCTTGACAACACCAATAATCTGAAATACTCTATTATTCCAACGAATCTCTTTGCCAATCACTCCCTCTTTAAAATTAAATGCCTTCTCAAATGCTTCATTAACTAAGACCTTTTCACTATTATCCGTCCGTAACTCTGGATCAAAAAACCTTCCTTCCTTTAATTGAATTCCCATAACATCTAAAAAGCTATGATCTACAACTATATTACCACTATGCAATGAAACATCTCCAATGAAATTAGTAGAAGAACTTCCTAATTGTTGTCCAATTTTAAAAGAATGAGCAGTTACTCCTTCTACTCCTTGAATCTTTAAAAAGTCGTCCTTAAAGTCCCTAAATACCTCATCTCGATTTTGGAAGCCCGATAGTTCGTATTTTATATTTACAATTTGCTCCCCTTTAAATCCAAGGTTTTGATTTATGAGATACGTTATTTGCTTATTCATAAACAAAGCTATCGTCAAAAAGAAGAAGGCAATAACAAATTGCAAGACCAAGAAGATATTGCGAATAACAACTCCTGATTTACTTCTTACAAAGTTTCCTTTTAGCACTTTCAAGGGATTAAAAGATGCGGCGAAAAGAGCAGGTAATATAGCTGATAATAAAAGTATAACAACGACCACAATAGACAATTCAACTATAAAATCACTTATATAGAAAACAAGTGCTCTGTCTACTAATAAATTAAAATATGGCAACAACAATTCCACTAAAAACAAAGCGATTATAAGAGACATGAGAATTGTCAAAAGGGATTCAAACACAAATTGACTGATTATATTTGATCTCGCACCTCCTAATGCCTTTCGAATACCTACTTCTCTTGCACGTTTGAAACTCTGTACCATGCTTAAGTTAACAGCATTGAAAATAGACAATAGCAATAACAACAAAGAAACAACTAACATACTCGTCAATATTTTCTTTGCATTACTCCCACTTCCATATATCTGAGATTTCGGATTAAGATGAGCAGATTCTAAATCAAAAAACACGTACTGATCTTCCTTCAGATACTTCGCACGGTACTCGTCTTCGGTAATCCCCTCACTTTTAGCATAACTTGTTAAGAAAGGTTGATAAAGTGTATTGATGACTCTGTCTTTTACTATATCGAGTTGAACGCCCTCTTTTAATTTTATCAGGATATTATAATTATAATCACCCCAAATATTGATATTATCTTTAATCATCTGCTCTGCTCCATAAGATACAAGTGCATTAGGAGCATTAGATGTCGCCGAAGGAATTTGATAAACTAAACGAACAACAACATGCTTTCCTCCATCTAATTCAATCTCTTTTCCAACTGGATCTACTCCTTCACCAAATAGGCGAATAGCTTGTTGATGTTCTAATGCGATAGCATTGTCTTTATTATCTTGATAGCTCTTTATAGACCCATATACTGCAGGAAAAGGAAACATATCGAGATAAGAAGCCTGGTGATCAGCTATATTAAATATAAAATCTTGCTTATCTCCAACGACAATACTCTTTCTGCGAGTGAAGTTCCACAAAAAAGTATATGATTCAACAACATCTGAAAGCTCCTCAATTTGCGTCGCCATAGGAGCAGGTAACCAAGGACTTATTTCCCCATCTTCAAACCCCGCACTATAAACCTCATATACTCTATCCTTGTAAGGATTCCATTGATTGTAACTATGTTCATTATGCCAATATATTAATACTAATAATAAGGCAGTTACCCCAATAGATAATCCCAGAACATTTAAAATAGTGAAGAACTTATTCTTCCAGAAATACCTTAGATATAACTTAAACCAGTTGTTAATCATTAGAATCCTTATTTATTTAATTAATCTATATTTTTTACTTGTCCTGAAGAGGAAGTGTTTGAACTCACTATCTTAGCTCCTCCTGTATATAAAACACGTCCTGAAGAACTCGCTCTACCAGATACCTCATCAGTTACATTAAACACCATAGAACCAGACGAACTTGCCTTGCCTTCTAATACCTTAGTTGTAAAGTCACCAGCTTTTATATTCCCACTGCTTGACGCAGTAGCATTCACTGAATCAGCCTTTCCAGATAAACTCATTCTTGCAGAACTACTCACTCCAAGACTTACATCACTTGTCTTTAAAGAGATATCTATACTCGCAGAAGAGCTAGCGCTTGCAGAAGTCTTATTCATCACTTCAAACTCACCTTGCACTTTAGAAGATGAACTACATTCAATATTCAAATTATCAGCTTGTACTAACGCTCCTGTAAACTTTGCTGAACTACTCGTCTTCACGTCAAATGACTTTGCAATAACCTTGTTCAATAAGTTAAACTTAGATGAAGATGATGCTCTTACTCCTTCTAAAGTAGGATTACTAACGGTTACTGTTACTTTGCCAAATTCACTCGAATTAAAGCCCCAGTTCTTTCTGTTTTTCTTCTTCTGTTCAATATAAATCTGCAATTCTCCTGTAGCAGTAACCTCCGTCTTTACATCTTTCATATTCTCAGATTTCTCCACCTCAACTACTACACTCTTCGACTCACCGTAAGTAAAGTTTACTTCTATTGCCTGTGAAGATTTAACGGAACTAAAATCGTTCACTTGACGTGTTTCTTTTGACTGTGCAAATACACTTCCTCCTACTAATAAGAAGAACATGACTATTTTTTTCATATTTAAATTTGTTTTATGGTTATTCATACTTGATGTACTTCAATACATTGATCTTCGTCGCTGACCAGGCTTTAATAAAAACAACTATCCCTGTTAATAAGAGAATTAGTAAAAGACTCACTACAAAAGGCATGACACTGATATCAATTCTAAAAGCATAATCACTTAACCACTTATTCAAAAAGTAATAACTCGGGAATATAGCTATACCAAATCCTATTAAACACATCATTACATATTGCATCGATAACTGCTTTAGCAAACTTGAAGCACTTGCTCCTAATACTTTGCGAATAGCTACTTCCTTTAAGCGGTTATTAATATTAAAAGAAGCCAAGCTATACAGTCCAAATAAGGCGATAAACACAACAATTGCGTTAAGCGTTAGAAAAACGTCTCTCTCTTTCTTTACATTGTTAAATGTCTTTGCATACTTTTTATTCAAAAACTCATAACTAAAAGGCTCTTCTGAAACATCTCTTCTCTCCCATATCTTTGCTATTTCATTCATCGTTTTTTCAACATTATCTCCTTTAACTTTGACTGTAATCTGTCTGCTATTTAATCCCACCCATGAAATGGTTTTTAAACTAAAGAAAACAAGAGGAGCATAATCGGCTTTCAAATTATATAGATTAAAATCTTTAACGACTCCCACTATAGTTAATTTTCTATCGTTCCACTCTATAGTCTTCCCTATAGGATTCTCTTCTTTCATCTCGTAAACAGTGCGCTCACTAATCAATATATTAGAGATAGAATCAGTGGAAAATTCAGACGACAAACTTCTACCCTCTTTCATTTTAATATCTAATACATCTAAATAGTTATAATCCATTCCTACATTGATCCCCTGCACCCTATTGCCCTTGTACAAAAAACTAGATGAACTACCGAAATTACTACCGATACCAATAGAAGCAATCGAAATATCTTCAACCCCATTTAGTGTCATTATCTCTTCCTTAAGAGAGTGATAAACATTCAGCTTCTCTCCATGAGGTCCTTTATATAAATAAGGAATAATGACAACTTGATCTCCCTTAAATCCAAGATCCTTATTCATCATATATGTCACCTGCTCATATACGATATAACTACCCACCATAAAAAAGCAAGCCACCGTAAACTGCACGACTAACATAACGTTCTTTAATGTCTTGCCTTTCTTACTCTTATTTACCTCGCCTTTTAGCACCTCTAACGTTTTAAAACTCGCAGTAAATAAAGCAGGAATGATACCGACCAAAAGAATCACACATACCATGAACAACAATAACCACGGCAATATATAAGCTCCTTCTACTTCCATCTGTGAATTGAGAAAAACCCTTAACCAAGGTATTGTAAATTCAATCAATACAAAGGCAATGATACAAGCTAATGCTGATGTGATGAAAGCTTCAAATAACCCTTGAAAAATAAGGTTCTTCTTAGTCGCACCTAATGTCTTTCTAATTCCTACTTCTCGTGTACGACTGATTGCCTGAGCAGTACTTAAGTTGATATAGTTAAACACTGATAATATCAATATCAGCAGAGAAAGTCCGATAATTATATTTAATCTCCCAACATTAGTTGCCCCTTCAGGTGTACCACTTAATTCAGATCTCTTCTGCATTCTTTGTTCTGATAAAATATGTAATTTATACCCTTTGTCCTTTAGTGCTCTAAATTCGTCCAAGGTCACTCCTTCTTCTTCTACCATGTACTCCTCTAAACTCATACCTTTATCCTGAGCCAATGACGCATATACATACCTAATCAAAATATCTTTTATCAGCCACTCTACTTCAGCTGTATACTTAGCATCATCTAACTTTAACCAAATAGTTGAATTATAGTTGCCCCATTGTTCTATCCCCTCTTTTTCATACTGATCTACTGCATTAACCAGAATGTTAGCCATCACAGAACTTCTTCTCTCTTTTAACTTATAAATAGCACTAATGACATAGTTTTCTTTATAACAAACTACGGTTTTACCTATTGGATCTTCATCTCCAAACAATTGCTTTGCATACTCCTCTGCAATCACTGCAGTATTAGGTCCGCTAAATGGATTACTTCTATCTCCTTTTATAATCTCTGATGGAAAAAAGCTAAAAAAGTTAGACTTTACAAAACCTACCTTCTCTACCTCTCTTATCACTCCTCCTATAGCTATTTTTCCTTCCCCATAATAGTTATCCATATACGTATAATCAACGATATGAGAAGACTCTTCTTGTAGCTTAGAGCCAAAGGGATAAGGCAACTTCATCCAACTTGTATCTGTATTCAGAATAGACTCTACTGTGAAGATATTGTCTTTATTCGGGTTATCTTGATCATAAGAAACCTCTTCTCTATAATGTACAAAAGACAGTATAACAGAAGCAAACCCCACCCCTAAACTTACTAATGTCAGAATAAAATAGATTTTATTCTTCAACACATTAGACCAATATATTTTCAACCAGTTCTTTAACATTTTTATTCGTATTTGATATACTTTAATACATCTACTCTTGTCGCCTTATAAGCACGACTGATAACAATCAACAATGTCAATCCTAAAATCAACAATAAACTATACACGTACACACCCCATCCAATCTCTATGCGATAAGCATAGTTTGCCAACCACTTATTTAAAAAGTAATAACTCGGGAATACTGCTATACCAAATCCAACCAAACAATAAACAACATACTGATACGACAACTGTCTTAGTAAGCCTGTTGTCTCAGCTCCAAGTACCTTGCGGATAGCTACTTCTCTTAGCTTTGTTCCTATCGTAAAAGACGATACTGCAAACAATCCAAATAAAGCAATGAATACAACAATATTGCTCAATACACCAAACATCTTTCGTTCTAATAATACCCGGTCAAAAGTCTTGGCAAACTGCTTGTCTACAAACTCATAATCGAAAGGAATCTTACTCTCATTATTGTACTTTAGCCATAGTTTCTCTATGTCCTTCAATACTTGTTCTACTCGCTCTGGCTCTACTTTGATTGACACCTCTTCAAACAGTCCCTTAGCACCCTGAAAAGTTGCGTGATGTGCAAATACTTGAGGGTTAATACCATTCTCTACACCACTTAAATTAAAGTTTTGTATAACTCCTACTACTGTATATTTCTTTTTATTACTGACTATTTCTGAATTAATAGGTTCTTTGATATTAAACATTTCGATAAATGCCTCATTGACTAAAACATTATTGATACTGTCTGATGCAAATTGATCTGAGAGCATTCTTCCCTCTTTAAGTTTAATCTGCATAACATCAAGATAATCATAATCTAAAACAATGCGACTAACCAATAATTTGTCCTCTCCCTTTTCAAAAAAAGAAAACACGTTTCTACCACCTAATGGACCAAAAACCATTGAAGAAGCTGTTACATTAATTACACCAGTTACATTCTGTACTTCCGTTTTAAAATTATTGTACTTATCAAAGCGAATGCTATCGTATTTTGTCTCTGATAAGAAAGGAACTGAAATAATTTGATCTCCTTTGAACCCGAGATCTTTGTTGAGCATATAATTAACTTGTTTATTAATAATTATAGAGCCTATAATAAAAAAACAAGCGATAACAAACTGCAAAACCAATAAGCTGTTACGCATTAAGCTACCCTTTGCATCATTAGCAATACGCCCCTTCAGCACACTGATTGCTTTATGTCTTGAGATATACATAGCAGGGACAAATCCGCAAAGCACGATAACCACTATCAGAATAGCTACTATAATAAATATATGCTGTATAAAAGAGATACTAATATTTACATTCAAGAATATATTGATTTAAGGCAACAGTAATTCCATAACGCAAATAGCCAATACAAAACTTGTGAGAACCATTAAGGACGACTCAAAAATGCATTGTAAATAAATATCCATTCGCTTTGCCCCTAATACTTTACGTACTCCTATTTCTTTGCCTCTTTCCATCATTTGGGTTAAACTCAAATTGATATAATTAAAAATCGAGAGTAGTAGTAAAGCAACAGATAAACCAATTGTTATATACAACAAATTCAAATTTGCGCTCGCCTCTGAAAAGAAGTATTTGCCATTCATCATATGTATATCTTTCAAAGAGTAAAAAGTAGGTCTGGTAAGCATATCACCAATTACGGTTTTCTTATACTCATCTAAACTCATCCCTTTATCTTTGGCTGCTCCCGCATAGAGATTGTCATCTATCACACTTTCGATGATTTCACTTACTCTATGAGTATCTTTTGTTTTAACAAGCATTGGAGTACTGGCTGATCCCCAATCATTGTTAGTCATTGCTTCTTGCGTTAACGAATGAGTCACTAATTCAGGCATCAACGAACTTCTCTTCTTTCCAATTTCGTATACTCCTGCTACAATATAGTTCTGATCATCGAATAAAATCTCCTGTCCAATAGGGTTAACCCCTTGACCAAATATACGTTCAGCCAAAGTCACTTCTAATGCTACATCATTCAAATTAACTAATGCTGTCTGTGCATTACCATATACAAAATCATAGGGAAAGAATGAAAAAAAGGTATTCTGTGAATCAAGTGCTTTCTTTACTTCAAAAGACTTTCCATTGCGATTAACAGTCACTGATCTATAATATCCATAATACATATAAGATTCTACAGCGCCTGAATTATCGTGAATATACCTTCCTAAAGTCAAAGGTTGTGAACTATACATCATTCGTTTACCTAAATTCTCAATTACATAGACCTCATCCTTATTCGGATTCCATTGATTATAGCTCTTCTCTTCCAGATAATATAACGATGCCAATGTAATTGACGCAATACCAATCGCCAATCCTACCACTGTCAACAAGAAGTACATCTTGTGCTTCATCGTATTGTACCAATAAATTTTCAACCAGTTCTTTAGCATCTCTATTCGTGTTTTAAATAGTTTATTACTTTAAAATTCAAAGCCTTCAATACCTTCAGTAACAATATAGCTGTCACAATAAATAACAGCACAAGAAAGGAAATAACAAAAGGCATAAATGATATACCCTCTTTGTATACAAAGCGTTGCAACCATTTATCCATCAATAAGAAAGTGGGTACAGCAGCGATACAGAAAGAGATAAAAACAGCTATTATAAAAGGAAATATCAACTGTATCAAAAGCGTTCTTGTACTTGCTCCCAATACTTTTCGGATAACCAATTCCTTCATCTTCTGTTCCAATACAAAAGACAATGTTGCATATAATCCAAAAAGTGAAATAAGCACTACTGCTAAATTCCAAAGGACAAACATATTGCGTTGAGAAATTACCCTTTCATAAGTAAAAGCGATATGATCTTTAATCGTCATCACTTCGAATGGATACTCCACATCCACATTCACAATCCAGTAAGCTAAAATCCTTTCCATTGTTTCCTCACTCTCGTCCTTATCAATCTTAATTGATAAAGATTCTATCATATAGGGAAGAAATTCTATATCTCGCCATTTAAAAAAGATAGTTGGCTTTACTCTTTGTTCAAATCCACTATTGTAAAAATCCGCTATAACTGATTCTATAACATAAGTAACTCCTTCAAATGAAATTACTTCTCCTATAACCTCCTCTATAGGAACTCCCATTTTTTGAACAAACTTTTGATTAACTACAACAGTAGATACTTCTGAAGGAATATCTACTTCTTTAGCTAAAACACGCGAACCTATTAATGTAAGATACTCGTCATCTACCCCTTCAAGTACAAAATCACTTACTAACTGTTGCCCAAAATAAGCTATATGATTACTACTCATTGACTTGCTCTTAAATGACAAAGTAGATAAGGCAACTCCGTCAACCCCTTTAATCTCTTTAATCTGGTCGATTATCTTCTCTCCTTTGTAGAACTTACGCCTAATTTGCTGTGTATATAATTTGACTTGCAAAACCTCCTCGTATTCAAATCCTAATGGTTGACGCTTAACATACTCCACCTGACTGTGAATAATCAAGGCTCCTATCATAAAGAAAAAGGCAATGATCAACTGTAAAACAACCAAACACATACGCCATTTCATCGAAATCAATAATGAACCCTGTACCTTATTGACAATATGCTTACGAGTAATATAATTAGCATAAATAGCGGGGATAAATCCCCCTAATACTATAACAACAACACTAA
Organism: Myroides albus; assembly: GCF_009711045.1. Taxonomy (GTDB): domain Bacteria; phylum Bacteroidota; class Bacteroidia; order Flavobacteriales; family Flavobacteriaceae; genus Flavobacterium; species Flavobacterium album_A. Next base: position 14,561 of record NZ_WMJX01000025.1, on the reverse strand, counting down.
TTATAGCGATAATATCAAATGACTCAACAAAAGAAAACAGCAATGTCTTGTGCAAAAACTGATTGTATACGGGTAAGCTAATTTCTATAAATACCAATGTGACAAGTAGTGATAAGATTAAGTTGAGCAGTGTCTCAAACACGATCTGAAAAACGAGTTGAAACTTACTTGCTCCCACTATTTTTCGAATACTAAACTCTTTGGCTCTTATTAAAACACTTGTTTGATTTAATATGATATAATTTAGAATACTCAGTATAAAAATGAGAATAGAACAAGCAGTGATTAGGTTAACAGTATCATGCTTTGTCTTACCTTCCAAAAGGGCAGTCTGTTTAGAAACAAACCTACCTTCTCTAAAAGAGGATAAACTAACTGAAACATCTTCTCCTTCATCAAAAAACTTATTCGCTCGCTTTTGTTGCTTAAATGTATCTGCTAAATATCTTGAAACCAAAAGCGTATCTCCCTCGTGCTTCATCTTTACCAGTAAGCCTCCAATATTTTCTTGCCACAGTGATTTACTTTCCTCCTTATGCCATTCCATATTAGCCAGTACCACCTGTGGTCGAATAGTCACATTCTTATTCAGTTGATACACTCCTCTTACTATATAAGGCTGATGAGCCAAAGACAACGTATCGCCAATTGGATTCTTATCGCCAAAAAAAAACTGAGCGACCTCATTCGAGATAGCTATAGAATAGTCATCTTGAAAAACCTCATCTGCCCTTCCATAGACAAAATCGAAGGGAACAAAGTCAAAAAAGCTCCTTTGTGTATTCAATATCCCCTTTTGCACACGATTACTTAGTGTGCTTGCTGCATAAAATTCGAGGTACTCTACTGCAAAATAACAATAGTTGTCAACCAAACTATTTTGCTGTAAAGAAGGCCCAACCCCTGCAGGTATATAAATTGAATTGGCTTCTGTACCTACATCAATATTTACTTCATATATCTTATCCACCTCAGGTATCCAACGGTTATACCCATATTCATCTTGATAGTGAATAGTCCCAAGTACAACCGCACTGATTCCAAGTGCTAATCCCAAGATATTCCACAAGAAAAAATACCTTGATTTATTGATGAACGCAATATATAGTTTAAGCCAATTCTGCAACATTATTACTTTGATTTCACAGACCCCATTGAGTCAGTATATTTCTTTAATTCTTTCGGTGTGTTATAATAGACCACTTTTCCCATTGAATCTGCATAAGCATTTAGGCTTTCTGTAGGATATACCAATGCTTTCCCCATTGAATCTGCTTCCACTTTGACGTTTTTAGCCTTTAAGTCTTTACCGTCAAATGTTGCTGCACTATCGACATTAACAGTTAGCGACTCTACATCTCCACTGACAGTAACCTTAGCAGCAGAATCTATATTTGCCTTTATAGAAGTTGCTGATATATTCCCTTTAAACCATCCAGCAGAATCTATATTCAAGCTCACTGAATTTGCCTGAAAATCTCCTTGAAGACCACCATTCGCATCAACGCCTACAGTAAGGCTATTCACTTTCATCCTCCCGCTTACATATACTTTTGCAACAGCACTAACCGAAAACTTTTCAATACTCTTTTGGCTGAGGTAGACATTTACAGTTCCAATTCCCAGATTTCTTCGTTTACTTTTAGTATCTACATCAACAACAACTTTCTGACCTACCTGCCTTACAGAGATATACTCAATTACATCTTCCTTTGCTTCAACCTTTATGACATTATCGTCCTTCGTCGCATCGACATAGACGTTAATAGGGTAAGACACATCCAGAGCAACAATACTCCCTGTTATATCAACTGTTTTTGTCGTTTGGGCACTCATCACCCAAGACATTAAAAACAAGAAGAAACTAATTATTATACGTACCATAATTTATTCTGCAAAAACATCAACAATCTTTGTATTGATCTTTTCAGATAGGATCATACCGTCTTTCATCAAAATAGTACGCTCTGAATAAGATGCATCATGGTTAGAGTGAGTCACCATAATTATAGTCGCTCCCTGTTGATGAAGTTCAGTTAACAACTCCATAACTTCTCCCCCATTTTTACTGTCTAAATTTCCAGTTGGCTCATCGGCTAAAACAATCTTGGGATTTGTAACCAAAGCACGTCCTACCGCAACACGCTGCTGTTGACCACCTGACAATTGTTGAGGATAATGTTTCAATCGGTGTACAATATTTAAGCGTTCTGCAATTTCCATTACACGCTTTTTGCGCTCACTGCTCCCCACTTTATTATAAAGTAAAGGCAGCTCTATATTATCGTACACTGATAACTCATCTATCAAGTTAAAGTTCTGAAAGATAAAACCAATATTCTCTTTTCTTACTTGTGAACGCTGTCCTTCAGTTAGTCCAACCATTTCTTTGTCTAACAAGAGATAGCTACCTCCTGTTACACTATCAAGTAATCCGATGATATTAAGCAACGTTGACTTTCCACAACCTGAAGGTCCCATTACAGAGATAAACTCTCCTTTTCTCACCTCAAGATTCACTTTATTAAGGGCTGTTGTCTCTACCTCTTCTGTTTGAAACACACGAGACATATCTTTAATCTGTATTACCATAATCTCAATTTTTAATATTTAAATATTCAACTCTCAAATAATCTTTATAACTCGATATTATCACTTCTTCCCCTGGCTGTAACCCCGATACTATCTCATAATAGGCTGGATTTTCTCTACCTATTTCTATTTTTCTTCGTTCAGCTCTATTGTTCTTTACGACATAAACCCATTCTCCTAATGTCTCTTGGTAAAAATTACCCTTTGCCAATAAAAGTCTTTTCTCTTTTCCAGATAGGAATAATTTTACACCAAAGGTGCTTCCTTCCTGAAGCTTCAATTCTTTATCTGTTAAGAACTCCAATTGTACTTCGAACCTTCCCTTTTTTACCTCCGGAATAATCTTCTTTACCTCAACCCCTAACAATTGTCCCTTCATATCGATTTGACCTTTCTGACCTACCTGAATGCGTTCAAGATAAAACTCATCAACCTGTGCTACTAATTTATACCCCTTCATAACGTCTATCTTTCCAATGCTCTCACCTGCAGCATAGGTTTTTCCTAAAATTACATCAAAAGATGACAATCGACCCGATATAGGAGCTGTCAATAAGAAATTTTCTTTGTTTTCTCTTAACTTTACAAGACTCTTCTGCATGACAACCATAGATTGCTCTATCTGAGTAAGCTGAACAGCACTTGTCTGCTTTTCTTTGCTAATACTTTCTTCGATTAAGGCCTTGCGCTCTTGTTGATAACGAAAAGATTCCTTTGTGCGTTCCCAATCACTTTTCGACAATACCTCTTGATCATATAGTTTTTTGTTCAACTCATACATTAACTCTGCCTCCTTATAATCATGTTGAACACTAATAAGATCTTTTGTCAAGTTAATCTCTTGATTTCGTATATTCATCTTACTGACATTCAGATTATTCATTTGCTCAATTAACGCATTTTCCTGCGACATAAAGTTGTACTCCGTACTTGGATTATACAATCTCACTAAGGGGTCTCCTTGTTTTACAAACGCACCATTCTCAATGAATAACTCTTGAATAGCACCTCCCTCAACTATATTTATCAACATGGAGTGCAGAGGCTCAACCTGTCCCTGAAAGGAAATATAATCCTCAAAAAAACCTTCCTCAACCGCACGTATGCGAACTTCTTTTCTCTCAACATTCAAAGCGATATTTTGAAAGAAAGTTTTATAAGTAGCGAAAGTTAAAAGTAATATTGCTACAACAATTGCAATTACTTTAACTTTTTTTCTATTTTTACGAGGCAATGCTCTATCCATGTCTTTCTTTTTCAAGTATTTAAAAGGAAAACTATACCAATTAATAAAGAATTGCTAACAACATATTATTCAACAACTTGCAAGATGGAACCTAAAGCAGACTGTTCGATAATGAACACCTTAATGTTCGATTTTGTAAAACCGTCCACTAACTATGAAAAAAACAATTGCTAATATTTTAATTCTCGATGACAACACTGAGATTCTAATAGCTGCAAAAATGCTTTTAAAACGTCATTTCGAAACAGTAAATACGAATACGAACCCAAAAAAGGCTATCGAATACATCTCAACAGAAGAAGTGGACGTTATCCTTTTGGACATGAATTTTAGAGTTGGATTTGAAGACGGAAAAGAGGGTATATTTTGGTTTAAAGAAATAAAGCGCATCTCTCCGAAAACGCAAATTATACTGATGACTTCCTATGGAAATGTTGAAACTGCAGTGGAGGGCATCAAGCTTGGGGCTATTGACTATATACTAAAGCCTTGGAGCAATGAAACTTTAGTAGAAACCATCAAAGTAGCAATCAAACAAACTCGCAAGAAAAAAGCAATGGCCTTAGCCTTACCAGAAAAAGACAATGTGTTTGTCGGTCAAGCACCTTCGATTGAAAAGGTGTACAATATGGCAAATAGAGTAGCCAAAACAGATGTTAATGCTTTAATCTTAGGAGAGAATGGTACGGGAAAATATGTCCTTGCCAAACACATCCACGACAATTCTACACGTCGTGATAAGCCATTTATTCACGTTGACTTAGGCTCACTCAATGAGAATTTATTTGAAAGTGAATTGTTTGGTTATGCTAAAGGCGCTTTTACAGATGCTAAACAGGATACAGAAGGTCGATTCGAAGCGGCCAATGGCGGTACAATCTTTTTGGATGAAATTGGCAATGTTCCCCTTCACTTGCAAGCAAAATTACTTCAAGTGATCCAATCAAAAAGTGTGATTCGACTGGGAGAATCTAAACAGAGAGCAGTGGATATACGCATCATTACAGCTACGAATACTGACTTAGAACAAGAAGTACAAAACAAACTCTTCAGAGAAGACTTATACTATCGAATCAATACGGTTGTTTTGAATCTACCTCCATTGCGCGAACGCAAAGAAGATATCATTCCCCTTGTCAATTTCTTTCTGGAACAGTATGCAAACAAATACGACCGCGCGATTCCCAATATCAAAACAGATGTCCTTGAAACACTTGAACAGTACGATTGGAAGGGTAATATTCGGGAAATGCAAAACCGAATTGAACGAGCGATGATCTTATCTGAAGAAAATGATTTGGCAATAAGCGATTTCGGTATTTCTTTAACAATGGTCATACCCCAAAATCAAGAAGAAAATACCCTACAAGATATGGAGCGTATTTCTATCGTCAAATGCCTTGAAAAACACGAGGGAAATATATCCCAAACGGCAGAAGAACTTGGTTTGTCAAGAGCTGCACTTTATAGACGATTAGAAAAATACAATATTAAAAATTAAAGTTACTTTAGCTATGTCATTCCACATCAAAGCATTTTTACGCATTTTCACCATATTGTTACTCGGGCTTTTAGCAGTAGTTGTCTTTGAACAGAAACTTAACTACTCCCTTGTATTGATTAGCTTCGTAATTATCATGCTATTTGTTGAGTTTTACTACTTTCAGAAAAAGTACTACAATACCATAGACAGGGTCGTCCTTGCTATGCTCTATGAAGACTATAGCTTAAAGACTTCCAAACCTCAAAAAAACGACACTTTTGACAATCTGCAAAAGCTCTATCACAAATTGCAAAATGACCAAATGAAAAATGAGGTTAAAGAACTCGTTTACCTCAACATATTAAACAGCTTAGAAACAGGAATTATCATCTTTGAAAGAAAGGTAGATACGTGGGAGCTTTTCCTTGTCAACAATTATTTCTCTGAACTATTTGACATCCCAAAAGTAAAGACATGGTACAATCTCAACCGATTACTACCTTCATTGACCAATCATATTACCCAACTTGGGTTCAAAGAATCGAAAGGGTCTATTGACCTCCAAATAGAGAATGAAAATAAACAGACGTTCATGCTACAAACTTCAAAAACAGTAAGTCATGACCAAGAATACTTTATTGTCCTATTAGACTCGATACAAAATGTTTTAGACAAAAAAGAAAAGGATACCTGGGAAAACTTAATGAAAATTATTTCTCATGAAATCATGAATTCACTAACTCCTATTCACTCGCTTGCACATAATACACAACAAATCTTAAACGATAATACAGAGCTTACCTCGGAAGACTTAGAAGATATCAAAATTAGTGTACAAACGATTGTCAATAGAACAGACCACTTAAAGCACTTTATTGATAATTACAGGAGATTGACTATGTTGCCAAGTCCAAAAAAACAGATTACAAATCTAAAATCTCTATTAAATAATAGTATCGAAACTTTGCAACCACTGTTTAAAAAAAGCGGTATTTCTGTAAAAGTAAACCTGGCTGACAATGTCCTATTAAACGTAGATAAACAACAGATAGAACAAGTATTTATCAACTTGTTAACCAACGCAATTTACGCTGTACTCAAGCAACCTACCAAGCAAATAACGGTAGATCTATACGAAAAGAATAATCGTATCTACATCGACTTTACAGATTCAGGTAGTGGGATTGCCGAGGAAATTCAACACAAAATATTTATACCTTTTTACACCACTCGCGAAGAAGGTGCTGGTATCGGACTACCGCTCTCTAAGAATATTGTAGAGATGCACAATGGGTATCTAACGTACCACAGACGAGAAGAAAGAACAGTCTTCAGCCTTAACTTCCCACTGTATTAAATTAATTAAAGAATTAGAAATTAGACACAAAGAAGCTGTGCCTACCACATCATGTACAGATATATTATAATCTACTAAGATCGACAGCGTGGGCTTACAGACCATGCTTTATCACATATTCTGCATTTGTCAATTTCACCTTTTTCAACTGCAACTCTACGCCTTGAAGCACTATTCCATTATTGACAACTGGATTCGCTAACCTTCTATAAAAAGAAAGCGTATCCGTAGATAATTCTTTAATTACCACCATATCTCCCAAAACTAAATCCCCTTCACCGTCAAGTGTATAAATACAGTTATCTCTCAAATCGTACTTTACTTTTTTGATCAATACTATTCACTTTCCTTCTTTGTCTATACCATTATACTTAAAATACTCTATGCTTTCTTCACCAAAAGTTATAACCAACAACTTACAGTGATTAGGGCTTTCATCTCCCACTTCACTTACCATATTCCCATCTATACCATATACCTTCGAATACACAAATTCCCAAGACCCGAAAAGGTCTTTCTTAATATAGGAGAAACACCTATAACCACTTGATTAACAAGTAGTCACCACCTTAAAAAAAGATAACACTAAAAACAAAAAGCTTTTCATAACTATTTTTGACTTCTAAAATTACACATTAAAATGCAATAACTCATCCTCAATATCTTTAGTTTCTTTAATCTATTCAACAACACCCCAAACTATCTTCAAGACCGATATAATTTCTAACCAATCAAAACACTAAAAGGCATATACTCTTAATAATCAACAACTTAAAGCATTACAATCTCAATCGTATTACTAAACAAGAGTTCTACAGCTTAAAGAAGTGAAAAAATATAAAAAACCTTGAACTCGATAATAGAAAAGAAAAAATACTATCAATATGAAGACTTTAAGATACAGATATTTAAGCACTAACTAAAGTTAATTCTATCTTATCTAATGACAAAATTACCAAAATCAATGAGGAGGTTGATGAATTTTAAAAAGCAGATTAGCATACTTTATAAGAGGGGGTGGCTTGCACTTCCTTGGGGTTTTCTTGCACTTTTCTAGGGGTTTACTTGCCTAGAGGGCCTTTTTGTCGAAGAAAGGTGCAAGAAAACCCCAAGCAATGTCTTTGTATGTCGCTACAAAGCGATAGGTAAGTTGCCAATAAATATGCAGAAGCGATAATCCGAAGGCTTAAATCGAATGAATAGTAAAAGAAGAATCCTAATAGACTTACAATAAGTATAAAAAAGATATCTAGAAAAAAATAGCAATCATTTTACTTTCAAAATTTGATGTAAACAAACTAATACAAAATATGAGCTATTGGCATCTAAACAACAAGAGAATAATATGCCTCTGTAGAAAAAGGGGAATTTTTAAAACTATTTATTCTCCTTCGTACACGGTAGGTTCCCAAAGGAGTTCTTTAAAATTGACTACTTTATTATCAACAACTTCCACTCCTTCACTCTCCAATAACTGTTGCATTAGATTCGTTCCATCGAAGTGAAATTTGCCTGTAAGTAGTCCATTGCGATTAACTACGCGATGAGCAGGAACTGTATCGTCATCATGCGAGGCATTCATCGCATAACCAACCATACGTGCAGATCGAGCTGCACCGATAGCCCTGGCGATAGCACCATATGTAGTTACTCTACCATGAGGTATTTGCCTAACTACGGCATAGACGCGTTCAAAAAAATTCTGTTCCTTCATCTTTAACGCAATAACTTATAAACCGTAATTAAACTAATAATCGCAGTAATACTACCTATAATGTAATTGATGTTCTTTAGGATAAAAGCATCTTCCCTGGTAATCTTCTTAAAGAAGTAGATATACATATAAAACATCAAAGCCGATCCCATCACTACTCCTAACGAAAATAGTATAGTGTAGATTTGATCAAAGATATGGTAATCGTACGTGGCTAATGTTATACTCAAAAAGACATAGAAAGGAATAGAAAAAACATTGATAGAGGCCAACAGGATTCCCTGTAGAAACGGAGTTTGTCTTTTGGGAATGTCTCCTTGGTGTTTTCTTTTTTCTTTGCGCTTAGCAAAGAAAAAAAAGTAGATCGTCAATACTGAAAAAATTGCCAGTCCAATCTCGTGTAAAGCTTCCGTAATAGCAGGACTCGATTCAATCAATCGAGAGAAAAATATAGCGATAAAAGTCTGAATAAATATTACACTCAAAGCCCCGCAGATATATTTAAAGGCATCGTTGTACCCATATTCCTGCGAAATCTTTACAGCAGTCATGTTCAACAGTCCTGGGAGAGAAACTCCAAGGACTGCTGCCATAAAACCATATAATAGTAATATTATTCCTTCTACTTCCATTCTATTTTATTCTAAATTGAATGTAAGTAATAGGTTTATTTTCCTCTAAATATTGTGACTCGTAAAATGTTTGAATTTCAGTAACCACTGCTGGAGCACCTTCATTTTTATAAATATGGTGATTTGCATACAATACCTCATGACCTTCTCCGTGAAGAAGTCCTAAAGTATATCCATGCATAAACTCGCTATCCGTCTTAAGATTCATAATACCATCCGCTGTAAGGATATTCTTATATCTCTTCAGAAACTCAGAGTTGGTAAGACGGTGTTTAGTGCGTTTATATTTTATCTGTGGATCAGGGAAAGTAATCCAAATTTCACTAACTTCTCCTTGTGCGAAAGCATATTCAATCAACTCTATTTGCGTGCGTAAGAATGCAACATTAGTCATTCCAGACTCTACAGCAGTCTTTGCTCCACGCCAAAATCGAGCTCCTTTAATGTCAATGCCAATGAAGTTTTTCTCAGGGAAACGCTTAGCTAACTCAACTGTATATTCACCCTTTCCACATCCTAATTCCAAAACAATCGGATTGTCATTTTGAAATACTTCTTTTGCCCATTTGCCTTTTTGTGGCAAATTTTCAATCATATCTTCCCTTGTAGGCTGGAAAACGTTACCAAATGTTTCGTTCTCTCTAAATCGCTTTAACTTATTTTTACTTCCCACTATTTATTTTATTTAGAAAAATTTTGAGCAAAAATAATTATTTAAACTTAAAGAAAAACATTCTATGCTATTTTGATCAAACTAATCTGTCGCTAAAGGATCTGCATAAGCGTCTAAAGGAGCCTTTTCTAAAGTAAATGAAAACTCCGATCCATATCCATAACTGCTTTCGACATAGATATGCTCTTCGTGTGCTTCTACGATATGCTTGACAATAGACAAGCCCAATCCAGAGCCCCCTACTTGCCTTGATCCCGTTTTGTCTATTCGATAGAAACGCTCAAAAAGCCTTGGTATGTGCTCCTTCTTGATTCCTTCGCCATTATCTGTTACGCGAATAATCATTTTATTTTGAACTAAATCTTCAATACTCACTTCAGTAGTTCCCTTGTCTTTTCCGTATTTAATTGAGTTACTCACCAAATTAGTCAATACCTGACTAATGCGATCGCGATCGCCCTTCACATAGATTGGCATATCGTAACTCATATCAAACATTAAAGTGATATGTCGCTGTTTTGCCTTGTACTCAAGAAAATAAAACACTTCTTGGATACAAGCTACAATGTCAAATACACCAACTTCTAAATGCAAAGCACCTGTTTCTAATTTAGATATCATATCTAAATCCTTTATGATAAAGGTTAGACGATCCACTCCTTGCATCGCGCGCTCGAGGTATTGATCGCGGATATCAAGATCGTCTATAGCACCATCTTGAAGAGTTTCTAAATAACTTTGGATGGTATATAAAGGAGTTTTCAATTCGTGAGAGATATTCCCTAAATAATCACGGCGATACTCTTCTCTCACTTGAAGAGATTCGATCTCAATCTTCTTGTTTGTAGCAAACTTCTCTATTTCCTCAGTTAGCGTTTGCATATCAGTAGTGACAGCTTTAGATCGCAATTCAGTATGCTCTAATAAAGACACATTGTCGTAGATTTTTTTCACTCTGCGATAGATAAAGTGCTCAACTCTGTACTGAATAATAAAGAAAGAGATAAAGAAAACCAGGATACTGTGGATGATATACAGCCACCATGAAACAGTTGTAAAATAAATAACTAAAGGCATGACTAAAACAAAACCATACAACATGATATACAGTGATGCCTTCAGAGCAAATTTATAAGTCTTCTTGAACTTTACAGACATTAATACGCTATGTTTAAAAATATTAATATTCTACATTTTCAAACTTATATCCCACTCCTTTAATAGTTTTAAAGTAGTCTTCACCTAATTTCTCACGCAATTTTCGAATGTGTACATCAATAGTACGCCCACCCACAATCACATCCATACCCCATATAGACTCCAGTATTTCCTCACGTGTAAATACATAACCGGGTTTAGATGATAGTAAAAAAAGTAGTTCAAACTCTTTTCTCGGAAGGACTAACTCCTCCCCTTTATAATAAGCCTTGTACGTATTCTTGTTCACAAGGAAATAGCCAATCTTAACGACATTCTCATCGATAATCTCATCGATTTTCACTCGTCTTAACAAAGATTGTATTTTACTAACAATAACCTTCTGACGGATAGGTTTAGTTAAATAGTCATCTGCACCTGCAGCAAATCCTGCTATTTGAGAGAAATCCTCCTCACGTGCTGTTAAGAATACAATTACTGTTTCCTCAAAGCCCTCTAAAGTGCGTATCTCTTGACATGCCATAATCCCATCCATCTCAGGCATCATGACATCAAGAATAATTAAATCAGGTCGATATTGCTTTGCTTTTGCTACAGCTTCTACACCATTCAAGGCAGTAACTAAGTTGAAACCCTCCTTTTTCAAATTGTAAACTAAGGGTTCAATATTTTGGAACTCGTCATCTGCGATTAAAATAGTAATATCCTCGTTTTTCATCATAATGTTGTGTGTTTATAGGGCTCAAAGATAGAATATTCTAAAATACAAAAAATTTAGTTTACGATTTTTTAATAACTTAACCATTTAATAACAATGACATAACGATTTGATAATGTTGCCTTAACACTCACTTCACATTCAGTTAAGTTATTTGCGTCAAAACACAACTGAATTTTTATGAAATTATTAAATCTGGTTGCATTAGTTGCAACTACCTGTGCTGTCCAAGCACAATCAGTCAAAGTAAATGGTGTAGTGAGTCACCAAACAACTCAAGAACCACTTGCTTTTGCAACAGTTAGTATTAAAGACCAAACAATCGGTACAAATACTGATATTAACGGAAAGTACGAATTCAATTTAAAACCAGGAAATTACACACTTGTATACCAATACTTAGGGTATAAAACTGCGGAAAAGACCATTCAAGTTATTGAAGACAAACCCCTTAAAGTAAACATGAGTTTAGAGGAGGAAAGTATTCAACTTGAAGGAGTAGTCGTAGAAGCTACACGCTCAAAAAGTAGGGAATCAGCTCTATTACTTGACCAACAAAAAGCAGCAGAAATCAAACAACACATCGGATCTCAAGAATTATCGAGAAAAGGAGTAAGTGATGTTGCGACTGCTGTAACAAAAACAACAGGAATATCTAAACAAGAGGGGTCAGGTACAATCTTCGTAAGAGGACTTGGAGATCGATATAATAGTACATCGTTAAATGGACTGCCTTTGGCGTCAAACGATCCAGAGAAAAAGAATATTGACTTAAATATTTTCTCAACTGATATTGTTGAGTACATATCAATAGACAAGGCTTATAGCGTAAAACAATATGGAGATGTTGCTGGTGCAAATATCGACATCATATCAAAAAAACACCACGGGAATGATTTTCTCGAAATAGGTATCGGGTCGAATGTCAATACAAACGCCATAGGAGAAAGTACATTTTATTCTATCGCTGATAGAAACTCATTTGGTTTTTCAAATACCAAGATTCCAAACAACCCTTTGAGTTCTTTCTCTTTCAATAATTCAACTCAATCCGAAAAGAGAGTTCCGATAGGAACAAGCATAAACGTCAATGGTGGTAAATCATTTTTCTTCGGTGAAGAATCTTCATTGGATCTATTTGCAACTGTTTCTTTTGGAAATAATTTTGGATTCCATGAAGGTCTTTCTGGCTCAGTTCAAGCACAAGATAATTACACTAAAAAATTGAACAGAAAAGTTTATGAGTACAGTACAAATACAACAGCAATGTTTAATGCTGATTACAGTATCAACCCAAAGCACAATATTAAATACAACTTCTTATTTATCAATGACTCAAAAGAGAAAAACGAGCAGTATAACGGGTATATAAGAGATACTACTTCAGAAGAATTAGGAGCTGAAACACTAATATCAAGAGGTACCTATAGACAAGATCGCTTATTTGTCAATCAACTTTTGGGTGATCACGAAATCAATGAGCAACTTAAGTTTAGATGGGGAACGGCATTCAACAGCGTTTCTGCTCAAACCCCAGATAGACAACAATATACGCTAAACAATAATGGGAGTGATTCATATGCCTTCTCTACAAACTCGAGATCAGACAATCACCGTTATTTCGAAGATCTAACAGAGAATGAATTTGCAGCTAACGTAGCTTTAGATTACAGTTTTGCAAAAAACAGTGAGAACCTTTACAAAGGAAAAATGACTGTGGGATACAACTTCCGCAATAAAAAGAGAGATTTCGAAGCCACACAATTTAACTTCCAAATCGTAAATGCACATAACAAAAACATTAACCCATTAGCATTAGACAGTTTCTTTAACCAAGATAATTTTGAAAAAGGGTACTTTAGAACGTATACGTTTAGAGGTGGAGCTGAAACAAAAGATGCGTTAAAACCACAAACTTATACAGGAGATCTTGATATACATTCAGGTTTCATCAATGTTGAATATCAATTGAGTGATCGTTTATCTGGGGTTGTTGGAACGAGATTTGAAACAATCACTCAGAATGTAAAATGGCAAACGCAATTAGACAATGTTGGTAGTGAAAACGAGTTGACTAAAAATGCTTTCTTACCAAGCTTATCTTTAAAATATGAGCTAACAGATATTCAAAACTTGAGATTAGCAGCTTCAAAGACATATACTTTACCACAATTTAAAGAAAGAGCTCTATTCTTATATGAAGATATTACAGAAACGAAAACGGGTAACCCATTCGTTTACGCTTCTGATGACTACAACTTAGATTTGAAATGGGAAATGTTTCCAACAAATGATGAAGTTTACTCAGCAACAGTTTTTGGAAAATACATCCAAAATCCAATTAACGAGGTTACTATAGCTTCTGCATCTAATGACATTTCTTATGTCAACACAGGTGACTATGGATATGCAGTGGGGTTAGAAGTTGAAGTTAGAAAAAACTTAATCTCATTTGACGATGCTGAAACAAACAAAATTACTGGAGGTCTTAATGCGTCTTGGATGAAGACTTACCAAGAATTAGACAATAAAAAAGTGGCAGATGAAAACCCACTTTCGACAAGCTTCACAGAAGAAAACTCATCTTTTACAGGAGCTTCAGATCTATTGATAAACGCAGATTTATCCTATATCAAAGAGTGGAAAGAAAAGAGCTTAATCGCTACTCTATCTTACGCTTACTTCTCGGATAAGATCTATGCGCTGGGAACAGAACAAAGTGGAAACTTAGTAGATAAAGCATTTAATATGTTAGACTTTGCTTTCAAATTTAACTTCAATGAAAATTTTGGAATTAGTTTAAACGCTAAGAACTTACTTAATCCTTCAATCGAAAGAAAACAGGAAAACAAAACACAAGATGTAACAGTACAATCATATAAGTTAGGTTCTAATTTAAGTCTTGGTTTGAAATACACATTCTAAACTAAACTCTAAATTAATTATTCGAAAAGAGGCTGTCTAAAAAGCCTAAAAAACAAAACCCCG
>NZ_WMJX01000024.1 GCF_009711045.1 Myroides albus | reverse complement strand
TAAGCTTTATGCCTAAACACAACTTTTGAGATTGATCCACTAAATCAATCAATAAAACTTAAAAGTAATAAAAACGGGAGAACATCACTTACACTGTTCTCCCGTTTTTTTGAAAAAAACACTTTATCACTTGTATTGTATAATTGAAAAAAACATACTTTGTGCTAGCAAAGTACTATCAAAGTAAGTAAGGCCCTAATCTTTTTTTAAAACATACCTAAAACGAAAAAGTTTTAATAGATAATTACTTAACTTTGATGAGACAAAATTCAATAAATTAAACTAACCCCCATAGGACATTTGTCCCTAATGTGATAAAAAAATGTTAAGAATAAATATTAGCTTCTTTTCGTATATCGAAACCCTTGCAAACACAGATGTTTTCTCGGATAAAATTTTATTGCAAAAATATAAACCAAAAGAATATTTATTGCATCAAGGCGATCCTGTAACCAAAGTAATAGTTATTAATGAAGGCATTACAAAATGCTTCATTACTGAGGAGAATGGAAAGGAATATATTCCTGAGTTTTTGAGCACTGGTGAGATTATGGGTGAAATAGAAATAATGGGTAAAAAGAACTGCCTGGCTTCTGTAGAAGCCATAAGTGAAGTGACAGCCTATATTATTCCACTCTCAGTATTTGAACACTTGCTTAAAACTGATATAACCTTCAACAATGCACTATTGGAAGTTGAAGCCCTTAGGGTATACCACACCAGTCAAAAGGCTTCATTTCAACAGCTTTACACGGTCGAACATGCCCTTGAAAAGCTATTGGAATTACAAGAAAAGCAGCAATTAAAGATTTCTAAAGAAGATATGGCCTCTTATTTAGGCATTACAACACGTACGCTAAATAGAGCCCTTAAAAAGATATCTGGCGAGGAGTAAAAGAATTGTAAGAAATAAAAAAGGAGGTCTTAATGACCTCCTTTTTCTTAAAACATATCTAAGTTTTCAATATAATTAAAAACTAGAGTTATAATCGTAATTCGCTAATGCTATAGCCTGTTTATTAGACATAATAGTAACTAATGTATTAGAATACTTAATTTTAAAACTCTCAACTCTAAAATAAAGTTTGTCCTCAAATAACGCTTCTGCAAATTCTTTCAAATCAGCTGGAACATTGTTACTAGTCCATCTTTTATCAGTAATCTTAAGTGCATCATTATCATCTTGAACATTAAAATTCAATCTATAAGACGCACCATTAAATGCAAAAGTAGCATAATTACCAGCACCTTGTTTAAAGTATATTTGTATTTGACTTAAACCTGGTTTAGAGTCTTTTTTAAATTTATCTAAATACTTTCTAAACAGTGGTGAGTTAGTTGAAGCTCCAGCCAGATCTCCTGCATCGAAAAACAACCTAGTATTACTATCTTTTAAAGTAACTTTATACGAATCATTCCAATTTATAGGTGCCTCTGAATACTTTATTGAAGCAGTATTTCCATTAGCAGAATAATTAAAACTTGATGTATTAGGGTCGAAAATAAAATCAGTAGCAATATCTTCACCTACTTTTATTCCCTTAGTTAATTTTACACCATCTGGCGTATAACCAACTCCAAAAGAACTTTGATTATTCAACATTTCTCCCTTATCAATTTTAGCGAAACGAACACTTGGTAAATAATTCAAATCATAGTTTACCACGTTTCCACCTTCATTTACCTCCAAGACACGGAATATCGGTTGAGTATCTAAACTCATATTAAATCCCATATTGTACTGCTCTTCAAAACGATCCCAGTCCTCCTTAGTTGCTTTCACAAAGACTGCTTCAGTACCTTGCTTAGGAGTTTTAAAATACATTTCATTTCCATCCTCACTCTTACCATAGTACCCAAACTGGAACTCACCATTAAATCCTTTTCCATTTTCATAAGCAGAATTAATAGGATCTGAAAGTTCGTGAATCTTAGTACGTGTAGAGAATATTAAACTTGTAGTTCCACGCATTTTAATTTGGTACTCACCTGTTTCTGCAATTAACCCTTCTTCGTTAAAATCAGACACCATTCTAACGTGACGTCCTCCAGCAAAATCTAATAGATAAGTAAAACCTCCATAGCGTTTACCATCAGTTACATAAACAAGTTTCCATCCATGTTCAGCTGTAAGCAAATGATTCTGTAATTCAATCTCTCTTTGTTCAACACGCTCGGTAGATGTCTCGCTAAATACGCGATCCTCTTCTTTTTGACAAGAAGTAAGCGCTGCTAAAACTATAAGAGCTAAACCTGATTTATATATATAATTTTTCATTGTTTACTTATTAAGGTTGATTTTCTTCAAAATTTCCATTAATCACATCATTAGTGTTGCGTTCAGCAGCATCCCTAAGTTCAAAAAAGTCCATTGAAAATTGATCTAAAAAGTACTTTTCAACAATAGCAATTTTTTGCTCTATAATTGCTTTTCCATCAGCAGACTTAACCTTACTTAGGAAACTTTCAAGTTCAGCTTTTGAACTTAAAAGAACAAAAGAAGCTGTTTCTGCAAAATCCTCATCAGAGTTTAATCTAGCATATGGAGTCACAAAACCTAAATTATTACTATCTTCATCATTTTGATTATACCAGTTAGATGTATACCCTCCAAGTTTTTCACCTAATGCTTTCCATGTTACAATATCATAAGGTTTACTTTGATTCAAAATGTGAATATATTCGTGTTGAATGGTATGTACAAACTCACGAACATCTTCTAAATCAGTGTAATCTACAAAATCAACATTGTATAGAGTGATTCGAGCACCACCACCAGCTTCACCTAAAACAATTGTTCCATTGTGATTCAAGTTGTAACTTCCTATTAAATGCAATTGACGTGGCGCGATTAGCTTAACAAAGTCCTCGCCCCCTACTTCTGAATAACTATCAATCCATATTTTCTTAACCACTTGTAAAGCAGGCTTCACACTACTTAACTTAGGCGGAAATAAAGTTTTATCTGGTTTTCCCATACTTTCATTCCACAAATAAGTAGCATCTATATTATATGGCTCTGTATATGATTTAAATATCCATTGATCTAATTCAGTCTTTGGCTGTTCTTCAGTATTGTAAATACTATCACCAATTTTATCATCACTTGAACATGATGTTAAAACAAGGCCTAAAGTGAAAAATAAACCTAAGCCTTTCAAAATATTGTTTGTTTTCATAATCTTAAAATTATCTAGGGTTAGGAGTTATACCTTTATCAATTGCCATAAGTGGAATCTGAAGTTGTTGTAGGTTATCATTCTCTTTAACTTCATACACTTCGCCTGTAGCCATTTGATGTTTAACAACTATATTATAGCGACGAATATCAAACCATCTGTATCCTTCTTGGTAACCTTCTCTTCTTCTAGCATCTAATAGCGCTCTTAACAAAGTTGTTTGTTCTTCAGAAAGTTGTGTTTTTGGATTGATATCACTTGTCTGAATTGGGTAAAGATTTTGCCAATCACTATACTTGATACTTCCCATGAACTCCTGAGCAGGTGCATTAAGATTTGTTCTTGTAAGGGTAAAATACTCTAACATTTTAGAAGCCTCGTCAATTTGGTTATCTAAAATCATTGCTTCAATTCTATCCAAATACATCATATCATTAGAAAACAGAACAAATGATACATAAGTATGACCTGTCATATTTGTAAAATCTATAATTTTAAAATGCTCATAGAACTTATGTACATAGTAACGATCATTTAATGAATATGTATCGTTTGGATAATTCCAATTTCCATTTTTCTCCGCTAATGGATGCGTATTTGGTCCAAACAATGATCTATTGGCAGAAGCAGAAGATAAATTAAATCTATTTGTATGCAAAATTCTTGTCATCCTTGACTTTACAGTACTCACTAATAAATTAGTTGGCACATAAGTCTGCGCATAATCTGTTTCGTTTTGCTCAATACTCTTCTTATTAGCCCCTTGTACATCTCTAAGTTTTCCAATTGGTAAACCTTGCACAGCTTGCGAATACTTAATAGCATTTTTGTAATCACCTTTAAATAGGTAGAAACGAGTTGCGAATGCATTTGCTGCTGCCTCATTAAAGTGGTAACGTTCTACATTGTTATTCTCATAAGTTACTCCCTTAAGTTTAGCAATTCCAGTTAAGATATCATCCTCTATTAAGTCATATACTTCTTCAACAGAATTTCTTTCATATTTAACAAGTAATTCATCTTCTACACTTGTCATATAAGGGATACCCATATCAGAACTTGCTGTTGCAGGATCGTAATGCTTAGCCCAAAGATTCACTAACATAAAGTGTGAATATGCTCTTGCTAACAATGCCTCTCCTCTTAAATTTTCTAAAGAACGTTTACTTGGTTTATTTGCATATTCTTTTTCTAATTTATCAATTGCCTCGAGTGCTGTATTAGCTTGAGCAATTGCTTTATAAGCTTCCATCCAATAACGAATAGGCCAATCTAAATCTTCATCATGAACATCTTGAAATGTAAACATCTTCTCGTCATTCTCTGATGTCAAATTCATTTTTCCTGAATCTCTTACATCATCAGCCATCATCTCATTAAACAACATAAATGTTGCATCTGGATAAGCCGCTACCAGTAACTGCTCAACCTTTCTTGGACTATCTATAACAGTTCTATTATCTGGTGTTTCTGATAAGAAATCACCACAGCTAACAGTTGTTGCTGCTAATAATAAAACACTAACTAATATTTTTATTCTTTTCATAATTGTTCAAAAATTTAGAAACCAACATTTAAAGTCAATGTGTACTGAGCGGTTTGAGGCATAGCTACCCCACCTGTTCTATAGAACTCAGGATCCTCTCCATTAAGCTTTTTATCTGCATAGATAAGCCATGGGTTTGTTGCCATAAAGCGAACTGAAAATCTTGTCATTTTCATAGACTTTTTAAAGTGGTCAGGGAATTCATAACTTAATGAAATATTTTTCAATCTCACAAATCCACCGTCAGCCACACGTTCTGAAGAATAGTTATAAGCATTAAAAGCTCTAATAACCGCAGAATTTCCATATTTAACAGAAATAGTATTATCAGCTATAACTGGTACATTTGTAAAATTCTCATCCCCAGGATTTAACCAACGATCATTCATTGATTTTCCAAAAACATCAATATCTGAATAAGAACTAGCATAAGTAGGGTTTAAACGGATCTTGTTTCCTCCAGAAGCAACAAATAAAAATCCTAAACTCCAGTTCTTGTATTCAAATGTATTAGATAAACTCAAGGTTTTATTAGGATCGATTGAACCTTCATACTTTAAGTACTTCTCTAAATTAACTGAATCTTGGAAATTTGCTCCTCCAACTACATCTGTTACTCCAGGTGCTTGAACAAATGTTGGCATACCATCAGCATTTAATCCTGTAAAATCGTAAGAATACAAAGCATTTGTTGGACGTCCTTCCATAGCTCCATAACCACTAACTAAATCAATAACACGTGGAGTATTTTGCAAACTTGTAACTTCTTGATGGAAAATAGATCCATTAACTGTTGTCGACCAAGAGAAATCTCCAGACTTAATATTAGTTGAAGTAATACCAAACTCAATACCTTTTGTTTTGATATCCGCATTATTACCTAACTTAATATATTGACCACCAACTCCAGATGTTCTAATCTGATCAATTAAATCAAATGAATTTCTTTGATAAGCATCTACTGCTAATTGAAGTCTATTGTTCCAAAGTCCTAAATCAACTCCAACGTTAAATTCGTATTGTTTCTCCCAAGTAAGGTCCGCATTTTTCAAATCTTGAATGTTAATTCCATTCTCCATATTATTCGAACCTGGTCTATGAGTCACATAAGGTCTATAAATTGCCAATGAGTTAGTAGCAGGTCCAGCAGTAGCAGTTAAACCATAAGAAGCTCTTAAAGCTAAATTACTAACTGTTAGACTGTTTTGCATAAAAGCCTCATTTGATATTAACCATTTTCCAGAAGCAGTCCATGTTGGCAACCATCTTGAAGAACCTGTATCACCTTGGCTATTAGATCCATCATAACGACCTGTTAAAGCTAAAGTATATCGGTGATCATATGTATAAGCAGCTCTTGCAAAGAAAGCTAGAGTTCTTTCTCTCTCTTCTTTAAAATAGAAATATTCTCCTCCTTGTTCAAGCAACTTACGCATTGCATCAATCTCAGGATAAGATACATCCCCATTTTCATATTGAACTCCTTGAGCTAAGAAATAATCATTACTTCTATTAACCACACGCATCTCTGTACCTCCAAAAACATCTAACTCATGTTTATCTGCAAATACGTTATCATATGAAAGTGTATTTCTTAATAAGAAAGAAGTCATATCATTTGTATAAGTACGCTTTAGTCCAGAGTTAGTCATAATTGGCATACCTGGTAATTCAGGTCTACTTGGATCTCTATATAAGAAAACGTTTTGATCGCGTTCGATTGTATTCTCATTGGCATTATATGCCGCAATAACGTTAGAGTTTTCTGTTACATTGTGCACGCGTTTTGTAGTTGCATAACGAGCAGAACCATTCACATTGTATTTTAAGTTTGGAAGAATTTTATATTCTGCCTCAGCTTGAAAACGAATATCTTTTACATCAATATCCATTCTATTATTATCAAGCTCATTTAAAATATTAAATGGCGCCCAATTACTTCTATAGTACTCATACTCACCCAACTCATTTTTAGCACGTAAAGCACGAGAAGTATTAAGAGCATAACTAAATGGGTTAATGTCGAAATCACGACTGATTGAACCATTCACAACATCTTTCTCAGAATCATATGTTCCTGGTGCTTTTTGATCACGTACAGAAGCCATTCCAGATAAAGAGATTGTCAGTTTATCATTAACAAAGAATGTATTCTTTAAATTCATTGTTAAACGGTGTACTCTATCAGCAATTGTCCATCCTGGATCAGCAAAATAACCAAGAGAAGCATAATATGCACTGTTTTTTCCTCCTCCATTAAAACTCAAAGAGTGATTCTGCGTAATAGATGGTCTGAATAATTCTTTAAACCAATTTGTATTAGCCTTCTCATAAGTTTGCAAATATCCTGCTCTTATATGATCTTGGTTAGATAAAGCAAATTTACTATTTACTGCATCATACTCATTTAAAGCTCTATACATCATATTATAAACCCCACCATTACGGCCATATAACATTTGAGCATAATCTAAATGTCCTTTTTGCTCAAGTTCGTTATAAACCATCATGTTTTGCTGAGAGTTCATCAAGTCATATTGCGAATACATCGGAATAGGTCTTAATGTGTTCTCCATCGCGTAAGTAATAGACATAGGAGTCTCTTTTCTTCCCGATTTTGTAGTTACAACAATTACTCCATTCATGGCACGTGAACCATAAATAGCAGTAGCAGATGCATCTTTTAAGATATCGATACTAAGTACGTCTTCTGCATTTAATCCAGAAATAGCTGAACTCAATACAGACTCAGAGTTACCTGAAGCTAATTGTTCAAAAGACACATTAATAATATCCTCTTGTACTACCCCATCAATAACCCATAACGGTTTTGTATCACCCATAATAGATGAGTTACCACGAATAGTAATTTTAGGTGCAGCACCAAAAACTCCAGAAGGGTTTTGCACGGTTACCCCTGCCACTTTACCTTCAATCATTCTACTTACGTCTGTAACACCATCGACTTTTAAGTCTTTAGCTTCAATACGGCTAACTGCTCCTGCTTCTTTTCTCTTTGATAAAGTTTGGTAACCAGTATTGATCACTACCTCATCCATTAGCTTAGAATCGTCTAATAAAGAAACGTTAATCACCTGCTGAGCATTTACTTTTTTCTCCAGTGTAGCGAATCCCATGAATTCATAAACTAAAACTGCATTTCCGTCATTTACTTTAAGACTATACTGACCATCTATATCTGTTTGAACAGCAGTATTTGTCCCTTTAATAATAACCGTAGTACCAGGTAAAGGTAAGCCATCACTGGCAGCAATAACTTTACCAGTAACTGTTCTTACTTGCGCTACCATTACACCTCCTGAGAGATAGATTGAGCACACAACAAGAAACCCTCGTAATATTCTCTTCATATTTGTTAATTATTAATTAATAACCGTTAACAAATAAATAACAAAAATTAAATAATTCCTAATACAGTCTAAAAATTAACATAAATAAACTTTAAGCACATAAAAAGACTAATAACTATAAATAATAACACACAATTAGCTATTTAATTAAAAATAAACCAATAATTAAGCCCACAAAAGAAACATAAACATCAATTAAGATTGAGTATATTCTAAAATAAATATTAATTTTTTATTTAACATAATTCCAAACAATAAATATCTTACAAAACAAGTGAAATATAAATGAGAATAATATAAGTAAATTATTCACTAAACGTACAATTATTTAAAATAGACTCAAAATAACCTCTCATTATTACTAATAATACAGTAAACCGACACGATGACTAAAATTAAAATATAGAATAATAATCAATAAATTAACTATTCAAACAATTAGTTTTCTATAATTATAAAATTAAATATTATTTAAGCTCAATAAAAACGCATTCAAATCATCAATTCGCAACCTTAAAACCAGCTTAACATTAACATTAAAATCTCTTTCAATCTTAACATATTCATAACTTAAACTAAGATCACTCAAGTCCGCTATACCTTGAGACTACACTTCACTCCCTAAATTAACATGAGTTTCAATTAAGTTAAGTAGTCTCCTTTCATCAATGAGGTCGTAAATAAGATGGATTGAAAGCTAACTTGGTACACATACTATTCGCTCTAACTTAAGGTTTTTTTTGCATCTTTCTTGCACCTTTCTTCGATAAAACCCCTCTCTGGCCTAGCAAACTCCAAGAAAAGCCCTAACAATCTGCAAGAAAATGCAAGCTAAGCCGCGATTAAAACATTCCCTTGTGCTTTTTAAAAGTAGTTTACTTCACTTTCAACTCTGATAATCTCATCAATAAACAACATTGAGATACTTAATGTTTACTCGACCTACATTTACTTTTGAAATCATTAATCCTATTCACTCACTTTTTCTCAATATAGAACTTACACAATCTTGTAGAGCACAAGATGTTGGCTATCCCCATAATCCCCAAGTCCACCCTCTCTTATTGAATTATTGTCTATAGTTATGATATAAAAACACTCAAGCAACAAACAACTTGCAATCAGACACTTAAAATAAATAAAACCACAATCTGCAAGTTTTAAAAGGCCAAAACCAGACATCAAGCGCAAAAATTATCAATAACTTTTAATAAGAAACTGACTTTACAGAGAATAAATTCTATATTTGCGACTTTATTTTTATTGAATCTAAATTAAGTAACTCGAAAAACTTCATGAATACAAAGAAGAAAAAAAAGGGAAGATCCCTTTTTAAAAATTGGGTATTAAAGGCACATTTATGGTTAGGTCTTTTAAGTGGTATCATTGTTTTTGTAGTATCCATTACAGGTGCTTTCTATGTGTTTAACGAAGATATTACGGCATACATGCGAAAACATGTCATATTTCACAATCAAGAAAATTACCAAGATATAGATCCCATTCCAATATATGAGTTAAAGGATAAAGTCAACAAGCAACTCAAAGAAATGGGAGAAGAAATTTCTTCAGAAGATGTAACGATTCCCATTGACCCAGCACGTTCATATCAATTTGGTCTACTTAAGAGCAATCACGATGGGTGGAACTATTTTAACACTTATCTTATTTATAAAAACGTTTATGTCAATCAATATACAGGAGAGGTCTTAGGTGTTTATGACATTCGAAAGAATCCCTTCTTCTTTGCCATGATTCTACACCGATCACTTTTACTAAGTAATACAATTGGAGGAACTATTGTAGGTGTTTCAACTATAGTTTTTGTAATTATGCTCATCTCGGGAATTATACTTTGGTGGCCAAAGAACAAAAATATGCGCAAACAACGCTTTTGGTTTAGATGGAAGAATATTAAAGGCTGGAGAAGAAAAAACTACGATCTGCACAATATCTTAGGTTTCTACGCTTCATTTTTGGCACTAATTGTCGCCCTAACAGGTATAATGTATTCCTTTAGAATCACAACACTATGGGTATATATGTTACTTAATGGAGGATCGGCCGACTCTCCCGACTTTTCAATCTATAAAACAACAGCTCCGGAAAGTGTAGAAACTCCAACGACAATTGACAAAATTGCCCAAACAGTTAAGCAACACTATCCTTATGCACATTCTTTTGGACTCGATCTTGAAGATCATGACAATGCAGACCACCACCACGACAACCTATTTGTCAGTGTAAAAGAAAAAGAATTTACTTATGCCCAGTCCAGCTTTATGATTTTTGATGAACACTCTGGCGAATTACTGCACAATCACCCTTATAAAGATAAAAGCTTTGCTCAAAAGGCAACTGATGCAACCTACGACTTACACGTAGGAGCATTTTTCGGATTTACAGGAAAAGTACTTGCCTTTATTTGCAGCCTATTTTGCGCATCTCTACCTGTAACAGGTCTTATCATTTGGTGGGGGCGAAGAAATAAAAAAAAAGTAAAAACCTTAAATAATACATAATGAAAAAACTCTACATAAGCTTATTTACACTTGCCGGATACCTTTCTTATGGCCAAACAGAGGCCCAACTCGACAGTATCGCCAATAGCTTTAACATTCACTTGAGTGAAGTTATCATCAACGTGGATAAACCCGTGTTTCAACAAAAAGCTGATAAAATGATATTCAGTGTTGAAAACAGTGTTTTATCAGAAGGGAGTACAGTTTTAGAAGTTCTTGGAAGGGCTCCTGGTATTGTAGTTTCACAAGATGGCGAACTATCTTTAAGAGGAAAAAAAGGGGTTAGTGTCATGTTAAATGGCAAGTTGAGTTCTTTATCGACAAAGGAACTGGCAAACCTGCTGCGCTCAACCAATTCTTCTGTGGTTAAGAATATTGAAATTATAGCAAACCCCTCTGCAAAATACGACGCTTCAGGAAATGCAGGTATTGTAAACATCGTACTGAAAAAGTACAATATAGAAGGCCTAAAAGGAAGTTATTATATCAATGGTGGACGCGGAAGAAAGAACCGCTTAAACACAGGTATGAATCTGAGTTATGCAACTGAAAAAGTGAGTCTATTTGGAGATTACAGCTACACCTTTAGAGGTGAAGAAGAGAGAAAGACCTACTACCAAGACTTTTATAACACATCAGATCCCTTGTTAATTGATCGCTCAACAAAACAACGTTCAATAACCAGTGAACCCCTAACTTCTAATAATTTTAAAGTTGGAGTGGATTATACTGCTTCAAGCAAAACAAGCTTAGGATTTCTATTTGATGCTAAAATTGGCCGTTATGAAGACAAATCAAAAGGAAGTAACCTTGTGTATATGCCCAAAAACACACTATACCAAAGTATAGCTACAGATAACTATAACGACGAACATTGGTATGACTATACATTTAATTTTACGGCAGCACACAAACTCAACGAAAAGGGAGGCAAAGTAGATTTGGATGTAGAATACGAAACTTCAAAGTTCCGTTCAATGCAAACACAATTGCAGGAGAATCTTTATAGTCAAAATGGCGAAATCTTAGACGACAGGAAAGCAAAGATACCTACTCACTTAAAAGTATTTAATGCCAAGCTAGACTTTACCCTACCCTTTAATGACAATAATGCTTTAGAAACAGGATGGAAATCCATTGTCAAATCAAATACTAATCCCTCAATATACGAAACGGGAAAAAATGGACATTGGAATATAGATCCTGAAGCCACAAACGATTACAAATACAAAGAGCAGATACACTCAGTATATGCCAATTATAAACTGGTTATAGACAAATGGCAAATACAAGCAGGTCTTAGAACGGAATATACTCACAGAGATATCCATCAAAGAACCACTAATCAGAGGTATAAAAAAGATTATACTAAGCTATTTCCAAGTGCTTCAATTAAATACGAAACAGAATCTGCTCATGGTTTCTATGCCTCTTATAGCAAGAGAATTAATAGACCAAGTCACTTTGATCTTAATCCATTTCGATTCTATGATGATCCATTTAACTATTGGCAAGGAAATGCTAATCTTAAACCAGAGATCACACACGCCAGTGAAATAGGCTATACATGGAGCAAATACCTAATTGCAACTTTATACTTTAGTCAAACAAGTGATGTGATGACTCAAGTATATAACTACATCGACAACAATACAATCCTTGTAAAAACATTGGAAAACTTAAGCAAATCTTATCATTATGGTATGACATTAACTGCAAGTGTAAATCCTTTTGAGTTTTGGTCGATGAGTAATATGTTCAACTTATTTAACAACAAATACGAAGGAAACTATAATGACAATGATATAAACACCAAGCAAATTGCCTTTACGCTTAATTCTCAAAACAGCTTCAAGATAGCTTCGGGCATCAAAGCAGAGGCTAACGCACAATATTTCTCAAAATCCAATATCGGCCTTTACAAAAGAGATGCTTATTTTGATCTGTCTTTAGGTTTATCAAAAAGTTTACTATCTGATAAAGCGAGCATAAAATTGGCCGTAACAGATGTATTAAAGACAAATAACTTTAGAATTACTGGCGAAAACTTCAATTCTAAAATTCGCCAGAAATACGACTTAGACAGCCGAATCGCTACTTTGTCGTTTAATTACAAGTTCTAATCCCCTTTCATCTTTAGTTAGTGCTCTTGGCAAGCTAATACTGCCTGAAAAAACGCGTTATTCTCTAATAGCGCGTTTTTTATACTTATTACCTTTAAGCTCCCATGTATACAAAGCTCTGTCCTGCTTGTTCAAAAGCAATATACTGATTGATCAACTCTTGAGCCTCTTTCTCTGATAACAACCCTTTTACTTGAGCGATTACTTGACCATTGAGATTTAACACATCAAACAATTCAGCCGTTCTTTGCATAACTGCTCTAATTATCTCTATATGTACTTGTTTCATATATTTACTATGAGTACGCAAAGTATCCTCGAGTTGTTCCTTACTTTTTGCCTCATTGTTTTCTTGGTAATAATCAATATCAACCATATCGTAAATTATACGTTCAAATAAAAAGTCTTGTATATTCTTGGCCAAGAAATCTCCTACCTCCTGGTCGTGATAAAGAAATACAATAGGAACATCACTTCCCTTTTGTGCTCCAAAGTAAAAACAGTACAAATCATGTGCTCGATTCATAGCAAAAGGCACAAACTTTTGACTTAAATCTACCTTCTATAATCCTCTGGATCAGCCAACCAATCCATCTCCTGTACAACATCCTCATTGGTTAATAATTCGAAATCAGTACTGTGATAAAGTAATGGAGGAAAACCTTTGCGCTCTGGCTCCAATAAATAGTAACTCCTGGTCAAAGGAGCTCCCTAATCCAACAACCTATCAGCCTCCATTTGTTTAAATACCTGTGGATAAACACCCCCTATTCTATCTTCTAACTCGCTTAATTTCATCTCAATACTTTTATATTTACACTTTTTATACTTAACTTTATAAGACAAATTTTCAATAAAATGAACGCAACTAACCAAAAGGATAAACATATCGTTAAACAGACTTTTATTTGTTTACTTATACCCTTACTTATTTACTTGAGTATCTATGTGGTGTTTTTTTATGTTGGTTATAATTTATTAATGTTATACCTAAATCCAGAAGTAGGCCTATCATTTATAGTATTGGCTATATGGCCAATTATCACTTTTATAGTCGGTTCTTCTCTATGTTATTTAACGGCTATTAAATATTTGAAAAAATACAACTTAAATAATCCTGCTACAAAAATAGTTGTATTCTACTTCTTAAGCCTTTTGGTTAGTTTTTTACTTTTTTGTATGCTCTTAGATTTCCAATATACAATCAAGCTGTATTTTAGTGCACATATATTTTTCGATACCCTATTTGCTTTACTGGCAATTATGCACTTTAACAAGCTTGCGAAATCTCAAGAGAAAAAGTCAATCTAAAACCATTTTGTTTTTGCCTGTCTAATCACTTTTTATTAATAGTATTCAAACACAATCTTGCTATTATATAAGATATACAAACAAAGACGATTAATATTTGTAAAAGACATTGATTAAATAATTAAATTTAATCACGTTACAACAAAATGAATACCTTTTATGAATACCATCAAATGGCTTCCTAGCCTAACAATTCCCCCCAACTTTATTTGTTGCGATTTCATTTGTGTTACTGCATTTTTTCTTAAAGATTTGGCCCATGGTCAACTATACTTCAATGCAGGGGCTTATTGAAATACTGGGTATAATTATATTTCTTGCTGCAGTGCCAGTTTTAATTATCATCAATATTTATTTGTATTATAAAATAGCAAACTACCTCATGCCTGAGGGCAAATACAATCACAAAATAAAGTTATTTGTCAACATCTTTTTACTTTGTTTAAATATTGTTTTAGGTATAATATTCTTTTATGTCCAGTCCATCTATATTTGGACGTATCCCATCATCTTTATCTTAACCAACATCATCGTATTTTGGTATTTTTACAAGAGAAGGTTCGCATAATCATAAACTAAAAAAGGGATTGACCTGTACTACAACGAGTCAATCCCCTTTTTAGTAATAATACTAAAGTATATATATCTAATACTTACTACTGTTATTTATTGCATTACTTCACTGCATCTCTTGTTTTTAAAATAGAGGAATCATCCATCTCACTCCAATATACAACTGATGCTCATCGTTGTCTTTGGGTTTTTGCTGTACTTTCTTATAATCATAATCAATATAGCTGTAAACAGCAAACAGTCGAAGGTCTTTAAATAACTTTTCTTCAAATGGATAGTACTCTATAGCCCCCATAATTCCCTTTTGGGCGTAGGCAATATTGGCATCTAAATCATCTCGGTAGTTATACATTGCTTTGACAAAAGGAGAAACTTTATTAAACTTATACCTTAGCGTCATCGTGGTTGTATTATCCTTTACATAAGTAGTGTTTTCTTTGTGCTGTATCAAATCAAGTTGAGCGTCCTTTACATTTCTATATCCATACATCCAATCAAGCTCCATCATCCACTTGTCCACACTTACGCGATTACCAAGAGTAACCCAATTATAGTAACGGTTGCTATTATGTTGCATTAAACCATAACCATAACGAGTTTGTAGATGATTGTTAAATAGATTTCCCTCCCATAAGAAAAGCCCTCCATAAGCCTTGTCTTTATACTTTAAATCAACATACTGGGTACCTGCAGAAATACCTTGTAACTTAAAAGACTGTCCACTGGTTTTGTAAGCAATACTCGCACCAGGAGCAAATAGATCCATAGATCCGAGCATATTGGTATACATATACTGGTCAGAACCATTATAGCTAAACTCCATACTTCCCCAAGCTATGAATTGTTTACCGATACTTAAAGTCCAATGCTCATTGGGATTATACTCTAAATAAGCGAACTCCAATGCATTGGAAGCCACTGATTCATTTAGACGATAACGCATCGAGAATGAAAACTTATCTTGATAATTAGCTTTTACATAGACTCGGGACTGTTGCAAACGAAAACGACTATCGGTAGTCTCGCTTCCCTTAACTTTAGTATAGTTTTCATAACGAGAATCTAAAAACGCATTAAAACTGCTGTTCTTCACTTTCTGAGGCTCTTTGTTTGTTCCAAGCTCTGGTAGGACAAGCTCCAGTAGTGTTTGGTGTTCACCAGTATTACTCTGACTTGTTTTCTCAAGATTACCCGGCTGTGACTGCTGAGCAAACAAACTAAGATGACTAACAAGCAGGGCTCCAACCATTAATTTTACTTTCATATTTCTATTTTTTTATGATGCTTTAAACCAATAACTGCAAGATGCAACACATATTTTAACAAAGCATTAATTACCAATAATATCTAAATATTTTAAACTTATAGACTAAATTACAAAAACATAATTACAAAACATTTACGCATTCTATTTAATTTATAAAATAATCACAATTACAACAAATACAACATTAACAAAT
The DNA here is from genome assembly GCF_009711045.1 of Myroides albus. Classification (GTDB taxonomy): domain Bacteria; phylum Bacteroidota; class Bacteroidia; order Flavobacteriales; family Flavobacteriaceae; genus Flavobacterium; species Flavobacterium album_A. Next base: position 28,529 of record NZ_WMJX01000024.1, on the reverse strand, counting down.
ATTAACTACTTTAAAGACTGTATCGATTCTCAAACAGTAGAACTTCTACTTGCCCAAACTTGAGTAGCTTACCGTATTATTTTTACGAGTTTTAACAACATTTTGACCATTTTGCTCTACTGTTAATGGGAATAAATCGTATATTTGTGACATCTATATGTATAAAACAGACATTTTTAGACCTTGAAAAAGTTATTTTCCATATTATTCCTTTTCCTTTCAGTCTTAGCCAGTGCTAATCCTCTTTTGGATATGAACTGCTTAGATACTGAGATGGTATGTGGTATGGATATGTCTAAGATGCAGGATATGTCTTGCTGTTCGGATATGAATCACAACGCCAATCAATCCTCACCTATGGATATGATGTGTTGCATAGCACCAAGAGTGGTTGTATCAAACACAGACTTACAAACAGAACAAACACAAACTGTTTCTATTGTAAAAGCTAAAAAGGCAAGCATTGTTCGTACTAAATGGTTTAATTCAAATTACTTATCTGACCTTAAATTTGTAGATACAGTTTCTGTTACTACAACTACATTTGACGTAGATGGTCACAAATATCAAGCTTTAGATAGGCTTTCCTATATCTGTATTTATAGAATTTGATTCCTTTTTACTTCTGGTTTGTTTAGCCGGTATTACTTTATGGGCTAAAACAAACACCTTTAAGATTGAACTGTTCAATCTCTTAAATCCAATTTATTTATAAACCATATCGCAGTTTAGTTCACCTTTATTTTTAAAGATAAACTATGTATGTCTTGGTAGGCTATTTCTTTAGCTAAAGCTGGACATAGATTATTTATACTTTAATAATACTAAGTATTCTATCACTGTGGTCTTATAGCTCTATTGATATAGATGCTATAAAGATTGGTTTATTAAAAGAAGGTAATCAATTTTATAAAATCAATTTACTATGCTTAATAAAATCATTAAGTACTTTCTCAACAACCGCATAATAACCATCTTGTTATTGGTTCTTGTGGTTGTATGGGGATTAATCACTGCGCCTTTTAACTGGCACAACAATATACTTCCGAGTGACCCTGTTCCTGTTGATGCAATTCCTGATATTGGTGAGAACCAACAGATTGTAGCAACAGAGTGGATGGGAAGATCACCTAAAGATATACAAGAACAAATCACCTATCCTCTAACTACATCCTTACTTGGGATCCCAGGGGTGAAGACCATTCGCAGTAGCTCCATGTTCGGAATGAGTTTTATCTACATCATCTTCGAAGAAGACGTTGAGTTTTACTGGAGTCGTTCTCGAATACTTGAAAAGCTTAATTCACTTCCAGCAGGAACACTTCCTCAAGATGTAATACCTTCCTTAGGTCCTGATGCTACAGCATTGGGCCAAGTATACTGGTACACCTTAGAAGGGCGTAATCCTCAGACAGGAGAGCCTACAGGTGGTTGGGATCCTGACGAATTGCGCACTATTCAAGACTTTTATGCAAAGTACAGCTTAGCATCTGCCGAGGGAGTTGCTGAAGTAGGATCAATTGGTGGGTATATCAAAGAATATCAAGTAGAAGTCAATCCAGATGCCATGCGTGCTTATAACGTTTCGATAATGGATGTGATGACTGCTATACAAAAGAGCAACCTCGATATAGGGGCAGAAACTATTGAGATCAATAAAGCAGAATACCTTGTTCGAGGATTGGGATATATTAAAAGCGTCAATGACCTTGAAGAAGCAGTAGTAACTGTTCGAAATAGCGTACCTGTAAAGATAAAAGATGTTGCTTTTGTCAACTTAGGTCCTTCTACACGTCGAGGCGGTTTAGATAAAGAAGGTATAGAAGCTGTTGGTGGTGTTGTGGTTGCGAGATACGGCGCTAATCCAATGCATGTAATCAACAATGTAAAGAGTAAAATCGAAGAAATGCAAGCAGGATTGCCTCAGAAGACACTTGCAGATGGTACAATTTCTAAAGTAACAGTAGTTCCTTTTTATGATCGTTCCGGTTTAATACAAGAGACAATTGGCACCCTCGAATCTGCTCTTGCACACGAAATCCTTATCAGTATTATCGTTGTTATCGTGTTGGTTATAAACCTGCGTGCTTCGATTATTATTTCCAGTATCCTTCCAATAGGAGTACTCGCTACCTTTATCATCATGAAATACATGGGCATTGATGCCAATATTGTTGCCTTATCAGGTATTGCCATTGCTATTGGAGTTATGGTTGATGTAGGCGTCGTCTTTGTCGAGAGCATTATTCGGTATATGGAAGAAGAACGAGCTAAAGGAGTGGAGAGTCGCGGGCAGGCTTTTGTCAATCTGATTTCAAAAGCGGTATCAGAAGTATCAGGTGCATTAACTACAGCCATGCTAACTACCATAATCAGCTTCCTTCCAGTTTTTGCCATGGAGGCACAAGAAGGAAAACTGTTTAAACCATTGGCTTATACCAAAACATTTGCACTTACCTCAGCATTCTTATTGGGGATACTGGTATTACCAACAATTGCTTATTACGTGTATTCGGCTAAGTTTGACAGTAAAAAACTGCGCAAGATTGCCAATATAGTACTAATTATAGCAGGGCTTGGTGTCACTATATTCACGGGTAACTTAATCGCTATAGCTATAGTATTAGTGGGTATTAACAATTTATTTACTCCTAAATACAAAACAGAGCAACTTGCCAATTACATCAATATTGCCATTACACTATTAGTAGCTGTGTACTACCTTACAGTAGAATGGTTACCACTTGGTACCCAGCAAAGCACGAGCCTAAACTTTATATTCGTTATTTTGGCCATTGGCGTGATATTAGGTATTCTTTGGTTACTTGTTATTTACTATGAAAATATCCTAAGATGGGCATTAGCTCATCGTTGGAAATTCATGAGTATTCCACTTGTAACTCTACTGTTTGGAACCTTAGCTTGGCTTGGTTTTAATACCACCTTTGGCTTTGTGGCGAGCTCACTTGAAACTCTAGGATGGAAATCTGTGCGTGAGACGGCCTTTTGGCAAAAGTCTTCAGAGGTATTTCCTGGTATTGGTCAAGAATTTATGCCGAGTTTAAACGAAGGATCCTTCCTGCTTATGCCTACTTCAATGCCCCATACTGGTATTGAGCAAAACCTGCAATTCATAGGTACTTTAGATAAGCGCATTACAAATATACCGGAGGTAGAATTGACAGTTGGAAAATGGGGACGAGTAAACTCAGCCCTTGACCCTGCTCCTACACAAATGTTCGAAAATACAATCAACTATAGGTCCGAGTATATCTTAGACGAAAATGGAAAACGCCAACGATTCAAAACAACTAAAAAAGGCGAATTTGAATTAATAGATGGTTCAACTTACCATCCTGATAACGGGTTTAGATTAGTCCCAAAGGATAGTTTAATCATGGATGAGAATGGTAAATTCTTCCGTCAATGGAGACCAGAAATCAAAAAAGCGGATGATATCTGGCAAGAGATTGTCAATGTATCACATATCCCTGGGGTAACCTCAGCTCCAAAATTACAACCTATTGAAGCAAGACTTGTCATGCTATCAACTGGGATGAGAGCGCCTATGGGGCTTAAGGTATCAGGACCGGACTTAGAATCCATCGAATCTGGAGGAAAAGCATTAGAAGCGGCTTTAAAGTCCATTCCTTCGATCATGCCATCTACTGTATTCTATGACAGAGCTGTAGGAGCTCCTTATATAGAAATTCACCTAAATCGCCATAAAATGGCTCGTTATGGTGTTACAGTTGCAGACTTGCAAGAAGTCATTGGTACAGCCATTGGAGGAATGTCACTTACCACAACTGTGGAAGGCAGAGAGAGATTCCCGGTACGCCTGCGCTACCCAAGAGAATTAAGAGATAATCCTGAAGCTTTAGCTAAACTAATTGTCCCTACAGCTACAGGAGTACAAATTCCCTTAAGTGAAGTAGCCGATATTGAATATGCGAAAGGTTCTCAGATGATTCAAAGTGAGAATACTTTTCTACTGGGCTATGTCATCTTTGATAAAATAAGTGGTAAAGCAGAAGTAGATGTAGTACATGAGGCAGATAAGTTATTAAAAGAAAAAATAGCCTCAGGAGAACTTACCTTACCTAAAGGAGTGTCTTATAAATTCGCTGGAAATTACGAGCAACAAGAAAGAGCATCACAACGCCTTTTAATTGTGGTTCCCTTGAGTTTAATTGCTATCCTTTTAATACTGTATTTTCAATTCAAAACCATTACAGCATCACTGATTCACTTCTCTGGAGTATTTGTTGCATTTGCTGGAGGTTTTATTCTACTGTGGCTTTACGGGCAACCTTGGTTTATGAACTTCTCTATCGGAGATATGAATATGAGAGATTTGTTCCAAATGCACAATATAAATCTGAGTATAGCTGTATGGGTAGGTTTTATTGCTCTATTTGGGCTTGCGACAAATGACGGGGTATTAATGGGTACCTATATCCACGATACCTTTGTTGAGAGAGATCCACAGACAAAAGACGAAATCCGTGAGGCAGTTGTCTATGCAGGACTCAAACGTGTAAGACCCGCTGCTATGACTACTGCAACAGCTTTGATTGCCTTACTTCCTGTGATGACATCCACAGGTAAAGGAGCAGAAATCATGGTACCAATGGCTATTCCAACCTTTGGAGGAATGCTTATTCAGTCAATGACCATGTTTGTAGTTCCTGTATTTCAATGTTGGTGGAGAGAATGGGCCATAAGCAAAGACAAACGCAAATAAACAGTGTAATTCTCTGTTTTTGTCATTAATCATTCTGTGAAAACACACGGAAATTACAGATCTAAAAGCAACAAAAGATGAATAAAAGTAACATGTATATATATTTAGCTTCGGCTTTCTTAGCAGTGACCAGTTTCACTGCTAAAGCTGTAGCGCAAGAACAACCCAAGGACTCTTTAGCACACTATATCAATGTAGCTATCCAGAATAATCCTGCGATAAAATCACAGCACTTAGCCTATCAAGCTTTTGAAAAGAAAATTGATCAGGCAGGGGCTTTTCAAGATCCAGAATTATCACTTGGTTTTTATACTAAACCAATGGATATCGTAGGTGGACGACAAGTAGGTGATATCACTCTAATGCAAATGTTGCCTTGGTTTGGAACTCGTAAAAGTGCCAGACAAGAAGCTTCTCATATGGCACAAATGCAGTATCAAGAATACCTTGAAGGTAAAGAAACAACTGTGCTGCAAGTCTACTCTCAATGGTACATCTTACAGAAACTTGAACAACAACTCGAGAATGCAAAACAAAACAAAAGCTTGTTGGAACAGTTAGAGCAACTTTCACTCAAAAGGTTCTCTGCTCCTAGCTCATCAGGCACTAACAGTAGTGCTTCGATGAATACTTCACCCACTACCCCTACCACTTCACAAGGTGCTGCAAGTAGTATGGGAGGCATGAGTATGGGAGGCAATTCAAATACAAACGCAGCTACTGCAAAATCAACAACTACATCCAATAATGCAATGTCTTCGGGTGGTGGAATGAGTAGTATGGGTGGAAGCTCTTCATCGGGAATGTCTGATGTGTTGCGTATTCGATTAGAAGTTATTGAAATCGAAAATACTATTGAGAGTTTACAATCACAAATAAAAGCAGAAAAGGTAAAATTCAACGCTTTATTAAATAGAGAAGCAAACTGTGAAATCGCAGTAGATAAAAACATTGAGAAAGTTGATTTCCTAATAAGTGAAGACGATGTCCTTGACAACATCGCGGATAACAACCCAATGCTTGGTATGATTACAGAGCAAGGTTTGGCCTATAAAGCTAAATCAGAAATGGACAAAAAGATGAGCTATCCCATGATAGGTTTGGGTGTGCAGTATATGATTATTGGCAAGACCAATGACCCTATGCTTGCTATGGGAAGTATGAATGGGAATGACATGATAATGCCCATGGTAACCGTTACTCTACCTATATTTAGAAAAAAGTATAACTCTCAGCAAGAAGAAGGCAAGCTATGGTGGAAATCAAGTGATGAAAACTTACAAAATACACTAAATACACTTAAAGCTGAATACTATAGTTTCAAAAGCCAATTAGAAGACACCCAGCGTACTATCACCCTTTATGGCAAGCAAAGTACACTGGCAGAGACGACTTTTAATCTAATAGTCAAGGAATTTGTTTCCGGGAAAAGCGATTTGACCAATGTCATTCAAGTGCAAAGACAACTTTTAGATTATCAATTGAAAAAAGCAGAAGCTATTGCCAACTACAACACTTTGGTAGCTTCAATCAACAAACTAATGGCTGTAGGTAGTCATTCACAAAATCAATAATTATGGATAAAATAAAAAATATATTCAAAAATAATATCGTAAAATACATCTCTATTTTACTGATTGGATTACTACTTGGATGGTTAGTTTTTGGTGGAGCTGCTACCCATGAGCACAATGCAGAAGAAGCACCAACTACAGAAGCTGCTACTGTATGGACATGTTCTATGCATCCACAAATAAAAATGGACAAACCAGGTAAATGTCCTTTGTGTGCTATGGATTTAATCCCGCTTAAATCATCTGACGCGTCAGATGACACCATTGATGACAGTGCTATACAGATGTCTAAAGAAGCAGTTGCTCTTGCCAATATTCAAACCACCAGAGTGAGCCGAAAAGACCCTGTTAAAGACATACAGCTTTACGGTACGATTCAAGTAGATGAAAGATTACAACAATCTCAAACATCTCATGTTAACGGGCGTATTGAAAAACTAAATGTAAACTTTACTGGTGAGTCTGTAAGACAAGGACAATTGATTGCTACAATCTACTCACCTGAGCTTCTAACAGCTCAACAAGAACTTTTAGAAGCAGTTAAATTAAAAGACTTTCAACCCCTTTTAGTAGATGCAGCTAAAGAGAAACTGCGTTTATGGAAAATGTCTGAAAGCCAAATTAACAATGTGCTCAACACAGGTAAAGTTTCACCATACGTAAACGTATATGCCAATACAAGTGGTATTGTAGTTACCAAAAATGTCAGTGAAGGAGATTATATCTCACAAGGTTCTGTACTATATAGCGTATCAAACCTTTCTAAGATATGGGCGGTATTCGACGCATATGAAAACGACTTGCCTTTCCTGAAAGTGGGAGATAATTTAGAATATACATTGCAAAGCTTGCCAGGAAAAGTCTATTCAGGCAAGATAGCTTTTATCAATCCCATTATTGACGCTACTACGCGCACGGCCAAAATACGCGTAGAGACAAACAATGCAGACAATTTACTCAAACCAGAGATGTACGCTAATGCGCGTATAAAAGCACCGATGAAAGAGTACAAAAATGAAATGGTCATTCCCAAATCTGCTGTATTATGGACAGGAAAGCGCTCAATTATATACGTTAAACAACAAGGAACTTCCACACCAGCATTTTTGATGAGAGAGATTGTATTAGGTCCATCTCTTGGCGATAATTACGTGGTTATGTCTGGTTTGAATGACAAAGAGGAAATCGTTACAAATGGCGTATTTACCATTGATGCTTCTGCTCAATTGGAAGGAAAAAAGAGCATGATGAATAATGAAGAAACAGTACCTCAGACAGGTCATAGCGGACATGCTATGGATTCAGACAACCACAGTGAACATCAAAAAGGAGATCACGCCATGTTTAAAGTAGCTGGTAATTGCGGTTTGTGTAAAGAACGAATCGAAACAGCTGCCAAAACTGTTGCTGGTGTAATATCAGTAGATTGGATTGTCGATACAAAACAACTGCACCTAAATTACGATAAAAGCAAGACAACTAAACAAGCAGTCAGTCAAGCAATTGCAAAAATTGGTCACGATACAGAATTTCACAAAGCAACAGAAAAAGATTATGTAAATTTACATAGCTGCTGCCAATATGAACGATTATAAATTGAGTAAATTAACAAATAGAAGAATAACAATATGAAAAAAGTAATTTTTACGGTTGCTATACTTGCAATCTCATTTGCTTCGTGCAACGACAAGAACAAAAAAGAAGATCATACAGGACATGATCACAAAACAGAGCAAACAACTACTGATGCTAATCACCATCACGTAGCGGACACTACTGAGAGTGAAGGTACTGCTATTAAACAATCTGCAACTCTAAGTCCTATTTTAAATGCTTATTTCGAAATGAAAAAAGCGCTGCAAGAAGATAATTTAGAAAGCGCAACAAAAGCAAGTGAAAAACTTGTAACAGCGATTGAAGTAACACAATCTTTGCTTAAAGAAGACGCTGATAAAGAGTTGTTAGCTAAAATAGAAACTGACGCTAAAGAATTAGTTGCTGGAGATATTAAAGTAAAAAGAGCTCATTTTGAAACTTTGAGTCATAACTTAAAAGCGCTAATTCAATCCGTTGGTTCCGATAGAGTAGTTTACCAACAATATTGCCCAATGTATGAACAAAAAGGCGGTATGTGGTTAAGTGACGAAAAAGATCTTAAAAACCCACTATTTGGAGCTTCTATGCTTAAATGTGGGATGACTCAAGAGACATTTAATCCTGAGGCATAACAATTTTTCATGATGTGATTAAAAAACGGGTGTTGCAACAATTTGCACACCCGCTTTTGTTTATTTTTTAACCATTACAGGTCTAAGTCCCCCAAATATAAACTCTACTTCATCCTCACTGATTCTTTTAAATTCATAGAGAGTTTCAACTCCCATTGCAGAAATACTAAGTTTATAATAATCAGATTTATAAACCTGTTGAACTTCAAAAACGGAATCATCAACCTTTATAGTTTGTTCAATCATTTGTTTATAACACATAGCTCCTCCTATAAAAAAAACACAAAAATCATCAGGCTTAATTCTAAAACCAGAATAGTTATATTCACCATTATTTTTGTGAACCCAATCACCGTGTAACCACTCTGGGGTTTTAATCTGCTTTGATTTAGAAATTCCCTGCTCTGTTCCTTGAGCATTGCCTGACGAATTACTATCGTCAGAAGAACACGATACAACCATGAATAAAACCATAGTCAACATAAATATTCTCTTTATCATAACCATTAAATTTTATAACAGACTTAACAGCAATCCCCTAATTAAAAAAAATATAACTATAAATTACAAGCAAAGAGCGATTAAACACCATAAAACGGCTAAAACAAAAAACATCAACTACTTACTTTAAAACAACACAGATAGAGCAGAAAACTAAAACTCCTAAATTATAAAACTATTCCCCTACTTATAAACTCTTGAATTAAAACACCATTAATTCCCCCTATAATTTATAAGTTAAAAAGTAATACCTTTGAAAAGTACAAACTATTTAACCTATTACAATGTCGTTGAGATTCATCACCATAGTCTTATTATTTACAAGTATTAATACGTTTTCTTTCCAAAACAAAAAACCATGTAACAAGGCCTATCAGCACTTAGACGATGCAATCTTAAGTTTTGAAAAAGCCTACCGAACAGATCATTCAAAAGATTTGAGAAACTTCACCAATAAGGCTAAAAACTCTTTATTAAAAGCAATGAATGCTGCCAAAGAATGTGGATGCACAGATGCATTATCTGCCGCTTTAGATGGGGCAATTGAAACTAAAAAGGTAATGAAAGCAAACAACTTCGAAGATGCTCTTTACTATGTAAGTATGTCGAGAAATTATACCGAGGAGGCATTGGAATATATGAGTGATTGTCTTTTGGAATACGAAGTATTATTTGAAGGCAAAGTTTTAGATAGCCTTCCCCTACCCAAAGAACCGCACTCTATTATCGCTATAGATTCTCTTGGATGGGCAAAATAATTCGATACTATTATTGTGGAGCAATTGACGCAAGAACTTATAGGTATTGTCTGTTTAACCTCACCACTTTATTTAAACCTACTTTATGCTATAAAAGTCAAGACTACCACAATACATGAGTTTAGAACAATAGAATTAGTTGTTGTGTTACCTGATTATTTATATACAGTAAAAGCGATAGTGGACTACCGCTTTTACTATGGTTATTGAATATTATTTAACTCTATCGCTCACAAAGGCAATTACAGACAATAATCTCACTTGCAACACAAGTATTTCTATCTTTATTGATTCATGTCTTTATAAGTTGGACGCTTATCCTCCATATACTCTCCCAAGACATTCAAATACTGAGTCACCTCTTTGAGTTTTTCTAAAGCTTTGTAATACAAATCATAATTGTTGTTTGTCAATACAACATTTACGTGAAACGAATATTGAAATACAGTACCTGATAAAGGTACAGACTGTATTTTAGTTAAATTAAGCTCATGATTGGCCAGAATCTCTAATACTTTACTTAATCTACCTTGTTTGTGATCGGTATAAAAAAACAGAGTCGCTTTGTTGAAATCTTTGACAAGCATAGGTTGGGTACCTACCAAATAAAAACGAGTATAGTTGTCATATACATCGTGAATATCCTGGGCTAATATCTCTAAATCATACATTTGAGCAGCAAGTTTTGAGCCTATAGAAGCTACACCATACATTTGCTTTTCTTGGATATTTCTGGCGCAAGTAGCTGTATCATCCATAGCTAAACGCTGCCATGATTCATGCTTATCTAAAAAGTTTTCACATTGCAAAAGTGCCATTGGATGGGTTCTCACTTCTGTAATATCCTCTAACTTCTGCCCTTTTAAGACCAAAAGGTTGTGCTTTATAGGAAGGGCAATCTCACCTCCTATATAAAGCTTATTCTTAGTCATTAAAGAATAATTAGGCAAGATTGAACCTGCAATAGAATTTTCAATTGCCATCATTCCCAAATCTACCTTTTTATCAACCACCTGTCTTACAAGTGAGTTAAAGGTAGGACTATCGACAATTTCTACTTGTTCTTGTTTAAAAAAACGCGTTACGGCTTCATGGTGAAATGAGCCTTTAATTCCTTGAATAATTACTGATTTCATTATTAGTTTGTTTGGGGTTCGAATAAGACTACCAAAGTTATAAGATTAAATTAATACACAAGGGAGTAATCATAGCTTTTATTTACAGTGTAAACAAGACACGCATATTCGATTGAAAAGTAGAGTGAACAATAAGATTTTCAACTGCCACAAAAATAGCAAACCACTCTTATCTCTTTAATTTTAAGTTCGTAAAATAATAAACCTAATTCACTTGATTTAAAATATTTGAGAACAATTCATTTAAAATTAGGACCATATTTAAAACAGAATAGTCAAAATAACAGTAAATCTTAAAAAAAGCTAGTAAAAAGTAAATGATATGAATAAGTTATACCTTTACGCCTTAAAAACACCCAATATGCATTTTACTGGCAAATTATTCAATTTTCTTTTTTTAGCCCTTATCACAACTCTTGTGATTGGCTGTCAGCAAAATAAATCGACTCATCAATTAGATTTAGATTTTCTCTTTAAAATAAAACTTAGCGATCCTCAACAAGATTCAATTGCTAAGAATGTTGAACATTTAACCCAAAGAGCACTTACTTCTAAAAACACCCTAAAGGATCGAGAGTTAATCGACAGCGTGCTTGATCAATTAAGATGGACAGATGCTAAAGAATTTGTGACTTTAGCCCATATAGCAAAAAAAGATGCCATTAAAAGTAAAGACCAAAATAGACTTGCCTCTATCTACAATGACCTTGCTGTCTACTACCAAGATAAAGGACTTTACGATAGCGTTTATTATTACCACCTTCAATCGGAAAATATTTACAAAAAATTACAAGACAATTACGCAATTGCGGAGAATAATTTCTACCAAGGAATCTTATTCTACGAATTAGGTCTTCAAATAGAATCAGAAGTAAAAATAGCTAAGGCATTAAAATTATTAGAGAAAAAACCAAACAATCCTGTATATATGTTAGCCTTACAAACAATGGCTTATCACTACACGGATCAAAACAACTTAGATAAAGCAGAACAATATTTAGACCGAGCTTTTCAAGTATATCAAAGAATAAAAGATAACCCTAAGTTGATTGCTCAAAACAGAAAATACCTTTTCTTAGGTAATCTCTATGCTAATTATTCAATGATTAGTTATTTCAGAGAAGATTACAATAAAGCTGAAATATTTGCCCAAAAGGGGATTGAAGAAATACAGAAAAACTTCAACCCATTTATCTTCTCTTTTGTCAATATGGATTATCAACTCGCTTTATACAAACAAGGCAATAATCCCAATATTATAGAGGGGTTAATGATTTCCTATAAAATACACGACAAGCTTGATTACGATTTTTACAAAGCAGATCTTAGTATTGCTATAGCCCAGATATACCAGGAAGAAAACCAAAGTGAAAATGCAATAAAATGGGCTAAAAAATCGTATGATATTGCAAAAAAAGCTAATTTAAACCTGCAACAAAAACAAGCTATAGAGTTTCTCTTATTACAAGACTCTTCTAGTAAAAACTATCATTTAATAGAAGAACTAATCCAGTTAAATAAAGTATTGCATCAAAGAGAAAAGCAAACCCAAGAGAAATTTACTAAGATTGAATATGAAACTCTTTATATAGTCAATGAAAACAAATCCCTACGATTTAAGATAACGGTAATTATAACGGTGTCGATAGTAGTTTTTTTAAGTTTAATCTTTCTGTTTTTTTACACCAGAACAAAAGCAAAGAACATTGCTTTGAAAAATCTTGCAATTAAAAAGTCTATTGATGAAAAGATACTGAATTTGTTATTCTTAAATAACAAGCTACAACAAAGTTCAATCAATTCCGAACGCAACAGAATCGCCAATGACCTACACGATGGGGTGATTAATAGTATCTTTACCTTGCGCTTTAACTTGCAACAACTACAAAGCGATAACCAACAATTACAAGATTCCCTTGTGGGTGAATTGCAAAGATTAGAAGCAAAGATTAGAGAGATTTCTCATGAATTGGCCAATAGCAGCGCTTTCAATAAAAATTCATTCGAAGAGCTGATTACTCAGTTAGTCAAACAACAAAAAAATCCATACAACACAAAGTTTACTTTAACCATTGAAAGTGATGTTTGCATGGAATCTTTAAGCGTAGAAGAGAAAATAAACTTGTATTATATCTTAAATGAAATACTCGACAATGTCAATAAACACTCTCAAGCAATTAACTGTTTAGTGAATTTCTATATCATAGATAATCAGCTTATTTTAACAGTAACTGACGATGGAATTGGCATGGATAAAGAGCAATCAAGAGAACAGACTCTAAAGCATATTAAAGATCGCGCAAATATCATTCAGGCCAAACTAAATATCGAATCCAATAACCCTGTAGGGACAAAAATCACTTTGGAAATATAAGTTATACAAGTGCCTTGGAAATTGTATTTTTATATATTTATTGCTTATTATTAAAGCATATAAAGCTGTGAATCTATTTATACGCCCTCTACAAAAAAAAAGGTAAAAAGTCGCTCTTAACTGAATTAAAACTCAATGCCCCTTTTTATTTTATCAAAGAAAAAGTTTTGGATTTAAAAAAGGATTTTAGCCTTTCAGATATTCCTGTAAAGGCTTTTCAACTAGGATATCACTTTTATAAAAAACTATCGCTATCCTTGTACATTACTGGCTAAAAGGGTTTGAATTATATGAAACACAGTACACAAAACAATAACAATAAATCTTAAAACGTTAAATATTATACAGTTACATCAACAATTTGTATATTGACACTCAAACAAAGTAAAATATGAAAAAACTCTTAATCGCAGTATGCTTAATAGCAACTACCTCTTTCACCCTTGCAAACATAACACCTACTATAAACATTGAAATTATGAACAAACAAAAAACAGAAAAAACGATTTACCAGTTTAAGGTCAAAGACATTAATGGCAAAGAGTTTGACTTTGCAACTTTAAAAGGTAAAAAGATATTAATTGTAAACACCGCTTCTGAATGTGGATTGACTCCTCAGTATAAACAATTGCAAAGTTTATATAACGAATTTGGAGGGGAAGACTTTGTAATTGTTGGTTTTCCAGCCAATAACTTTGGTGCTCAAGAGCCAGGTAGCAATCAAGAAATTGCAACCTTCTGTGAGGCTAACTATGGCGTAACTTTCCCTATGATGGAGAAAATATCAGTTAAAGGAGACGATATAGCGCCTATCTATGAGTTCTTAACCCAAAAGAAACGCAATGGAGTAACTGATAGCCAAGTGGAATGGAACTTCCAAAAATACCTTATTGATGAACAAGGTCATTTAGTGAAAGTTATTAACCCGCGTATTTTACCTACAGATCCAGAGATTAAAGACTGGATAAAGAATAAAATTGCAGTAGAATAACCAAAGAATTGACGGGTTTGTTTGTATCTTTGAGCTTTAGTTTTTTATTATGACTTATCCAGAAATAGAATTAGCCCAAAGCATTATACAAATCTGCAAAGCAAATAACATTAAACATATTATAATATCACCAGGATCACGCAATGCCCCTTTAACTATAGGCTTTGCCAGTGATCCTTTTTTTATGTGTTACAGTGTTGCAGATGAGCGTTGTGCTGCCTTCTTTGGAATGGGAATGGCTCAACAAATAAAACAACCAACAGCACTTGTATGCACTTCGGGATCAGCTCTTTTAAATTATTACCCTGCCATAGCAGAGGCATTCTATAGTGAGATTCCCTTAATTGTAATCTCAGCTGATAGACCATCTAGTAAAATAGACATTGGAGATGGACAGACAATTAGACAAAAAGATGTTTATGCCAATCATATTTTGTATAGTGCAAACCTTTTAGAACAAAACAGTCAAGAGAATGACCATTTGATTAATATAGCTATACAAACGGCAATTGTCAAAAAAGGACCAGTACACATTAATGCTCCTTTTGAAGAGCCTTTATACAATACAGTTACTGAGCTTACAGTAAACCCTACTATCTTACCTTTTGAAAGCCTACCTCCTGCTCCTATTGAGTATACAAGCTATAGCGATAAATGGAACAAGGCCAATAAAAAATTAGTACTTGTTGGGGTTAACTATCCAGATGTCCTGTCAAAGGCTACAATAGAGGCTTTAGCTAATGACCCTTCTGTTGTTGTACTTACAGAAACAACTTCAAATATACATCACAAGAATTATATTCAACATATCGATCGTATAATTACTACTTTTTCACAGGAGGATTTTAAAGCCTTTCAACCTGATATTCTAATCACTTTTGGGGGAATGGTCGTGAGCAAGCGTATTAAAGCTTTTCTGCGCAAATATAAGCCTGAGAGCCATTGGCATATCGATCTATTAAGACACTATGATACCTTTGATGCTTTAACAGACAAAATAATCGATACACCAGAGCGATTTTTTCATTCGATTTATCAATTAACCAAGGGTAATGAAAATAGTAATTACTTGTTATGGGCTAAAGACATTGCACACAAAAGATTAGAGGCGCATCAAAAATATATGTCCCAAATTCCTTATAGTGATTTAAAGGTATTTGACTTGCTTATGCAAAGTTTGCCTAAATCAACTCAACTGCAAATTAGCAATAGTTCTGCCATAAGGTATGCACAGTTAGTACCAATTGATCCATCTGTAGAAGTATATTGCAATAGAGGAACAAGTGGAATAGATGGAAGCACATCCACCGCTATTGGCGCTGGAGTTGCATCTGAAAAGCCCAATGTGTTAATCACTGGAGATATTGGTTTTTTATACGATAGCAATGCCCTTTGGAATGCATACATTCCAAAAAACTTTAAAATCGTTTTACTCAACAATCAAGGAGGAGGTATATTTAGAATTCTACCAGGACATAAAGAAACTCCTGTGTTTAATACCTATTTTGAGACCTCACATAATCTAACGGCTGAGCACCTTGCCAAAATGTTTAATTTGGACTACATAGCCGTGAAAAGTGAACAAGAATTACAAAGGGAGCTACCTACGTTCTGGAATTCAAATAATAGACCAGTAATATTAGAAATTAGTACACCTACGCAGGTAAACGACCAGGTACTTAAAGAGTATTTTCGCAATATGTAAAAAAATTCGCTTTTGTATTTGATAGTATTCAAATATTTTAACTATCTTGTACATACAAAAAAATTAAATAAAATTACTATGAGTAAAAGAGCTGAATTAATTGAAAAGTATGCTGCTGATTTAAAAGAAAAATGCGGTGTAACTCCAAAAATGGACTTATTAGAGAAAGTAACTATCGGATGTGGTCCTTCTATTTACAACAAAGACTCTTCTACTGTAGCAGGAACTTCAGAATCTGAATTAGCTACAGTAAAGAACAATTTTTTAATCAAAAAATTAGGATTAAAAGATTCTCCAAAATTGGATGAAGGAATTGCGAAAGTATTGAATCAATATGGTCAATCAAATAAAAACAAATACAGAGCGGTTGTGTACTATTTACTAACTGTACATTTCCAAAAAGAAAGTGTATACGCAAAATAATAATTATTGTATTTTCTATATTTTAATGACAAGGGTTATAGTTTACTATAGCCCTTTTTTGTGCTTTTAAAGCAATCAAAAAAGCCAGCAATCCAAAAGATTACTGGCTAATAAAACACTTAACTTAGAAAGTCTAATTACTTACTTGTTAAAATAACTCAAATCAAAAAAGACACTAAAGTATAAAAGGTCTATTTTTTTGAGTTCTCACTCTCTATCATGGGCAATTGATTGAGAGTGATTTGAATTAAAAAAAAATTGGGCTATGAAAAAAAAATACTTAAAAATGTATTACTAATCTTTATTAATTAAACTACTCTTTTGCCTTTGTAAAAGACATATTCCCTTTTAGGTAATCTAGCTACGGCTTGTGCAGAACAACTTGCATCTACTAAAACAAAGCTGGCCTGATCTGATTTTTTAGGCCATTGCATCTTTCCCTTATCATCCAATGGCAACTGCTGATCTTTAGTAGCAATCTTTAATGCTCTACTTAAGTGAAATTCATCTCTCCATCCATAAAGTTCTGCCGATAATCTAGCTTTTTCAAGCATATCGCAACTACCAAATACAGACCAGTGATCTACAATACTATCTGTACCAGTCATTACTTTAACTTTGTACTTATAAAAAGTAGGTATAGGCATAATTGTCTTTCCAATTGGCACTGTAGATATAACTCCAATACCTAAATCAGCGAACTCCTCGCAAATGGCCTCTAACTCTACTTGTGGTATCTGAGCAAGGGCAAAGCCGTGACTGATATAAGTTCTTGCTTGTAATGCTTTACTCTCACGAACTTTATTAATTAGATATTCTATTGCAGCTATACCTGTTTTTGCAGACTCGTGCAAGTGAATATCTACTCCCTTGTTATAATCTAAGGCTACCGAGAGCATAATATCTAACGACCTTTGCATATTCCCATCTACCGTTGTTGGATCAAGCCCTCCTATATAATCAACCCCTAAACTTGCTGCTTCTCTTAATAACTTCTCACTGTCTGAATAAATAATACCATGTTGTGGAAAAGCAACTATCTCTGATTCTATATTATCTTTTTTATTATCAATAGCAATTTTCAAATTCTCTAAACTTCGTAGTCCACTTGTAGGTTCTACATTGGTTTGACAACGGGCAAAACAACTACCTTTGCTATTTAATAGAGTTATTGCCTTCTCAGCCTTGCTTGTCGAATTTAAAAGCATATCAGGCAATATTTGTCGCTCCAGCTCAATCATATCTTTTACCGAACGTGCATTGATTGGCTCTGCATTCCACCCTTGTCCGTAAAAAGTCTTGTCAATATGAATATGCATATCGCTAAAACTTGGAAGCATTAAAAGACCACCTGCATCAATTTGCTTTACATTTACAACTGATAAATCACCTGTGGTAAGCTCCAAGATAACTCCATCTTTGATATGAAGGTTATAAAGCGCTGTCTTAGTTGCCTTTACTTTGTTATCATCATTATACTCAAATCCTATTTCTAATCGCACGTTTTTAAGAATAAACTCTTCGCTGTTTGCTATAGCTAATAATTCTTCTTGTTGTTCCCTATTTTTACTATATCCTACAGTAGGCATAAAAATACCCGATGTAGCTACAGCAGCCATTCCTAAAAACTCTTTGCGATTAATCATTGTCAATTTCTTATTTCTGTATTACTCTACCTTTAAGGCTTATTACTTCCCTCCTGCGTTTTTTATTAATTCAGCAATTTGCTTTTTACCTAACTCAATAGCGCGGCTTAGGGCAGTGACTCCCTTGTTATCTGGGATATTCACGTCCACCCCAGCTTTAATGAGCTCCTTGGTAATTTGAATCTGGGTTTGCATACTTCCCTTACCTATTAATACCACTTCCATAATAGCAGTCCACCCTAAATTATTCACGTGATCAATCGGAAAGCCTTTGGTATTGGCCAGTAGAATAACCATATCTAAATGACCTTTTTCAGCTGCTGGTATTAAAGCAGTTCCCCCATAGCGATTAAACACTTGAAAGTCAGCTCCATGACTCAACGCCTTTTGCGCAATCTTTAAATTCCCTTCAGCTCCAGCATACAAAAAAGGACTATTGAGCATATCATCTTGGGCATTGACATTTGCACCGGCATCAATTAATAAAGATGCAATATCATTATATGCCTTGTATAGAGCGTACATTAAGGGAGTTTGTCCCTTTTTATTGACAACTTCTAAATTTGCTTTATCCCTAATTAGCCGTTTTACTTGAGCTATATCTTGTTTGTCTATTGCCTGGAAAAATTCCATAGTTTGATTGGCTTGCTCGGTTGATATTGATTTAGAATTATTATCACTCGAACAATTTGCCAACACAGTAGAACTCATCAATACAGCAAACAATAATAAAGACCAATATTTGACAATTCTACTCATAAGCCTTTGTTTTTATAACAATAACATCTCTGACAAAGATACAAGGCTAAGGAAAATACAAATTGTGAATTTACTTTGGTTTATTGTAAATATTATAACTTTTGCGAAACTCACCTGGAGTTAGTTGAGTGTGCTTTCTAAAAAAGTTATTAAAGTAAGGGGTATCGTTAAAAGACAAATTAAAGGCAATTTCCTTAATCGAAGCATTGGTAGTTGTTAAAAGGCGCTTAGCCTCGAGTATTATGCGGTTTTGTATCAGCTCACTTGCTGTTACACCAAGTATTTTTTTACATTTTATATTCAAATAATTAGAGGTGATTTTAAGCTTATCAGCATAAAAAGACACTTGACTCTGGCATGAATAATATTGCTCGAGTAAGGCTTCGAATTCCAATATCTTGTTATCTACCTTACCAAGACTTGTTAATTCAAAAGCCTCTTGATATAATTTATGTATATGCTTTAGTAGGGTGTGAAATTCAAGTAATGCTATCTCACGATCTAATCGATTAGTCAGCTTAAGTTGCTTTTCCAACGCAAGTAACTTAACCTTCAAATCCTTGTACTGCTTTTGGTTTAAGTTTAATACACA
This sequence comes from Myroides albus, assembly GCF_009711045.1. Classification (GTDB taxonomy): domain Bacteria; phylum Bacteroidota; class Bacteroidia; order Flavobacteriales; family Flavobacteriaceae; genus Flavobacterium; species Flavobacterium album_A. The sequence continues at coordinate 9,095 of NZ_WMJX01000024.1, read as the reverse complement.
AGGCATACCCACATAAAAAAAAGGAAGTGGACTCAAAAGCTGAAAACTGTTGAGCATTATCTTTGAAAACAAAAGTTGGAAGCCTTTGGTTTTCTCACTCATATTCCAATAGTGAACCTGATCTGGTCGAAGAAAGTGGATTTGAAAATCCTCTACCCTATGGGTGTTAAAGTCAATATCGTGAATACCACTACCAGATTCGACAAACAACAATAAATAGAAGTCGTGTTTATGTGGAGCAATTAAATCGTTTCTGCCTCTCTCGGTATGCTTAAACAAGGTAATATCCCAAGTGTCTTCTCCAAGCATCTTAGAGGCTGTGAGTGTCTCAATTTTTTGTTTCATATTACAACGATATATCTATGACATTATACAAAAAAACCCTTAAGAACTAACTTAAGGGTTTTTAATTATTTATTTGTAAATAATATCTTATTTTTTAGCTAAAAGATACTTCTCAGCAAGTTCTCCTTCAATAGCTTTTCCTTCTTGGTCTAATTGAGCAAGAGCACCTTCTCTTACTTGGTACTTAGTCTCTTCCTTATCATCAACTTTTAAAGTGATAACCGATCCGGCAGCATCCCATGCAAAAGTTCCTTTGTCTTCAAATTTACCATCTGCTTTGTCTTGGTAAACTAATACTCTTGTGAAAGTTCCATCCTCATTTAATACAATAGTAGTATCAATTCCAGGACAGTCAGCACATGGTACTACACCTTGGTAAGTTCCACTCCAATCTAATGAATTTTGAGATGTATGTTCATCTACTACTTCTTTTTTAGTTTCAGTACTTTGCTCTACTGCTGGAGTTTCTGTTTCTGTTTTTTTGTCATTCTTACAACTTACAAAACTGATAGCTAATGCTAAAGTAGCCATAGCTACTAAATTTCTTTTTTTCATAATCGTGTTTAATTTTATGGAGTAAATATACTAATTATATAAAACAAGTCACAAAATTTAATTTAGAATATTTTAATACTTTTTAATTTTTACTAATAATACACAAAAAAAGGAAAATAGCTAACTATCTTCCTTTTTCGTTTTATAAATTTGGCAATTTGTAATTATTTCTTGGTTTTTACTTCGTTAGCAAAATACTCTTCTCCATCGGTTTTGTACACTTTAAAACGCACTTCCATATCCTCAGGTATATAAACTACAATAGGTAATCTACCGTTATATCTTACAAGTTCTGATTTACCACTAACAAATATATTCCTTTTAGCAGCATCCGGACATCCCATCATAGTTGAAAATACATCACCTTTAGATTCAAAAGAATAATAAGTATATCCCCATCCCTCTAAATTCTTTTCTTTTAAAGTTCCAACTAATCCAAAATTATTACAACCATCTACTTCCATTACCTTGCCAACGGAAAACTCAATCTTCTTATCATTGTCATTTTTAGAAAAAGGTACCTCTATTAATACCTGTTTATATCCTTTCTCTGGAGATGGAAAAATAGAAGGATCTAACCTGTTAACTGTCTGCGCCATAACTCCTGTGGTTGTTATTGCGAACAACATCAAAATTGATAAAATCTTTTTCATACGTTTAATATTTTATTTATGTATTTATAATACATTATGAAAGTAGACCTTTTTTTACAAGCCTACAAAAATTTAATACTTTTTATGACTTTATAACACATACTTAAAACTGACATTTTTTATCAGTTTCAAAAATATTAGTCAACGAATTAACAATAAAAAACTATTTTAATCTTAATTATGTTAAAGTAATTACTTTTTATATATATTTGTATACAAATCAAACAACGATTTTGGATTTATTATGAAAAACAAACTAAAAATAGCAGGCATTATTATCTTTTGCTTATCCATTATCATGCTTTTATACAATACAGACGAAAAGAGAATTGCTCTTTTTGGTCAAAGTACTATGGTGGAAATTCTGCAGGAATCAAATTATCAAGACAAGCATAATATCCACTTTAAATTTCAAGATAAAATATACATCAAACAACTACCTAAAACAGTTACAAGCGACCTTAAACAAAGTCAAAATGTTAAGGTGTATAAAGACTCTAATAACGATAAATTTATCTTCGAGGCTGAGAACAAAAATTGGGAAACTTTCTCCTCTATTATTACAATGAGTATAGGCTTATTCTTTTGGGTTACTTCAAAGAATAGATATTAAAATGAAAAAGCTCATAATCTCCTATAAATAGGGATTACAAGCTTTTTTTTGTAGTAATCTGCTCACAATAAACAAACCTTTAATACTTAATATAAACCTAGTACGAACTGTTGATTACTACAGTACTTTTACAAAACAAAATCACTTGAACTCTAAAAACCTGTTTTGTAATTTTTAATGGGTGTTTTACTTACACTACAAAGATAGCTTCTCGTTGTTCCATCGCCTTTAAATTTTCTACCCAATGGGATAAAAACACGACTAAAACAACAATTAACCCCGCTAAAACGTGAAAGAATTCAACTAAGACGCGGCTATTGAAAGCCATTTTGAGTAATATTTTTAGCCATAAAAAAAGCAGCAGGAGTAAAATCTACCACCCACTGCCTTTTCAGGATTGAATTAATAATTAACTTAAGATATATTATTCTGTTATTTACTGACCATAAGGATCTAACTTATAAAATCTTGTTGGCTTATACTTATTGGCAATTTGCAAGACCTTCTTAACCTGTCCATTTCTATCTACACTATACACCCCATTGAACTTTAAGGGATCTGAATTAGGTACGCAGACAAATAATTTATCATCTACCACTGTAAATACATTCATTCGCGAAGAAGGGTTTGATAAAGGAATATCCAGTTTTTTGAATTGATCTGGCGATTTGGGATCTACCTCGTAATAACCCATTTGCAAGCTAAACTTGGTTGCACTATCCTCACTTGAATCAAAGCGATAAACTCCTTGAGAGATATGTAAATAAAGCTTGTTGTTATAGGAAAGAATTGACTGTACGATATGCTGCGTTCCAAAATGCTTTTCTATATCCACAATAAATTCTTTGTCAAAGTCTGTTTCTGACTCTTTAATCCTAAAGACTTGAGAAGGAAAATGGGAATAAAACTGATTCCACCCCCAAGAGGCAAAATATAAGTTACCCTGCTGGTCTTTAGTTGTTGACTGATTCTCTGACACAAAGAAGCTAACTGTTTTGGCCTTGTCATAAGCAATAAACTTTTCAAATCGCATTGTAGCTATATCAACCACAGCTAGGTAGAAGCTGTTCTCCTTCTCGCTAATTAAGTTAAAACTTGCCTTTTCTAAGAACACCACACTAATAAAGAGCTTTCCTTGTTTGTGATCCAAAACTAATGAACCTGTGCGAACAAGGTTATTCCCAGATTCATCTACCCATTTAGCCTCTGGTCTAAACTTTTGTATAAATGGCTTTAGATCAATTTTACCTTCAAGTTGCATACTTGTTGGGTTAAATCGCTGAATAGTCTGAGGTGCAATACCTTCATTGTAGAAAAAACCAGTATTTTGATCCACTACACACAACTTACGCGAGGGAAATAAATTGTCTTTGTTAATACTAATCTCTTTGTCTATATACAAGCGGTTACTACTATTTAGTTTGAGTTTATAAAGCCCAGGTGTTGAAGAATATCCTTTTTTATCCTTAGCCATACTAAAGATATAATCCTTGTAAAACACATGGCCAGAAGATGTCGAAGGGTCTGAATTGGTAAATATACTATTGTCCTTAATCAGGTCATAATTTCGTTTATTGTCAATCTCGGATAAAGTGAAAGAAAAGAATCTTGTAATATCAGGAGTTGATGCATCTTCAGTAGCCAAGACATAGTTAAAGCTATCGTAATTCAACTTAGCATCGCTACTTTCTTCCTTGAGGTTATTAATTGTACACGAACTGAATAACCCAACAAAGAGAACCACCATCATATATCGAGTAAAACTCGCATAAAATTCTATTGTCTTTTTCACTACTTCAATTGTTTTTTGACCTTTTACAAATTGTATCATATCGCTTTTATATAAATATTTAAAAACTATAAGTCAATTTCACTCTATAGTTACGACCGGGATTTTGCATTTTAAATTCATTGTAAATCTCATGGTTAAATAAGTTCTTTACCTCTGCCGCTACAGCTACTTGATGTCTACCAATATGCTTTTGATAAACAATACCAAGATTGTTTAAATGTTGCACAGGTATAATTCGACTCGTATTAATCTTAGAATCTCCCCACAAGCCCAAAAGGCCATTAGGTTCAAATTGCTTTTCTATAAAATCCAAATAGTACTGATGTACATAGGAGTAGTTCCAATATAAACTCAAGTCGCTATCAATTAATAAGACGTCTTTAAAATTATACGATACACTAAAGTTTGTATAGTAAAAAGGCATATTAGCTATCCTGGCTTTTTTATAGTGTTGGGTATTTAACAAATTGTCTTTACTTGACTCTAAACGAAAGTCATTCCAAGTTAAATTTGCCGAGAAAGCCAAGTGCTTAATAGGCTTATAGTTTACATCCACCTCTACACCGAATCCCTTTACTTTATCTAAATTTAGAAAGACAGCTTGATATTGATTAATATCTTTTAATCGAATTAAATCTGTAGTCTTTCGATAATAAGTATTCACTTGAGCAGCTAACTTTTTATTTGTGAAAGTATAACCCAAGTTTAGGTTATAACTCTTCTCTGGATTCAAATCATAATTAGAAATAACAAAATTATTATCACCAAAGAATTCTTCCTTATCAGGTAACCTATAAGTATTCTCGTAAGAAAAACGAATGTAATTTTGCTTATCTATTTGATACTTTACAGCTTGGGAGAAACTCATTCCCGTTTTACTCACAGTCTTTTCTTTAACCAACAGCTCATGGGGATTATCACTAGCATTGTATTTAGCCTTTAAGTGTCCATGCAAGAATTTGACTTGTGTATTTAAAAAAACGCGACTCTCAAATAAAGTAAAGTCAATGGCAAAACTGCTCACTAACTTTTGATAGTTTGTACCACTTGAATTAAGCTCATCTAAGGTAGATTTTGTATTATAGTGACTAAAGACTGTATTGTTTTCAATCAACACATAATCACTTAATAAATAACTTAAATTACCTCTTGTGGTAAACTGGCTTTGAGTATTTTTTAAATAACCATCTTTGATGACCAAATTTCCCATCTCAGAGGAAGATACCGTTTGATGTGCATTACCTTTCCAATCGTAATAAACGTTCTTTGTCTTGTCAAATAGCTCATAATCTATCTTACTATAAACTAGAAACTGGCTCCATTGCAAACGATGATTTAAGAATGCCTTTTTATAAGTTAAACTTGGTATAAAGCGCCCTTTTTCTTTCCTATAAGCCTTACCAAAAGCTCTTGCTCTGGAATAAGCATCATTTTGAATATCTTTTGACAACTCATAAGAATGAACACTAAATGAGATTTTATCAGCCCAAGAAAAATCATTTCCTTGAAGGTAAAACTGCATGTTTGCTTGTTCAAAGGAATTGTGAAACAGCTTTGCTTTAATATAGGTTGTATTACCTGTTTTCTCCTCTAGATAAGGCAAGTTATTTACTTTAAAATTATTGTCGGAATAATTGTAAAAACTATTGGTTCCCAAACTCCAATTCGGTGACAATAAAACACTTGCATTAACAGAACCTATATGCGTGTTATAAGATCCTGTCTCATAGGAAACTGTGGCTGCAGTTTCTTTTTTTTCTAAAGTAACAAGATTTATAGCGCTGCCTAAAGCATCAATTCCAATTTTGGAGGGCAGTACTCCTTTATACACTTCTACTCGCTCCAACATATTGGTTGGAACTTTGTTAATACCATAGCTACTCCCGAGGTAATCCATAGGAATGTCATCTACTAAAAAACGAACGGCATTACCTGTAAATCCGCCCACTATTATATTGCTATTTGCCCCAAGCCCTCCTATACTTCTAACCTTCACTCCTGGAGTACTACTGATAAGCTCCTCTATAGAAGCAGATTTAATGGCACTTGTTTGTACCTGAACAATATCAGATTTAATCGCAGCATGCTGCAATCTTTCGCTTTTGCTCTTTGCTTGAATTGTAATATTATCTAATAAACGATCCTTTGGCTTGACCTTTATCGACACATTCTTCCAATCGGCATCTTTACTAAGATGAATCATCCCTTCTTGTAAAGGGTTACTAACCTCTACCAATAATGTATAATTTCCCTTAATTACAACATCAAAAGAAAACCTACCTTGAGCATCTGTCTTTTCTTGTTTATCTGCTTCTAACAGATAAACAGTTGCATTAGCTACCGTTTGATTTAACCCATCTACAACCTGTCCCTGAAGTTGATCAATTACTTGAGAGTAGCCTAAACAAGGAAAAAGGATAAGAAAAAGAGTAAGCTGCCATTTCATAATGCAATATTATTTACATAAATCATTGGTGGATTATCCCAATTAACATCATTTAAGTTTGTCAGTGTCACAGTAGCGGTTTGCTGATCGGCATGAAACACGACCTCTAAGGTAATTACGCTATAAGTATTATAAGAATCCACCTGTGTTATCTTAGCTGTCAAACCAAAGTTAAATGGGGGACTATTTAACGAGATTTGATTGATAGAGAAACCATCATGTCCTTCTTTATTCCAGAGCCAGTATCTTCCATCCTCCGGTCTATTGTTCTTCTTATTGGGAACAACAAAGCTAAACTCATTATTGGCTTTAAAATCATAGCGAACAATACCCTGTTGCATATGATAACTTGTAAACTTATTCTGTTTATCGGCAGGAGAACTATGAAAGTTTACTTTACTTACTCTCCACTGGCCTTGTAGTATATTATTACTAATTACTTCACTTGCACTTGCTTTAAAAAATGGCACTGATACAATCAGCATCAATGCCATTACCCATTGTTTGAATATATTCATATTCTCTTCCCTAACTTATATATTGTTATTTCTTCTCTCCTGCAGCTACTATCTCATTTAAAACTTCATTGATACCGTCAAGCTGATCAGTTGTAGAGATAAATGTATCATACTTAACAAAGGTTCTCTTTAGATTTGTACCCTTGTCGTCTGTGAAAGTAAACTCAAGTTTTGAATCCGAAATCTTCTTTACAAGTACAGTGAATCGCATATCACTTTTTGCAAAGCTATTCTCTGTATGATAAGCTGTTTTAAAGGATTTTTGTTTATCATCCCAAGTCCAAGTATCTTCTTTTGCAGAAATTACTCCCATTGGAAAAGTGTACTTGAATAAACTCTTATCTGCTTGTAAGAACGAGTACACTAAAACAGATTTTGCTCTATCTGATTGAGTAACCTCAATACTTGTGTCGAAAGTTTGTTTGAATACTTCTTGTCCTTTCTCTAATACCCATGTTGAATTTAATAGATCAGACTTTTTAATAACTGGATCGCTAAACAACCCACATGAAAACACATCTCCATTTGGTAGTGTTATTTTTGAAGCGATACTCGGATCTACCTTTGTTTTCTCTAAGACAAAATCAGCTTGAGAACCATTTGCCAGCTCAGCTTTAAAGCTCATGGTATGAGTATCTCCACTTTTCTCCACTTTTAAATCCAATGTCGTTAACCCAAAGTTATAGGGAGGCATTGCGATATTTAATTGCTTAATTTCAAAACTATTCTCGTTTGCTGACCATTCCCAGTATTTTTTAGCAGAAGGGTCAAATGCACTGTTCTCACCTGCTAAAAATACAAATGTCTTATCTTTCTTAAACTCATAACCTGTAAGACCTTCTATCATACAAGCATCACTTGCTGGTATACCTTCTTCGACAAATTTTGTGAAGTGAATAGTTTTAATTTGCCATGTTCCAACAAGGAGATTCTCCTGTTTACCGGGGTCTGGTTTAACTACCTGCTCTGTATCTTTTGAAGAGTTATCGTCACTAGAACAAGCTGTTCCAAAAAAAGATAAAGTAAATAAGCTTAAAATTAAAAGTGTTTTTTTCATTGTGTTTTAAGTATAAATTTTTTGCTAAAATAAGATTAATTTAGATTTAATAAAAACAATATAATTACGATGACACTTTACTTCAGTATGTTTTATTCTATAAAAAAGCTTTAATAACAAGTAATATAGCAGTGAATTTTAGATAAAAAACGACTTATTCTTTTTCTAATGATTATAGTTTAACAATAATTTAAAAATATAATTAGTCCAAATAAATCAAAAATATTCTTAAGTGAGTAAAAAAATAAAGGCTATCTGTAAACAGATAGCCTTTATGAGTTTAAGAGAATTTGGGTTTGTTGTTTGTGCAAAGCACTTTTGTATAGTTTCTAACTACTTGTAAAGTCATTTGTTTACGCTATAGTTAATCTATTGTTTTGTTTTTGTTGCATGTCCTCTTCTACATTAATCATGCCAAAATTATTTTATGCAGTAATTTTATTTAATATTAAGTAAGTTACATTAAATAGCTCCTAAAATATATATACAATAACTTAAATATAAACCTCTCTTTACTTTTTAAAGATATAAAGCGAATTCACTTGATAAAATTCATAACAACAAACTAGTATCATCAGTCAATGTAATACTTCTGCAAAACAGATAATAATTACACTCATACAACTAGAAACATTATATAAGAAAAGCCCTCCCAAATGGGAAGGCTTTTCAAGGCTAAGTGCTGTTAGTTTTGTATCCTACAGCAGGATGGTCGAAAAAAAATTGTTTTGTTGTTTGTGCACAGCACACTTGTTTCTATTATAATTCTATTACAATAAATTCACTTCTTCTATTGAGTTGGTGTTCCTCAATCGAGCACGGTACTCCGTTGCTACATTTATTTATCAACTGACTCTCTCCATATCCTTTGCCAGTTAATCTACTCTTGTCGATTCCTTGCTCGNCAGTTAATCTACTCTTGTCGATTCCTTGCTCGATCATCCACTTCACAGTTGATTTTGCTCGGCGATCCGACAAGCTCATATTGTAGTTATCGTTTCCTCTACTATCTGTATGAGAACGAACATCTACTTTCATATTTGGATACAGTTTCATTACCTCTACCACCTTGATTAGCTCTATAGCTGCATCTGGGCGAATATTTGACTTGTCAAA
>NZ_WMJX01000023.1 GCF_009711045.1 Myroides albus | reverse complement strand
TGTTTCTAAAGATGCTACAACTGGAAATATCACAATTTCTTATAAAGATGGAGATAAAACAGAAGCATTAGATTTGACTACAGAAATTCAACGTGTTCAAAATTATGGTAGTATAACCAATACGACAGCTATTAAAGCAGATAAAAAAGGTGCTGGTTTTACTTTTAATAATGGAAAAGCTGAGGCAGGTACATTCTTAGAAACTGTAACAGATATATTGTCAGAGACTGTAACAGTAACATTAGATGACACTACTCAAGGAGATGCTGTTGTTTATAAATATACTGATGAGTCAACCAATACGCATTCATTAAATGTTACAGAAGATATTTCTAAGACATTTAAGACAGTTTTGAATAAAGATGGAAATAAACAGTTGATTGAGAATATTGTGAACCAACAAGCTCCATTAGCAAGTATAACTAATACTGCAGCTAGTAAAGTAGATAAAAAAGGTGTTGGATTTACGTTTAATAATGGAAAAGCTGAGGCGGGTACATTCTTAGAAACCGTAACTGGTTTAACCAAGAATACTACTGAAGTAACATTACCAGATAATACTAAAGGAAATGTAATTGATTACGATTATGTTGATGAGTCTGGTAATACACATAAAATAGCTGTTACTCAAGATGTTGCAGATACATTTAAAACAATCATTAATCAAGGGGATAATTATAGTTTACTTGAAGAAATTATCAAGAACACTATGAAGACGGAAGGTAGTAAAGTTACAGTGATTGATGATGCGGGTGATGTTGTTTTAGTTGTTGTAAATGATGAAGATGAAAAGAGGGTTAATATTACACAAATGATAGCAAATGATGCGAAGAATCCTTGGTTAGTACAAGGATCTGCAAATATAGCTAAACTTGACAGTGATAATATTGCTCATACAGGTACAGTTGCAATTGGTGGGAATACTTTATTAACTAATCCGAAATCAACTAAGACTAAGTTGTCTGTTGATGGAGATGTGGTAATTTCAGGTAAGTTCTTCTCAGGAAGTTCTATTTATGCGGATTACGTATTTGAAAAGTACTTTACAGGTGCATCTGATTTGAATTTGACCTATGAGTTTAAATCTCTTGATTACGTTAAAGAATTTGTTGAAAAATACAATCACTTACCAGGTGTTACAAAAATATCGGAAGTAACTAAATCAGAAGATGGTAAGTATATGATTGATTTTACTGAGTTGTCAATTCAACAGTTAGAAAAAATTGAAGAGCTGTACTTACACACAATTGAACAACAAGAGCAAATTAATAGTTTGCAGAATCAAGTTGATCAAATGGAAGCAAGATTAAAAGCTCTGGAAGGTAAATTATCAAAATAGTAACTTAGTTATTCACTCTATTTATTAGTAAAGCGACATCTAATTTAATTAGATGTCGCTTTTTTTTATTCTCATTGGTAAAGATCGTAAAGTACGAGAGATCTTCATAGAGAGATATGACTTTTAAAGTTTTAGTTTTCAAGTACTTTTTTCTTTGATGTAATAGAATAATGGCTTAGTATTTATTATTAATTATAGGATCTTTGGTCTTTTTATGGAGAATAGATGCTCGACCAATGGTACTTAAGGGCTTAGTTAGATTTACTTATAATAACTTGAGTTCGATATAAGTATAGAATGAAATAGAATGAGTGTTTTTTAGGTAATAATTTACCAATATTCAATCCTAAAATATATCGATGTTACTTATCACTAAATCACTGATGTTGAAGACCAAGTTAAAAGGAAGGAAAGTTTAATTGATGTTTTATTAAGTGTCTTAGCTTGCACTTTGTTCGGGTTTGCTGGGGGATTCTTGGGGGTTTCCTTGCCAAGAAGGCACTTTTCTCGAAGAAAGGTGCAAGAAAGGTGCAAGAAAATCTCAAGCAACTCCCTATTAAATTGGAATAGAGTAAAGGGTTGGTTATAGATAGAAATGGGTAATCAATAGTTTTTTTTAAGTAACTATTTTTGACAATGATATTTTATGATTCTGTTTTTCCAATTTTTTTATGTGCTTTTACTTTACTTATTAGATTATTACAAGAAAGCTAAGTTCACGTAAGTTTGATTATTAGAATAAAACGTTCGCCAAGAGCGTTCATTAAGTATTAAAGTCAAGAAAACGCAATGAACTCACAGATTTTATTACTTGCTAATCTATATTAGAAGAAAAATGTGATTGCTAAAAGATTAAAGGGGTGAACTGAATTGTTTGTGCCAAGTTAAACATACAAAACAAAAGCTCTAAACGTATTGTATTTACAATATTTTTGATGAAAATAGACTACTGGCTTAAGTTGAATTCATATTATATTAATTTGAATAATATAATCGAAACTTTGAGCTTTAATCATAAGATAAAAAAAGTCGATGGTAAATTTTTACTATCGACTTCTATATTTTACTGAAGAAATAAGTTAGATAAAATAGGCGGCAATCACACCTAAGATAATTGCAACTAATTTATTTATATTAAACTTATGATCTTCATTGCTTTCAAAAATAATTGTAGAAGATATATGGAATAGGATACCAACTACAATTGCTGATATTTCAGCATAATAATGAGTCAAGAAGGTAATTTCACCTGATATTAAAGTACCCAAAGGTGTCATCGCAGCAAAAACAAGCATAAAGAATAAAATAGACTTTTTATTCATTTCACCATTAATAAAAAAGGCAGTAAGTATTACCGCAATTGGCAAGTGATGTATCGCTATTCCCCAAGCTAATTCATGATGTTGACTCACTGGCATTCCTTCAAATAGAGCATGTATGCACAAACTGATAAACAATAACCAAGGGATCTTGTCTAATTTGTCGTGTGCATGTACATGTCCGTGTTCAGCTCCTTTCGAAAAGTATTCTAATACAATTTGAAATACAATACCAATCATAATGAAAAAGCCGATTGTCGTATTGCCATTGTGGGCATGTCCATGCCCATGTGCATCAGCTAAATGCTGATGAGCTTGATCTTCTATTCCATAGCTGTAAACGTCAGGAAGTAGATGTGTTACAGTCAACGTCAATAGAAATGAACCACTAAAAGCCATAAGTAGCTTTAGGTGCTTTTTGTTTTTGGGCTGTAGGAGAACCGCTATTAGGTATCCTACAATGACCGCTATAAAGGGTACTATAAAAACCATTGGCTTATTTGAAAATCATAATTAAACGATCTGACTCTTTTTTATAGAATTTTTTAAGTTTGTAATCTCCAAATACATCAAGAAGGTAAATATCATTTTCTTCCATCATTTTTTCAAAATCTTCAAGTCGTAATGCCTTTACTTTTTCTGTGTATTGATGATGTTGTCCATCTGCATCAAATTCTATATTTTTTATGATGAAACCATCTTCGTATTTTCTTTTAATGTCAAAAGTGATACCATCTACCTCTTTTGTCTCTTGAGGAATCAAATTTGGGATTACTTTATCGACATTCATAAAATCTATTACAGCTAATCCATAATCTGTTAAACTGTTTTGAATCGCTTTTAAAGCTTTAGCGTTGTCTTTTTCATCCGCAAAATAACCAAAGCTTGTAAATAAGTTTAATATAGCATCGTACTTTTGAGTGAGATCTTCTCTCATATCATGCACACTGAAATGAAGTTTTTCATTTTCAAATTCTTTTGCTGCATTAATACTATTTTCTGAAAGATCTACTCCTGTTACATCGTATCCTAATTTGTTTAAGTAAATAGAATGTCTTCCTTTACCACATGCTAAATCAAGTACTTTTGCATCCTCTGGTAAGTTTAAGTAATGTGCCAGATTATCAATTAATAATTGCGCCTCTTCATAATCTCTATCTTTGTATAAAGTATGATAATACTCCGTGTCAAACCAAGAAGCATACCAAGCTTTGTTCTCTTTAGACATAGTTTTAGTTTAAATTTTTTATTAGCCTACAAATTTACTTTATTTTTGTGGATTAATTAGAGTAAACAAATTATTCCTAAATATAAATTCAAGATGGGAAATTTTAAAATGGTAGCTAAGACTTTCTTTGGTTTCGAAGAAACTTTAGCTAAAGAATTACAGTTATTAGGTGCAATGAATGTTCAACAAGGAGTGAGAATGGTAAGCTTTGTTGGTGATAAAGGCTTTATGTATAAAGCCAATTTGGCCTTGCGAACTGCCTTAAAGATATTAAAGCCTATAAAACAATTTGCTGTCTATAACGAAGCTAATTTATATAAGGGAATACAAAGTATCGACTGGAGTGAATACCTTAGTGCAAATCAAACTTTTGTAATTGATTCAACTGTGTTTTCTGACAATTTTAATAACTCATTATTTGTAGCTTTAAAATCAAAAGATGCTATCGTTGATCAATTTAGAAATGAGTTTGGCAAACGCCCAAGTATCGACAAAGATTTTCCTGACTTGAGAATTAACGTTCACATTCAAAAAGATATGTGTACTGTTTCTCTTGATTCTTCTGGAGCTTCTTTGCACCAAAGAGGATATAAAACAGCAACGAATATTGCTCCGATTAATGAAGTTTTAGCTGCTGGAATGCTATTGATGTCAGGATGGGATGGTAGAACAGATTTCATTGATCCGATGTGTGGATCAGGTACTATATTGACAGAAGCTGCAATGATTGCTTGTAATATCCCTGCCAATATCAATAGAAAAGAGTTTGCATTTGAACGTTGGAATGATTGGGATGCTGATTTATTTGATAAGGTTCAAGAGTCTTTGCTCAAAAGAGTGAGAGAGTTTCACTATACAATAAAAGGCTATGATAAAGCACCTTCTGCTGTAATGAAAGCAAAAGACAACGTTAGAAATGCTAATTTAGAAGAATATATAGACATCAAAGAGGAGAACTTCTTTGACACGAAAAAAGAGACAGAAGGACCTTTACACATGGTCTTTAATCCTCCTTATGGTGAGCGTCTTGATATTAATTTGGAACGCTTTTACAGAGAAATAGGAGATACTTTAAAACAAGGATACCCTGGAACAGAGGCTTGGTTTATTACTGGAAATATAGAAGCATTGAAATATGTTGGTCTAAGACCTTCGAGAAAGATTAAATTATTTAATGGTAAATTAGAGTCTCGCTTGGTAAAGTATGAATTATATGAAGGAAGTAAAAAAGGGAAGTATATTAATGATAAATAAAAAAACATGGGAGTAGGTACTAAAACCATTTTATTACAGTTCGTTAGTTTTGCAATTCTGTTTGTTTTGGCAAGACTTGGATTGTCTTATTTTACTGATTTGCAAGGGCTATGGTTGCCTGTGATTAGTGCAGTTGTAGCAACCATTTTAGCTCCGCAGTTTAAAGTATTCAAAACAGATCAAGGAGATAAAATCTGTGTACGTTGGATCTTTTTAAAGAAAATTAAAGTTTTAAATTAAAACAGACACCCGATAAGTAATGCTTATCGGGTGTTTTTTTATTATTTTTTGTAATTGTAGTTTGTTAAACGTAAGTCGAACTTACCATCTCGAAATATAACTTCGCCATTTGTTGCTTCCTTTGGTATATTAAACTCTACAGATGTAGTTGTTACCCTATAGATTACCGCATCTACGGTTTCAAAGCTGTTATCTGGAGGTAATGCTCTGGTGGATAGCTTAGGTGCTGTTGTTTGCTTTCTAAAAATAATTTTATACTTGCTTTCTTGTTCAGGGTCAAGTCCTTTTCCTTCAAGAATAACGGTTTCTCCTGGAGCTTTATCATTGAAGTTTACGTTAGAGAAAGAGATATTAGAATGCTCTGTTTCTCCTTTGTTATCATCAGACGAGCAGCTTGTCAAACTTATTGCTGTCAATAGAAATAAGGTTAAGACTTTTTTCATGTTTATTAAAGTTAGTTGATTAGTAAAATCTAAAATACAAAAAATAAGTAAAGCACAAAGTAATTCACAGCAGATTAATAAAAGCATGAACACCTGTACTCGCTTTTTCAGCGATAACTGTAATGTGATGCCTAAAGGAGTTTGTCATTGCTGGATTGGGATCAATATAATATACTTTGGCATTTTCGTTGGCGTAATTAATTAAAGAAGCAGCAGGATAAACTTGAAGAGAGGTACCTATGATAAGGATAATATCTGCTTGTTCAACAATTGGTATTGCTCGTTCTAATTCTGGGACCATTTCTCCAAACCAAACAATATGGGGTCTTAATTTATGTCCTTTGTCATTTTGGTCTGAAGCCAATAGATCTCCTGTCCAAGGATATACTAATGTTTCATCTTCTTCACTGCGAACTTTGAGCAATTCGCCGTGTAAATGTAAAACATCTTTACTACCAGCTCTTTCATGTAAGTCATCGACATTTTGAGTAATGATAGATACATTGTAATCTTTTTCTAACTCAACTAATAGCTGGTGTGCTTGATTAGGTTGACAACTCAAAAGTTGTCGTCTTCGGTCGTTATAGAATTTTAATACGAGTTCTTTATTGCGAATCCACCCTTGTGGGGATGCAACATCCATTACGTCATGCCCTTCCCATAATCCATCAGCATCTCTAAAAGTTTTTATGCCGCTCTCAGCGCTAATTCCCGCTCCACTAAGTACTACTAATCGTTTTTGCATAATATTATTACCTTTGTGTTTCAAAAAAATAAAAATAGAATGAATATTTCAAAAAAGCTATTTCAGGATCTTGAATATTTAGAATACTTAGAGTCTTTCTTGACTGAAAGTAGAGTAGAGCGATTCAAGGAAGTTCTTGTCAATAGAACCAAACATATTACAGTAGTCGCGGAGGATGTATATCAGTTACACAATACGAGTGCAGTAATGCGTAGTTGCGAAGTTTTTGGAGTACAAGAATTAAGAGTTATAGAGCAAAAGTTTGGAAAGAGAATAGATAAAGAAATTGCTTTAGGAGCAGAAAAATGGGTAGACATTCACAGGTATAGTACAGTTCAAAGTAGTATCGATGATGTAAAGTCAAAAGGATATCAGATTGTAGCTACTACACCCCATGTTGAGGCAAATCACTTAGAAGATTTCGATATCACTAAGCCCTCAGCTATCTTTTTTGGTACTGAGAAAACTGGATTATCTCCAGAAATAATTGAACAAGCAGATGCGTATATTAAAATACCAATGGTTGGTTTTACAGAGAGTTTAAATATCTCTGTTTCGGCAGCTGTTATTATTCAAAATCTTACCACTCGTATTCGTCAGTCAAATGTCAGTTGGCAATTGACCGAAGCAGAGTTAATTGAGAAGAGAATAGATTGGGCACGAAAATCAATTAAAGACATCGATTTCGTTACAGCGCGTTTCTTAGAACAAAAACAAGAATTATAGTATAAATAAAGGGAGGTAGTGAAAACTACCTCCCTTTGATATTATGTTGTTTTTCTTCTAATTTTCATATTAATAAATTCCACTACAAGTGAGAATGCAATTGCAAAGTACAAATATCCCTTAGGAACGGCTCCAACTTCCTGGCCAGCTAAGACAGCATGAGAGATATGCATACTCTCTGTTGTTAACATAAAGCCTATTAGAATCAAAAAGGATAATGCGAGTATTTGTATAGAAGGGTTTCTATTAACAAAATTACCTACTGGTACTGCGAAGATCATCATTACTGCAACGGATACAATTACAGCAGCAATCATAATGTACAAAGCTCCTTGTATTCCATTGGTCATACCAACAGCAGTCAAGATACTATCTATAGAGAAGATAATATCAATCATTAGGATTTGAATTAAAATATTTCCAAAACTTTTTACAGCTATTTTCTTTGCTGAATCTTTTTCATCTACAGGTTCATTGTGTTGTACATGGCTAACTTTCTCATGTATTTCTTTAGTTGACTTATAGATTAAGAAAATACCCCCTAATAAAAGAATAAGGGCTTGACCATTGAAACTGGCACTAAACCATCCCCAGTCAATGGAGAAAAGAGGTTTTTTCATTGCGATAAGCCATGATACACCAAATAGTAAAGCGATACGCATGAACATTGCTAAAAATAACCCTATTTGCGTTGCTTTTTTTCTTTGATTTTCAGGTAACTTACCTGTAACAATCGAAATAAATATTACGTTGTCAATCCCTAAGACTATCTCTAAGAATGTTAGGGTAATAAAGGCGACTATAGCATCAGCTGTAAAAAGTACTTCCATTTCTATTTTATATGTGAATTAGCAATTATAATTCTCCTACTTTGACAAGAGTTCCTCTCTCTTTTCTTGCATCACCTACTATTCCATACTCAAATACACATGAGTTGCCATCTGTAGTAATGATTTTCATAGTCACTGCCTTTTTCTCAGCCATGTTTTTTGGGTGTAGCTTTTGCAATATATACTCACAATCATTGACCCAACGAATACTTGAAGTATCTGTCTTTCCTTCAAAGGTTTCTATTTCGTACTCTTGCGTGCGAATAAACGTAGATGTTTTCTTTTCACCATCTACTTCTGCAGTAAATTCAAATTTACCTGTTTTAAAGTCTTTGCAATTGCGTTCTTGTTTATAACAAGAAGTTGCAACAATTGCTGTTAATGGTAAAATAAAGTAGATTAATTTTGATTTCATATTGTTGTTATTTTCCAAATAGTGATTTCATTATTGTTTGCAAACCTTTAAAAAACAATAGCATAGACCCTACGCATACAAGGCATCCTAACCCAAAAACTAAGTAGAAATATGGGTGATCTTGATTTTTTAAAGATGTATTAATTAGAACAGGACCAATAAAGAACATTGGGAAGGTAGCTGCCAAGTATTTGACGCCTTTAAAGAGTAATTTACGGTCAGTGTGTTTTTGTTCCATTATATTATTTTTTGTATTGAATGATTGCCTTTCGGACATTTTGGTGTTTTTCTAATAGACTTTTAGCCTCTTGTTCGGAAACCTGTAGTTCTTCAACAAGCATTTGTATTCCCCTTTGGATAAGCTTAGCATTCGTCATTTTCATATCTACCATTTTGTTTCCTTTTACTTTTCCCAATTGAATCATTGTAGTAGTAGAAATCATATTTAATACTAATTTCTGGGCTGTGCCTGCTTTCATTCTTGAACTTCCTGTGATTACTTCGGGTCCAACAATCACTTCAATAGGGAATTTTGAACTTTGACTAAGTGGGCTATTGGGATTACAAGAAATACTTACCGTGGGAATATCATGAGTATTACACATCTTTAAAGCATTAATAACATAAGGGGTAGTACCTGATGCTGCAATGCCAACTACAATGTCGTTATTGTTTATTTGATGAGATTGAAGATCTAACCAACCTTGGTTAAGATTGTCTTCTGCATTTTCAACTGCATGACGAATAGCATAATCTCCACCAGCTATGATTCCAATTACTAAATCTGGAGAAACGCCATAAGTGGGAGGGCATTCGGAAGCGTCTAAAATACCAAGTCGACCAGAAGTTCCTGCTCCAATATAAAATAGTCTTCCTCCTTTTTTTAGTTGGAATACGACTTGCTTAATTGCATTTTCAATTTGAGGTAATGCTTTTTTTATTGCCATAGGTACGCTGTGATCTTCTTCATTGATGATGTGTAAAAGCTCACTTATTGACTTTTTTTCTAAGTCATTATGCACAGATGCTTGTTCTGTTATTTTTGTAAATTCCACTTTAGATTTTAAAATGATTTAAGCAAAAATACTTAAAATACTTTTATATCGCAGATTAAAAAATAGTTATCAAAAATGAAAATGAGCAGAAATCATAGAACAAGAGATAGTTGCGATTGTTTACTGTGTAATTATAAGTGAAAGAGAGTATTGTATAATAAATCTCTATTGATTAAAACTTGCTTTGACAAAGGTTTAACGAAAAGTACAAGTAAAAAAAGATATAGTATAGCTGTTATGTTAAATAAAATAGTACTTTTGCCGACTTATGCAGACTGCCTTATCGTCGGCTTTATTATAAAGCGGGAGGAAAGTCCGGACACCACAGGGTAGCATAATGGGTAACACCCATCCGTAGCTTTGCTATGAGGACAAGTGCAACAGAAAGTATGTACAGGTAATGCTGTAGTGAAACCAGGTAAACTCTATGCGGTGAAATGCCATGTATATTTAGCGTTTGAGGGCGACTCGTCCGATGCTTTAGGGGTAGGCAGATGGAGCCATTGAGTAATTGATGGCCTAGATAAATGATAAGGGGATACTTTTTTGAGTATTTACAGAATCCGGCTTATAGGTCTGCATTTTTTTTAAAAGAAATCCGTTTAGTAAACAGGCGGATGTATTATAAAGAAGAGAGTTAACATTTATAATCTGTTAGCTCTCTTTTTTGTATTATAAGTTAGGGTAAACTATTCTTCTTCTCTATCCCAAGTATCTTCTTCGTCATATTCACTCTCATCCTCGTCATCTTCTATTTCTTCTTGTTCAAATTCAAAGAATGTGAAAACTGAACCTCCATAACTTTTCTCAAATGAGAAGTGTGGCAAGTGTTCCAATTTAGTGAATTTAGAGTGTTCTATTATTAGCATTCCATCTTCACTTATTAATTCCAAATTCAAGATATCTGTGACTATTTTCTCGAATTGTTCTTGTGTGAAGTCATATGGAGGATCAGCAAATACAATATCGTAAGAGGTTTTGTGTTTTTCAATAAACTTGAATACATCTGCTTTAAAAGGAACTATATTTAAATCAAATTCTTTTGCTGTTTTCTTGATGAAATTGACACAGCCATAGTCACCATCTACACTCACAATAGATTCGGCTCCTCGTGAGGCGAACTCATAACTGATATTACCAGTACCAGCAAATAAATCTAAGATAGTTAATTCACTAAAATTGAAATGGTGATTTAGGATATTAAATAAGGCTTCTTTCGACATATCAGTTGTAGGTCGAACAGGTAGGTTTTTAGGAGGATTAATTCGTCTTCCTTTTAATTTTCCGGATATAATTCTCATGAATGGAATAATATATAATGTTGTTTAGGTACTTGATAATGTAGAAGTAGGCCTTCTGCAATAAATGCGTGTTCATTTATCACGTGGACTTCTTTGATGAAAGTATAAGCTTGCTGGTATACATGATCGTCTTGATCGACTCTTCCAAGCAAGTAAATAGGAATTAGATTTGGATCAAGATTCAATTGTTCATAGGTAAATAAAACGTAGTAAATAAAATCTTCAGGGCTATTGTACTGAAAAGAGTTAAACAACAGTAGTTTGTTGTTTTTGGCAACGACAATTTCGAAGCGATCCTTTTTTAAATATGTATAAACAGCGGTCGTTGTTTCCTTTTTACTTTTAGGTAGTAAAAGTTGAACAAGTCCTGTATTTATATTTTGATATGTAAATGTACCATATTTGTCTAATAAGAAGTTATTCAGATCGATAAAGGGAATATATACGTTGTTAAAATCGTAATTACTCACTTCATCAAATGCAAAGAAGTCTGTGGTGAATACTTTGGTATTGTACTGTAGATAGGCACCCATCAATTCTTCTTTAAATAGCGATTTAGGTACAAAGGTGTTGAGAGTACTGTCGTGAAGAACAAGTACTTCGTCGTATTTTTCTGATAATTGATCATACTTCTCAAAAAAGCGTTCAAGTTGCTCTTCAAAGCTTTTCTTATGGGTAATTGCTTCAGAAGCAAAATAAGTAATCTCATGAGATAATAGATTCTTAATAACAAATGAAAATTTGTTTAAAGAAGCTTGTATCACTAATTTCTGATTATTTCTTGCCATCGCGATTGATTATGATGTATGATTATAAAAAAGCAAATTTAAGCATTTAAGATGAAATGAGGTTTATACTTTACAAATTTGAAGGCTTACTTTATTTGAATGTTTTAAAGTACATTATAGCTCTTGCTATGGAGTTTTTTAGGTGAAATTTAGTTTGTCCCTAAAAAGCATGGTATCTTTACAGGCAATACAGAAAAAGCTTTAACTATGATTGGACAACAGTTTTACCGACTGCTTCGCGATAGATTTCCTTATGAATTAACCTTAAAACAAGATGTCTTTTTGCAAAAGATAGCTGAGTTTGTTACAAATGACAAAGATGATCAATTGTTTGTCTTGAAAGGGTATGCTGGGACAGGTAAGACTACTTTATTGTCAAGTGTAGTAAATGAGCTCAAGATGATCAATAAGTTTGCGGTGATGCTTGCACCAACTGGTAGGGCTGCTAAGGTAATAAGCAACTATTCGCAAAGACCAGCCTTTACTATTCACAAGCACATCTACTACCCAAAGCCAAGTAATAGCGGTGGCGGTATGAGATACACCATGCGAAATAATCGACACAAAAACACCATATTTATTGTTGATGAAGCCTCTATGATTGGAGATATGAGCGCTTCTGATAGTAATATGTATCCTCATGGTTCTCTCTTGGATGATTTAATCTATTATGTGTATTCAGGTATAAACTGTAAGTTGATTCTCATTGGAGATTCCGCTCAGTTGCCCCCAGTGAACATGCAAGTAAGTCCTGCTTTGGATATCGATCAATTGGGGTTTCAGTTTAATATGGATGTACAGTATATTGAATTAGATGAAGTAATGCGTCAAGAGGAGGATTCAGGTATTTTGTATAATGCTACAGAGTTGCGATCACTATTAGATACTGCTTTTTTTGATACTTTTCAGTTTGATGTAAAAGGCTTTAAAGATATCGTTAGATTAGTCGATGGTTACGATATTCAAGATGCTATTTATTCCTCGTATTCAAATAGTGGGCCAGAAGAAACTGCTTTTATTGTGAGATCTAATAAGCGTGCAAATGCCTATAATCAACAGATAAGAGCTCGGATTTTGGATAAAGAAAGTGAAATTTCCAGTGGTGATTTGCTCATGGTTGTTAAGAATAATTATTATTGGCTAAAGGATTCAACGATAACAGATTTTATAGCCAATGGAGATATTATTGAAGTGCTCGAAATATATAAGACGATAGAACTATATGGGTTTAGGTTTGCCAATGTTCGCGTACGAATGATTGATTATCCTGATATGAAGAGTTTTGATACGATCGTTTTGTTAGATACTTTAACAAGTGAATCTCCTGCCTTAACTTACGAACAGCAAAACTACTTTTATCAGCAAGTAATGTTAGACTATCAAGATGAAATTTCTAAGTATAAAATGGTTCAGAAGGTAAAGGAAAACGAGTATTTCAATGCATTACAGGTAAAGTTTTCCTATGCTATCACTTGCCATAAGTCACAAGGTGGTCAATGGGAAACTGTTTTTATAGAACAGCCCTATTTGCCAGATGGAATCTCACCAGAGTATATTCGTTGGCTATATACAGCTATGACTCGTGCAAAGGATAAATTGTATTTAATAGGGTTTAAGGATGAGTTCTTCATAGGAGAATAGTTCTTTGTGTAATCTTTTGAACTTCTATAGGTAATTGAAAATACAGGCAATAAATATTCTAAACAGTACTTATAGTAAGTGATCAGTTTTACAAATTCTACAATTGATAAAAAATTGCTTATATAGTTATTTCAATGAATTTTAATGAGGTGCTTTTTCTTACCTTTGGAAGGTAAACAAGAATAATAGAAATGAAAATTATAGCCGTAATTCCAGCAAGATATGCTTCAACGCGTTTCCCGGCCAAATTGATGCAAGATTTGTGTGGGAAAACAGTGATTAGAAGAACATATGAAGCAACAATACACACTAATTTGTTTGATGATGTTTTTGTTGCAACAGATTCAGAGCTTATTTATAATGAGATAGTTAATAATGGGGGAAAGGCTGTTATGAGTATCAAGCAGCATGAGAGTGGTAGTGATCGAATAGCCGAAGCTGTAAAGGATATTGATGCAGATATTATCATCAATGTACAAGGAGACGAACCCTTTATCAATAAAAGCAATTTAGAGAGTTTGATTGCTATTTTTAAAGAAGACAAGCAGAAACAAGTCGATTTAGCTTCTTTAATGACTCCAATTGATGACTGGCAGGTAATAGAGAACCCAAATAACGTCAAAGTGGTCGTAGATGAATCTAATACAGCCCTTTATTTCTCAAGATCTGTAATTCCATATCCAAGAGAAAAGAATGCGGGTGTACAATATTATCAACATATCGGGATTTACGCCTTTAGAAAACAAGCTTTGCTTGAGTTTACTACTTTGCCAATGAAGTTCTTAGAAGCCTCTGAAAAATTAGAGCAATTGCGTTATTTAGAGTATGGTAAACGCATCAAAATGGCTAAGACAAATCACGTTGGAATTGGAATTGATACTTTTGAAGATTTAGAAAAAGCTATAAAAATGTTGAAAGATAATCCAAGTTTAGGATATTAAGCAACGATAGGAAGAATAGACAAAAAGGGATAGTTATTTTTTTATAACTATCCCTTTTTGTATGATATACTTTGTTTTAATAAGCCGTATTAATATTTTCAGGAGCTTTAACAACAGGTGTTTTAATAACTGTTTTCCATTGAGCAGGGAAACGCGTATCAATAACTGAATTTTCTAAGAAGATAATTAAGTTTTTAGAACGATCTCTGTTGTAGTCGAGTTTGTTTAATTCCACATTAGTTTTGAGAAATACTTCTCCTAAGTGTGAATAATACCCTTCTAAACTCGTATCAAAGTAGTCTTGAGATTGAAGAACTCCAAATTTAAAAAGATCATTCTCTGTCAGGAATAACGTTTCTTTAATGGGAATAGCAAATTCGTAAGTCAGGTGATCTCTGTTGATGTCTTTTTGTAATATTAAGAATGGTTTATCTACAACTTCAATGTTGTTTTGGTCTAAAAAATGCTTAATATTAGTATAAGCCTTATTGATATCAATATTTAGTGTTCCTAAAGTAGATTCTTTATAGAAAGATATATAATTAGTGTTCTTAATCCTTTTTTTACCTCTTACTTCGATTTTGTAATCTTTGTATTGTTTCAAAAAGTAAACAATGAGATTATTTATGTTCTTTTCAATAGAAGAAGAAACAACTTGATTTGGGTTTCCTTGAAAGAAAGTAATTAATTTTGTCTTTAAATCCAGACGACCTTGAAAGGTAAAATTAATATCTGTTTTATTCTTGTTGTTTTTAAATGACCAAAAGATATTGGAAATTTTATCATCGTATAAAATATCTTGGGACAAACTGTCATAGGGATGTTTATATTCTTCTTTGATAGGGAAACTTCCAATATTGTCAATAGATATATCATATATACCATTACCTTGTTTTTGAATGTCAATCCAGTCAGACCATAAATCTAAATTTTCTATATATTCATATACTACTTCTTTGGGGGCATCTACAGTAAACTTTTGTTCTACTTTGAAAGTAGGACTTTGAGTTAAAATAAATACTGTAAGTGAAATTGCACCAAGTAAGATTAACAATAAGAAGTATTTGAATATTTTCATGACTGTTTCATTTAAAAAGCATTGATTTTATTTTAATACGTTTTTAAGTAAGAATAATGAGCCTATAAAAGCAAAAAAAGCAAGTAGTACCCATAATCTATTCTTATAATAAACTTTATGCAGTTTTAGATCTTTGCGATAGACAATGATTAAAACAATGGCAAAGGTTACAATGAAAAAGATTGCGAATTTAATTTGACCTTCAGTAAACATAATTAGTAATTTTTACAAAAATAGGGAAAAGCATGTAATATTAGATATAAAAAACGGCAGAAAGTTCTGCCGTTTTAAAATACTGTATTTATTGAGAAAAATTAGATAGTTTCAGTCCATCCAAATGTATCCTCAATGTGTTTTTGTTGAATTCCTTGTAATGCTGTTTTTAATTGAATAGCATAAGAATTTTCATTTGCAATTTCTGGTAATTGGTAGTATTTGTCTTGGTAAGCAAATCCTTCAATTTGACCAACAGTTACAGCTGTTCCAGCTCCAAAAATTTCTTTTAATTCTCCTTTTGCTTGAGCATCTAATAAGTCTTGAACTACAATTGACTTCACTTCAACTTTAATTCCTTTGCTTTCAGCAATAGCAATTAAACTTTTTCTAGTCACACCATCCAAGATTCTTTCACTAGTAGGAGCTGTGATTAAAGTATCTCCAATTCTGAAGAATACGTTCATAGTACCAGCTTCTTCTAATTTTGTATGTGTAGTGTCATCTGTCCAAATAACTTGTTGGTACCCTGCTTCTTGAGCCAATTTTGTTGGGTAGAATTGTCCAGCATAGTTTCCAGAGCATTTTGTTGATCCTACTCCACCATTTGCAGCACGGCTATAGTGTTCAGCGATTTGAACTTTTACTTTACCTGAATAATATGTACGTGCAGGCGAAAGGATGATACAGAACATAAATTCTGAAGATGGTCCTGCTACTACACCTGGGTGTGTTCCTATCATAAAAGGACGAATATAAAGAGCATTTCCTTCTCCTTTTCTTACCCATTCTTGATCTAATTGCAATAAAGCTTTCAATCCATCAACAAAACGAGCTTCATCAATTTGAGGCATTGCTAAACGCTCTGCTGATTTGTTAAAACGAGCCCAGTTTTCTCTTGGTCTAAATAACCAAACTTTATCATTTTCATCTTTGTAAGCTTTCATTCCTTCAAAGATAGCTTGTCCATAGTGGAATACATTAACTGATGGCTCAAATGACATTGGTCCATAAGGTTTGATTTCTACTTGTCCCCATTTACCATCTTTGTAGTGGCAAACTAACATGTGGTCTGTGAATACTGAACCGAATTTTACGTTTTCAAAGTCGATTGAACCTATTTTAGACTTTTCTACTTTTTGGATAGAAATGCCAGCAGTTGTTTCTAAACTCATTATTTTAATGTTTTACGATTGTCTATTTCTGGTTATGTCATGCAATTTATAAAAATAAGCAAGACATTGCAAATTTATCAAAAATATAAAGGATTATTCGTGTCTTGTTGAACTTTATCTAAAATGATGTAGTAATTATTGTTTAATTAGAATTATTTACTGAAATTATAATAATATGTGAGTTTTGTGTAGCGTATTGAATTGTTTTTAATTTATTTTTTTGAAGTACTTTTGTCTTATGTCTATTTAATAAGGTATAAAATATGAAAAAATTAGCTTTTTTAGTTTTAATTGGTGCAACTGTTTTTACGGCGTGTAAGGGAAAAGTTGAAACACCTGAAACAGCAGTTGTTTTAAACGAAAATGACTTTGCCTTTTTTGGAGAAAAGTTTGCTCTTACTGATGAGTTGAAAGATAAAGAATACATTTATTCTCAATATCAAACAATGCAGAAAGGCGATACAGTTCAGGTGAAGTTTGCTTCTAATATTAATGAAGTTTGTCAGAAAAAAGGATGTTGGATTAGCCTTGACCTGGGTCATGATAAAAAGAGCTTCGTCAAGTTTAAAGATTATGGGTTCTTTGCTCCAATGAATGCAAGTGGACATGAAGTTGTTGTGAATGGAAAAGCTTTTGTTTCGATTATATCTGTTGACGAGTTAAAACACTATGCAAAGGATGCTGGAAAAACGGAAGAAGATATTGCAAAGATCGTGGAACCTAAAATTACTTATGGCTTTTTAGCTGATGGTATTGCTATTAAAAACGAGAAGCCAAATGTGGAATAAGTATTTATCTTTTTTGTGTTTTATGCTACTTTTGATTAGTTGTAATGACAAAAAGGAAGTAGAAAACGGCCCATCAAAGCAAGCTTCAGTAGAGAAAACTAAATTTGAGATGTATAATTTATCTCCTATGGCGGCCTTAATGGAGCAGATGTATGGACAAATGAATCAAGTGAAGCAAATTATAAAAGAAGGTGGAGATTCATTGGATTTGGGTGATTTTCCCGAACTACACAATGATTTACTAACAGCCGAGCTTACTGACCCCACTGACAAGGATTTCTTTTTTATAGAACAAGCAGAACAGTTTTTAAAATTGGAACGTGTATTATTTCAAAGTAACAGAGCCAATGCTGTTGAAAACTTTAATGCAGTTGTTAACTCTTGTTTAACTTGTCACAAGAAGAAATGTGGAGGACCTATTCCGCGTATTCAAAAGTTATTGATTAAATGAAGCGAAAAGTTATAACAACAGAGGATGGTTCAACTTCAATCCAGATGGAAGATTGGGGTGAAACTTATCACTCTATATACGGAGCAGTACAGGAAGCAAAGCACGTCTATATAAAGCACGGATTACAAAAAGTAATAGATAAGGAGCAGGTTGCTATTTTAGAAATGGGATTTGGTACTGGGTTAAATGCTTATTTGACTTATTTAGAAGCGAAAGGCAAAGCAAAGGTTGCTTACCATACTATTGAGGCTTTTCCAGTTTCCGATACAGAATTGGAGGCGTTGAATTACTTTTCTTTAGCAGAACAAGCAGAAGATAAAGTTGTTTATCGAAAGCTTCATGAGGTATCTTGGGATATTGAGCAGATTATTACTCCTGATTTCACGTTGTTTAAAATGCTTAATAAATTCGAACTTCAAGAACTTGAAAGCAATAGATATGATCTCATTTACTTTGATGCATTTGGCTATCCTTATCAACCAGATCTGTGGTCCGAAGAAATTTTTGCAAAAATGTATGCTTGTCTTAAAATAGGAGGTGTATTGACGACTTATGCTTGTAGGGGAGTTATTAATCGAACAATGAAGAAAGTTGGGTTTGAGATTGAGAAAGTACCTGGTCCACCAGGTAAGAGAGAAATGGTAATTGCCTATAAGCGATAAAGAATATTAAAGAAGGTATAGAGACGTTGAGTCTTCAGTAGAAAGGTAGGTTTTAATCGAATCTACCTTTTTTTATGCAACAAATTCTTTTGGAAACTTGCCTTGCAAACGGTCTTTTATTAGATGATATTCTAAGATGCTTTGCTATCGTCATTTTATGACGTAGACAAAAGAGTTTTAAATGTGTGTATTCATGTATAGAATTTACGTGATAGTTAATATATAGTGTATTATATGTTATAATAGTGAAATTGATTTATAAAAATCGCAATATTTAACTTTTTAATTTTTATTTATTGATTTAATATGTTAATGTGTATATATTTGTCATGTTATAGTTTTTTAAATAAAAGTAGTTATGGAAGTTGAGTTGAATTATGTCAAAACAGTATTACACAATGTGAGTTTTGATTCAACCCTATTTAATAAGGAGTTAAAAAAGGCAACAACGACGTTATTGCCTTATGATTTAGAAAGATTACATCAATGGGTAGGAGAGTATGTCGAGATGAAACCAGAGTTGAAGGAATCAATTGAATTTAGTTTATAGTTTGGAAAGGCTTATTTCTTTTTTGGAAATAAGCCTTTTTTTATGCGTTAGCTGTTTTGTTCTACTTTATAGTTTGTGTATTTTTACGAGGTTTAAATTTTAGAAGTAATAAAGAATGAATAAAGTTATAGTAGGAGTAATAGCCACTGCTTCTGTTTTTTTTGCAAGTTGTAAGACAGAACATAAAAATGAAGCTAAAGTTGCTGAAGATTTAATCGAAGAAACTCTTGTGCAAGAAGAATTGACTACAGATGAGTTAGAAGATATTGTTACATTATTTATCGCAAGTGAAAAAGCAGATTGTGCAGGTGTAGCTGAGATGAAGTGCCTTTTGGTTAGAGAAACGGAGGATATGCCGTGGGAATTGATGTACGATCCAATAGAAGGTTTTACTTATGAGCCAGGGTATGAATATAGTTTAGAAATTAAAAGAGAAACTGTAGCTAATCCCCCTGCAGATGGTTCATCCATACGCTATATTTTAGTGAGAGAAATTTCTAAAATAAAAAAGAATTAACCATGACGCCTTCGATAATCCTCAGTGATGATCGGGTTCTCTTACGACCATTAGAGCAACATGATGTAGATAATTTATTGGTTTTTTCGGAGAATGAACCAGAAATATGGGATTATTCACCTACAACTGGTGCGGGCAGAGAGAATCTCGAAAAGTATATTGGTCAGGCTTTAAAAGATAGAGAGCATAAGCTTTCTTTACCTTTCATCGTTTATGATAAGAATATAGATGAGTATATTGGTAGTACGCGTTTATACAATATTAATCCTGTTCAAAAAACACTGCTTATTGGCTATAGTTGGTACGGTAAGAAATATCGTGGCACTGGGGTAAATAAGCATTGTAAATACGTTTTATTAAAGTATGCTTTTGAGGTATTGGAGATGGAAAGAGTAGAGTTTCGTGCGGACTTTTCAAATCAAAGAAGTATTGCTGCGATGAAAAGCATAGGTTGTACTTTGGAGGGAGTGTTGAGATCGGATACTCTAATGAGAGATGGACGCAGACGAGATACTGCAGTATTGAGTATTTTGAAATCGGAGTGGTTTGAAACTGTCAGGGAGAAGTTAGAGCATAAATTATAATATAAAAAAAAGCGATTTTAATCGCTTTTTTTTATGCTATAATTTATCAATAAGTTTTCTTCTTTGATCACCTGTGGTTTTAAAGTGGGTGGGTGTGAGCCCTGTTACTTTCTTGAATTGTTTGCTTAGATGTGCAACACTGCTATAATTAAGTAAGTAAGCGATCTCTTTTAAGCTTATCTCATCATAGACTAACAGTTCTTTTACGCGTTCAATTTTCAAAATAATGAAGTACTGTTCGATAGTTGTCGACTCTAATGAGGAGAAAAGCGTACTAAGAGCATGGTAATCTTGATTCATTTGCTCACTAATGTAATTTGAAAGAGGTGTTTCTAAATAGGCATTGTTTTTTTGCACTAACTCTATTAGTAAGCTTTTGATTTTTGTGACAATTTTACTTTTGCGATCGTCTAATAATTCAAAACCAATAGCTTCAAGACGATCTTTTATTTCTCCTAATTGAGTGTCACTTAGAGACTCTTTAATTTCTACTTCGCCTAAATCAATATTGATAACTGTATATTTTAACTCTGTAAACAAGCTTTCTACTGCCATTTTACATCGAGTACAAACCATATTTTTAATATAAATATTCATTATTTCACTATTAGTAATTGTCAAAGATACTAAATCACATTCGAACATAAACGAGTAGTAGAAATATAGTTATTCGGCATAAGTACTCTTTTACTTATATTATTAAACCGAATTTGTAAACAATAGTTTTTGTTTTACTATTATCTGTATCATGCTAAATGTGTAATAATAAGTATAACCGTATTTAGAAAATTCGGTTATAAAAAAACGGCATAGAATATACTCTATGCCGTTTAGCTTATTATAAGTGATGATATCTTGAAAATAA
Organism: Myroides albus; assembly: GCF_009711045.1. Taxonomy (GTDB): domain Bacteria; phylum Bacteroidota; class Bacteroidia; order Flavobacteriales; family Flavobacteriaceae; genus Flavobacterium; species Flavobacterium album_A. Next base: position 25,228 of record NZ_WMJX01000023.1, on the reverse strand, counting down.
AAAATTAATTTATTTCGTTACTTCATCGATTAGATAGAATATAGACTTAAAGTTTACTCCTCCATATTCTGTTAGGCCAATTTCACAAGTTCTACTTGTTGAAAAACCATCGTTACAATCTTTTATCAATTGTTCTTTGAGATGTCTATTTCCGTGCTTGTTTAATTCAGGAAGTGTAAACCCTCTATCTCCGGCAAATCCACAACAATTACTATCGATGTAATTTACTTTTTCAGCACACATCTTTGTTAATTCTAATAACTTAGCTTCAAGTCCCACTTTTTTTACTGAACACACAGGGAATACATTAATTTGCTTTCTTGGTGTTTTAATTGGCAAATGTGGCATAACGAAATCTAACATAAATTCTATCGGATCGTACATTTTTAGTTTACCTCCTTGATGTGCTTCGTGGAAAGTATAGAAACAAGGGCTCATATCGAATATTACAGGATACTTGCCGTCTTCTGTTGCTTTGAGTAAAGCCAGTTCTAATTCAGAAGATTTTGTATGTCCTTCTTCTTTCATTCCTTTGCTACTAAATGGCATACCACAGCACATATTATTTACATTTTCGGGATAAATAATAGTATAGCCAGCGCGTTTTAATAGTTCTTCTGTTTTTGCAGTTAGATCTACATCGGATTTAGGGTAATCCTGAGATTTTCCCATTGTTCTGTTGATACAAGATGGGAAGTAAACAACTTTTCGGTCTTGTCCTGGATTGATTGTCGATTCTGTTATTTTGTGTTTATTGCCTTTAGGCATAGCCACATTCCATTGCGGAATTTTGTTTGCAGATATTTTGCGCATTCCACTGGATACGCTTGTCATGATCTTGTTACCTAAGATATTCTGGAACACGCCAACCGTGTTTAGTGCTTTTCTACCCATAGCAGTTACGCGATCCATATTTTCTACAAAATACTCCGCATTCTTTCTATCTTTTTCAGTGATTTCGCTATGACGAATATCTTTAATATACTTTCCTGTATCAATTTTTACGGGGCAAGCTAAGGCACACAATCCGTCTGTCGCACAAGTTTCATCAGCATAGTAATGTGTACTATTTACTAAATTCTCAAGTTCTTCTGTATTTTTACCCAAATTCTTTAATCTGGCAATCTCTCTACCAACTACGATACGTTGTCTTGGAGACAGAGTCAAGCCTTCAGATACACAGTGTGATTCACAGAATCCACATTCGATACACTTGTCCACAATCTCATTCGTAGCAGGAGAAGCTTTAAAGTTCTCTAAGTGTACATGAGGGTTTGCGTTGATAATAACACCAGGATTGACTAAGCTGTGTGGGTCAAAGATAGCTTTGACTTTTAGCATAATGTCATACGCCTGCTCGCCCCATTCCTTTTCTACGAATGGCGCCATATTACGACCAGTACCATGCTCTGCTTTTAGAGACCCATCGAAACGGTCTACGACTATCTCTACCAAGTCGTCCATTAGCTTCGCATAGCGATCTATTTCTTCTTGTGTAGAAAAGTCCTGAGAAAATACTAAGTGTAAATTTCCTTCTAAGGCATGACCAAATAAGACAGCATCGTCGTATTTTAACTCCGCGAACAACTTCTTCATAGCGATGCAGGCATCTGCCAATTTCTCTACAGGGAATGCTACGTCTTCAATGATACAAGTAGTACCTGTTTCTCTTAAAGCTCCAGTTGTTGGTAATAGACCATTTCTGGCTTTCCAATTAAAGGCATATTGTTGAGGTTCTGAAGTGAACTCAAAAGGTTTATAAGTAGGAGTAGGCGTGATGGCCTCTCTAATTTGTTGTTGTTTAATAGCCATGTCTTCTGCATTCTCAGCTTGTGCTTCTACAAGTAGGATACAGGCTGTATCTGGCAGTGTTTTAAAGTATTCAGGAGCCAATGGCTCGTCTTCTATAGACTTGATACTGTTTCTGTCTAACAATTCTACGGCGGCTACAGGACTCTTTTTAAGATACGGAACAGCTTGACACGCTTTTTCTATAGTCTCAAATATCATCAGTGTACAAGCCTTGTGCTTGAAGTTTACGACTGTATTATAAGTAATATCAGAGATGAAAGCAAGAGTTCCCTCAGATCCTATCATAATGTGTTTGATGATTTCGTAAGGATCGTGGTAATCAATAAAAGCGTTAAGGCTATAACCTGTAGTGTTTTTAATTTTAAACTTTCGTTCTATTCTTTCGTATAATGTGCGGTCTGTGTGAATAGCATCTCTAAGGCGCTCGATTTCTTGGATAATTTCGGGATGCTTCAGTGCAAACTCTTTTTTACTTTCTTCACTGGCAGTATTTAATACCGTACCATCGTATAGTACGATGGTGATATCAGCAATGGTGTTGTAAGAGTTCTGAGACGTACCACAGCACATCCCACTGGCATTGTTAGCTGCAATACCTCCGATCATAGCAGCATTGATAGAACCAGGATCTGGTCCGATTTTACGGCCGTAAGGAGCAAGGATAATATTAGCTCTACCACCGATAATACCTGGTTGAAACTTAGCTTGTAAGCCGTTATTTAAAATTTCATAATTTTTCCACTTATGTGTTGCTACCATAAGTACAGAGTCTGTTACAGCCTGTCCTGATAGACTCGTTCCCGCTGCGCGATAAGTTACTGGAACATGACACGCTGTTGCTGTTTTTAGTGTAGAGACAGCCTCCTCGTGATTGTGAACTTGAACAACTATCTTGGGAACTAATTTGTAAAAACTTGCATCTGTACCATAAGCTAACAATTGTATAGGATTAGTGATAATCCTATCTGCTTCAATGTAGTTAGCTAATTCGTCTTTAAATTTCTGATATTCTAATGGTAACATATTTTGTGATTTTATAAGCGTACAATTTACAAAACATCTAAAAAAGATATGAGAGAAGAGCTTTGTTTATACTCGGTATAAATAAGTTGATTGAAGAGATAGAGTTTATTCTTGAAACCTGTTTTATAAGATAATTATCTGACTAAAAATCTAACTAAAACAGAATTGACCTTGAATTGGTTTGATTAAGTGATTCTTTTTGGATGCGTTTAGTAGGGAGTTTTAAGGTGGTTTCTAGGGGAATGCTTGCACCTTTCTTCGAGAAAAAGGCCTTCTGGGCAAGAAAACCCCAAGAAACCTCCAAGGAAGTGCAAGGAAAATACGATATGGTTTGTATAGAGTGCTTATTAAAGTTTAGTGAAGAGAGGAGATGTGTAAACTGTTTTATCTTATATGGTTAGGTATGTGAATAACTGTTAGATTATCTATCCACATCTAAATTGGGGTAAATCAAAAAATGAGATTATGAAAGTTGATTGAAAGTTTTGTTAGTAGTAAATGTAGATTTAGAAAAGTGTTGGCAAGCGGTTTGTATGTTTTATAGATTTAGTTATGCTTTATTGTTGAGGTTTACTATTATACTCAAATTAAACAGTTATAGATTACAAGCTATGATTTACTGTATTAAAATAGAAAAAGCCTATTTAAATCATTTAAATAGGCTTTTCTATTTTAGAGAAGAGTATTATATTACAGCATAGGGGTAAAGATACCTGCATTTTCAATTAAATCATATTCTACTTGATAAAGAGGTTGTGTATACTTCTCTCGATCTTCTTTCTTAGTTATGTCGGTTTTTCCTGCATATTTTTTAACATGTACTCCTTTTTTTACAAATGGATCTCTTACTTCCACAGCATCTTGAGATATTTGAGGACGATGGTTGCTAAAATAAATTGTTCCCCCTTTAAAGAATCTAAATGTTACTGTTACTCTATTTTGTTCATCCTCATCAGCTCTGTATTCTGGCCAATACCAAGTAGCTCTAGTTTGGAATTGAAATTCTCGATTGTTTTTAGAAGTTAATATGTCTTTAGTAAGTGTATTCATATGTAATAAAGCATATTCGGTTCTTGTTGAACCCGTATGAGTTCCAGAACTATATAAGAAAGGAACTTTCTTATTAGGGTCTGCGTTAGTACTGGCAGAACGAGACTCTACGTATTCAATATCGTATAATCTCTTTTTTCGATAACCAACAAATTGATCATCTACTTCTTCGTTTCCTGTTCCTCTAAGTTCAGAAGAAATGCAAATATGTATGTATTGGTTATTACTCCAATGAGGATCACCATCTTCTGCATAAACACTTAATAGGATATAATCAAAATCAGGCAAACGTACAAACTCTGAGTTTTGTCTCACTGTTATGGTACCTGTAAGATTATGGTCATCAACATGGGCCACTGTAATCTGTCCATCTACATTTCCTGGATTTTTAGCCTCACCTAATTGAAAAGTTAGTTTACCGTTTTCTAATTTAGGGGGAATATCCCAGTTAAAAACATCTTTAGAGTAACTCAATATTTCCCATTTCTCTTGTCCTCCATAAACAGACACAGCGTTCTGAGAGGTAACTAAACCATCCTCTGGACCTACACCAACTTTTAAAAGAGGACTATTAATCACTAACTCAAGGTTGGCTACTTGTAGTTCGGTAGCTCTATCAGGGTTGTTTTTTAAGGTAAAGGTATATGTCTTATTCCCAAAAACTGTATTTGAACGATTAAAGGTCATCGTTGTCGTATTTCCACTCGAGCTTGAGGTCATGGTAGAAGAATCTTCTAAACCAGACACTGTTTCGTCCCATTGAAGTCCTGGTTCACTTGGCGTTATTTCGGCTGTCCCACTAGTTTTGTTTTTAGTTAAATAGACGGTCTTTGGATAGATATTTATGGTGCGAGGAATTAAACCTAAACCACTCCACTTACGGCCATTCCAATGATAAACTCCATTACCATCTCCATTAAAGAGATTGTCGTTAGTATTAAATACTATTAGTCCCGAATGGGCAGAATCTAATTCAGTTTTGTCATATCCAGTCGAAAACATAGGATATAGGTTGTTTACATCCGTTAAGAAAACCCTTGGAAGTAACAATCCTTTATTGGCATTTTCTAAATCAGTTTGATTTGTCTCTAAGTTTTGTAATTGTAATATTGATCCTGGTGCAGGTATGCCCGGCTCGCCTATGATGACCTGTCCGCTGACAGTATCTATAGATAAGAAAAGGCTTAATAGCACTAATATTGCAGTATATTTTTTTTTCATAGTATTGATTTGTATTTTATACATGCCAGTATAAGAACAGCATGTATGTATGCTTACTAAGTTTAATTCCGTGAATTGGTTACATTAGATTAGAAGCGAAAACTCTATATCGGTGTTTTCTCTTGACTAAGGTATTTGCCCAAAGTGAATAGTAATCTAATTTACTCCTTCCATCGGTAAGAATAATCCCGCTTTTTCCACGAAGTCATACTCTATTTCATACAGTGGCTGCGTTAAACGATCTCTAACAGCAGGGTCAGTTACATCCTCTTCACCAGATGCCTTTCGAACGTTTATGTCTTTTTTGGAGAATTGATCTACGAGAATTCCTCCTACAATTTTAGGGAAATCTTGATCTTCATCCCAAACTAACCTACCTCCTTTGTAGAATGTGTAACTTACTGTAGCTTTATTTAGTGAGTCGTCCGTAGCATTTGGTGTTGGCCAAAACCAAGCAGCTCTACTCTGGAACTTGAATTCTCTATTGTGTTCAGATGTTAAAATTTCGTTAGCCAATAAAGACATGTTTAATACAGCATATTTGGGAAGACTATAACTTTCTCTGTGTCGAGAGGTACTTAAGAACTCCACTTTTTTAGAAGGTTTTTTATTTGTATTTGCGTAGCGTTCCATTATAATAACAGGTTCGTTTAAATCGGGATGTTCTTGTTGGTATCCTACGAATTGATAGTCAACTTCTGGATGTCCTGTGCCGCGAACTTCACTCGTTAAACACAATAAAACATATTGAGGATTCATACCTCCATCTTGAGCATAGAGTTCAGCTACAATATAATCGAAATCCGGTAGTCTTTTGAACTCAGAGTTTTGTCTAACAGTAATTTTTCCAGTTAAGGATTTGTCGTCTATATGCGCTACTATAATTTCGCCTTCTATGTTTCCTGCCATCTTAGCCTCACCTAGTTGAAAAGTTAACTTTCCATCTTCTAGTTTCGGAGGTATATCCCAGTTAAAAACGTCTTTAGAATAACTAATTACTTCCCATTTTTCTTGTCCTCCATGAGCTGTAACAGCGTTGCTTGATTGTACAATTCCATTTTTATCTCCTACACCAACTTTAAAAAGAGGAGTGTTAATCACTAACTCAAGGTTGGCAACTTGCAGTTCGGTAGCTCTATCAGGGTTGTTTTTTAAGGTAAAGGTATATGTCTTATTCCCAAAAACTGTATTTGAGCGATTAAAGGTCATCTTCTTTATATCTCCATTTGAATCAAGAGTCATAGTAGAAGAGTCCTCTATACCAGACACTGTTTCTTCCCATTGAAGACCTGGTATACTTGGAGCTATTTCGGCTGTCCCAGTAAGTTTGTTTTTAGATAAGTATACTATTTTTGGTGAGACATTAATGGAACGAGGAGTTAACCCTATACCATTCCACTTCTTACCACTCCAACTGTAAACACCTTTTCCGTCCCCATTAAAGTGGTCCTCATTAACGTTAAAAACAAGTAAGCCTGCATGAGCAAGATCTTGTTCTGTTTTATCATACCCTGGTGCGAACATAGGGTAAAGATTGTTTATATCGGTAAGCTTAACTCGAGGTAATAGCAATCCCTTGTTTGCGTTGATTAAGTTCGTAGCGTTTGACTCGAGATTCTGTAGTTGTAATATAGAGCCTGGCATCGGTACTCCCGATTCTCCCATAGTAACCTGCCCCACAGAAACATCTATTCTGAAGAAGAGAATTAATAGGAGAAAGGTAATCAAGTATTTATTTTTCATAGCAAAAGTTTTCTTTGTTTTTTAATGTTATTACAGCAGAATAACATGATACACTTTTTAATTATAGATTAAGATCTAGATTGGTCCACTTAGATCCGTCCCAAACGTAAATTCCGATACCTTTTCCGTTAACTAAGTTTTCATTGACATTAAAAACGAGTAACCCTATATGTATTGGATCTAATACACTTTTGTTATACCCTGTTGCAAACATTGGGTATAGGTTGTTTATGTCTGTCAGACTAACACGTGGTAATAACAGTCCTTTATTGGAATTAGTTAAGTCGTTTGGTTGATCAGGTAAGTTCTGAATTTGTAATAGTGTACCTTGCTTTGGTAACACTTTTTCTCCAATGACTATTTGTGAAAATGACGTATATGAATACAGAACAAAACACAAAAGTAAGAATGGGATATAATATTTGTTTTTCATAAAATTTTATTTTTATTTTTTAACAAATATACGTATTTAATAATTTTAATAGTAATTAATGTATGTTTTTTAAATAAGTTATGTTAAAATTGTTTGTTTTTTTAATATTATTTAACATGTGCTGCTCTGTTTATTAAGGAGGGACTAAAGAGGAGGAAAGTTCTATGGACTTAGATATTATAGTAGTTTTAGTTTAAGTAAGATTATAGAAGGAAGGATTTTATAGTGGAAAGATAGCTTGTATAATGTTTATTGAAAGTTGTTATATAAAAGTGAAAATGTGGATTTGTTTCCTTATTCAGATGTGCAAAGGAGATGTAAAGACAGAAGTGAAGTTAGTCATATAGTGTTTTCTTAGTAAATCACTTATTTTTTTCGGAAAGTGAGGTTGTTTTTAACTTAGTAAGGAGGGATGAAAAACAAAAAAATAGCTATATGAAATTAAAGGTTAAAAGACTACCTTTGCACCAAATTACACACAACAACACAAAGTACTTTAGCACATGTATAAAAGCATAATAAAGCCTATTCTTTTTAGGTTTGACCCGGAGAAGGTACACCATTTTACTTTTGGTGCTCTTAAATTTTTTAATGCCATTCCAGGTATATCCGCGCTGATTCGCGCCAATTGTCAGGTTAATGATCCTCGATTAGAACGAGAAGTTTTTGGACTAAAGTTTAAGAATCCTGTGGGACTTGCAGCGGGATTAGATAAAGATGCGAAATTGTATAGTGAGTTAGAGAATTTTGGTTTTGGTTTTATTGAAATAGGAACGTTGACTCCCAAAGGGCAACCTGGAAATCCTACTAAGCGATTATTTCGACTAAAAGAGGATGGAGGTCTGATTAATAGGATGGGATTTAATAACGGAGGGATAGAAGAGGCAATAGAACGTCTAAAGAAGAACAAAGGAACGCTGATAGGAGGGAACATTGGTAAGAATAAAGTGACCCCAAATGAACAAGCAAATGAAGATTATGAGATCTGTTTTGAGGCGTTGTTTCCTTATGTAGATTATTTTGTTGTGAATGTGAGTTCTCCTAATACACCTAATTTACGTGCCTTACAGGATAAAGAACCACTGAAGGCACTACTTCATGGCTTACAAGTTAAAAATAATCAGAAAGAGGCTCCTAAGCCTATTTTATTAAAAATAGCACCAGACTTAACAGATGATCAGTTATTAGACATTATAGAGATTGTCACAGAAACAAAAATAGCTGGAGTAATTGCAACAAATACGACTATTGGAAGAGAGAATCTAAAGTCTGTAAACCAATCAGAAACAGGTGGTCTAAGTGGAAAGCCTTTGACTAAACGAAGTACTGAGGTTATCCGCTTTTTATCAGAAAAGAGCAATCGCGCTTTTCCTATTATAGGAGTAGGAGGGATTCACTCGGCTGAGGATGCTATAGAAAAATTAGAAGCAGGTGCAAGTCTGATTCAATTGTATACTGGTTTTATTTATGAGGGACCAAGTTTGATCAAGAAAATCAATAAAAAAATATTATCGCAATCATAACAAACTAAATACATCAAAAACAAACTATGTCAACAGAAGTTCTTTATACTTTTTTTATAACTTGTTTTTTATTGATAATTACGCCTGGACCAGACTTACTTTATGTTGTTTCTCAAAGTATCACAAGGGGGAAGAAATACGGTTATGCTGTAGTTATTGGTCAAATGGGAGGATTATTATTTCATTTATCTCTATTTGCCTTTGGAGTTTCAGCTTTGATTATTAATTCAGCTTTTGCTTTAAAAGCAGTTAAGATATTTGGAGCTCTTTATTTATTTTGGTTGTCTTATAAGGTGTACCAAGAAGAAAATGTTATTACGATAGATGATAGCCCTACAACTAAGAGTGATAAGAGTTTTATGGGGTTTGTGAGAAAGGGGTTATTTATGAATATTCTTAACCCAAAGGTCATGATGTTCTTTTTAGCTCTATTTCCAGGATTTATTAGTGAAGCTGCTGGAAATATAAAGCAACAGGTATTTGTACTGGGGAGCGTATTTATAACAGAGGCATTAGTTATCTTTTTGATCATTTGTACGATTGCTGCTCAGTTGACAGAGTTTATGAAGAACAACAAGATTATAAATGTCTTTTTGAAATGGTTACAAATTATAATTTTCTCGGGATTAGGAGTTTTTCTACTTGTGAGTTAGTTTTGAAAATAATAAAAAAGAGGCTCGTTATTCTAAATAACGAGCCTCTTTTTTATTTATCTATTTCAAATTCAGTTAACTAATGAAGTAAATTATTTGTATTCAATTTCAAATAATTCATTTTGTGAATTATCAAGTTTTCATCTATATTTGAAACACTATGAAACCAAAAGTAAAAATAATAGAATGTCCTCGTGATGCCATGCAAGGTATCAAGATGTTTATTCCGACTGAGAAAAAAGCACAATATATTCAAGCTCTTCTTAGAGTTGGATACGATACGATTGATTTTGGAAGCTTTGTTTCGCCTAAAGCGATTCCACAGATGCAAGATACTGCGGAATTATTAGGTCAATTGGATTTGAGTAGGACACAGAGTAAGCTTTTGGCTATCATAGCAAATACAAGAGGTGCTGAACAAGCAGCTCAATTCAATGAAATACAGTATTTAGGTTTTCCGTTTTCTATTTCGGAGAACTTTCAGATGCGAAATACGCATAAGACAATAGCAGAATCTATTGTGACTTTAGATGAGATATTAAATGTAGCGACCAAGAGCAATAAAGAAGTAGTAGCTTACTTGTCTATGGGATTTGGAAATCCTTATGGAGATCCGTGGAATGTAGAGATTGTTGGAGAATGGACAGAAAGATTGGCAAAGATGGGAGTGAAAATACTCTCTTTATCTGATACTGTAGGGAGCTCAACTCCAGAGGTGATAGATTATTTGTTTAGTAATTTGATTAAAGCATATCCTGATATTGAATTTGGAGCTCACTTACACACGACCTTAGATTCATGGTATGAGAAGGTAGATGCTGCTTATAAGGCAGGATGTTTGCGTTTTGACGGAGCAATTAAAGGATATGGAGGATGTCCAATGGCAAAAGATGATTTGACAGGGAATATGCCTACAGAGCGATTGCTAAGTTATTTTACAGCTAATAAGGTAGATACGAATTTGAGTGCTATGTCATTTGAGAGCGCTTACAACGAAGCGTTAAAAATATTTAATTTTTACCATTAAGTTTTTTAGTTTAATCAAAAAAAGCTAAATTCGCGTGCAATTCAATTACAATTGCACATGAAAGCACACACAACTAAAATCATCGGTCAAGGTTTAACTTACGATGACGTATTATTAGTTCCCAACTATTCTGAAGTATTACCTCGCGAGGTAAGTTTAAAATCAAAATTTTCAAGAAACATTACTTTAAACGTTCCTGTAGTGTCTGCGGCTATGGATACTGTAACGGAAAGTGAAATGGCTATCGCTATGGCTCGTGAAGGAGGAATCGGAGTGATTCACAAGAACATGACAGCGGAAGAACAGGCAAAAGAAGTAAGAAAGGTAAAAAGAGCAGAGTCTGGTATGATTATCGATCCTGTAACCCTTCCTATGTCTGCTACTGTAGGTGATGCGAAAAAAGCTATGGCTGAATTTGGTATTGGAGGTATTCCAATCGTTGATTCAGAAGGGTATCTAAAGGGAATTATAACTAATAGAGATATGCGTTTCGAGAAACAAAACGAACGCGCTATCACTGAGGTTATGACAAAAGAAAATCTTGTAACTGCAGCAGAAGGGACAACATTGGCTCAAGCAGAAGAAATTCTTCAAGAGAAAAAGATTGAGAAATTACCAGTTGTTAATGCTGATAATAAATTAGTAGGTTTAATCACTTTTAGAGATATCACTAAACTTACTTTAAAGCCTAATGCGAACAAAGATAAGTTTGGTAGACTACGTGTAGCTGCTGCTTTAGGAGTAACTGCTGATGCTGTAGACAGAGCTAAATTGTTGGTACAGGCAGGTGTAGATGCTTTAATCATTGATACGGCTCACGGACACTCACAAGGAGTAGTAGGGGTATTAAAAGAAGTTAAGAAAGCTTTTCCAGAAATAGATGTTGTGGTAGGTAATATTGCGACGCCAGAAGCTGCTTTATTTTTAGTTGAGGCAGGTGCTGATGCTGTGAAAGTGGGAATAGGACCTGGGTCTATTTGTACAACTCGCGTTGTTGCAGGTGTTGGGTTTCCTCAGTTTTCTGCGATTATGGAAGTAGCAGCAGCTCTAAAGGGAACTGGAATTCCTGTTATTGGGGATGGTGGACTTCGCTATACAGGTGATATTCCTAAGGCAATTGGTGCAGGAGCAGACTGTGTAATGTTAGGATCTATGTTGGCAGGTACTAAAGAGTCTCCTGGAGAAACAATTATTTTCGAAGGAAGAAAGTTCAAAGCCTACCGCGGAATGGGATCTGTTGCTGCAATGAAACAAGGTTCTAAAGACAGATATTTCCAAGATGTGGAAGACGATGTAAAAAAACTTGTACCTGAAGGAATCGAAGGTAGAGTGCCTTATAAAGGAGAATTAAACGAGAGTATGTTACAGTTCATAGGAGGTCTAAGAGCAGGGATGGGCTACTGTGGAGCAAAGGATATACCTACCTTGCAAGAGGTAGCGAGATTTGTTCAGTTAACAGCTTCTGGTATTGGAGAGAGTCACCCTCACAATATCACGATTACTAAATCTGCACCTAACTATTCTAGATAATAATTAGTTTACAGTTGATGGTTCACTGTTAACAGTAGAAATAATAAAATAACAAAAGGCTATTTCGAGAGAAATAGCCTTTTGTTATTTTATATAAGTTCTGCTTACCTCATGACGTAAGCGCAGAGTCATAATTCTTAATTAAAAATTATGCTTTTACAGCATCAACTAAACGTCTGATTTTAATATTTAATACCACATAAGTAAGAGATACAAATGGGGAAATGATATTAAAGAATGCATAAGGCGCATAAGTCATTGTATCAATACCTAATACCCCTGAGTGATAAGCTCCACAGGTATTCCATGGAATTAGCACCGATGTCACTGTCCCTGAATCTTCTAAAGTTCTACTTAAGTTCTCAGGTGCAAGTCCTTTATCTTTATAAGCTTTAGAGAACATTTTTCCAGGGATTACTAATGATAGGTATTGCTCAGAAGCAGTTAGGTTTACCACTACACAGCTTGCCATTGTACTTGCGAATAGCCCAAAAACTGACTTAGCTATACTTAATAATGTTTGTGTTATTTTCTTTAAAGCTCCGATAGCTTCCATTGCTCCACCAAAGAACATTGCACAGATAATTAACCATACTGTATTTAACATACTTTTCATTCCTCCTGCTTCAAATAAGCTATTTAAGCTTTCCATGGGAGATAGAATAGCAATATCTGTAGTAATGGCATTCATAATTCCTTTATAGGCTGTAACTGGTGTTAATGTAGTTCCTTCTCCTACAAAGGCTACTATATCTGGCTGGAAGAATAGAGCAAATACAGCACCTAGTAAGGTTCCCAGTAATAAAGCAAGGATTGGTTTCATCTTTTTTAATATTGCTCCAATTACAATCACAGGAACTAAGAATAACCAAGGTGTGATATTGAATGTTTGATCAATGGCTTGCAATGAAGCAGACATATCTATTGTATCAGGTACATCAAGATTAAAGCTGATGATGATAAATATAATTAGTGTTACTACATAGGTAGGGATAGTGGTGAACATCATGTACCTTATATGAGTAAATAAATCTGTACCAGCCATAGCAGATGCTAAATTAGTAGTGTCTGATAGGGGAGATAATTTATCTCCAAAGTATGCTCCTGAGATTACAGCACCTCCAATTAGTGCAAGTTCTATTCCCATTGCATTACCTATACCTACTAGTGCAATACCTACAGTGGCAGATGTGGTCCAAGAGCTACCAGTTGCTAAGGCAATAATGGAACAGATAATCACTGTTGCAGGGAGAAAGATATGTGGCTCGAGGATTTGTAATCCATAGTATATCATCGTAGGGATAATACCACTTAATAACCAAGTACCCGATAAGGCTCCTACCAGCAATAGAATATAGATTGCTCGTGTGGTTTCTCTTACGTTCTTGGTTATTTTTTTGATAATATCTTCGTAATCAACTTTGTTGTATAATCCTACTCCAATTGCTATTAATCCTCCGATTAATAATACAAATTGGTTTGATCCAGCGAGAGCCGAGCTTCCAAAGACAAAAACGTTGATACCTAAGAGAATGATAAGTATTACCATTGGGATTAACGATTGCAGGAGTGTAACTGGTTTTCCCTTGGATTTTTTATGTGATTTCATATATTGTTGTGGGTTATAATTTTTTTCAATATATGAAAATATGTTAAGTAACTTCTTATTTGGAAACGTTAAAATAAGGAATGAGTAGTGTTTGGTCGTTTATGATGAAGAATGTGTATTTTATAGGTGTTTGATTTTTAATGCATTGTGTTGCTAATTGCTTTTGTAGTACATGTTTTTTTGATTGTGTCATTTGTAATTGATTTTGTAAATTGATAAAATGGAATAATAAGAAAGGGGGACTATGCAGTCCCCCTTTTCATTATTTTAATCTTAGAAGAAGTTACTTCTTAAGGTATTTTACTGTTAAAATGCCATAAGCATTTTTCATTTTATCCATACTTAAGTCCATTCTATAGCTAAGTGTCATTGTAGTCTTGGTAACATTTACTATTGTTCTATCGTGGTATTTTTCATTGTCAAGCACGATTGTTGTCTTGTTAATTAGTTCACCTTCAACAATAGTTTCTTTATTAGATTTTGCAATATCTTTTAATGTTGCCTTATTACCTTCAATGATGAATGTTTCTTCTTTAGTCGGATCTTCTCCAAAAGGGATTTTATCATATGTGTATTCCACACCTTCAGGACTTGCGTGAAAAGGCTTTCCATTTTCATCAAAAGCAGCATAAGTCAATGTAGAAGATTCCCAAGTACCTTCTGGTGATTCCATTTCAGATCTTACAGGTGTGTTGTCATCACTCGAACAAGCTGTAAAAGCGATTGAAGTACTTACAAATAGTACTAAAGCCATTATTTTCTTCATGTAAATTGAATTTGTTATTAATTTATATTGTTGATAGAGTATGTCTTAAAAGCCTTTTACGCTTTTATTATAGATTTTATCTTTGTCTTCTTTAGAAAGGTCTTTTCTGTATTGGAATAATGCCGCTTCCCAATCTCCATAACCAGTATTTGGTAATACGATGAATTTTTTACCAAACTGCTCTCTATTGTTTTTTACATTTTCAATGCGTTCAGCTTGTGGTTTTTTATCCCAAAGAGTTGAGAAGTCAGATAAGTTATCACCTAAAAGCATTACGATCTCATGTGTTTCACTTAACTTTTGACGTCTTGTTTCTTTACTTGACTCAGCAGTTCTAACGATTACGTGTTCTTCATCTGCAAAAGGGTAATTGTATTTCACCAAGTTTTTCATTGTACCTGGTTTGTCATTTTGATTTCTATTTGTAATATAGAAAATCTCAACTCCTTTTGAAGCAGCATAGTTAAAGAATTCTTGACTACCTAATAAAGGAATAGCCTCCCCTTTAGAAGTCCAATCAGTCCAAGTTGTTTGGTCATAAGATTTTCCTTCACGAGCAGTTTTTACAGCATAAGGAGAGTTGTCTAAGAAAGTTTCATCAATATCTGTTACAATAGCAATAGGTTTGTCGTGATTCTCTTGTAAAATTAAATCTAATTGTAAGGTAGCAATGTTAAATGCTTGTGCGCAAAGAGCTTGATATTCAGCAGCATTTTGTTGAAAAACAGCAGCATATAATTTTCCATTTACTTCGATGTTGTTTAGTACATTGTCGTTTGTAGCTACAACTGATTGAGGAACTGATTTACAAGCTGTTAATGTTGCGAATGCTAGTCCTGCGATTAGGAAAGATCTTTTAAGCATAATTCTATGTTTTAACTGTTATAAGTATACAAAATTACAACTTTATATTTGATTAGAGCTATTCTGTTTGATATAGAACTTTTTAGTATAAGTATATAAAGATAAAAGCCATCTATTAATCATAGATGGCTTTTATTTTATTGATAATGAATTATTTAATCTCAGCTACTTTCTCGTCAAATAAGTCTGCTACCGACCAATATCTTTCTCCTGTATCATAATTAAACGTCAAAATAGTAGCACCTTTTTCTATTTCTGGTAATTTTTTGGCAATAGCTGCCAATGAAGTTCCCGTTGAAACACCAGCCAAAATACCTTCTTGACTTGCTATTTTGTTGGTGTATTCGTATGCTTCTTCTTTGTCGATTGTAATGATACCATCAAAAAGAGTAGTATTGACTACTTTTGGAATAAATCCAGCTCCAATTCCCTGTAATGGGTGAGGACCAGGCTGACCTCCACTTAAGACAGGAGAGTTAGCAGGCTCTACGGCAAATACCTTCATTTTAGGAAACTTCTCCTTTAATACTTCTGCTACCCCAGTAATATGTCCACCAGTACCAACACCTGTAATCAGATAATCAATTCCTTCAGGGAAATCATTAGCAATTTCTAAAGCTGTAGTGCGTTTGTGAATTTCAGGGTTCGCTAAGTTATTGAATTGCTGAGGTACCCAAGCATTGTCTATTTGTTCTGCCAATTCAGTTGCTTTTGAAACTGATCCTGCTGTACCTAATTCTTTAGGTGTTAAGACAAATTTGGCACCATAAGCAGCCATTAACTTACGTCTTTCTATACTCATTGATTCAGGCATAACTAAGATCAGTTTATACCCTTTTACAGCACAAACCATGGCAAGTCCCACACCTGTATTTCCAGAGGTAGGTTCGATGATTGTGGTATTTTTATTTATCAATCCTTTTTGTTCGGCGTCTTCAATCATAGCTAAAGCGATACGATCTTTTAAGCTTCCACCAGGATTTTGTTTTTCTAGTTTAATCCAAACATTTACATCATTGGGAAACAGTTTGTTGATTTTAATGTGGGGAGTGTTTCCAATCGCCTCCAATACGCTGTTTATTTTCATATTCTTTTTTTTTTAGGTTATATTACAAAATTGATAGGTTCTGGGTATATATCTTGGTCTTTAGAATAGCTCTTACTTTTACTGTAGATAATTGAATTAGGTTTAACGCTCTTGGTTAACCAAACGTTACCTCCAATAACAGTATCGTGTCCGATAGTTGTTTCTCCCCCAAGGATAGTTGCCCCAGAATAAATAATGACATTATCTTCGATATAAGGATGTCTACGTGTATTAGCTTTGTCTTTAGATACAGAAATAGCTCCTAAAGTTACTCCTTGGTATATTTTGACATTATTGCCAATAACACATGTTTCTCCAATCACAATGCCAGTTCCATGATCTATACAAAAACTACTGCCTATTGATGCAGCAGGGTGAATGTCAATACCTGTTTTGTTATGAGCATATTCTGTCCAAATACGAGGTAATAACTTAACCTGTTGTCTATGGAGCTGATGTGCAAAGCGATAAATCGCAATAGCATAAAAACCTGGATAAGCTATGTATACTTCTTGTAAGCAAGTAGCAGCTGGGTCGTTATTTAAAATTGCCTGAGCATCTGTTCGAAGAACAAAATAGATACTTGGCAATGCTTCAAAGAAATCACTGGCTATCTTATTAGATTTATCGATATCGTTATTTATATTAAATACAATAGAAATCAGTTCATTCTTTAGGATAGTTAATCGGATATTGATAGCTTGCTCTGAAGTATATTTTTTATCTTCTAATTGAAATAAAAAGTGAAAAAGTGAATCCGTAAATTGTTCAATTCGCTTTTTATCTAAGAAAGATTGAGAACTCTCATTCTGATGTAGTAATTCTTTTATAAAGTTTGTTTGCATTAAAAATTATTGAATTAATCTTTTCTGTTTATGTTACTTGTTGACTTATTCTATATTTAGAATATAAATCAAATATTAATCATGAAGTGTAAAATTAAAAATATAATAAGTGTTATGCGGCTTTTTAACATTCAATAACACAAAAATACCATGAATATGGTAGTTTGTAAAATTCTCATTTTGGAGGTGAATGTCTGATTAGATATCAAGCGGCTTCTATAGTAGCTCTTGTTTTGTTTTGTTTTTAAATTGTTAAAAATAAATAAACAGGTATTATTTGAATAATATAAAATTGATGTGTTTTTATTAAAAAATCAGCAAATACAAGGGGCTTAATAGTTTCGGAGGTTTATTGTAAATGTTTGTCATTGAGATACTTGATGTAGGAGTATCTATTTTGGATAACAATTGTTAAAAAAAGTAAGCTTCTTGTTGAATGTACGTCAAATATTGTACATTTGTCATGACTATTAAATACGAAGGCGAAGTATTATTAGTTCAACACAGTGCAAAATGTGTAGTTTTCAGGAATAGATTTTTTATTTTCAATTTCTTTTGAGCTGGCTACTTATAAGGGATTTGGTTTTGTTGTTTTGTTGTTCTATTTCATGAATTAAAAAACGAATCACATATTTTTGCTAAAAAATTAAAGGTCACTAGTTTTTAAATTAGTGACCTTTTATTTTATATGTAATTTACTTTTTTAGGGTAATATTAGTCAATCCTATATGATTTCAAGTTTCTTCTGTAGTTGTCCATCAAATCGGACTTAGCTATATAACCAATGTATTTTTTGTCTTTTTGGACAATTAAAAAGCTGAGTTTATTAGAGTCAAAGGCATCCATAAAAATCTTTGTGCTATCTTGATAAGACATCACTACTGCTGGTTCAATAAGGTCATTGATTGGGGTGAACTTAGTCTGAAAAGTACTGAAGATAATAGGTCTTACCTTGTCTAACTGAATAATTCCAATAACCTTTTCTTCACTGTCAAGTATGGGAATAAAAGTTTGGTTTGTAGATGAGAAAACAGAAACTATATCACTTGTTTGATGAGCTGTAGTTAAGGTTTTTATATCGTCTTTAATTAGGTTCTGAGGATTAATTGTTGTTAGGATATTGAAATCTTTATCAGACGTAAATACTAAACCACTAGTAGCAATTGACTTAATATCCATAGAGTATTTTTCCATGTGTTTTGAGATTGCAAAACTGATAGAAGATACTATCAGTAAAGGAACCATTAGTCCGTATCCTCCAGTAATCTCTGCAATCAAGAAAATTGCAGTTAGCGGAGCGTGAAATAAGCCACTAATTACTGCAGCCATTCCAACTACTGTAAAGTTTTGAATCGGAATATCTTTCATCCCCATCATTACTAAAAGTTTTGATAAAGCAAAACCCAAATAAGATCCAACAAATAGTGATGGAGCAAAGTTTCCTCCATTACCACCACTCCCCATAGTTAAACCTACGGCAAAAGTTTTGACTAATGCAGCACCAGCTACAAATAGTAATAAAACCCATTCGCTACTGCTAAAGCCGCTTAATAAGGTATTGTTTAGGATATCTTGTGGTGTATCACTTGTTAGTATTTTAATACTGTTGTATCCTTCTCCAAAAAGAGTTGGAAAAAGAAAAATAAGGCAAGCTAATAAACAAGCGCCAAATAAGGCCCTCCTATAGATGTGATTACTCCACTTCGAGATATACTTTTCTGTTTTTCTAAACATTCTCGCATGATACACACAGAAAAAGCCTGATAATATACCTAATAGAACATAATAGAATGTGTTTCCTGTATCAAAGACTAATTGGTTTTTGAAAGAAAGTAAAATGTCTTCTTTTATGATTAAGTTCGAAACAATTGTTCCAGTTGCAGAAGCAATCATAATAGGAATAAAAGCAGTAACTGATAAATCTACGATGATGATTTCAATTGCAAATAATACACCAGCAATTGGAGCATTAAATGCCGCTGATATCCCAGCAGCTACTCCACAGGCAAGTAATAGTGTTCTATCTTTGTAATTTAGCTTGTAGTTTTGAGCATAGTTTGAACCAAATGCTGCTCCAGTGATGGCAATAGGGGATTCTAATCCTAATGAACCACCCATACCTACAGTAAGTGAACTGGTAATTATCTGAGAATACATTTGCTTACGTGGCATTATTCCCGATTTTTTTGCTACAGCTATCATAATCTGGTAAGTCCCTTTCTCTATACTACCATTCAAGAATTTCTTGATGACAAATACAGTTAGTAATATCCCGATAATAGGTAAAATACTATTTGTATAAGGCAGGTGTGAAATATTGTCAATATAGGTCGCAAATTCAAGTACTGTGTGAGCAAAGTATTTTAGTATTATCACTGCAATAGCTGAAGAAGCTCCTACAATAACACAAGATAAATACATAAACTGTCTTTCAGAAAGTATAGACTTTAAAAAGAATAAAATGCCTTCGGCATATTTAAAACTTTGGTGTAAATAATACTTTATGCGACGCTTGTTGATTAGTTTCATAATGCAAAAATAATTCAAAAATCAAACTATTATCAAAAAAGATACTAAAAATAAAAGAATATCCTAAGTAAGTAGAGGGTTATTATTTTGTTGTGAGATTTACTTGAATGGCGTATTCTGTAATATGTTGCTGTAGTTCTTCAAAAAAAGCAGTAAACTGTTGTTGAAAAATGTCATAGTTATCCACTAATTCTTCAGTAGCATAGCTCATTTGTGATATTCCTTTTGTCCTTCTGTCCATCTGAGTCAAAATATACTTTAAACCGTCAATTGTCTTATATTTTAAAAGCCAATTTTCTCTGATCATAATTGGTAAGAAATTTTGTACTCGAGTTGGTAGTACATCGAAATTCTGTTCTAATAATTGGTAGAAATCATTTGCGTAAGTTTCTAAAGGAGTAGTGTGATATACATCCCAGTTTAAAGCTAAGAAGTGATCGTAATACATATCGATAAGCACTGCTGCATAGTGATTGTATCTCGGAACTACAATTCGCTTGCTCGTTCTCCATATCGGATGAAAATCTGTAAATTCATCAATCTCTCTGTGAAGTAGTATTCCCTTTTGAATTGGGATAGGGTAATCTAAATAAGATTTACCTCTAACACTATCAGCTATAAAATTACCTATTTTTAAAAAATCATTATCAAGTGATAAATATATATGCGCTAAAAAATTCATAAGTGCTTTTTTATACAAACAAGAAGGCTTTTAAAGAGTAATAAAAGAGGTCTTTTTTGTTATTTATTCTATCTTTGCGGTAAACAAAAATAGGAAACTTATGACTTTAATAAAATCTATTTCTGGTATTAGAGGTACAATAGGAGGAAAAGTTGGTGATAATTTAACGCCAATCGATGCAGTTAAGTTTGCCTCAGCGTATGGAACGTTTTTAAAGAAGAATTCAAATAAAGAAAAATTAACTGTTGTTATTGGTAGAGATGCTCGAATCTCTGGACCAATGATTCACAATTTGGTGACACATACATTGATTGGACTTGGAATTGATGTAATTGATTTGGGACTTTCTACAACGCCTACAGTAGAAGTAGCAGTACCTTTAGAAAAGGCTGATGGAGGTATTATCCTAACAGCTTCTCATAATCCTAAACAGTGGAATGCACTGAAGTTATTGAATGCAAAAGGTGAATTTTTGAATGGTGAAGAGGGTGCTTTAATCATTGAATTAGCAGAGAAAGAAACTTATGACTTTGCAGATGTAGATAGTTTAGGAACAATTACTCCAAAAGAGGGGTATATGGATATCCACATTGATGAAGTGTTGAAATTGAAATTAGTCGATGTTGAGGCGATTAAAAAACGCAAGTTTAAAGTTGTAGTAGACGCTGTTAATTCGTCAGGAGGAATTATTGTTCCTGCACTTTTAGAAAGATTAGGTGTTGAAGTAGTAAAGTTATATTGCGAACCAAATGGACATTTTCCTCATAACCCTGAACCATTAAAAGAGCACTTAACTGATATTTGTGAATTAGTAAAGAAAGAGAAAGCAGATTTCGGTGTTGTTGTTGATCCAGATGTAGATAGATTAGCTTTTATTTCTAATGATGGAGAAATGTTTGGAGAGGAATATACGCTTGTTGCAGTAGCTGATTATGTGTTAAGTCAAACGCCAGGAAATACAGTTTCAAATTTATCTTCTTCTCGCGCTTTGAGAGATGTGACTAAGGCAAGAGGAGGGCAATATGCCGCTTCAGCAGTAGGTGAAGTAAATGTTGTAGCTTTGATGAAAGAAACAAGTGCAGTGATTGGAGGCGAAGGAAATGGAGGTATTATTTATCCTGAAATTCACTATGGACGTGACTCAATTGTAGGGGTAGCTTTATTTTTAACGCATTTGGCTAAAATGGATAAAACTGTAGCTGAGTTAAGAGCGTCTTACCCATCTTATTTTATGAGTAAAAATAAGATAGAATTAACTCCAAAGTTGAATGTGGATATGATCCTTGAACAAATCGCAGAGAACTATAGTAATCAGGAAATATCAACAGTAGATGGAGTGAAGATTGACTTTCCAACAAGCTGGGTACACTTGAGAAAATCAAATACAGAACCTATTATACGCATTTATACTGAGGCACCAACCCAAGAGGATGCAGATGGATTAGCAATGCGCATGATGGAAGAATTAAAAGTAATAGCAGGGATTTAGTTCCTTTGCTTATAGATACAAAAGAAGGGAATTACAAGTCTGTAATTCCCTTTTTGTATTTCCTAAGTAAGCACTATTCATATTTTCTGAATATTCCCTCTTGAAATGCTGTCCAATAACAGCTTTTCATCTTGGCTTTTTTAAGTCCCTTATTCGCCCATGTATTGCAAGTGTTCAAGAAACTATATTTTCCATTAGCAACATAGAAAGAGTCGTTTTGTCCGTATACTTTATCTGTAACAATTACAATCGGCCTACTGGTATCTTTATCTATCTTAGTTGACGATAAAATGAAGTCGATCAAGTGTTTATACTGTTCCTCTGATATCTTAATTTCTCTTGTATGTTCTCCTATTTGAATGGAGTTATAATATGTGATGTGTATTGCTGTTGAACCTAATCCAAAAGCGGCATTTAAGGCTATTTTTGGTTTGACATTATTCCAATCTTCAACATCGAGAAAGAAACCTTTATCACCCCAGCCTATGGCGATGTAATTTTGGTTGTGATTTTGTCCTTTCGTATCCGTAATTGGATATATCTGATTCCAATCGATTTGCTTTGATTTAATTGGAAAAACATAATCAGTATGCATGCCATTTGTGTGAATATACATTGTTATACTTTTTGTGCCACTTTGTTCTTTATTCACTGTAATGCTTGATAGTAATCTTGCAAATAATAAGTACAATAGGACAATGCAAATGAATCCCATTAAAAAATAGGCGATATACTTTAAACTTAATTTCAGATATTTCATCTTCTTGTTTGTATAGGAGCTAAAAAAAGCTGTTTACAAGTATAAATAAACAGCTTTTTTTTAATATTTGAATATGTAATCTTTTAATTACTTTATGTTTTTCGGTTTTTTACCTTGGTGTTTCCATCTTTTATGAGTCCAGAAGTAATAAGCAGGTGCTTTTCGAATAGTTTGCTCTACTTTACCTAAAAAGCGATGCATAATTTCATAGTTAGGAACATCTTTAATGTTTTCACCCTCTTCTAACAGCGGAATGAATGTGGCTTGATAATGTCCTCTTTTGATATATTCAACTTCAAGATACATGGGGATCATATTGAATTTTTTGCACAGAGCTTCACCTCCAGTATAGATAGGAACTTCAATACCCATAAATTCTTGCCAACAGTTTGTTTGACTAATCATAGGCGATTGATCACTTATAAAGGCATATACTCCGTGGTTCTTATCTAATTCGTTTTTGCGTGTCACTTTTATTGTCTCCTTCATTTCGATAAGGACTGTGTCAAATCGCATACGAATCTTCTTGATAAGTTTGTTGAAGTAGGGATTGTTTATTTTCTTATAAACGGCGTACCCTTGGAATTTTATGAATTTATCTAAGATGATTATCCATTCCCAATTAGCATAATGCGCACAAAAAAGCATAATACTTCTACCTTGTTTTTCTATTTCTAAGATTGTATCAAGATTTGTAAAAGAGAAGCGTTTCTTAAGCTCTTTCTCGGAAATAGTAAATGTCTTTATCATTTCTAAGAAAATATCACAAAGGTGTCTAAAAGACTCTTTTTCTACTTGTTTTACTTCTTTATCACTTAGCTCTGGCATAGTCATTTTGATGTTTGCACGTACTGTTTTTTTGCGATATCCCACGATTCTATAAAGTAGAATATAAAAACAGTCAGATACAAAATAAAAAACAGGAAAAGGCAACTTTGAAATTAACCAAAGTAGGGGATAAGCTATAATGTATATAAAGAATTTCATATTTGAATATTTATGCAAAGATACTTCTTTCGTCTATTTTCGGCAAAAAATGATTGCGCTTACAAAAGTATGTTTATTTTTATCTCAAATTTTACTTTTTCAAAATATGATGGATATTTCACCAGTAGTTTTAGCTATAATGGCTATTACGGGTATAGTCACTTACAAGGGGCTAAATGATTTTAATTTCTTTTACAAGTATTGTTTTGACATAGATGCAGTACGTGCAGGCGAAAAGCAAAGGATACTGACTTCGGGTTTTTTACATGTAGACTGGATGCACTTTATATTCAATATGATGACACTCTACTTTTTTGGTGATTATTTAATGCAGAATGTAGGTGTTGTGTTTTTTATATTAATCTATTTTGTAAGTATGATAGTAGGAAATCTCATAACATATCAAATGTATCAACACAAGGCGGGCTATCGTGCTGTAGGTGCTTCAGGAGCTATCATGGGGGTACTATATGCCAGTATTATGATTAACCCAGATATGATGTTAGGTATCTTTTTTATCATTCCTATACCAAGTTATTTGTTTGCTATTTTGTATTTGTTATACTCTGTTTATGGGATGAGACAGCAAAACGACAACATTGGGCATTCTGCTCATATTGGAGGAGCAATAGCAGGTCTGCTATTGATATTGTTAAAGTTTCCGATCTTAATTCAACAAAACTTATTGCTAATAGGTTTGATGTTAGTTCCTATAATACTGTTGTTTATCTTGTTTAAGAAGGGAAAACTATAGCCTAATAGATGTTAATTTTCAATAGGAGAAACTCGTAAATAGAAAGCTTTTAAATATATTTGTTTATATCAGAAAAAGAAAAAATATGAAAAGAGTATCAATATTATTAGGTGCAGCATTGTTAGCTACAACAGCTACATTTGCACAGACAAGTTATACATCTCCAATAACTCCGCAAATACAGGTAAACGGAACAGGTAAAGTATCTGTAGTTCCAGATAAGGCAGTGATACGTTTGGGTGTTGAGAATAAATCAAGCGATGCAGCTTCAGTTAAGAAAATTAACGATCAGAGTATTGCTAAAGTTTTGAAGTATCTTAAAAGCTTGAAAATTGAAGACAAGTATATTCAAACACAACGTGTAAGTTTATATCAGTCAAGAGATTATGAGGAGAAAAAAGATTACTATAATGCCAGTCAAGTGATCAGTATCACTTTAACTGATATTACAAAATACGAGGAGTTAATCGTAGGGGTAATGGAAGCAGGTGTGAACAAGATTGAAGGGGTAGAGTTTCAATCCTCTAAAATTGCTACTTATGAAGCAGAAGCAAGAGCTTTAGCAGTAAAAGAAGCAAAACAAAAAGCTACTGATTATGCGAATGCATTAGGACAGAAAGTAGGTAAAGCTATTTTAGTGTCAGATGGAGGAGGTTATGCTCCACCAGTTGTAAGACCAATGTATTTAATGAAAGGTACTGCCGACTCAATGGATCAAACTTTAGCAGTTGGTGAAATTGAAGTCACATCAGGTGTTTCTATTAGTTTTTCTTTAGATTAAAAAGAATAGAAGTTATAAAGTAAAAAGAGGCTGTCTAAAAAGCCTAAAAAACAAAACCCC
>NZ_WMJX01000022.1 GCF_009711045.1 Myroides albus | reverse complement strand
GCTGCTTAACTAATTGTCCAGATTTCGTTTGGATATCCAAACCTTCTCCCAATAAACATCATACGAGTATTGATAATTATTTCTTACATTAAACGCAATAGAATCATTACTGGATGAAATTTTCCAAGTAGTAATAAACGAGCTTGCATCAGTTAAAGGATCACCCTGTAATTCGAAAAACAAGTTTGAATTTTCATCGTGTTGTTTCACAGTTCGCTCTAACTTAAGTGAAGAAGCTATGTCAGATGCTTCTGACAATGTCCACAGACTACTTAAAAGCGAAAATAGAAATAGATATAAAAAAGTAATTGATGTTTTCATCAGCATAATTGTTTTTGTTTGCTTTACAAACTTTATCAATCTTACTAAAAACACCTAATAAACACCTGGGACAAAAGTGGGACAAATAGAGAAAAACACACATGAAAAACCACCTAAAACACAGCATACAAGTACATTAAGCCCTTAATTTCACAAAATTAAATCGCGTAATTGTAATAATATTACAATTCAAAACCAAGTAATCACAGAGAACAAATACCTGAGAAAAAGAAAATAGTAAATGGCTAACTAATCCAAAAAAAGAAAAAATGCTGCGTTCACAGCGCGAATTTGACCAAGGAAAGCAGACCTAAAGCAAATGATACTTTTCCCCATATTTCTTTTTAAGTCGCTGATTTGCCTTTCGAACTGCCTCTGAAGTTATACCGAGCAAATTTGCAATTTGCTCTTTTGATAGTCCAATTTTCTGCAATAAAACAATACGCAGATTACTCTCTGTTAAGTCAGCAAAGTGTTTTTGAAGATAATCTACATACTGCTTTTGCTCTTTATAAAAAGCAAGCTTAAACAAGTCCCAGTTTTCCTCTGTCATAAGATGGGACTGCAACAACTCCTGGATAGCTGGTGTATTGTGTTTTAAATAAGTGCTGGATGATTTTTTCAGCGCTTGTAATTCTTCCTCTAATTGTGCAATTTGCGTCGTCTTTTCACTGAGAAACTGCTGATGCGCTGAAAGCGTATTCTCGGCTTTGTGCAATCGGTCTTCTGACTTGATTCGCGCTAACTCAAAATGCATCAGCTTTGTCTGATATGCAAATGCCTGCATCTTATTTCTGCGTTTAAAAAACAGATAAACGCCTAATAAAAGCAAACACAGAAAACTCACAACCAGAAATAAAACAATACGCTGATACCAAAGTGATTCAACCTTTGCTTTTTTCAGTTCTAAGTCCCAAAGAATCTTGTGATAGTTCAACTTTCCATTGACTAATTGAATGGCAAGCTCCCCTTCCTTTTCTTTGGCTATTGGGGCTATTTTATCCACTTCACGTGAATAGTATAGCTCTAAGCTGTCCTCTTTTTTTAATTGAGCAATTTGTTTTAAAAAGCTGAGAATTTCAAACTCATAACCAACTTCCCCTCCAATTTTAAACGCATAAGCATAAGCCTCTTCTAAAGCAGTAAACGCGCTATCGATTTGATTATTCTCAAACAATCCTTGTGCGAGAAGCAATCTACTGTACATCATATTCTTTACATCCCCTACTTGCCTTGAGAGTACAAAGTCCTTTTCCAACAACTCCCTGCCCATCTTTACCCTGCCCTCTTTCATGTCTATTTGTCCCAATCCTCCAAGAGTTTTTGCATAGCGCAAAGTATCTTTCGTATCTAATGCAAAGCCTTGACTTTTTAAATAGTATTCTTTAGCCTTTACAAAATTGACTTGCCTATAGGCTAACTCCCCCAAGTTGAAGTAAACCTTAGCTGCTGTGGTATCTTCTAATAAAGGCAAATTTAAAATAAGTGAGAAATACTCCTGTGCAAGGCGATATTCCTCTAAGGTTTGAAAAAAGAATGCTGTATTTAGCAATATATCCTCTTTACCTAAGCTCAACTCTTCTAGTTGATTCTCGATAAGAAGGGAAAGCTCTATAAAATATGGAGCTGCTTGCACATACTCATTCTCTGCATAAAAATAAAAGCCTATATAGCTATAAATCCAAGCCTTAACACTAAGGCTAATCACAGGGTTTTGAAGTGCATCATAAAGCAAGTTCACCTGCTTTAGAAATACCCCTTCTGTCAGCTCTCCTTTCTTACTCGCTTTAACTAATGCTATAGCTTGTTTTAACACCTTGACATTCTCAAGCTCAATGGCTGTAAAATCTTGTTGTTCATGCTCTAAATCAACAGCATCTAAGGTATACTTGTCGATTAGCTGCTCATAGATACGCACATCTTGCTTAATTGCACGATCACAAGAAAACAAAAAAAGAAAAGACGAAAACACCAAGTAAAAATGCTTTACCAACATAGAATGTATTTTTAGCTTGATGATAAAGATATCTTATTTTAAGGGAATTATGAATAATTTATCAATGACAATTAGGAAACAAGGAACTGGGAACCGAAAACCGGAAGCCGGAACACTGCTAATAAAAAAAGCCATTGTCTTTCGACAACAGCTTTTTACTCTACTAATTTTATATTTTATCACGTAACCTCTCGGCTCCTATATCGGTTACCCGTTACCAAATCATTTACCCGTTGCCGAATCAGTGCTTTAAGAATATCAAGAACTTTAATAATAAAATTAAGAAATTACTTCTTATCTATAATGACGGCCACCTCCCCAAATAGCTCTTCCACCAGTATGGGGTATTTTGTTATGTACTTCAGTATTCACTAAGTCGATTATTCCATAATCTTCCTTATGATGCCATGTAAGTCCAATAATTCTATCTTTACTATGATTTTGAATATCTCTCATCTGCAAATCAACAAGTTTTCGACCTGAAACATCTCCATAATTAGGGTGATAATATTTTGAATGACCATTTATCTCAAGAAGCTTTTTTTCTATAGCTTTTGAATTATTATTAACTACTACTCTTTGAAGTTCTCTCTTAGCTATTTTAAACTGTGCACGATCACTTAAAAAATACTGTTCTGCTCGCAGCTTTGTAGAAAAAGCAGTATAATTTGAAAAATCAGGAAAAACACCTTTAATGTGAAATTCTTTATGCTTAAACACTTTAGCAACTAACTTAACTTTGTAATCTGTTCTATTGACTGCTCCTCTTCGAATAACTATTACAGGCTTCTTATTTGGGTTCTCTATTAGTTGTCTTGAAACACTCTTTAAGTAGCCCATATCTGTACGCAGAGAACGATTAGCGTAAATCTTTTTATATGTAACAATCTGGTCTGGATTGGATATAATCCATTTTCTAAACTCAGCAAACTTATTCATTTCTGTCGTTAGATCAACCCATTGCTTTTCATCTAAAATATTAATTTTCGTTAAATATTTAGAATCAATTTTAAATTGAGTTAAAAAAAGTTTTGCATTTTTAATTTCAAGGTTTTTAGTAAAAATTGAACTTTTTTCAACCACGTTAGTCTTTAAGGCAGTAACAAGAAAACGCTTAGGCATACTTTTTACTGTTTGTTTTGCAACTTTATTACAAGAAGAAAACAATATAAACAATACCGTTAAAACTAATAACTTATACTTCATTATATTTTTTTTTACATAGCCGAGTTTACTGCATTAATGTTTATCACTTACCTTTTCTTTTTTTCTTCTCGATCTTGTTCCTCCTCCTATTTTACATCATTTTCAATGACCTCTATATACTCCATCTCCTCTACCTCTAAACTTTGACTATCCTCTATATAAATAGAATCATCATTAGATAAGTCTTCATCCATAATCAAACGAACTTGCATTGGATCCACTTCTTGACCTGAATTATAATAAAACTCCGTATTCTTATTTAAACCAATCAACAAAGCATTACTTTCTTTAAAGACAAACTCATTTGATACCACATCCTTAAGACTCTCTCGTATAATAGCCTCGCGTTTTCCTTCTGTATAAAAAAGCAATATAAAACCAAGAAAGAAAGAAAATATTGATCCAGCTATAGAAAAAGGTTGAGGAACTACAAAAGAACTAATTCCAAACACCAAGGATAATATAAACAATACAATAGCAACAAAATCCCATACTATAAGAACTAGATTTAAAATTTCATTAGTAGCATCCTCCTCAATATTATTTACCATTTGATTTGCTCCCATTTTAATATTCTGCAGTACAGTACCATTTCTCCAATCTAAGACTTCTTGCTCTGTATAAAACTCTTTTTCACCTAATTCAAACTGCCTTCTGTTTAGTTGTAATCTATCTAAATACTCATTTATTTTCTTTTGCTCAAACTCCTGATAATCTAGCAAGTTAAATGCTAAGTGCATAGATTGGGAAATTTCCTTAACGTTCTCTTCATTAGTTTTAAATACACGTCTTCTTAGAATATTCACCATTCCAAAACTATCGTAATCTTCAATAAACTGATTTATCTTTTCATCAAAATACTCTTTCTTTTGCTCACTTATTTCACTTACAAATTTGATATGGCTTTCTTTTTCCAATCGTATATTCTCCAACAAATATGCTTGTTTATTCACCTTTAAGTCTTCCATCTCTTGTATTTTGTCTTTCTTACATCCAACTAAGAAAAAAACACTCAGAATTGTCAAAAACGTACTTACATATCTACCTAAAGTTAATCTAATTCTTCCCATACTAAATCTATAGTTGTTTCAAAACGTGTCAAATCTCTGTTTTCAGATAGTTGCCCCTTAAAAATATCATTAAAAATAACTAAACGTAATTCCTTAAAATTATCAGTGAAATTAATGCGTTTACTTGCTTTTAACACGAATAATTCTTTTACAATTTTACGCAAAGCATCTTCTCCTTTACTTGTTAAATAGCTTCTACCTTTCTCTATTCGTTGAAGAGAATATACAGAACAATTCAGATACTCACTCCATATGTGAAAATCATTATTATTTTCAATTAACATAATTTGTACCAATTGAGAAGAATCTAAAGTTTCAACAAAACTTTCGACAACTTCCCTTTTAAGCGCAATCAATTCCCTTTTAGAATTCATTCCACACCCCATAAATAAAACGGAAATCATTACATATAATATAAATAATCTTGTTCCCTTCAAAACACTAAATTTATAGTTTAAAAATACGCTTCAAATTTAAATAAATTTCAAATAAAAAAGCAATAAAGCACCACAACACACTAAAAAAAAACAAACCACTATGGATTGAAAGTTCATAGTTTGTTAAAGCAGACTAAAGTCTGTGAATATTCCATATATCAAAGGTAAACATTTTTAGAAGCTGAAAGCTAAATTCACTAAAGTACATAGTTTTAACTACAGTCTGCAACTAATAAAAAAAGCTATTATCTCTCAACAATAGCTTTTAATTTATATAATTAGTTATTAATTAACTGTTTACAAAAAGACTGAGCTTAAAGAAAATGTCTGGTAGACAATTTTAGCGAAGGCCCTGGAAGGCCTCAGGATGTTTACTACCATTAACTGGAAAGTGTAACTGTGAACTATTTTCTATTTAAAAAACGCTCTTACAGCCTTAGCTATACGCGCTCTATCTTCATCTGTTAAATTACTTCCCGATGGCAAGCAAAGACCTCGGTCGAATAACTTCTCAGCGACATTGGTTCCGTAGTATGGAGCATCTTGAAAAACGGGTTGCATGTGCATTGGCTTCCACAGTGGACGCGTTTCGATATTATCCTCAAGAAGTGCCAAACGCAATTGTTCTCTGTTTTTTCCACAAACAGCTTCATCTATCGTTATACAGCTTAGCCAATGGTTAGAGAAGAAATCCTCAGAAGGCTCAGTAAATACAGTCACCCCTTCGATATCCTTAAACAATTCTTGGTAAAAGGCATTATTGGAACGACGAG
This sequence comes from Myroides albus, assembly GCF_009711045.1. GTDB lineage: Bacteria > Bacteroidota > Bacteroidia > Flavobacteriales > Flavobacteriaceae > Flavobacterium > Flavobacterium album_A. The sequence continues at coordinate 42,022 of NZ_WMJX01000022.1, read as the reverse complement.
CCGCGATGCGATCCTTTAACACCTCCATTTGTCCACGACCAATCCCCGCTACGATATTACTCATGCGGTAGTTGTATCCAATGTGAGAGTGTTGATAGTGAGCCGCTGTATCACGAGCTTGTGTGGATAAGAACACCACGTGATCTTTTTGCTCTTTTGTTTGACAAACCAAAGCACCACCGCCTGAAGTTGTTATGATTTTATTTCCGTTGAAGCTCAAAGCAGCCATATGTCCTATTGTACCACATTGACGTCCTTTATAAGTACTCCCCAGTCCCTCTGCAGCATCTTCCAATACAGGCACTTCGTACTTGCGAGCTACCGCCATGATCTCATCCATCTTGGCAGGCATCCCATATAAGTGAACAGGGATAATAGCCTTTGGCTTTTTACCAGTTGCCATCGCGCGAGACTTGATAGCATCCTCCAAAGCCTTTGGACACATATTCCACGTATCTGCTTCACTATCCACAAAGACAGGTTTGGCACCTAAATAAGCAATTGGATTAGCAGAAGCGGAAAAAGTCATTGTCTGACAGATTACTTCGTCTCCAGCCTCTACTCCAAGGTTTACTAATCCTAAATGCAGAGCTGCAGTTCCAGCGCTTAAAGCTGCAACTTGTACACCATCTGCTAAAAAACTTTCCAAATCAGCTTCAAATCCATTTACATTTGGTCCTAAGGGAGCAACCCAATTCGAATCAAATGCCTCGTGAATATACTTCAATTCATTACCTCCCATATGTGGAGAGGATAACCATATTTTTGACTTCATTATACAGTAATGTTTTGTTCAAATTTGAAGGTTAAAGGTAAGAAGTTTTAAACAATTAATTGAAAAGTTTTCGATCTTTTATCAAGGCTGCACCGTGAATAAAAAAGGTGAATACAAACACCACTGCCGCACACCACCACTTGCCTTGTTCCCATTGAACTAAACTATGAAAGACGATATAGCCCAAGGCAAAAGACAAACTCAAAACATATAACCAACACACAAACACATTCCTAAATAATGTAAAAACTAATGCAATACAGATAAAAACAATCCACCAAGGCAATTGTTTGTCTGCAGTAAAATAAAGTATCATGGCCAAAACCTCTAACTTAATAAACTGTAAAACAATTCTTTTACTCTCTTGTTCCTCCTCATGCTGACTAAATAATTCTAAAATACCCGAAAGATGTTTATCTTGCTCTTTTGTTTGGCCTTCTTCTACTTCTATCCATTCTCCACAATGGGTACACTTTGTTTTTACCTTTTCCATACTGACTACTTTAAAAACGTTTCTCCTACTTTAGTAGAGAGCGCTAAAATAAAGGTTCAAATATAATTCGAAATAAATATGTCTATCAAAATATTATGGGAACAAGCTTTTATTTTGAGGGAACGAAACGTTCTAATCAAAAAGAGTTACAAGCACTTTAAATTTTAATCAACTATAGCGTCAGTAAAACTCCTTCACTTAATACTTATTAATTATATCTTCATAGATACTTACAATCCTTTTACTACCATCTAAAACCATAATAATATGACTAACAAAATTAGAAGCTTTATTCCTATCATATCGATCTAATTTCAAATCTAAAATAAAGTCCACCACATAATAGTCTCCCACTTTATCAGAATCAAAAGTATCCCATCGAACGTAATGTGAAGCTTTTCTGATGTTAAAAATATCATTATAATCTCTTGCTATTTGCACCACTTGGCTAACAGAAATATCGTACTTACTATAATATCTACGCAAAGTAGGAGCGTACATAGTATATAAACTATTAAAATCCTTATCCGTTAAAATTTCGTAATAGCGTTGAACAAAGTACTTAAGTTCACTATGACTAACATCATTCTGCTGTCCTGAACTAACAAAAGGTTGTTTACCCAAATATTTGCTCAAAGGTAATTTCTTAATATTCACTGCAAAATTCAAATTACCTTCACCTAAAGTACTCGTTGTAATACCAATAACTTTCCCTTCTCTATTCATTAAAGGACCTCCACTACTACCATGAGTAATATTGGTAGTAGTTTGAACAAGACTATTGTTATCTCTATATCCAGAAACTATCCCCTCAGATAGAGTAAAACTCATCCCACGAGGAGTTCCAATAGTAAAACATTTGTCACCAACTGCTAATTTTTTACTAGCAATGTCTAAAAAATCAAGTCCTATACTTTCGCCTATTCTAAAGATAACATAATCATTTTCTTTATCATACTCATATATATCTGTAATCATAAAATTCTGATTCAAATGATTAACAGCTATATAGTTATCTGCACCTTCAAAAACATGGTAATTACTAATTGCTAATCCATAATCGTCTACTACAAAAGCAGATCCTTGAGAGACAGAATAATCATTAGACGCATAGATAATATAAACTCCCGATTTAACCTCGTTGTATAACTCACTAAGATTTCTTTCTTTACTTTGAGAATTATTACTGTAATTTACAGTTTGTTGACTCCTGTTAAATTCTCTTTCTTTTAATTCAAGTTCCTTTTCACGTAGTTCTAACTCTTTCCTTTTCAACTCCAATTCAGTCGAACTCTCATTACTTTTACCTTGCTGATTACAAGAAACTAAACAAAAATTAACAACAACACAAAAAACAATAAGATAACTAATAAACCATTTCATAAGGTAACTTAAATTTCTAAAAACACATTTTTACTACTTCAAATATACTTCAAAAATTAGATATACTATCTATTAAAAAACCACTCGTATAGAGTGGTTTCGTATATTTAGTTGTTATCCTATTTGTTCAATAAGATTGGTATACTTAATAATCTTTCCAGGATTACCTACTACAACAGCATAATCTGGTACATCTCTTATAATAACAGCACTTGCACCTAACAAGCTATTAGCTCCAATTTCTTTTACTCCAGTCATTATAGTAACTCCAATACCACTATAAGCATTTTCTTTAATATTTATCGAAGCTCCAACATTATTACCTTGAGAATAAAAACTACCTTTTCCCAAAATAGTATGATGTGCAACATTAACCCCCATACTGATCATGACATAATCTTCAATTATAGATAAGGGCATAAAATTACACGCTGGTAATACATATACAGCTTTACCTACTTTTACAGAATTATGCATATTAACAGTTGGATGGATGTAACTTGGTATATTAAATCCTTGTTGTTCTAGTTTAGTAAGTAAAGAAACTCTAATTTTATTATTTCCAATTGGTACAAAAACATTAATAGTACGTTCACAGTTATTAAAAAGCCATTCAATATTACCCAATATCTTATATCCATTGATAACTTTATCTTTCAGTTTCAAATCATCATCTACAAATCCTAATATCTTATAATCTTCTTTCAAATATTCAGCATAAACTTGTCCATAAGTTCCTGCACCAATAATTATAGCTTTCTCTTTCATCTTTTAATTTTTCCCATTAAATGCCTCAGTAGTAACATGTCCTTCTTTTGAAATTCCTTCCCTCACAAATACCTTCTTAATTGTTAAAAAGAAGATCTTAACATCAAATAAAAAACTAATATGTTTAACATAGTAAACATCTAATTCAAATTTTTTTGTCCATGAAATTGCATTGCGTCCATTTACTTGTGCCCAACCTGTAATACCTGGCCTAACTTCATGTCTCCTTTTTTGTTCTTCACTATATAATGGTAAATAATACGTTCTTAATGGTCTAGGCCCTACCAAACTCATATCTCCTTTCAATACATTGATTAACTGAGGTATCTCATCTAAAGATGTTTTACGTACAAAAGCTCCTATAGCTGTTAAGCGCTCCGCATCTGACAACAAATTTCCATCCACATCTTTCTTATCGTTCATGGATTTAAACTTGATAATTTTGAAAATTCTTTCATTCCTACCTGGACGAGCTTGAAAGAAAAATGGCTTTCCTTGATTAGCAAAGGCCAATCCAATCATTACAATTATAAATATTGGACTTAACAACAACAAACCAAAAAAGGCTGCTAAAAAATCAAATACTCTTTTCAAAAAACACTTATACATTATGTACGAATTTTTTTAATTCATTTAAATATTTTAAAGCTAAATAATTTCGATCAAAATACTGTTTAGCATACTTGTATCCATTTTCTCCTTGTTTTAACCTTAAGTTATTATCACTCATGTAATGTTTTATCTTAGCTGCAAAATCAATTGGGTTCTCAGGCTCAACAAAGATTCCTGCATTAGCTAATTCTACTAGTTCACGAGAAACTCCATCAATTGCCATTAAAATAGGTCTTCTACAAGACATATAATCAAATGTTTTATTTGAATACACAGTTTTGAAAGTATCATTTTTAATTAGAACTGATGCCCCCATATCTGAAGCTAAAACATATTTTAATACTTCCTTTTTAGGCATTGCATCAAAATAAACTACATTACTTAAATCCATATCTATAGTCTGCTTTTTAAGCTCCTCCTTCTTCATTCCGTTTCCAATTAAAACGAATAAAACATTGGTATTTCTCAATAGATTTGCTGTTTCATTTATCTGATGTAGTCCATTTGCAACACCATGAGCACCTACATAAGTAATTACAAACCTATCGTTCCAACCTAAATCCCTTCTAAACTGTTGAAAATCAAAATTACTCAACAAATCATCAGACATTTCAAAATCAGCTGCGTTTGGAATTTCTATAATTTTACTCTTTGCTACAGCTTTATTCTCAACTAACTTAGTATAAAAAGCAGGCGTCAAAACATTAATTACTTTTGCTTTCTTATAAATAAACCTTTCAAACCAATAAGCAAATTTGATAATTAACTTATTTTTCAAAACTCCCGTATCAATAGCTGACTCAGGCCATAAATCACGTATTTCAAACAAAAAAGGTGTACGTTTAAACACAGATAAGATATATGCAGTGATACCAACAAATAAAGGAGGAGAAGTTACTAATATTACGTCAAACTTGCCCTTAACTTTAAAAAGTCCAGCATATGTACTAGAAAAAACAAAAGAAAAATACCCCCATAATCTGCCTAAAAAATTCTTATTATATGTTTCCGAAACATTACATCGAAATACTTCTATTCCATCTTGATATTTTTTAGTTACAAAATGTTTTTTATATTCTTCACGTTTTTTAGAAGATTGCCCATCCAAATCTCCAGCTAATACTGTTATTTCGTGTCCTGCTTCTTTCCAAATACGAGTCATTTCATTAAAACGTGCTCCACCTGTCACATCAGCTTCTTTAAAGTATTGATGTATTAATAGTATTTTCATTACTTAAATTTTAAAGTCGTTGTAAAAGTCCCTTCCGATTCTGTTGAAATATAAGAAGCAATAACATGTTTCTTCTTATTCATATAATACAATGAATGCTCTCCTTTATGAACTAACGCTTCAATATTGTTTCCATTTTGATCTGAACAAGTAAGATCTAAATAGTTTTCATAGTCATTAATTAAATGGAAATTTAAACATACCTTTTGTCCCTTACTTGAAGACTTGAAAATATCCACAACAGTTAATTCTGGATTCCTCTTATCAATATAAATCTTTCGTTTATGTTGATTTTTTTTATAATCACGATAAAAACCTTCCCAGGAAATTTGGTTATCATTTTCAGCTATAATTCCAGAAACAACCTTAACCCACTCTCCATTTAAAAAGCGACTGATCTTAGGCATTGGCTCACTTGATCCAAACTGAATCGTATTATGTGCACGTATTGATTTAAAATAATTTGTTTCCAAGGCATTATAAGAATAACTCCCCGTATCCAACATAATATTTACCCCTTTATAAAAAACATCCAAATGAAGGATATCATTAGATGGTCTGAAGTTATCCTGTTTAGCAACTACTAATGTTTTAAGGTTTTTATACACTAGTTGTACAAACTCGCTATCTTTTACATCACATTTATTTATAACTTCATAGTTTCTTTTGAATTGACTCATATCTATATTACGCCAAATTAAAGGAGCTAAAACATCCCTTGAATCCCAAATTATTTGTTGGTGTAATAATCCGAAAAAAAGTTGAATACTAGGTCTAAAATCTCTATAATCTAATTCATGCAATTGTTCAAACATAGCACCGTCATTAGATCCTAAATTAGGTACTTCACCTTTGTCATTTGAAACTAAATCAAGTAACCACATACCAAGTTTATCTAATTTTAGTAAAATAGCGGCAGAAAATTCTGGTTCTTTGAATTCTTGCATTCCATATAAAACAAAAGAGATAGTATCCATGACAACACGGTGATAATTCACTGATTTTTGAGAGAAAGTACCATCATGTAAAATTAACTTTTGAATACGATTTTCGAGTATTTTTCTTCCTCTGCTTTTATACTCTATCAGTCTTTTCTTTGTTTGATTAGTTAGTAAAGTAGAATTCTCTTGCTTTAAAAGCCATATCGATCCAATATAAAGTACAGCTGCTTCAGAAGTACCATGATTATTATTTTGAGCTATTGCATAGTTAATATTTCCATTGATTCGTTCGATATGCTTAAATACAAAGTCAAAAAGACCCTCATTTACCTCATATAGTGTTTTTAAAAGTAAACTAGCATTATATAACTTCATTACCCTTATAGAGGCTTCTTGTCCACATTTCCAATGAATCCCTTGATTATATGGATTATGTGTACACCAATCTTTTAAAAGTGCATTTAACTTCAAAAGATAAGCCTCATCATTCGTCAAACAATAGGCTTTAGTTAGACTGAGAACCCAATCAAATCGTGATAATTCCCATAAGTTTTTGATATCACCTGTATTTAAATCAAACTCGTTAATCTCACACCAGTGTTTATCAAGGCTATCTAGACTCTTTTTACTAAATGGATCAAAAAACCAATATTTATTTTCTGGAATGTAAAAAAACCAATAATTATAAAATTGAAAATAATTCTCTATTACACCATTAGCCTTATGAACAATTAACTCTTTTTCCTCTTGTGTTAAATTCGACTTTACTTTTTCAAAAGAAACATTACTAAAAAAATCAGTAGTTACAACAAAAGGACCAAGATTAAATTTTCTCTTGTGTATACCCACTTTCAAAGAAAAAGAATAATAGAGAATATAAAAAAAATTATATACACCAATTCTAGGTATTACAAACAAAATATGCTTTATTTTTATTAGAAACTTCACATTAACTATTTTTTAAACAATTTAAAGACATTATTTCTAATCAAAGAAATATTAATAATATAACAGTAAATTAAATATGAAACAACATAAATTACCCCACTAAGAATTAAACTAAAAATTTTATCCGTTTTTGAAGTTCCAAATTCAAGCCAGTTTGGAAAGCAATAAAATAAAATATACACAATTAAACAAAAAAATATAATTTTAAAAAAATCATACAAATTCCTTCTTTTAATATAGATTGAGTACTTTTTCCAAAGTAAAAAAAGCACATAAATCATGTAAAACAAACTTGTAATCGTGACTGCTAAAGAAATACCTTTCACTCCCATAAATAATGCTAAAATATAGCATAAAGCAAAATTTATAAATAAAAAAACTATTCCTAAATAAATAGGAATCTTCCTATTATCAAACGTATAAAATAGTTTGTTACCCAGATCTCTCAATGCAAAAAAGAAAGATCCAATTACATACATTTGAAATACATCACTTGTTAATGAAACAGAATAATCGCCAAAATTACCTCTCTTAAAAATAATAGAAACTACCTCCGATGAATATAAATACAAAAAAAGTGATAAAGGAATTAAAATTATAGAAAAAAGTGAAAAAGAAAAACTAACTAACCTACTAACATTCGTTTTAAACTCTAAACTTTCTTTATCATAAGAATTAAGCTCACTGTAAATTACATTAACAATTGAAACAATAAAAAAAACATTAACTAAACTATGAATATTACCAGAATAACTCAAAGCAGATTGACTACCTTCAACTAATCGTGAAGCTATAATTCTATCATAAATTTGTCCTATATAAATCGTGCTTGTCCCTATCAAAGTAGCACTAGTAATCAGAATATAATACTTAATCGAAACCTTTGGTAAGTAATACCTTACCCCATATATATACAAATAGAGAATAATAAATGTACAAACTGACGAAATTAAAAAACTATAAATTATAGCTTGAATTCCCAATCTTTCATACAAAAAAAATAATGAAAAAATAACAGTTAGACTATATGCTGTACCAATCAACTCACCTCTACCAAATTTTTTTTCCGCATTCAAAACTGCTACCAAAAAAAAGGTTAACGTTTGAAAGAAAAAAGCTAAACTATTTATCTTAATATAATATACTATTTTTTCTAAACTATTAATAGTTCCATTCGAATTAAGCATCTTGCCAAAATCATCTGCAAACAAAAATGTTATTAAAACTATAAAAAAAGATATAATACCTGTAAATAAAAACATTTCATAAGATTTTTCTTTCCAATTACTATAACTTTTATTTTTAAAATGTTCAGGAATATATGCTATACCAATAGAAGAACCAATAATACCTGATAAAGCAAAAAAAATACCATAGACCAAATAATACAGATCTATCTCAAGAGAAGTTCCAAAGTAATTTGCAAGAAAAGTCTCTCTTAAAAAACCAAGAGCTTTTGCGACGATACTTACTGAAAATATTGTCAAAATAGAATAAAACACTTTCTTATAACTCATCCTAAACTTTTGATAAAAAAATTTTACTGACTATACTGTAAAAATAAATAATAATTAAACCGAAAATAAATATAGCAAAAGCATTATAAACGGAACCACGTGCAATAATAATATATGAACTACACAAAGATACGACGACCATAACACGTGCTAAAGAAGATTTTAAATTACGAATTACATTATCCCAAAAAAAAGCAAAAAACGCCCAGAAAACACCTAATAAACATCCAAAAACACCTAAATTCGCATAAGCATCACCAAATAAAGTTGGATGAGTACTAAATCCTTGTAAATAAGGCATATATGCAGCCCCCATAGTAATTGCAAAATCAGGAGGTTTAATTCCAAAAGAAAAACTAGTTGGTATTAGTACTAATAACATCCTAATATAAGTATGTCCTTTTTCAAAATCTTTAAAATTATTATCATTTTCTATGAAATAATAAAAAACCTCCCTTAAATTCAACTCGCCTCCTTCACTAACTTTATCAAAAATTCTAGAATTAAAATCATTAAATTCGAAATTACTAATAAAGTCACCAAAAGTGCCATAGTGTCGGAAGATCAAAAGAGCATAAATAAGATACATACTTACAAGTCCAACAAACGAAAAATAGACTATTTTTTTTAAAGATAAATTTGCTCCTTTTGAGATATAATATAAAATATAACTTATTAAAAGTGGTAAAATTTCTATTCTATTTCTTGTAACTAACACGCATAAAATAATAATTAAACTACTCCAAATAACATATTTCCTCTTCTTATTAATTAAAGAAAGTAATAAAACAGAACTAAAAGGATAATACATACTTAGAATTAAGTTTGATAGCGACAAATAATTTTCAGAATTAGAAATTTCACGACCAGTTGCCCAAGAGGATGAAAACAAACTACCTGCTGTTTTTACTATCATATAAAATTTAAATGCTACAACTAAGAATAAACCTATTAATAAAATAGTAAATATCTGTTCTTTATTAATAGGTATCCTAAACAAATTTGAATTCAATACGATTCTATTTGCTTTAAACAATAAAACACGTGATAATAAATATATTATACAAAATAAAGTTACAAAAACAGAAGCTTCAAATAAAACGCTATCAGAATAATTAGAACTTTTAAACAATACTGTTATAAAATGCGGAATAGCAAACATAATTAACAATGTGGCCCACATAAAGATAACAGGTGACTTATTATCATATTCACGTTTAATGATTACAATAATTAATAGTAGCTGTAAAACACCAAATATATACTCCATTTATTTAAAAAAATCACGAATTAATTTCACTTCCTTAACCACAGTATTTTCAGCAAAATACTTTGTGTTTTTAGTATAAGGTAAGCCTGCTTCTAACTCTTTTAAAATTACTTCTAAATCTGTTTTTAAATCGTTATTATCAATAAACTTTACATTTTCAAAATCATCAAAAACCTCATGACAAACTTTTATATCAGAAGTAATTACAGGTATACCAAATGTTGCCATTTCACACATCATTAATCCTTGAGCATCAGTTCTTGTTGGCATTAAAGCACATTTACTCTTATCCAACAACTTTATAATTTCATCATGTGTCAAAAAAGTATCTAACCAAGTAATATTTGGTGCTTTCTTAATGTAATTCCAAACAGTTCCTTTACCTACAACAAGAAAACTCATGTTAGGATTATTATAAGCTAAATCGTTTATTAAATCTATACAATATTTAGAACCATTTAAATTACCTCTTATAGTGATAAAATCAAATTCTTTAGGAAGCAATAATGAATAATTATTCGTTTCAAAATATTCACCTACACAGTTATATGTTATTGAAGATACTCTATCAAAAGTATTTTTATCGACTTTTGTCCATTTTAAAAACTCGTCGTACATCCAATTACTAACAAATAAATAATGTGTATTGACAATATCCCTACTATAAACTTTGTTCCATATAATTAACTTTAAATTATCATAAGTACTTTGAAAAATATTCTTAAAAAACTTATTAGATTTATCAAAACTATAAGGCTTAGAATACACTTTTCTAACATTTAACACTTCATGTCCATGAAACACATGAATTTTCTTTTTAAAATACTTGCTATACTTTAAAAAGAAAAACAAATGACTCCTCAAATTTGGTTGATGGGATATTAAAATATCATATTCGCCTTTCTTAACTCTTACTAAAGCACTATTTTTCGAATATACCTTTATATCATCAATTACATAATCCTCTTTGGTACTAAAATTCAACACATCTATATCTAACCCAAATTTTTTATAATATAGATTTCTAACTTGTACAAAGAAATGAGAAACCTTCATTCCAGGCACTGAATATGTTTGAACTGCTACTAAAACCCTCATTAAATTATATTTTATCTGTTTTTTAAAAATTTTGCAGGAACTCCAATGTAAACACAATTCTTTTTAAATCTATTCTTAGAACATAAAGAATTAGCACCTATAATACATCCATCGTCAAGTACTACATTCATAAGAATAGTACAATTTCTACCAATCCAAACATCATTACCAACAATAATATTTCCATATAAAGCATCTTGCTTTCTAATAGGTGAGAATTTTTCCGTTTTATGAGTAGAATCTCTTAAACTGCAAAACTCAGCAATTAAAGTATCGTTACCAATCTCGACTCTATTTAACGCTGAAATAACAACATTAAAAGTAAACTTAACATTATCTCCAACTTTTAAAGTACTACCTTTAGGTACTTCTATAAAAGAATTGCTACCAATATCTAAATTAAAACCAAAAGAAACACCTTTATGAGGTGGATATTTCCATATTACATTTTTACCTATTCTCGGAATACTTTTAATAGTACCCCCACATAACTTTACATAAGAATAAAAAAAGAAACCCCTAGTAAATCTAAAAATTCTATCAAAAATTTTAAATATTAAATGCATTCTAAAGTCTTTTAATTCCACAAAAATCCAACACTACTTTATCTTGGGGAATTTCCAATGCTTTAAACTCATTATGCGCCACTAAGAACACAATGATATCTGCTTTTTCTATAGCTTCTTTATAGTCTGTTAATTTAAACACTTTATGATCATGTACATTTGGCTCTACAATAAACAAATCTGCATCTCCAGAGTCTTGTAAAATACGCTCTGCTATATAAATAGCTGGTGACTCACGCAAATCGTCAATATTTGGTTTAAATGCTAATCCCATTACTGCAATAGCAGGTTGACGACCTTGTTTTAGCTCAAATTCTAAGCGAGCTGACTTTACTTTCTCTGCACACCAAAATGACTTATAATTATTAATCTCACGAGCTTGACCAATAATTCTTGATTCCATAGGAAATTCAGATACGATAAAGTATGGATCTACTGCAATACAATGCCCCCCTACTCCACATCCTGGTTGCAAGATATTTACTCGTGGATGTTTATTTGCTAATTCGATTAATTCCCATACATTAATCCCTGCTTTATCACAAATAAGCGATAACTCATTAGCAAATGCAATTTGCACGTCGCGAGAAGAGTTTTCTGTCAGCTTACACATCTCTGCTGTACGCGCATTTGTTTTGTGTAAGGTTCCTTTGACAAATTGGCTATAGAATGCTACAGCCTTTTGGGTAGAAGCTTCATTAACACCACCAATAACACGGTCATTATGTACTAATTCATACATTACATTTCCTGGCAATACACGCTCGGGACAATAAGCTAAAAATATCTTACCTTCAAGCTCTGGGCGTTCTGTAAAGATATATTCCATCATCTTTTCTGTCGTACCCACAGGAGAGGTAGACTCGATGATATATAAATCACCTTCTTTCAATAATGGAAGTATAGCTGTAGTCGCCGCTTTTACATATGAAATATCTGGTTCGTGATTTCCTTTAAAAGGAGTAGGAACAACAATTAAATATGTATTGGCTTCAATAGGAGTTGTTGCTGCTTTTAAATAACCTGCCTGTACAGCTTCTGCCACCGCCTTGTCTAAATCAGGTTCTACAATATGAATCTTACCTGCGTTAATTGTATCTACTACATGCTGTGAAATATCCACACCATGCACTGCAATCTTATTTTGAGCTATTAATGCAGAGGTTGGTAACCCAATATAACCTAAACCTATTGTTACTACTTGTGTACTCATCACTATATTTTTTCTATTACAAATAACTTTATTTTCTTACTTTAATTTCCCAATAAACTCTACTATACGTTCACATGCTTTTCCATCTCCGTAAGGATTGTGTAGAGCTGACATCTTCGCATAACGATTTGTATCTGTCAATAAACTATTCGCCTCTTTAACAATTTTGTCTTTACTTGTTCCTACCAAAATCACAGTCCCTGCTGCTACTGCTTCAGGACGCTCTGTTGTATCACGCATAACTAAAACAGGCTTTCCAAGACTTGGTGCTTCTTCTTGTACTCCTCCACTATCCGTTACAATCATATAACTTTTATTCATCAACCAAACAAAAGAAGGATAAGCTAATGGATTAATTAATTTGATATTGTCAATCCCTGAAAGTATATCATAAACTGGCCCTTTTACATTCGGGTTTAAATGTACTGGATATATAATTTGAACATCAGTATGTGTTAAAGCTATTTCCTTTAGCGCCTCACAAATGCGAATAAAGCCATCTCCATGATTCTCACGTCTATGACCTGTAACAAGTATTAATTTCCTAGAAGAATCAACAATTTGTTTTAATTGTATAATTTCTTCGTTTTCTAAATCTTCTACTCGTTCTACACTCTCTAATAAAGCATCAATCACAGTATTTCCTGTAATTAAGATATTCTTTTGAGATATATTCTCCCTTAATAAATTCTCTTGAGAAGCTTGAGTTGGTGCAAAGTGGTAATCTGTTACACGACCAGTAATCTGACGATTGATTTCTTCTGGGAAAGGAGCACGCTTATTGTGGGTTCTAAGCCCTGCCTCAACGTGACACACTTCAGCTCCACTATAAAAAGCTGCAATACTCGCTGACATTGTAGTAGTAGTGTCCCCATGAACATAAACATAATCAGGCTTGAACTCCTCTAAAACAGGCTTTAATCCTGTGATAATATCTCCTGTTAAAGAATATAAATTCTGATTAGGCTTCATTAAATTCAAATCGTATTCAGGTACGATATCAAAAAACTCTAAAACTTGGTCAAGCATCTCTCTGTGTTGCGCAGTTACACATACACGAGTGTCAAACTGATCATTGTGCTTTTTAAACTCTTTTACCAGTGGAGCCATTTTAATAGCCTCTGGCCTTGTACCAAATACAATTAAATTCTTTTTCATTTTATGCTTCTCTATACTTAAATATTATTACAATCTACTATCTATTATTTCTCTATCTAATGCTGCTTTCGCATCATAGATAACCGCTGGTGAAGATATCATATTCTCGATGTCAAGTGCACGAAAATCAGTATGTGCAGTAGTTAAAACTACTCCCTCATAATGTTTATTCGTAGAAGGTAAACGATGATCACTTGTTTGATACACTCTTTTTTCAACTTCATCAATAGTGGTTATCACCTCAATCCCGTATTCTTCTCTCACCTCCTCAGGGTTTACCCATGGATCATATACATCAACCTCGATACCATAAGAAACTAATTCCTCATAGATCTTAGCCACCTTGGTATTACGTGTATCTGGACAGTTCTCCTTAAAGGCAAAACCCAATAACAATACTCTAGAGCGACTCACGTCTATCCCCTTTTGTATCATTAATTTCACCACCTTACTCGCAATAAATACAGGAATCTCATCGTTCACACGACGTCCTGATAAAATCACATCAGGGTAATACCCAACTTGAATGGCTTTATGTGCTAAGTAATACGGATCTACTGATATACAGTGTCCTCCTACTAATCCTGGTTTGTATTTAAGGAAATTGAATTTAGTTCCTGCTGCCTCTAAAACATCTTGGGTATCTATTCCAATTCTATCGAAGATCAGGGCTAATTCATTGACAAAAGAGATATTGACATCGCGCTGAGCGTTCTCTATCACCTTTGCAGCTTCTGCTACTTTTAACGAAGGTGCTTTATGGGTGCCCGCTTTGATAATCATGCGGTATAATAGGTCTATTTCTTCTGCGACAATTGGTGTACTACCTGAAGTTACTTTGACAATTGTCTCTAAGGTATTGACTTTATCTCCAGGGTTAATGCGCTCTGGTGAATAACCTACGTAAAAATCTTGATTGAACTTAAGCGTTGAAAACTGCTCAATAACAGGAATACACTCTTCTTCTGTACATCCTGGATATACTGTCGATTCGTAAATCACAATATCTCCTTTTTTAATCACAGAGGCGATGAGTTTCGAAGCTCCTTTTAACGGAGACAAATCTGGTGCATTAAACTGGTTGATTGGCGTTGGAACAGTTATGATGAAAACATTGGCTTGAGCCAAATCCTCTAAAGTGTAACTTGGCAAATACCCCCGTATTCCTCCTGAAGTCTGATATTCCAAAAGAGAGACTTTTAACTGGTCAATTTCTACCTCTTTAGTTAGGTCCACCCCTTGTTTAAGTTGCTCTACTCTTTCTTTTTTAATATCATACCCCACAACAGAATAGTGTTTAGCAAAGGCTAATGCCAAAGGTAAACCAACATAGCCTTGACCTATGACAGCGATTTTATATTCTTTACTCATAACATTTTTATTTATTGCCGCTTTGCAAAGCAACAACTTTTATTCCTTTTCCAAACGTCGTATTTAGTCAAAAAATTGTCCTTTTACAACGAAAAAACAAAAGTACGGTATTCACATTATATAACCTTGAATTTTCCTAAAAATTCCGTAGACACTCACTTTCTTTTAGTAAAAGACATTTTATTTCATTTATAATCACTCACTCAAACAAAGAATCGTATTAGACTTTAATTACAAATTTTAAATACTTTAATAAAAATAAATAGCTATCATAAGTGAGTTAATTTAAGAAAACTCTAAAATGTTAATTATTATAATCAAATTACTGAGCACTGATACAATTGACTTACAAGCATAGGTTTTAAAAGGACAAACAGTACAATACAAGGTCATGGGTTAAGAATTAAAACAAGGCTTTGTACTTTTAATTCTAACCCACTAATTAATATGCTATGCAAAGTGAAGATGATTTAAAAGCGCTATCTAAAATTCTTTCATTATTAAGAGCAGTTAGTATTCTACTATTACTTATTCACCTATACTGGTATTGCTACTACTTGTTTGTTAAGACTAACATCTATAGTCTGGTTGTAAACCAAATACTTTTAGGCTTTAATAAACACTCTTTTCTTTTCTATCATCCTTTAGTTACAAAACTCTGTTGTTTTGTTTTGCTAGCTCTAAGTCTTTGGGGACAAAAAGGTGTAAAAGATCCGTTGATAACTCTAAGAAAAATATTTTTTGTGTTCTTTGTTGGTTTTATATTATACTTTTTAAACTTTTGGTTACTTGACTATCAATCTACCCTGTCAAATATCACTTATATTTTAAGCACTTTTTTAGGATACCTACTTCTTCTAATATCAGGAGCTTGGATAAGTAGGCTTTTATCAGATGATTTACTTGAAGATGTATTTAATTTTGAAAATGAAAGCTTTTGGCAAGAAACCCGTCTTATTGAAAATAAATATTCGGTTAACTTACCCACTGAGTTTTTATATAAAAACAAAACGCACAAAGGTTGGATAAACATTATTAACCCTTTTAGAGCCACCATTGTTCTGGGTACACCAGGTTCGGGTAAAAGCTTTGCGGTTATTAACAGCTATATCAAGCAATTAATCGAAAAAGGGTTTTCAATGTATATCTATGACTTTAAATTTGATGACCTATCCACTATAGCTTATAATCATCTACTTTTACATAGCGATAAATACAAAGTAAAGCCCAAATTCTATGTTATTAACTTTGATAACCCCAGAAAAAGTCACAGGTGCAACCCTATAAACTCCAAGTTTATAAAAGACATATCCGATGCCTATGAATCGGCTTATACCATTATGCTTAATTTAAATAGATCATGGATTCAAAAACAAGGAGATTTTTTTGTTGAATCGCCAATTATCCTGTTAGCGGCAATAATTTGGTTTTTGAAAATCTACAAAAAAGGTAAGTATTGTAGCTTTCCTCATGCCATAGAACTACTAAACAAAAAGTATAAAGATGTATTTACCATTTTAACAAGCTATCCCTCTTTAGAGAATTACCTATCTGCCTTTATGGACGCATGGCAAGGTGGCGCGCAAGAACAACTACAAGGTCAAATAGCCTCGGCTAAAATCCCTTTATCGCGAATGATATCACCCTCACTTTACTGGGTTATGAGTGGAGATGACTTCAGCCTTGATATCAATAATCCAGAAGAACCTAAGATATTGTGTGTTGGCAATAACCCGGATAGACAAAATATTTACTCAGCTGCATTAGGACTTTACAATTCAAGAATTGTAAAACTAATCAATCAAAAAGATAAACTAAAAAGCGCTGTTATTATAGATGAGTTACCTACAATTTACTTCAGAGGACTCGACAATTTAATAGCCACGGCTAGAAGTAATAAAGTAGCAGTATGTTTAGGATTTCAAGACTTCTCTCAACTAAATAGAGACTATGGAGACAAAGAAAGTAAAGTTATTCAAAACACAGTGGGAAATATATTTTCAGGTCAAGTAGTTGGTGAAACAGCCAAACAATTATCCGAGAGATTTGGAAAAATTCTACAAAAGCGTCAAAGCATATCAATTAATAGATACGATAGATCTTCTTCAATATCCACTCAATTAGATATGTTAATACCTTCCTCGAAAATATCCACTCTTAGTCAAGGAATCTTCGTTGGGGCCGTGGCTGATAACTTTGATCAAAAAATAGAGCAGAAAATCTTCCATGCTCACATTAAAATAGACACAAACAAAGTCAATCAAGAGCAAAAAAACTACAAAACAATCCCCACTATAACCTCTTTTACAAACTACAAAAATGAAGACTTTCTAGACAAAGCAATTCAAGATAACTACAACCAAATCAAAAAAGACATTGAAAAGATTATAAAAAATGAGCTTTTAAGAATTGAAAACGATCCTGATTTGGCCCATCTTTTAAATAAAAGCAAATCCTAAAAAGTCTCCACTTTAATTATATAAATTCATATTGTAACTCACAGTTTTTATTAAGACGTAAATAACCTTTAACTTTACTGTGTTTACCTATTTTGAACTCAAACAAAGAAGATGATTTTCTTTTTTGTATAAGCTGATTTACATCACAAACAGATAAATAAACACCCGATATCTGACGCTTTAGACTCCATTTACACTGCTTGTTTTGACAAATAACCCTATCCAAGTAAAACTCTAGGTTATGCTTTTGACAAAAAGGACATAAAGTGGATTTATTCTCTAGAGAATAAACCTTTTTAGTATTATTAAAAAACCCAACAAGCTCATTTACTTTCTTATCTAAATTTGCTTTATCAATGTCTGTTTTTGTATACCTGTAAAACAATATTTCAAGCTCGAAAACTCTTTGCAAGAATTCACTTATATTATAATCTAACCCCTTAAATAGTTTAGTTACTTCACCATTTAGCGTAACTCCAGCTTTAGATGTTTTTAAAATCTTACTATAGGTTAAACTATCAAGGCAGAGAATAGCACGTTTAAAAAAGTCCTCAAAAAAACAAAGCTCGTTTTGACTTATTCCCATGGTTTTTAAAAATTGCAAAAAATCCCTTTCTAATGACTTTAAAACAGAGTTTGCAGATAAGAAACAATTTTTTCTAACTTTTGTTTTTTCAACAAGGGCGCTTTTTATTTGAATTTTACTCTTAGAACTAAAAAGCTCATCTTTTAATGAATCAACTATATTATATGCTTTAAAACCGTTACTTGCAACCAAAGAAAAATTATCTTTCGAAATAAGATAAAACTCTAAATAGTGCTTATTAGAATCAAGGGATATTTGAACTTTTTTTTGCTGTTTTTCTTCAAATGGCTTAAAACACAAAATTATCTGTTCTATCAAAAGATTATAAATAGCTTTTTGTTTAACTCCTAAGCCTTTTGGTATTTGTCCTCTTGCAAGCAAAGGCCACTTACAACTGCTGGAATTATCTAATATGCCTTTGTAATTAAGGTTTTTACTCTTTATAAAAATCATTTGATGCTTAAAATCTGAATAGTCTCTAATTTGTGATAAAACCCCAGGTATATCCTTTTTAAATTTCACTGGCAGATACCGATATAGCGTAATTGGATAGAATAGAAAACCCTGATAATACAAAGTCTTTAAAATACTCAATGTCTCTTTATAAAGGATACCATACTGTTTATAAGCTTTTTTACACAGGGTTATAAAATCAAAAAAAAGTGGTCTTTGAGCACTTAAAACTTCCCTTTGCACTTTTGAAATAGATATTGATTTAGATTTTAAAATTTTATTTAAAACAACTAACGCTGATTGTCTATTCTTATATTTTTTAGTGTAATTACTATCATACTCTTGTTCGTTTATTAAAACCCTGACAGATACTGAGTATTTTGCTTTTCTACCAAGAGATTGAAACTCTTTTTGTTTTTGATAAACAAATGAAATAAGAAAAAAGGATATCAGGCAACTTGGCCCAGCAGAGCTATTTACAATCTGTTTTAGTTTATAGCTTAGCTTATCGCTTAAAAAAGTATAAACAAGATCTTTTTGCAAAGGCTTATCAAACAAACACAACTTTTGCCAATAATGCATTTTTTTTGCGAAAGCTTTTTCTAAACTTTTCTTATCCAAACTAAATAGCGGCAATCTTGTAAAGGGTAATTCTAAGTTTAAATACTTGTATAAGTACGCAAAAAAAACATCAGCTTTTTCACTGGGCTCTGTAGCAAAGAGAATACTCTTACTTTTTTTGGCCAACTCTTTAATTGTAGTAAACTGATTTAAATAATAATGGTCATTTTCTATAAAGATTGCCTTATGCTTGTCAAAGGCTTTAACTTGAAATGCAAAGCCTTCGCCTTTATTTTTTTTATTGACTTGAACAGCTTTAAGTATAATATCTCTACTACCAATCCAAGTTACATAGTATTTATCTGAATAATAATAGTTATTTGTTTTTTCAAAAGCTAAAACAAGCGTAGCAAGAACACTTGCCACACTTGCTTTACGAGTTATTATTAGTTCCATATTTAAAGTTTATCTAGGTCTTAAAACAGCATTATCTTTACTTGTTTGACTCTGCTCTTGAGTGTTTTTAATTTGATTACTGTCTTTGTTTATTGGATTGTCAAAGGAAAAACTCGTTTTATTATTTACCTTATCATAACTCACATAGCCGTTGTAGGGATTTCCACGCTTATCAATAATCCCTTGAACAAATACAGCTTTTCCTTGCAAAAGGTCATTATACTCAGAATCCGAAAGAGTCTTACCTCTAAAAACTCTTAAGTCTTTTTGGGTCGTTTTTTGATTTTTCTTATTGACATTGTCAAACAAAAATTCAATATGTCCTTTAGAGGCATTATACTGAATCTCTGCATCGAAAGGATTGCCTTTACTAGAGTTCATTCCTTGCACAAGCACCGCCTCACCGTGTTTTAGCTTTTGAATCTGTTGTGCACTAAGCTCTACTCCCTTTATCTCAACAGGAACTTTTACAGCCTGCACACTTGTCACGGCAAGATTATTAGTTAATCTATCAACGCTAACCACAGAGGGTACCTTCTGTCCTGAAATTGGATCGATAAGCTCTACTACTCTGCCCATATTACCAGTCTTTAAAAGATTGTGTTTATCGAGCTTGGTAAATTCATGCCCTTGAAAAGGAACATTTAAATTAGGATACTTTTTAACTCCCTCTAGGTTCATAACCACCTCTCCGTTTTGATCTCTTTTTAAACTCAAACGGGCATCTAAAGAGAAAACAGCCGCTCCTAAGTCTAAACTCACCATCACTAAATCCTTTGTTTTATATCCCTTTAGTAAAGGTTCTAATAAATCCATTTCATCAAGTTTTTGTTTAGATAGACCAATCTCTGAGAGCGCCTCCCAATTAAGCTCGTTTATATTGTACTTATATGGGTTGTATTCTTTACTGGTTATTAAAGAAGAAGATTCTTCTCTTTTTAAACTCTCTATAACTTTACCTGGATCGATTTGGTGCTCCAGGTAAAGTTCTTTGTTTATAGACTGTTTTTGATCTAGCTCTTCTTGCATTTGCTTGGCTAGATTAAGGGCTAGTGATTCAGGGACTTTAAAAAAGCTAAACTGAGTCGGATCTTTTAATTGAGAAAAGAAGTTGGAAAAGAAATTAGAGAAAAAATCACCGTGCTTATCTACCTTTAAAAAGGATTTGAGATTTGCTTTGTTAACCGGCGCACTTTGTAAACGACCATTCTCGCTTAATCCCTTAACTCCTTTAATTTTGTTGTCCTTAGCATCGCTAACTAAAAGAACTTGCTGTTCTTGTTTGTTTACTTTAGTTTCCATAATATAAATTTTTAGGTTTTTTAATACTTAAAACTATATTCAAATACTATAGAATCTATTAGTTGACCCCATTTGGTTATTATTTGTCCTTTACAGGCCGTTAATCATTAATGGGTCTTGAGAAACAATCCCTTAAGAGTTTTTCAACATCCGAGAGTTTGTAGTAAATCTTACCTTTTAGTTTATAATATGGCAGCTTTTTCTCAGAACGGTACCTTTGCAAGGTTCGGTAGGAAATTTTTAAAATTTGAAGAACATCTTGATTATCTAAAAGCTCTTCGCCATCAACATTTAAAGTTTGGAGTTGTAGTTTAGAAATATTTTCATTTAAACTATCTAGTCTGGTAGTTAGTCTCTTCATCCAAGAAAGAAACTCTAAACGATTAATACTCATAATTCAAGTTTTAGTGATTAATACATGTTAGCTAACACTACAAATCTGTAAACTCTTTTTGAATAAAATTGCCAATTGGCATGTTTTAAGGTGTGTTAAACTCTCTAAAGTAAGACACTAACTGGCTTTAAGGTAAAAACAAAAATAAAAAAGGTATAAAATCAGGAATAAAGCACATTTTAAAAAAGTAGTAAAATAGTAGTTTTTAAGGCTTTACATACGAAAAAAAAATGAATTTGTTTGCCAATTGCTAGGAGTAAAAAAGACATAATTATCTCATTAAAAAGACTTTAACCTTTACTGCAAATAAAAAAACAGTATAAATTTAAATAAACAGCAATAAATCACCCTTTTAAGATAATTAAATATATATTTTACCAGACACTAAAAAATAAAGTTTTAAGGGGGTTTTACTCTTTTTTCAATTTTGATATAAACTAATCTAATCGCTTGGCAATTTCTTTGGCTGATTTATGATCTTCCCCTTTTAAAAGCGTATCAATATTTTTTGTTTTCAGGTTATTATTTTCTAATTTCTCATAGTTAATCTCACTTCTACTCTGCCCTATTATATCATAATAATCCTTTTTAGAATTATTGAAAAAAATTAGCCTTGCTATACTAAAAGTTAAATAGTAACACAACCAATAAAGTCCTAAGAAAAATTCAAACATATTACATTATATTAATTAGGGTTAAACCAAGTATTTACTCTTGGATTTTTTTTTCTTTTTCTTTATCGAGTCTTCAAACTGCTTTTCTTGCATATCAAAACTTGGCCCTGAAAGCAGATAGTTGAAAAAGCACACAAAACTACTTTGATTACTCTCTAGCATAAAATCCTCTAAAAAATTAAAACTCTCATGGCTCTGCAAATCTTTATACTCCTTTTGACTTTGGTTGTATCTTTGCAGCACTAAATTTTTAATTGGATTTTCAATCTTTTTTCTAAGCGTATTAAAATAGGAGTTGTCCTTGGAGTTTAACTTTTGACTTAATTTTTTAAAGTTAAACACCACTTTAAGCTCATGAGATATAAAAACAAAGTCTTTTTTAAGCTTATTGGATAATTCAACTATATTAATACCTTGATTTTTCAATAGCTTTTTAAACTCCGAAAAAGACTTACTTTGTTTAAAATAAGCTTGAATCATCTTTTTTAGCTCTGAAAGTTCACTAGTTTTATCCACTCTTAGCTGTGTTGATTTATTATAGTGACTCTTTAAAAAATCTTCATCTACTACTAAATCAAAGCGGTGACATGAAAAAATATTACTGGCTTTATTCTTGTTTTTATCTAAAGCCACATAAAACACATGGTCTTTTCTTTTTGATTTAATAGCCTGGACATTAAAAAGTGATAAAAGTGCGTTATACTTTTTAAAACTTGTAAACAAATAGTGTTTAGGCAAAGTGCAAACAACGCTATTTATTTGATCATAAACCGAAAACTCAGCGTGATTTACAATATCTAGTAAAAACCGCTTATAACCTTTGTCTTTTTTCTGATACCCCGTTAACCCGAACTCCTTTGTGATTTCTCTACAAGCATTATGCGCATGAGAGTAATCATAGAGCTTTTCAATCTTCTTGCCCCATAAGTTAACTGCAATAGTAGCAATATGTATGTGAATCCTTTTTAAATCAAAGTGTTTATAGACAATATAAGGTTGGTTTTTTAAATTTACTTTAGCCATATAAGTTTTAGCTATAAGCAGTAACTCTTTATCACTTAATTTATCCTTAGGATGAGGATTAAGCGATATGTGCCTCACTGGCCTTTGAGTTGAAATATTTTTTAAAAGATAAGCTTGGAAATACCTTTGAAAATACACAGATAAATCCTCCACCTTATAAAGTGGATACGCTACTTTGTGTAAATATAAAATACTAGCCTCACAGGCCTTCACCTTATTTTGATTATAACGAAGCACATTTAGAATATCTTTGCTTTTGCCAATTCTAACTATCATATTCTTTTTGTTTATCTATGACAATCTTCTCAAAATCTAGGGTTAGCGTTATTATATCTTTACAAAGTTTTGAAAGATCAATAGTTTCTTTAAAAAGCTGTTGATAGACCTCTAACTTCTTGTCTTGCTCTTGGCTTTTTTGAACTAAAGTATTATAATTTACAGCGATTGCTTTAAAATGATTGATAAGTTGAGTTAAACGAGAGTGGTATTCTATAGCTATTGGGTCTATAATAACACTCTTGATCTGATTGTTTAATATTCTTGAGATAACAAAATTAGATTTGTTTCTAACTTGATATTTTTCAATGACCTTCTCAAACTGTTCAGATTCTGATTCAGTTAGATAAATGGAAAGTGTTTTTACTATTTTTCTAGTAGTTTTACTTTGCCTTGAAACCATCTTTTTATCATTAGTATTCATAGTCTTATTATTTAGATTTACAAAATCTACTTAATAAAACGTCAATTAAGTTATCATGGAATACAAAGGACACTTTTGGAATATATTGGCCTAATCTCCTATTGTTTAGAATTATATATAAAAATAAAATAGCTGATTGCTATAATTAAACACTATAAAACAAAGCCTTTAGGTAAGCTAGAGATGTCCAAGTCTTTAGGATTAGCTCCTTGAAGTAGAGCATTAATAACCTCATCTTGCTTTAATTCTTCAAACTCATCATAACTAAGCCCAAACATAATTTGCAGGTTAACCTGAGTTATGGCTTCATTTGAATCAATAAACTTATCGGAATACATTCTTAAAAACTGTTGCTTTAGAATCTCTTTTACTTGAAACTCTTTGTAAATTATAAAATCATTTTCTTTTATAGCTAAAATTCTCTTTAAAGCAATAAAGTCATTAAGCTCTGCCTCAGTGATACAGTCATCTTTTAAAGTATAATATGCATACAAGACTAGAAAATCTAAAGCCTCTTGTTTGATCTGCTCTATTATGATACTATTCTCAAACAAATAAGTTTTTAACTTAGCAATTGAAGTGTCTTTAGAGATTAAAATTGTTACTATTTCTTGTAAAGCCTTATTATTATACTTATAAGTTAAAGCGAATTCTTTAAAATGGTCAGATAGATTATACATAGTTTAGCAGATGAATTTAAATTATTTTCTCTTATATAGGTTCTTTCTACCATTGGATATGGAAATCACAATTCCTTCTTTTCTTAGATTATTCAAAACATTTGATATAGCACCACTTGTAACTGATACATCAATAAGTTTATCACTTTGCATTTTCTCCTTAATCTCAGCTACTGTTCTATAGTCAGCGAAATATTTACTAACTACTAATTTACGTACTTTAGCTGTTAGGTTAACTTTTTGCTTTAAATCTGCTTTTAGTTTGTAGATTGTAACAGAATTTAAACTAACATCCATTAACTCACTTAGAGCATAGTCAACTGCTTTAGCATACTTCACATAAAAGTCAATATCTTTAGCTGTTCCATTTTCAACTTTAGATATACTACTTTTCGAAACACCTGTCAAATCAACTATATTTTCTTTTGTTAGATTAAGAGAATCTCTTTTACTTCTCAGTTTTTTACCAATCAACTTCTTATAAGACATAAACTTTCCAATACTTTATATTAAACACAAAATGGATTTAAAATCAAATCTTTTTTGTGTTTAATGTTTTTTTTACTATATTTGCTTTTATATAGATGTAGCTATTAAGCTTTCTATCGTTTTCAACGATGTTATCGTAGTGTAAAATCCTACAATACAGAATAGAGTATCCGTAAAATCACTCTATGCAAAAAGGTTTATATTTTTGCATTACATACGAGTAATACTCACGTATACTTTTATATTCAATGAGTTTTCTCATTTAGAATTTAGGACACCTACGACTTGATTGTATGCAGATATTCCCATGTAAAGATTTACATGGCTAATCGACTATACAATACATCGTTTATATAATCTATGTGTGCGATTTTGTTTAATAACATCGCTAACAATTCTTATAAATAAAAAGGGTTGTTTATATGTGAATAGACAATATTATCACTCACATACTAAGTGGTGTAAAAAAAGGTTGTTTCCTATAATACACTACCCTAACCTTTGGTTAAAGACATAGCTTTACCTAAGATTGGTTTTTTCTATTTTTAAGATTCGCACTCTAAAAGTAATTCCTTTCTTGCTGTTTTCCAAAACAGATACATTTTTAAGCAAGTCTAAAAGCAAAAGGTTGCAACAAAAGTGATAGTCTAGCAATTAATTGCTAGGCTATCTCAGTGAAACTAAAGCATTGGATTTATATCTTTTATGCTTAAATAATACTAAATCTCTTATTCATGCCAGTCTCCCAATTAGGCATTAAGAGATTAAAATACAAGGTATAAGTGTTTTTTTTTATAAAAGCAATACCACTTCCTTAAAGGACTTATCGAATAATCCTATTCGAGAATTTTCAATTATTTTTTATTACAAAAAAACAATTATTAACCAAACTAAACCAAGTAATTACTATGAAAAAACAAACTTGTTAAAGTGATTATTTACAATTGTGATATTAACGTCCTAAACTTTATTTTCTTACCAATAAACTCACTTTTACAAGCAGACAAACTTTGATATAAAATTGAATTAGTGAATTAGTTAGTACTGCTTAACAAGTTTAATATATCAAACCACTTCATGCATACTTTAGCGGGAAGCTAAATGGCATACAGACAAACACCATTACTTTTTAATTGATCAAGCAAATAAAAAGTAATGGTCAATTAAGCATTAAAGACAAACAACAACTATAAAACTAAACTATCTATTATGTCCTTAATTATCACAATTACATATAGCGCGCTGCTAAAAGATAAGACATAGGTAAAATCTACCTTAAAATTCATTGAATTGTAATACTACAGATAATTAGTATACCGTAAAAAGACAACTCTTTTTTCAGTGTACAGGATAGCTATTGCCTTAATCCACAATTAAACAACAACAATAATCATCCATTCGACAACAAGGCTATAGTGTTAGTTTATTTAAAAAATTGCCGTAGAAGCAAATCTATTAATGCTATTTATTAACCACTAAAACTATTTAATTATGAAACACTTAGCTCTTAGCATAAACTTCTTTAACAGTAAAGTAATCCAAAATTCATAAAGTTAGAACGGGAAAGATAGTTTAGCTAAGGGCACTAAAAACAACACAATG
This sequence comes from Myroides albus, assembly GCF_009711045.1. Lineage (GTDB taxonomy): Bacteria > Bacteroidota > Bacteroidia > Flavobacteriales > Flavobacteriaceae > Flavobacterium > Flavobacterium album_A. The sequence goes on along the minus strand of NZ_WMJX01000022.1, from coordinate 15,299 downwards.
CGCTGGTCAAAGGGATTTTGAAAAGCGCTATTAAGTCCTATGACTATCTCTTGTCTCTTAGATAAAGCATTTTGGGAGACATGCTATAGAGGCTAGAGATAGTCTATAAATATTATTAACTAACTAAAGAGATACCCTAGTGATACTTAACGGCAATAAAAATCTTAATGATTAAAACTAGTGTATCCAATCAATTATAAACATTATGAAACTAAATTACACAATCAAAATCGGTTATAGGATGGCACTTTTTCTAAGTATACTACTCACCTATAACACACATGCCGTAAATTTTGATGCAAACCTTACTGACTTTGATCAAAATAAAAAAAACAAAGTAACTGGCCTAGTTAAAGACAATTACGGAGCGCTTCCAGGAGTTCACGTTATAGTCAAGCAAACAAACGTAGCTACCTCAACTGATTTAGATGGTAAATTCACAATTGAGGTAGCTAAAGGACAAACCCTAGTTTTCTCAATGATTGGATTTGAAGATAAAACTATTACTTATCAAAGTGGAAACAACTTCAATATAGTCTTAAATCAAAAAACAAGTACACTTGATGAGATTGTTGTCAACGCAGGGTACTACTCTGTAAAAGATAGAGAACGTACCGGTAGTATAGCACGTGTAACGGCAAAAGATATAGAGCTTCAACCAATAAATAATCCATTACAAGCACTTCAAGGAAGAACACCCGGAGTTTCCATAACAGAACACTCAGGGGTACCTGGCGGTGGAATAGACATAGAAATTAGAGGACAGAATTTTATGGGGTTGCAAAATTCTGGCAGAAACAATCCTTTTTATATAATTGACGGAGTTCCATTTCTATCCGATGCATTAGGTACAAACAATGGCAACTTATCATACGAAATATTACAAGCTAAAATAAGTCCCTTAAATGCAATAAACCCAAGTGATATAGAAAGTATAGAGATATTAAAAGATGCTGATGCTACAGCCATCTATGGATCTCGTGGAGCTAATGGAGTAGTACTTATAACAACGAAAAAAGGAACACAATCAAAAACTAGTTTCACTATAAGTTCTACTACAAGTTTTAGTAAAGTGCCTAAGTTTTTAGACATGATGAATACCCAACAATATATCAAAATGCGTGAAGAAGCATATTTGAATGCTAATGCAAGTTTTCCTGCTAATGCCTATGATATAAATGGAGTTTGGGATAAAAACAGATATACCAATTGGCAGAAAGAATTAATTGGAGATACAGCAACGGCTCAAGAAACCTCATTAGGAATAAGAGGTGGTAATGAGTTCTCAAACTTCAACATTAACTACTCACATAGTGAAAGCACAACAGTCTTTCCAACAGATAAAGGGTATAAAAGAAACTCTGCACTTATGAGCTATAATTATATGAGTAAAAACAGAAAACTTTCTGTAAACTCATCTACACTATACTCTAACCAGAGTAATAACTTGCCAACTGCAGACCTGACAAAACAATCATTAACCCTTGCTCCAAATGCACCTTCACTATATGACAAAAATGGAGAAATAAACTGGCAAGATGGAACTTTTAGAAATCCAATGGCTAATCTCAAGAGTTCTTATGAGAATAAAACATCAACAATTATTCTTAATTCAAGTATATCTTATACATTAATTAAAAACTTAAATGCTAAAATCAATATTGGTTATACAAATAATCACCTTGAAGAAAGAGTACTTATTCCACACACAATATTTAATCCTGCTGCAAATCTCACGAGTGAACGTTCAGAGTCAAACCTATCAAACCAAAAAAGCCAAAGCTTCATTATTGAACCACAACTCGCTTACAATCTTTCATTTAAAAAACATAGCTTAAACACTTTAATAGGATTCTCTTATCAACAAAATGACAACGAATCTGATCAAATTAGGGCGAAAAATTTTAGTTCAAATGCGTTTATAAAAAATATTGGAGCAGCCAAAGAACAACTTATAGTTTCTACTGGAAAAAACCAATACAAATATGCCTCAGTGTTTGCTAGAATAAATTACATGTATGCACAAAAATATATAGTAAACTTAACTGCTCGTCGTGATGGCTCTAGTAGGTTTGGAGATGACTATAAATTTGGAAACTTCGGAGCTATAGGTGCTGCTTGGATATTCTCCAAAGAAAATTTTGCTAAAAATATCTCATGGCTTTCATTTGGTAAACTAAGAACAAGTTATGGAATAACAGGTAGTGATAATATCGGTGACTATGCTTACCTAGATACCTATACAATTAATAGATATCAATATAATGATCAAGTAACTTTAAGCCCTACCGCTCTATATAATCCAAAATTTAAATGGGAAAACACAACAAAGTTTGAAATAGCAACGGAACTTAGTTTTTTTAATGATCGATTAAGTTCATCAATTGCTTATTATAATAATCGATCATCAGATCAATTAATAGGTACAACTCTACCATCCACAACGGGCTTTAATAGTATATCTGGAAATTCACCTGCTGTGGTTGAAAATAAAGGATGGGAGTTTTCAATTTTTAGTCAAAATATAAAAACTAAAAACTTTTCTTGGACTACAGATTTTAACCTTTCATTTCCTAAAAATGAACTAGTATCCTACCCTGGCCTTGAACAAGGAACTGAAAGTAGTAAATATGTTATTGGTAAACCGATTCAAATTATAAAAATGTATAAATATCAAGGATTAGATCCAAAAACAGGTGAGTTTACCTTTTATGATTACAATGGAGATGGAAAAATAACATCACTTGATAAAGAACATACTGTGAGTTTAGCACCAAAATTTCACGGAGGATTACACAATACAATTTCTTACAAAAACTTAAGTTTAGATTTTCTCTTCTATTTCGTTAAAAAAGACAACTACAATATCAACAAGTATTACAACTCTCCTGGAGCAGCTATGCTTAATCTTCCTTCTGCTATGAATGATTATCATTCAAGTAGCAATCCAAATGCAACATACATGCCAGCTATATACAATAATCCCAAAAACAGTTTACAAATAAACTATACAGAAAGTGACGCTACAATATCTGATGCTTCATATATCAGATTAAAAAACGTAGCTCTATCATATGTAATGAAAATACCAAAAATTAAAGTAGAATCGCTAAGACTTTCATTACAAGGACAAAACCTATGGACTATTACTTCCTACAAAGGTATGGATCCGGAATTTGTATCATTTGGTTACCTACCACCACTTAGAACAATTTCATTTAGTGCTCAATTAACCTTTTAATAAAAAACAACATGAAAACATATATTTTAACATACAAAACACTAATATCACTTTACCTGTTTTTATTAGTAATATCTACAAGTTCATGTACCAAACTTGTAGATATTGATTCCTCTACTACTCAAATTGACAAAACTGATGTATACAACGATCTATCTACAACTAAAGCAGCATTAAACAACCTTTATTTGAATCTTTCAAATAACTCATTATTAAATAAAAGTGGTAGTGGAATTTCCTTTAACCTATCGATATATACTGATGCCTTAGATTATTATGGTACAAATATCTCTGGCTCAGAGATGTATTTAAATACATTTTCAGATAATAACTCACAAAGTACATCATGGTGGAATACTTCATATCAACATTTATACGCAATAAATGACTTCATTCAAGGTGTTACAAATACAGATGCTATTTCCATTGAACTAAAACAAAAAATGTTAGGAGAAGCTCTAACCTTAAGAGCATTGTACTATCATTATTTAGCACAACTATATGGTGATATACCCTATACAACTTCCACCAACTATCTGGAAAACAAAAACATCTCAAAAACCACGTATCTCGATGTACTTACCAAAATAGAATTAGACCTTAATCAAGCTATAGAATATTTAGATTATACCTATACAAATAAAGATAAATTCTATATCAATAAAACTGTACCAGAGCTACTACTAATTGAAAATTATATACTTCAAAAAAAATACCAAGAAGCAGAAGAACTAGCAAGTTCAATAATAGATAGACAACAATACAAAATTGAAGATGATTTACTTAACACTTTTAAAAAAGAGGCTACAAGTACTATTTGGCAGTTTAGCCCATTGTTTTTAACTGCAAATAGCGCAACACCTGAAGCTACATTATACATCTTTTCAAATTTTACCACTTCAAGTTCCGTTTTATCTAAAAAAGTACTTAGCCTATTTGATGACAATGATAAAAGAAAACAACATTGGTTAAATAAGATCATAATTAATGATCAAACGTTTTATCAAGTTTATAAATACAAAAACAAAACAAACAATCTTGATGAGTTTTCAATTCTATATAGAATAGAGCAAATATATATAGACTTAGCTTTTGCATTAACAATGCAAGAAAAACAAGAACAGGCTTTAACTGTCTTAAATCAATTAAGACAAAAAAGAGGACTTTCAGACCTTTCCTTAACTCTAAGTAAGCAAGAAACAATAAATGCAATTCTTGAAGAAGACTTAAAGGAGTTTTATACTGAGAATGGTAGACGATTCTTTAGTTTAAAAAGAGCTGGAAAACTAAATGAATTAACTCAGAGTAAACCAAATTTTAGGCCTTACCATGATTTATTTCCAATACCATCAAGTCAAATACAAATAAATAAAAACCTTTTACCTAACAATCCTGGATACTAACATGAATTATACTGCAATGATAAAACCAATAATATTGTGTGCTATAAGCATAACATTGATGTCTTGTCAACATTCAATAGAAAAAGACAATATCAATGAACCTATAAAACAGACTAATAATGATGGGTCCATTACTATTCAAGGAAAAGTTACAGTTAAAGATCGTGACTATCCACCTATTGGTTTAACAACAATGAATATTAAAAATAAATGGTCGTTTGTTAAAGAACTTAAAAGTCAAACAGCATATGGAGAAAATGAAAGAGTTTTTGTAAATAAAGATGGTTACTACAGAATCACAATAGACAAGAATGATACCTTAGTTTTATTGCCACCAGATATTCTTTACAAAAAACCTAATTTCTTTACAGGCTTTACTCATAATCAAACACTCAATATTGAACTAGAAGAAACGCCTGAGAGATACATATCACAAAGAAAGCAATATCAAAACAACGGCTTTGAAATATTTGAAAAACATATCTCTAAAATAAATCCTGATAAAATAGTAAGAGTAGCCGGTAGAATAACTAGCTCTAATACACATGAACCCTTAGTGAATAAAGATATTAGTCTTTTATATCAGAACAATACTAATAATACTTCTATTCATCACTTAACAGATAGCTTAGGACAGTTCTTCATAGAAACACCTGAAAATTCTCAGATAATTATTGATGCATTTAATTTAAGAAAGCATTTTTTTATCACTCAAGATACAATCATTAATTTAGAACTCTAATCATGAATAAAAACTTAAATCTATATATCATTTTGTTGGTAATTATTTGTGCTTTACATAGTCTAAAAGCACAAGATAATAATGATTCAATCAATGAAAAATCATTTTGGAATACAGTAATTCCTACTAAATTATCACCTGATGGTAAATGGGCGATTATTTCTCAGACAGACAATACAAGTTCTAAGTCTAATAAAACATACTTTGTAAATACAAAAACTAAGGAAAAAAAAGAGTTTTCACACTTAGATCATTTCTATGATTACTTCTTAGACGATGGCCTTTTTATTGCTAAAGACAATGGAAAAATAATTGTACATACTTTAAATCACAATGACTCTTTAGTTATTTCTAATATTAAAAATTTCGATGTAAGTAAACAAAATCAATTACTTATATATCTAAATAATGAATTTGATGTTAGTATTATGCAACTAAATGAAAAGTTAAATCGTAATAAAATAATACTTACAAAAAGTAATATTCAAAGCTTTTATTTAAGTAAGAACTCAAAGCATTTAATTCTACTTAGTAAAGACAATAAGATACTTCATGTCAATCTTTCAGATTTTAGTATAAAAAAAATAACTTCAATAGATTACAGTATTGAAAAGTTACAATGGAATATTCAACAAGATGCTTTTCTAATAAAATCTAATAAAAACAAGTTTAAACTCGTGGATCTAAATACTTATAACATATCTGAAATTAAAATACCTTTTCCTGAAAAAACAAGTGCTATTGATATTAGTTTTTTTTCAAACAACGATCTTTTTATTAGTTTTAACGAAATAACGAACCAGCCTATACCAGAGACTCAATACATTGATATTTGGCAAACAAACTCAAAGCATTTAATACCAAGCTCTTTTTCCCTTAAATACATTACACTACAAAAAGCTTTTGTATATAAAACTGCAGAAAATATTTTAACCCAATTAGATACCTCCAATGATACAAATTATTTAAATATAGGCGTACCAGGTTTTTTATTATCATTCAACCCATACTTAAAACAAGACTTCTCAACTTCTAATGCTATTATAGACTATCACTTATTTGATATAAAAAAACTAAAAAATATAGCCTTACTAACAACAACAACAAGTAAAGTATTTTCTTTGTCAAAAGACAACAAACATTTGTTATATCCTAAAACTAGTGATGATGCACAATGGGAAATATTAAGTTTTGAAACATTAAAAAAGACTCCAATAATAAAAGGTAAATCTGAAAAAGTTAATTTAACACCAATATGGTCTAAAGATTCAAAATCAATCATCTACGCCAGTAACTCTATTCTAAAGATTTTTAATATAGAAGATAAAAAAATAAGAGAAATTGGAGAGTTTATAAAAGCAAATCAAGGACAAAAAATATATCTAATCAATAATAAACAAAAAGAGAATAATTCACAGTTTTTAAATCTAAAAAGTCCTCTTTACTTTTATGTAAATTCACAAACAGATAATAGAATCTATATATATGAAAAAGATAACCTACAACATATCTACGAGACCGATAACATTATTAATTTACAAACTAACTTCAATAATCCCTATTCTGATAAAGCAAATGCCGTATTGTTTTCAATAGAGAATTATAATCTTCCTCCTAAAATACTAATACTACAAGGAAGGAAGATCAAAGAACTAATAAACTCACCGATAGATCCCGACTTATATTCTTGGAGAAAAAAAGTAGAATTTACATACTCGGACAAACATAAAGTAACCTTACATGGTTCCTTATTATATCCAAAGGATTACAATCCTAATAAAAAATACCCCATGATTGTAAATGTATATGATTTAACTTTTTCCAATAGTCTGAATTATTTTACTACCCCCTTACCAGTTGCATCACATTCAGGATTTAACCCAACACTCTTATCTGAAAAAGGTTACTTTGTTCTTCAAGCACAAACTTATGTAAGCGAAGAAGGTGCTACTATAAGTGCTATTGACTGTACTGTAAATGCCGTAGAAAAAGCATTAATTGTTGAGCATGCAATTGATAAGGAAAATCTTGGAATTATTGGCCACTCTTTCGGAGGGTATAAATCTGCAGCTATTATTACAGGAACAGATATATTTAAAGCAGCTATAGCAGGAGCAGGTTTATATGATATCTTAGGACAGTTTAATTTTGCATATAGTTATATGAGACTTATGCCTGATTGGTATCGCACTGAAAAAGTCCAATTAAATTTCAACCAAAAATATTCAGAAAACCCTGAAAAATATTATAAAAACTCTCCTCTACTAAACGCATATAAAATCAATACACCAATACTATTATGGACAGGGTTAGAGGATATCAATGTACCGTGGAAAAATACACAAAAAATGTTTCTAGCTTTAAAACGTGAAAAAAAACCTGTCATAGCTCTATTTTATAATAAAATTGCACACAATCTTTCAAGACAGAAAAACGAAGCTAAAGCTAACATTGATTTAACCTACAGAATTATTGATTGGTTTGATTACCATTTAAAAAACAATAAAGACATTCAATGGATTGAAAATGGGTTAAACTTAAATAAGTACTCAAAAAGTTATTTATAAAAACAATAGGGAAGCTTTACCAGCTTCCCTATATTACTTTAAATATTACATTTCTTTATAAAGTGGGATGTAATGTCCCGGAGCTAATTCTCCCCAAAGATTTCTTTGTATACCGTCAACGAAAGTTGTACACCTCTCATTAGAGATCAACTCTGTACAATCACTTTGTTCAACATTATCAATCAATTCATAGACATATTCTTCAGATTCATTTAAATATCTATAATAAATCTTTCCACTATATCCATTTTCAGCTTTTACTGTTTCAATTGATTCTACAACAGGACTCTCTTTCTGGGAATCTTTTTTTAATTCGCTAGCATTCACTGTGAATGCACCTACACTCAGCATTGCAATAACAGCTAATCCTGTGAATAGGTTTTTAATATAATTTTTCATTTTTTCTGCTTTTTGATGTTAAACTAAAAACACCTTGTCTTTAGCCATATTATATTTGAACAAAACACACTGCTTTGCTTTAGGTTAACTTAAAAACACAATCTAATAGTTAACTCTATTGGCCTATAGAATTAATCAGTAATAAGTCACTTTAAGTAGCTAATTTAAAGTGATAAACTAAATTGTTTTACATAAAGTAGTATAAAAGGGTGTATTCTACTAAAACAAAGTTCTATAATGATCTAAGATAAATTTATCCCCTAAAATGACATTTTATCCCTTATTGTGACATATTTCACCCCCTATTGCGTTATATAAAAGTAACAAAGAGAGAAAATTCAAAAAAAACAACATCTGTTATTGACAATAAAAGCCGCACATTAGATTATCTCTTTTAAAATTTCTTACAAAATTAGATCACTAAATATTATATGTTTTTTGAAGTAAACAGATAGTCACATTATCTAAAACCTCTAATAGCTAACAATCTTTGTCACTATTAGAAGGTTTGTAAGGTAATATTAAATATTACAACATGCTGTAGTTTTTACATATGTCAAGAAAAACTTTTCTTTTACCGAAATTTAATTAACTCGACCAAAAACTAGGAAAAGAAGTATATTGGTATTCTCTCCTAATCTTTTCTTTAAAATACTATATGACTTTGAAATATGAGCTTCAACAGTTTTTAAAGAAATATTTAAATAATCTGCAATCTCTTGATTTGTTAATCCTTGACGTTTACTTAAAATAAAGACTTCTTTACTTTTGTTAGGTAAGTTATCTATCTCCCTTTGCATTAAATTTATAGCAAGTTCTAGGTCTTCTTGAGAATTTGTTTCCACATAAGCATTGATTACTTTCAAGCATTGATATTCTAAAGGCTCAAGCTTCTTATTCTTGCGATAGGTATCTACAAACTCATTAAAAACAGACTTATAAAGTAAGTTCTTAATATTTGCCTCTGGATTGAGCTTTAGTCTCTTAATCCAAATTTTCATAAATACATTTTGTACTAAATCTTGAGCTTCTTCATTACCAATAAGCTTATAGGCATAAACACATAGTGATTGATAATATTTTTCAATCAACAAGGTAAATGCCTTTTCATTACTTAGGACAATCATTTCAACTAATTCCGTATCTGTAGTAAGGTTATTCATAAGAAAAAAAATAAAAAAACATTCAAACATAGGGTTATGTAAAAATGTAACGTTACTAACTATAAAGTGAAATATGATTAATAAATACTAGAAATAAATGTTGAAATCCAAATATATATAAAATTAATTGCTAAATGATGTATTTAACATTTATCATCAAAATATAAATGAAAATTCTTTTTTTTATTACAAACTGCGAACTTTATTACTTACATTATCTATGAAAACACAAGGCACTGCTTAAAAGAAAGTATCACAACTAAATCAATTTTAGTTTTTAGCACAAGTCAAATCAATTTTCTTCAAATCAATTATTAGTTAGTTAGCTAAGTGCTATTTTCTACCTTTTGAATTCTAAGATAATAATTTGCAGTAGGCTATTCCTTTTTCTTGTAAACACAAAGAAATTGGGATAGCCTTTTTTTATACTAAATAATTTATCAATAAAAACTAAAAAAAAACTTAAAAAAACATAGGGTATTACTTTAGTCAGACGTAATAAGAGTATAAAAGCTAGTGAAATGAAAGAAAATAGAACAGAAATATTAATGTTGAAATATATTTCAAGGTCAATTACGCCCCAAGAAAAACAAGAACTTTTAAAACTCTTACAAACCAATGATGACAATCAAACAATACAAAGAATTATTGAAAATGACTTTATTGCTGATAATGTTATAAAGTCATTTGATAAGGATTTAGCCCTTAAACGTATAAGTTACTTTATCACAAAAAGAAAAAGAGCTAAAAAATTAAAAAAAACATTATTAACCACAGTGCTTCCCTTTGCAATAATAGCTTGTGTTTTAATTATTGTATTTCAGCCTTTTTCCCTAACAAAGCAGTCTATTAATATTAACCAAGAAAGTATAACAATTGTATCCTCTCAAGGAAAACAAATTCAAATAAATGATACAGATAGTGAAACAATATTTGATGAAAATGGTCAAGCACTAGCTAAAGTTGAAGATAAAACAATGACTGTTGATCCAAGTACTACTCAAATGCAACTAAATAAGCTTATTGTACCAAAAGGTAAAACCTTTTCATTGGTTCTCTCAGATGGAACAAAGGTATTTTTAAATGCACAAACAAGCATTGAGTTTCCAACAAGTTTTCAAAATCTTAAAAACAGAGAAGTCTCTATAACAGGTGAAGCCTATTTTGAAATACAAAAAAGTGATAAACCTTTTTTAGTTGAATCAAAAAATGCAAAAGTTAGAGTTCTTGGTACTAAGTTCTTGTTCTCTGAATATGAAAAACAGAACTATACTTCGCTTGTTTTAACTCATGGTAAAGTTGAGTTTTCAAGTACTTCACAACAAGATAAAAAAGCAGAAGTTACACCAGGACAAAAAGTAAGCCTAGAGAATTCTACCTCAAAAATCCAAGTTGAAAATGTCAATACCCGACTATACTTAGGATGGATCAGTGGAGAATTAATCTTCAGAAACCAAAGCTTTGATCAAATAATTAAAACCTTAGAACGAAGCTTTAATGTAGAGATTGTTAATCAAAACAAAGAATTAGCAAATACAGTCTTTACAGCTTCATTTGATAATAAAACAATACAAGAGATAATGACATACTTCAATGAAGTATTTGCCATAGAATATACCATTAAAAACAATAAAATTATTATTAAATAAAAACACTGGCTATTCGGCAAAATAACCAGTGTTTACAATGTGATTATTACCTAAGTAACAACCTTTAACTATTTCAAATATATGAAAAATTCTTTATTAAGAAGTAGAGGAATTCCTCTGTTAAAACTCGAGTTAAAAATGAAACTATCCTTTATTTTTTCCTTTGTTTTTGCACTTAATTTATTTGCAACAAACACCTATTCTCAATCAAAAATTTCAGTAGATGTTATAAACATACCTCTACATGAAATACTTGAGATTATTGAAGAGTCGTCTGAATATCGTTTTATTTATAATACAAATGAAGTCAACGTAAATGAGAAAAAAGTTCTTCAAGTAGATAATCTAAATGTAGAAGAAGTACTAAAAAAACTCTTTAAAAACTCTACAATTAACTACACTATAATGGACAATCAAGTTATCTTAACTAACAAACCTAATTCTAATTCCAATAAAATTAATCAAGACTATTTTCGTGAGATTAAAGGCGTTGTTAATGATGATTTAGGTCCATTAGCAGGAGTGATAGTAAAGATAAAATCAACAAATAAAGCTGTAACAACTAGTCTTGATGGTAGTTTTACAATTGATATTCCAAAACAATCAAACACTGACAAAGAGCTTTTCTTAGAAATCTCACTAATTGGTTACAAGACGCAATTAATAAAAATAACAAATCAGAACTTTTTTAATGTAACATTAGAGGTTAATGATCAACTTTTAGACGAAGTTATTGTTAATGCTGGGTACTACTCTGTAAAAGATCGAGAGCGCACTGGAAGTATTGCAAGAGTGACAGCTAAGGATATCGAGTTTCAGCCAGTGGTGAATCCATTACAAGCTATTCAAGGAAGAGTAGCTGGTGTGGATATTACACAAAGCAGTGGTGTTGCAGGAGGTAATATGGATATAGAAATACGAGGAAGAAATTTTATGGGAGATAAACTCTCTGGTAGAAACAACCCTCTTTATATCATTGATGGTGTTCCTTTTCTCTCAGATGCCCTTGGTCTATCAAGTGGAAATACAGGTATTGAGATACTGCAAAATGGAATATCTCCACTTAATGCCATAAATCCAAATGATATAGAAAGTATTGAAGTTTTAAAAGATGCGGATGCCACAGCTATCTATGGTTCACGTGGAGCCAACGGTGTAGTGCTTATAACCACTAAAAAAGGTAAATCAGAAACAACTCGCTTTACCGTATCATCTGCAACTAGTTTTAGCAAAGTACCCAAATACATGGAACTTATGAATACACAGCAATATATACAAATGCGCGAAGAAGCTTTTGCTAATAGTGGTACTACTACTCTTCCTGTTAATGCGTATGATTTAAACGGTACTTGGGATCGAGATCGCTATACCAATTGGCAGAAAGAATTAATTGGAAAAACAGCAACAACCCAAGACATCTCTCTGGGAATAAATGGAGGTAGTAATCTAACTCATTTTAATATTAATCTAAATCATAATAATTCCAATACAGTATTTCCGATTGATAAAGGATATAAAAGAAACTCTGTTTTAATAGGAATTAATCATCAAAGTCAAGACAATAAATTACACCTTAACCTGTCTACTTCCTACTCAAACCAAAGCAATAATCTACCAACAATGGATCTAACAAGACAAGCATTGACCTTAGCTCCCAATGCGCCAGCCTTACATGATCAAAATGGGAATCTCAATTGGCAAGAGGGAACCTTTACCAATCCATTAGCTCAATTAGAAGGTTCCTATGAAAACAAAACAAATTCACTAATACTTAATATGAACCTCTCTTACAGCCTTTTTAAAAATTTAGATTTTAGAATAAATACTGGGCTGACAACGAATAATCTTGAAGAAAGAAATATCATCCCTCATACTGTTTTCAATCCTAGTGATGAATATACCAGTGAAATGTCTGAATCTTCTTTAGCTACCAGTCAGAGCCAATCATTCATTGTAGAGCCCCAATTAAACTACAAAAAGAGTTGGAACAAACACACTTTTGAGCTCTTAGTTGGTTCTACTTTGCAATCCACAGAATCAGATAATCAAAATATTAGTGGTAGAAATTTCTCTTCAAATGCACTCATCAGAAATATTAGTGCAGCAAAGGATAAATACATAGGAATATCATCAAAAGCACAATATAAATATGCTGCCTTATTCACGCGTATTAATTATCAATATGACAACAAATATTATCTAAACTTAACTGGACGAAGAGACGGCTCTTCGCGTTTTGCTGAAAATAACCGCTTTGGAAACTTTGGTGCCCTTGGTGCCGCTTGGATATTCTCAGAAGAATCTTTTGCTAAAAATCTAACCTGGTTATCCTTTGGAAAACTACGCTCTAGTTATGGGATAACTGGGAGTGATAATATTGGAGACTATGCATATCTAGACTCCTATACTGTATTTACTCCTCAATACAACGCAGAAACAGGATTATCCCCTACCTCATTACACAATACAAGTTATAAATGGGAAAAAACGACCAAGTTTGAAACAGCTTTAGAACTTAGTTTTTTGCAGAATAGGATCAATACTTCTATTGCTTATTACAACAACCGATCTACAGATCAACTAGTTGGAATGACACTACCTACAACTACTGGATTCTCCACTATTTTAATGAATTCACCTGCTGTAGTTGAAAACAAAGGTTGGGAGTTTACACTTAACACTAATAACATTAGTACTGTTGATTGGAAATGGTCTACAAATTTTAATATATCTTTTCCTAAAAACGTATTAGTATCCTATCCTGGGCTTGAACAAGGAACTCAAAGTAGTTTTTATGTTGTAGGAGAACCATTAAACATCGTTAAACTCTATCAATATGAAGGTATTGATCCAGATACAGGGAAATTTACTTTTAAAGATTTTGATGATAATGGTATTATTAACGCTCAAGATCAGCAGGTAATAAAAAATCTTAATCCAAAATTCTATGGAGGTTTACAAAACACAATTTCTTACAAGAATTTTACTCTAGACTTTTTGTTTTACTTTAAAAAGCAGGAAAACTACAACCTAAATCAATACTACAATGTAGCTGGTGCTGCTATTGTTAATCAACCTATACAGATGACAGATCGATGGTCTGCATCTAACCCAAATGGAACCTACATGCCTGCTGGTTATAGAAATAGTGATCTTAATAAACTCGCTACCCCATTTAAACGAAGTGATGCCACTATTAGTGATGCTTCTTATATCAGATTAAAAAATGTATCTCTTTCTTATGTTTTAAAAATCCCAAGAGCTCACATAGAATCATTGAGAATTTACCTGCAAGGACAAAACCTTTGGACAATAACTTCTTACAAAGGAATGGATCCAGAATTCACAACCTTTGGATATCTACCTCCGCTACGTACGTATGCCTTTGGAATGCAATTAATTTTTTAAAACTATTGTTATGAAAATAAACAGAATAAATATAGGCGCAATTGTCTCAATGACTATTGCTTTACTTGCAAGTATTTTGACTTCTTGTGAGCGTATGATTGAAGTTGATTCACCTACTAATATGGTTAATAAAGAAGATGTTTACAAAGATATTTCTACTACAAAAGCAGCTTTAACTTATTTATATACCAATATTAGAAATAATGCTTTTTTATCTAAAAGTCCAACAGGGATACATCACAGTTTAAGTTTATATGACGATGAACTTGAACACATTGGAACATCGGATAATAATTATTATCTAAATATGATACAAGCAAGTGGTCAAGAAACTATACTATGGTGGAATAATGCTTATCAAGATATGTATGCCATCAATGCTTTTATTGAAGGTTTAACACAATCTCCTTACATTGAACAAGAAATGAAAAAAACATTGTTGGGAGAAGCCTATACGCTTAGAGCGCTATACTATCAAAATCTAGTACAACTCTATGGAGATATNAAATGAAAAAAACATTGTTGGGAGAAGCCTATACGCTTAGAGCGCTATACTATCAAAATCTAGTACAACTCTATGGAGATATTCCCTACACGACCTCAACCGATTATAAGTCAAATACTACTATTTCTAAAAAGCCCTATCAAGTGGTATTAGTCGATATTGAACAAGATTTACTCCTAGCGCTAGATTATCTAACCTACTCGTTTAGAAGTCCTGATAAAT
>NZ_WMJX01000021.1 GCF_009711045.1 Myroides albus | reverse complement strand
TTACTAGTTTCACTCCAGCTTATTTAGGGGCTAAGATAGGCTCCAACGTTAAAATTGCTAAGGGATAACAAGGTTGTCAAAATAAAGTAATTAGCTATTTTATCTTATTGAGGAGTAGGTATAAAAACAAAGGGCAGTGAATCATCACTGCCCTTTGTTTTTTGAGATATTTAGTTAGTATTATCTTAGTTCTAACAACACAACGTTTTCAACGTGGTGAGTCTGTGGAAACATATCCACTGGACGTACTTTAATCACTTTGTACTTGTGATCCATCAAGGCTAAATCTCTTGCTTGTGTAGCAGAGTTACAGCTCACATATACAATGCGTTTAGGTGCAACTTTAAGTAACATCTCTACGACATCTTTATGCATACCGTCACGCGGAGGGTCTGTAATAATCACATCTGGTTGACCATGTGTTGCGATAAATTCATCGTTAAACACATTCTTCATATCTCCAACGAAGAATTCACAGTTGGTAATATTGTTGCGTTCAGCATTGAGTTTAGCATCTTCTATAGCCTCAGGTACTGCTTCTACACCGATTACTTTACCAGCTTTTTTAGATACGAATTGAGCGATTGTCCCTGTACCAGTGTACAAGTCATATACTAATTCACTACCTGTCAGTCCAGCGTATTCTCTTGTTATGTTATATAATTCGTATGCCTGTTGAGAATTTGTTTGGTAGAACGACTTAGCATTAATGCTAAACTTAAGACCTTCCATTTCCTCTAAGATATAATCACGGCCTTTGTACAATACTACATCTTGATCGTAGATTGTATCATTTGCCTTGCCGTTGATTACATATTGTAGAGAGGTAATCATAGGGAAGCGCTCAGCCAAGAAATCCATTAATAATTCTCTTTCTTCTTTGTTGTCATAGAAGAATTGAATCATGACCATTACTTCTCCTGTAGAGGCTGTTCTGATCATTAGTGTACGCAATAGGCCTTCTTGTTCACGAGGATTGAAAAAAGATAGGTTATTCTCATTGGCAAACCTTCTTATTTCATTTCTGATTTCGTTAGAAGGGTCTTGCTGCAAATGACATTTTTTGATGTCCAATATCTTGTCCCACATTTTTGGGATGTGGAATCCAAGTGCATTTTCTTTACCCATTTCTTCTCCACTTGCTACTTCTTCAGGTGTTAACCAACGTGCGTTAGAGAATGAAAACTCCATTTTATTTCTGTAAAATAAAGTTTCTTCTGACCCCATGATAGGTTCAAATTCAGGTAATTCAATTTTCCCAATGCGCTTAAGGTTATTGTAAACCTCTTGGTTTTTGTAGAATAATTGTTGGCTGTATTTCATATTTTGCCATTTACAACCCCCACAAGCTCCAAAGTGTTCACACACAGGTTCAATTCTATGTTCAGAAAGTTTGTGGAATTTTACAGCACGACCTTCGTAATAAGCTTTGCGCTTTTTGAATGTCTGTACATCAACCACATCTCCCGGAACTACATTAGGGATAAAAATAACTTTCCCATCTGGAGCTTTTGCTACCGAAACGCCTTTTGCACCTGCATCAAGGACTTCTACGTTTTCGAATACGATTCTTTCTGTTCTTTTTCTTGTCATGCCGCAAAAATAGGCTAAAAAACGATTGATTTTTAGCTTTTACTCATTTTTAGTGTTTGTTTTAAAGGTGTTTAATTTGCTTTAGTACAGTGTGTTATGTATTGTTTTGCTTATTTGTAATCACTCTAATTTATTTTGGATAGAAAATCACTCTAAGAAAGCTGTTCAAAAGGCAGGACAGATTAAAATTAGCTTCTTTGGATAATGTTAATGATATCTTATAGTTAACCTTAGTCGATGATGGATCATAATTTATTTAACTTTTTAGCATTGTGTTTATCAGTAGATGTAAACCAGGAGTATGCAAAGAGGGAATTTGGAAGAAGACAGATTGTTTTCTCTCTAATAGCGGGTAAATTGTAATTATAATTTCGCAAAAAATAATTATCTTGCAAACTGTAATTTATTAAAAACACAATAAACCATTATATAATGTCACAAAAACTTTCATCGGCTCAAATTATAGAGTTAGAAAATAAATATGGAGCTCATAACTATCATCCACTACCAGTAGTATTGTCTAAAGGTGAGGGAGTATATGTATGGGACGTAGAAGGTAAGAAATACTACGACTTTTTATCTGCTTATTCAGCAGTGAATCAAGGACACTGTCATCCAGCTATTGTTAAGGCAATTAGTGAACAAGCGGGAACTTTAGCTTTAACATCAAGAGCATTTTACAATGATAAGTTAGGAGTATACGAAGAAAAGATTACAAAGCTTTTCGGCTTTGATAAAGTACTTCCTATGAATTCTGGTGCAGAAGCAGTAGAAACAGCTTTGAAATTATGTAGAAAATGGGCATACGAAGTGAAGGGAATTGCAGAAGATCAAGCAAAGATTATCGTGTGTGAGAACAATTTCCACGGAAGAACAACGACAATTATTTCTTTCTCAAATGACCCAGACGCTCGTAAGAATTACGGACCTTATACAGATGGGTTTATCCGCGTTGCTTATAATGATGTAGATGCTTTGAAAGCTGCAATGGAGGCGAATAAAGGTACTATTGCTGGTTTCTTAGTTGAGCCTATTCAAGGTGAGGCAGGAGTGTATGTGCCAGATGCTGGATATTTAACAGCAGCTAAAGCGCTTTGTGAGCAACACAATGCTTTATTCATCGCAGATGAAGTACAAACAGGTATCGCTCGTACAGGTAAAATGCTTGCGATTGACCATGAAAATATCAAAGCGGATATCATTGTATTAGGAAAAGCATTGTCAGGAGGAGCGTATCCAATTTCAGCTGTTTTGGCTAATGACGAGATTATGAACGTAATCAAACCAGGTCAACACGGTTCTACTTTTGGAGGTAACCCTACTGCAGCTGCAGTAGCTATCGCTGCTTTAGATGTTGTCTTAGAAGAAAAGTTAGCAGATAATGCTGAGAAATTAGGTCAATTGTTCAGAGCTGAGTTGAACAAGTATATTGCAAACAGTAATATCTGTACTTTAGTACGTGGAAAAGGATTGCTTAACGCAATTATTATCAACGATACAGAAGAAAGTGATACTGCTTGGAATATTTGTCTTAAGTTAAGAGATAACGGATTATTGGCAAAACCAACACATGGTAATATTATTCGTTTCGCTCCACCATTAGTAATGAATGAAGAGCAGTTATTAGACTGTGTACGCATCATCACTGAAACATTAAAAGAATTCGAAAGATAGTATTCGACTAAATAACAATAAGGAACCTGCATTAGTTTGCAGGTTTTTTTTTGCTCTTATATTAATGGTGAACTATGTGGTTTTATAGGGGGGGTAGTATGGGTAAATAGACAGCAAATCACCTTCTTGTATGACATCAAGGTTTAGTTTAAATAAGATTTGCAATCCGAGTTATTGGCTGTCAAAGTTTTCAGTCAACTTTAAGCTTATTTTGTATTTGGAGCAGTAGTGATTTCTTGGGACTTTGTAGTAGTTTTCTTGGGGTATGCTTGGGGTTTTCTTGCTGAAAAGGGCTGTTTTTCGAAGAAAACCCCAAGGAATCCCCCAGTATTCCCAACGAAACCCCAAGGAATTACTCTTAAAATTGTATTGAAGTTTCCCTTTGTTTGTTAGATAAGGGGGCTTACTTCAAGGCGAATGTTTCCTCTAAGATTATTAGGTGATTTAGATAGAAATTTCCTAAAACTACAGATTTGCTTCACAGTGTGATCTGTATGTTTTTCGACCCTGCAGTGGGTAGGTAAAGGTGTAATGATTACTGAACAAATAGATTGTAGGGGAGATAGGAAGATAATAGATTTTGCCTCTAAAGCGGTACATTATTTTCATTTTGGTTACTTTTGCAGTTAACCACATTAAAATACGTAAAGGATGAAGGCACTACTTATAGTTGACTTACAATATGATTTTCTTCCTGGAGGGAGTTTGGCTGTTCATCAAGGTGATGATATCATTCCGATTATAAATAAGATTCAAGACAAGTTCGACATACTTGTTGCTACACAGGATTGGCATCCTAAAACACATAAAAGTTTTGCTTCTCAGCACAAAGATAAAGAGGTATTTGAAGTAATTGACTTAAACGGGTTACCCCAGGTTTTATGGCCAGATCACTGCGTGCAAGGAACTAAAGGTGCGATGTTTAGCGATGCTTGGCAGAGCAATGGTGTCGCTGCTGTATTTCGAAAAGGAATGGATGAGGAAGTAGACTCATATAGTGGCTTTTTTGATAATGGCAAGCGTAGCACGACAGGATTACATGGGTTTTTGCAGGAAAAAGGAGTAACAGAAGTATATGTCTGTGGTTTGGCAGCTGAGTTTTGTGTGTATTATACCTCAAAGGATGCAGCTGAAGCAGGCTTTAAGACTTACTTTTTAGATTTTGCTACAAAACCGATAACTGCAGAAGGCTTGGTTGAGGCAAAGAGTAGGTTAACGGAGCAGGGGGTTATAGTGGTAAGTAAAGAAGATGAATTAGTTTTTTAATGAAAAAGTATACACGATTTAATTTTTTTAAACACACTTTCTGTGATTGGGTTGAAATACCTCTTGATTTTATAAAAGATAGAGAGCCCAATTACAAGAGTAAAGCGGGGAGTCAGTATTTTTTTGATGATGAAGGTGTTGCTCGTTTGTCTAATCATTGGGGACGAGCTGCAAATTGTCGATGGAGAATCACAGGGGATAATAAGGTGAATAACCAAGGCTTGGTGCTTGCGTATGCCAAGTGGAGTGACTTTTTTCCCAACAATGAAGATGAGAAGTTATATGTGATAATTGTTAAAGTTAAGCAAAAGTCTGTGACTTTTACCCATAAGGAAAGTCTAAAAAGCAGTGGAATGATAGTCAGGACTGCTAAAGAAACTGCTAAACGCATTTCTAAAATCAAAGAAGTATTGGAAACAGATCACTGGTTTAAATACATAGAAGGTGTTGATTTAGAAGTCGCAAGGGAACTTATAGTAGAACAATTAGTTAGTACAGATAAAGATTTTCAATTCATTAAAAGAAGTTTATTTAATAGATAGTCAGAAAAATTATTGTTTGAATATTTAATTTTTTTGTACTTTTGACTGCTTCTTTGTAAAAAGAAGTTAAAATGAAAAATAATTAACATTGATTAAACTATGAAAAAAATTACATTATTAGCTGCGTTATTAGTAGGAGGTTTAGTAAGTGCAAATGCACAAAAAGTAGAAACTCCAAAATTAGCTGAAAAAGTAGGAACTACACCTATTAAAAAAGGAAGCTGGATGGTTGGAGCAACTGTAGGTAATATAGGTTATAACTTTGAAGCTGAAAGCTTTAGTTTCGAAATTAAGCCAACTGCAGCATACTTTATCTCTGATGGACTTGCAGTAGGAGCTGAAATCGGTGGAGGTCTTAAGACTGTAAAAAGTGGTAAAGACATCTGGAGTTATGTAATCATGCCTTATGGACGTTACTACTTCCCAGAAGGAGCAAGTGAAACAGGACGTTTCTTCGGACAAGGTGGTATCGGAATCAAAGGTGAATCTCAAGATGGAAATACTGAAAATTCATTTGCATTTGATATCAAAGGAGGTTATTCTCACTTCGTATCTCGCAGTGTTGCTTTAGAGCTTACAGCTGGGTATAGCTATAGTAAAGCTAACTTTACAGGTGGAGAGAAATTCTCTGGATTAGGTATTGGATTAGGATTCCAAATTTTCTTAGGAAAATAATCTTAATAAGATTTATTAATAGAAAAAGGATGTCAGTAATGACATCCTTTTTTGTTTATATAGTAATTTTAGAATAATAATTGTTGTTAATCGTGACATTCCATCATTAATAAATAGCCTTGTTTGTAGGATATAGTAACTAATCCGTCCTGAAGAACTGAATTACTACTTCCGGTGCGCTCTCCTAAGATTAAAGATTCATTAGTAAGTGGATACAAGAGGTTTGTCGTTGTTATATCAGTCACTTCTCCAATTGGAATTAGTGAAATGATCGTATCTTTTTCGTACCACTTCTTAAATTCGAAAGGCAGTGTATAGATGCGAGAATAGTCGTCGTATATGGTTACTTTAAGTTTTTCTCTGTATTTAGCAATATTTGTAATATTCGTAATGGTGTGGTCTGCTCGTTTACCTGTAGCCCATATAACATTGGCAGCAGGAATACCTCTGTCTATGAGGTAATTAAAGGCCTTTTCTAAGTCCGTAGAATTTTGATCAGCAATGTGTATAATATCTATGGGATACTGTTTTTCTCTGTAAATATCTACATTAAAATCTCGATCAAAATCTCCGATGAGTACATCTACTTTTATACCTAATTCAACCACGCGTTCTATAGCAGAATCAAGTACAACAACAAGTGGTGACCATTCCAATAATTGTCCCATTAGTTCAACGCTGCAGGCAGCACCATTGGCAATAATTAAAGCAGGCTCTTGGTCATCTCGGACAATGTGATGTGAGGACATAATATAAGGTTTTTATCAGAAGGCAAAATAAGCAAATACAAATTAGATTGACTTACTTTTTTTTGAAAAAATCTAAATTAGTTTGAGAATAACCTTATATTTGAAACCAAACAAAAACCTTATAGCATGATGAATTTATCTCAAGAACAATGGTGGGAAAAATGTCAAGAAGACCCTAATGCAGTAATTTTGGATGTTCGCACTGAAGAAGAAGTAGAAGAAGTAGCTATTCCTGGCGCAATTAATATTGATATTTACAAAGGGCAAGGATTTTTAGATGAAGTAGAAGCATTAGATAAATCTAAGAATTATTATGTGTATTGTAAAGCAGGAGGAAGAAGTAATCAAGCTTGCTTGCTTATGGGACAGCTTGGATTTGAGAATACCTATAATTTGTTAGGTGGTATTACGGAATGGGAAGGTCCTACAGTGGGATAATACAATAGAAGTAAATACATAGAGAAAGCCAGTAGGAATACCTATTGGCTTTCTTTGTTTTGGCAAGTAGATATTAAAAACGGGTATTACTTTTTAATCTTAGTAAGACAACCTTTTGTATCTTTGTTTTTACAATTTTAAATCGGTTGCTCTTTTTTAGAGTTTTTTTTAATTATGATAAAAGTTTATTTCATTATAAATCCAATTTCAGGAAAAGGTAAACACAATATTACGCAAGAGTATGTAGCCTCTTTCTTTAATAAAGACACCCATCGAGTAGTTGCTCACTATTCTACTTACAAGAAGCACGCTATTGAATTGACTCAGCAAGCTCTAAGGGAGGATGCGGATATTATTGTTGCTTGTGGTGGTGATGGTACAATACACGAGGTTGCGACAGAATTAGTGGGGAAAGAGGTTGCATTTGGGATTGTACCTGTGGGATCAGGAAATGGATTAGCTTCCAATTTATCTATTCCCAAAGACATCGAAAAAGCAATTATTCGAGTGAGAGATGGTCATGTAATCAAAATGGATGTAGGAACCTTAAATGGCGAATACTTCTTTAGCAATATGGGATTTGGAATAGACGCAACGATTATAGATAAGTATGAGAGATCAGGTAAGAGAAAATTAGGTGCCTACATCAAAGCTTCGTTAAATTCTGCCCAAGAGTTTAAGGCTAAACGCGTTCAAGTCACTTATAATGGGATGACAAAGGAGGTAAATCCCCTGTTGTTATTTATATCCAATTCGAATGAAATGGGCTATAATATGTCTTTGACCCCGAAAGCAAGTTTGACTGACGGACTATTAGATTATTTGATGGTACCTAAGATTAATCTGTTTAAGCAATTGACTTTTGGAGTTTATGTCTTGTTTAAAATGACAGATAAATTTAGGAAGACTGACTATATCCAAACAGATCACATTATCGTTGAGATTCCAGACCAACAGACCAATGGTTTGCAGATGGATGGCGAATATTATGAATTTGATGCCAATAAATTTGAAATAAAAGTACTTAAAGGCGCTTTACAAGTTATTTGTTAGGACAGATGTCCTAAGAAAAGTGTAAAGTTTTTAGCACACTTGTTTAAAAAGTGTAAATTTGTATTTCATATATAAACAACAAATAAGAAAAAAATATTATGAATTCATTTGACGTAGTTGTAATAGGTTCAGGACCTGGAGGATATGTGTCTGCTATTCGTTGTGCACAGTTAGGATTCAAGACTGCTATTATTGAAAAATACCCAACATTAGGAGGTACATGTCTAAACGTAGGATGTATTCCTTCAAAAGCTTTATTAGCTTCTTCTCACCACGTAGAAGAGATAGCTCATTTTGCTGATCATGGAATTGAATTAGCAGGTGAAGTAAAGGTTGATTTAGCAAAAATGATTGATCGTAAACAAGCAGTTGTAGATCAGACTTGTTCAGGAGTAAAATACTTGATGGATAAGAATAAAATCACTGTGTTTGAAGGAGTAGGTTCATTTGAAAATGCAACTACAATCAATGTAACTAAGAATGATGGTTCAGTTGAGTCAATCGAAGCAAAACACACAATTATTGCAACGGGATCAAAACCATCAACATTGCCTTTTATCACTTTAGATAAAGAGAGAATCATTACTTCTACAGAGGCTTTAAAATTGCCAGAAGTACCAAAACACTTGATTATCATTGGTGGAGGAGTTATTGGTCTTGAATTAGGTCAAGTTTACTTAAGATTAGGGGCTCAAGTATCTGTGGTAGAGTTTGCAGATAGAATATTGCCAACGATGGATGGTGCTGTGTCTAAAGAGTTGACGAAGGTATTGAAAAAACAAGGTATGAAGTTCTATACATCTCACAAAGTACAAGGTGTTGTGCGCGAGGGAGATGTAGTTAAAGTGTCTGCTGAGGATAAAAAAGGAGAAATTGTTACATTAGAAGGAGATTATACTTTAGTTGCTGTAGGCCGTCGTCCATACACAGATGGATTAAATGCTGATAAAGCAGGAGTGAAATTAACAGATAGAGGACAAGTAGAGGTAAACGATCACTTACAAACATCTGTTTCTAATATTTACGCTATTGGAGACGTTGTACGTGGTGCTATGTTGGCTCATAAAGCTGAGGAAGAAGGAGTATTGGTAGCTGAGTATTTGGCAGGTCAAAGACCACATATCGATTATAACTTAATCCCAGGTGTAGTTTATACTTGGCCTGAGGTTGCAGCTGTAGGAAAAACAGAAGAGCAATTGAAGGCAGAAGGAGTAGCTTATAAAGCAGGAAGCTTCCCATTCAAAGCATTAGGACGCGCAAGAGCAAGTGCTGATACAGATGGATTCGTAAAAATCTTAGCAGATAAGAATACTGATGAGATATTAGGTATGCATATGGTAGGAGCTCGTGCTGCTGATTTAATTGCAGAGGCTGTGGTAGCTATGGAATACAGAGCTTCAGCAGAGGATATTTCAAGAATGTCTCATGCTCACCCAACTTTTGCAGAAGCGATTAAAGAAGCTGCTTTAGCGGCAACTGATAATAGAGCATTACACGTGTAATTATTTGCATTCAATATAAATTAAAAAAGCCTGAGTATTTATTACTCAGGCTTTTTGTTTTGTTGTGAATTTATTTATATTTGTCTTAACAACCATTTAACATTGTGAGATGAAAAAGATTATGCTTTTCGTTAGTGTAGCTATGCTATCACTATCGTGTAGTAAGAGTGATGATAATAATACAGCAGTAGATCCAATATTCGACGCTGAGTTTGTTCAGATTAAATCCGTAAATGAAATACCGGTAGCTACTTTAAAGTATGCTGGGAATAAAGTAGGGCAAAGACCGGTTGGTATAGTCGAGGAGGGAGGGGCCAATTGCAAGGAATTAGATCGCTTGATAGTACCAGAGGATAGAAAAGTTTTGGAGTATGGCAATTTTGTAAAAGTATATGAAAACAATAGAGAAGGTAGTTGCAAATTGAAATGGGATTATTTAAGACAAATTGAATTGAGAAGCAACTCTTCTGGTGATATGTCAGCAAAGGTAATCCAAAGGTATAATAGACCAGCTACTAAAGAAGAACTTGAATTAGATCCGAAGATAAAGTTCTACGTAGAAACTACAAATGAATACTCAGGTAAAATAGAAATAGGTTTTCAAGCAGGTTATCTGCGTATAGAGGACACTAATTTATCTGACGTAACAGAAGGAAGTCAAAATAAAGGAAAGTCTTATTTGTATTTTCATTTACCAAAATAGATCAAAAAGCCAATTGTATTAGAAACGATTGGCTTTTTTTGTTTGCAATAGCTGATAATCCTAACATTTTCTTGTGTTTATTATTTAATTTTTATTGGTAGATTTGTTATTCTATTACTTAAATAAGAACAGAATGATAAAGTATAATAAGGAAACAAAACAATTAGAAATTCGAGATAACTACAAAGGAAGATTAAAGTCTTCTCGTATTATGTCAGTAATAATCTTGATCTTGGGAATCGTTAAATTGTTTTTGGCAGATTGGAATAAACCAAGGGAGATGGATTATGTATTTTGTCTTATAGTGGCTCTTTTTGTTTACTTAGTGTATAAGAATTTGTTTGTAAACACAGCGATTGATACAATTGACAAATACAATATTAAGTATGTCAAAATGCCTAAGGCATTAGCTACTAAAGCAACGATTAAACTCAATAATGGGAAATCGCGCGATGTGTTTGGTTTAAAACAAGTTTCTGATAGAGAGACTTTTCGAAAGTTATTGACTGATGCCAAAATTCGAGTGATATAGCATGGGATATTGCGACTTTGTAAAGGGATTGGGAGATGATACTTCTAACCCACATAAGTATTATCACGATAAAGAGTATGGATTTGCTTTAAGCGATGATAATGATTTATTCGAAAGATTGGTTCTGGAGATCAACCAGGCAGGCCTTAGTTGGTCAACAATATTGAATAAACGTGAGAATTTTAGAAAGGCATATGACAATTTTATAATTGAAACGGTGGCAGCTTATCAACAAGATAAGATAGATGAATTGCTTCAAGATAAGGGAATTATCAGAAATAAACTAAAGGTAAATGCGGCAATCTATAATGCTCAACAGATTGTTCTCTTGCAAAGAGAGTTTGGTAGCTTTAAAAAATGGTTAGATATACAAGAGTTTGAAACATTAGATCAAGCTGTAAAACTGTTTAAAAAACACTTTAAGTTTGTAGGAGGGGAGATTGTGAATGAGTTTTTAATGAGTACAGGATATTTGCCAGGAGCCCATAGTAAAGACTGTCCAATCTACAAAGAAATAGAAAATAGCAACGCTTAATTTGGTACGCTTAGCAGAAAAATAATTTAACGTTCAATACAAAAGTATTGAGCGTTTTTTTAATTAATATTGCATATTAGTAATCAAGCAAAATATTCTTTTATGAAAGATTCACTTGAGTTAAGGACAGTTACAGTGACCAGATATATTACTCCTTTGAGAGAGGGAGGGTCTTTACCTGCCTTAGCCGAAGCAGATGATGATTTTAAATATGTATTAAAGTTTAGGGGAGCTGGACATGGAGTAAAAGCTTTGATAGCCGAATTGTTAGGAGGGTTAATTGCAAGAGAATTGGGATTGAAAGTTCCAGAATTAGTTTTTGCAGAACTTGACGAGGCATTTGGCAGAACTGAAGCAGATGAAGAAATACAAGATTTATTACAGTTTAGCAAAGGGTTGAATCTTGCATTGCACTTTTTGTCAGGAGCTTTGACGTTTGATCCTGCAGCAGAAACAGTAGATGATACACTTGCTTCAAAAATAGTGTGGTTAGATGCCTTTATTACAAATGTCGATCGTACATTTCGAAATACAAATATGTTGATTTGGCATAAAGAGCTATGGTTAATTGATCACGGTGCGGCTTTCTATTTCCATCATTCATTTTCGAATTGGGAGAAAAGTGCAGAAACTCCTTTCTCTTTTATAAAAGATCATGTATTACTGCCTCGAGCAAGTAAATTATATGAAGTAGATCAAGAATTTAAGAAAATCTTGAATAGAGATAAGTTTGTAGCTATTGTCGATCAAATTCCAACAGAATGGTTGGAATGGGAAGGAAGTGATTTTTCGGCAAATGAGATTAGAGAAGTGTACCTGAACTTTCTATTAAGAAGACTTGAGTCTTCAACTATTTTTATAAACGAAGCAAATAAGTGGAGAGATGCAAGTATATGAGTATGCTGTAATACGATATGTTCCCAAAGTAGAGCGAGAGGAATTTATAAATATAGGTTTATTAATTTTTTGTAAATCTAAACGCAGTTTGCATTCGTCATTTTGTTTGAATAAAGATAGGATTGCGTGTTTTAGCAGTGAGTTAGATTTCGAAACATTAAAAGCACATGTTGCAGCCTTTGAAGAAGTTGCAAAAGGTGTAAAAACGAGTAAAAACCCAATAGCTCAGTTAGATGCTGCTGAACGATTTAGATGGTTGACTGCAGTTAAGAGTTCATGTATTCAAGCTTCGCGTCCTCATCCGGGGATGACTTCTGATTTAGAAGTATTGTTTAAACGTCTTTTCGAAGAATTAGTTTTATAAGATGCCATTTTATCGTTTAAAAGATAACGTAATCAATCAGATTAAATACTTTTTAGTCCGTTTGCCTTTTGTATTGAGTTTTATCACCTTGTTTATCTTGGTATATGACTTGGGGTTTAGCACGCTTAATGATTATCAAGTAGGATTAAACAACTTGTATAATACCTGTTTGACAATTGGGATGCTCGCTATTGCAAGAAGGTATTTGAGTAAGGAAATATCTAATAGTACAGGAGTAAGGATATTTGATATATTCAGTGTAATATTATTTATGTTCTTGGTTGTTGCTCGTTGGAAACCTGAGCATACAACTCATTTTTACGACAGTAGCGCCGTTATTTTCTTTGCCGTATTTATAATGGTTGTTCGAGAGTTCTCTGTGTTACAGTTGAACTTAAACAAGACAAGGCTTAATCCCGCCCAACTGTTTATCATTAGCTTTTTGTTGATTATTTTTGTTGGAGCTTTTATGTTGTCTTTTCCCAAGGCTACAACTACTCCTGGTAGTCTTCGCTATATAGATGCGTTGTTTACAGCTACGAGTGCAGTATGTGTTACCGGGTTATCAACTGTCGATATAGGTGGTCAGTTTACCGTGTTTGGAAAGACCGTGATGATATTCTTGATGGAATGTGGTGGTTTGGGTATTATGACTATTGCAAGTTATTTTAGTTACTTCTTTAGGGGAAAATCCTCATATGGAAATCAACTTGTGATGAAATCCATGTCATCAATAGACAAGTTAGGAGATGTTTTTGCTACTTTAAAGCGAATTATTGTTATATCGGGAATTATTCAAATCTTGGGGATGATTGGTATTTACATTGCCACGCGTCATCAGCAGTTTACATCATTATATGAACGAGTATTCTTTTCTATATTTCATTCAGTATCTGCTTTTTGTAATGCAGGCTTCTCTACCTTACCAGAGAGTTTATATACCTTTGAATACCGTTTTAATTATCCTTTACACCTAATTATTGCAGGATTATTTATTATGGGGGGATTAGGTTTCCCTATTGTATTTAATATCTATATGTATGTAAAACACTTAATTGTAAATAGATTACTTCCCTTTAGTCGTAAGGAGGCGAGTATTTATGTTCCAAGGGTAATTAACTTGAGCACTCGCATTATTCTTATAACAACGGCTACTTTGATTGTTGGAGGAACTCTAATGGTATATCTATTAGAGTATAATAATACGCTTGCAGAGCACCAAGGATTTGGTAAATGGGTAACAGCATTCTTTACAGCAACATCTCCTCGTACAGCTGGTTTTGCGTCAGTTGACAATGGAATGTTTAGCGTTCCTACTTTTTTGTTTATTATGTTTCTAATGTGGGTGGGAGCTTCGCCAGTATCAACAGGAGGGGGAATTAAGACCAGTACTTTTGCAATTGCGTTATTAAATATATGGACTCTGGCAAGAGGGAAGTCTAAGATTGAAGTGTTTAGAAGACAGGTAGATGAGTTGTCTGTTCAACGTGCATTTGCTATTATTTTACTATCCTTATTCGTTATCGGTGTTGCTATTTTTGCTTTAACTTATTTTGAGCCTAAGATTGGAATCGTCGAATTGGCTTATGAAGCTTTTTCAGCATACAGTACTTCAGGATTAAGTGCAGGGATAACGAGTCAATTGGGAGATGGGAGTAAGGTGATTTTGATTTTAACTATGTTTATTGGAAGGGTAAGTATGTTAACGATAATTATAGCGATGACTAAGAAAGATCATTTGACCAATTATAGCTATCCGAAAGAGGAGATTTTGATTAACTAAGAATTTGAGAATTATGAAATATATTATTGTAGGATTAGGGAATTTTGGAGCTTCATTAGCACAAAAGCTAACAGAGCAAGGAAATGAAGTTATCGGTATTGATAAAAATATGACACGTGTAGATTCTTATAAAGATAAGATTTCACATACAATATGTTTGGATTCGACGGATCAATATATGATGGCGGGATTGCCATTAGCGAATACAGATATTGTAATCGTAGCTATTGGGGAGGACCAAGGTGCGAATATTATGACTACTGCTGTGTTGAAAAATCTCAATGTCAAAAGATTAATTAGTCGTGCTATTACTCCTTTGCATGAAAATGTGTTACAGGCAATTGGAGTTGATGAAATAGTGCACCCAGAGGAAGAAACAGCTGAGCGATGGGCTAAGAAACTATGTATAAAGGGAGTGGTAGATTCGTATGAAATTAATGGTCGTTATAGTATAGTAGAGATCACGGTTTCGGATCGATTTGCCGGTAAAACTTTAGGTGAAATTGCCTTTCGTACAAACTACAATCTTGTTGTTTTAACGACACTTAAAGTGAGAGAGGAAAAGAATTTTTTGGGTATACATCGCAAAATACATGAAGTTCAGGGTATAGCCAACTACGATACTGTTTTGAATAAAGGGGATATCATGGTTGTCTATGGCGACAATAGAGATATTAAAAAGATCTTAGGAGAATAATTATGTATCAGGACAAAGAGGTCATTAACCAATTGATGCGGCTTCCTGATATAGGAGGAAGAATGCCTGTGTTGTTTATAGGGCATGGTTCTCCTATGAATGCGATTGAAGAAAATGAATTCTCAGTTACTTGGAAACAATTGAGTAGTAAATTGCCTATTCCAAGAGCAATATTAGTTATATCTGCACATTGGCTCACGAAGGGAACCTATGTGACAGCAAGTCAAAAGCTTCAAACCATACATGACTTTGGTGGATTTCCCCAAGCGTTGTTTGATATTGAATATCCAACTGATGGTTCACCCCTATTGGCAGAGCAAGTTCAACATATAGTAAGGAGTACTTCCGTTCAAGAAGATATGGATTGGGGATTGGATCACGGGAGTTGGTCTGTGTTGCGTAGGATGTATCCCTTGGCAAATATTCCTGTAGTACAATTGAGTATTGATTACTATAAGGGTGGTGAATTTCATTATAAATTGGGCAGTGAGTTAAGTGCTTTGCGAAATAAAGGAGTTTTGATAATAGGAAGTGGAAATATTGTTCACAATCTCAGAATGATAGATTGGAAGAATATGGATACAGATAATTATGCTTTTGATTGGTCTATCGAAAGTAATGAATTGATTAAAAAGTCAATTTTAGATAGGAATTTTAAGGTCTTAGTAGATCATCGAGGTTTGGGACATGCTACTAAATTAGCTATTCCTACTCCTGATCATTATTATCCATTACTATATACGCTTGGTCTTGTGGATCAAAAAGATGAAATTGAGATATTCAATGACAAATATGTCGGAGGTTCTTTAAGTATGACTTCGTATCTGTTTGGGAGATATTTGTAAATAAAACAAAAGGCGATCTATAAAATCGCCTTTTGTTTTATTTTAAATATAATTCCATTTCATGTTGTTCTAAAAATTCTATTGCTCCAATTGATTTAAAGAACATATTTACACCAAAGTTTTGTGCGTCAATATTAGTGACAAAAAACTCTTTGTTATCTCCTATGGTATCTTTTATTAGGAGAGAGGCAAATCCTTTTCGTCTAAACCCTTCTTTTACCCAGAGTTGTAGTATCTTATTCTTTGTAGTATTTACGATGATATATCCCACTGGTTGCCCTTCGAAAACAATCTTTTTAAGCGTGAGATTGCGTTCGTTGTTTGAGATACAAAACTCATTGTTTTGCCAAGAAGGTAGAACATCTTTTTCAGCATAGTAGATTAGATATTCGTAATAAGAAATATTCTTGATTTCAGTATTATTGACAATATTTTCGTCTACTACTTGTAATTTAGTATTTCCTTTTAGGCAATTCAAGTTTCGCCATTTTTTAAAGCCAATCTTTCTATAGGCTTTAGATGCAGTTTCATTAGAAGTGATTACTTCTAATGAAATTTTCTTAATATCAAAACTTCTAAATATAGGTAAGGCATAGTCGTACATTTTTGTAGTAAGATTATTACCTCTAAATTCAGGGAGTACACCAGTAGCAGCATTATATAGCTTGTAATTGTTCCTTCCGTGAAGGATAAAGGCTACTAATTTTTTGTTTGAATAAACTCCAATA
This sequence comes from Myroides albus, assembly GCF_009711045.1. Taxonomy (GTDB): domain Bacteria; phylum Bacteroidota; class Bacteroidia; order Flavobacteriales; family Flavobacteriaceae; genus Flavobacterium; species Flavobacterium album_A. Next base: position 33,652 of record NZ_WMJX01000021.1, on the reverse strand, counting down.
GAATCACTTAGTTGAATACCTTCTGCTTTAATTTTGGTTTCTAACTCTTCTTTAGTTAGGTGCATAGGTATTGTGTAATCACCAAATGAAGCATTAAAGACTTCTACCAGTTCAGTAAAATCCACATTATTTAAAAACCTATATTGAAAGTTATTGCTCATAGAATTCTGTAATCAGTTTATTGAAAATATCTTTTGTATCTTTTCTTGTTGCATGATGTGCGTTTATCCCACACCAAAGTGAGTTAAAATTATAAAGATTTTTCTGTTTTGCAAAAAATCGAATATTTTGTGTTAAAATATTTTGAAAAGGAAAATCTGGAATAGGGCTTTTTGAGTTATCTACTTGTGTCATAAAGTCATTGATAATTCCACGAGCCCATTTGCCTGAGAAGGCCTTTGTAAACTTGGTTTCAACTGCAGTACCTTTGGATAGTAAATCCTTTTGATATTCCATTGCATTGCTCTCGGTAGCCGTTATAAAAAGAGAACCGAAAGTAGCAAAGCTGGCGCCTCGATTAAAATAATCTTTGGCTTGTTTGCCAGTGAATAGCCCTCCTGTTACAATCAACGGAATATTCACTCCTTCTTTTCTTACACAATCAAAAAGTTGATTTAGGGGTAAGTTGTCTTCTATATTATCATTCAGAAAACTACCTCTATGCCCACCTGCTTCAATTCCTTGTAAGACGATTGCATCTATTTTGTGATCATGTAAATATTTTGCTTCTTCTACAGTTGTTGCTGTACCTATTAAAAATATATGCTGTTTATGTAAAAGCTCAATTTCTTCTTTTGTAAAACAACCAAAAGTAAAAGTTATGATTTTGATGTTGTGTTTTAATACTACTTCTAATATTGGGTGGTAGGTTGGTTGAATAAAGTGTGGTATTTCTTCATAGGGGATATTGTTGTCCTTGCAGATTGTCTTTAAGGTTGTTTGCATAGAAGCAATATCCTCCTTATTTTCTTTTATTATTGGATGTAAAAAGATATTTATAGCAAATGGTTTGTCTGTTAACTCCTTAGTCTTTGTTAGCAGTTTGTCACATACAGCAGGGGGAAGGCCACCTAAAGGTAAGGTTCCTAAACCTCCTTGGTTCGCAATTGCAGCAACCATTTCTGGGGTTGCTACGCCAAGCATTGGAGCTTGACCAAGATCGTACTTAATGCCTAAAATGTCTTTTAATCCTTTCATAACTATAGTTCTAAATTACCCACAGGATAATCTCCAAAATGATGAGATAAATCAACTGTTTTGTATGTTAATTTCGAATATTTGTTTGAAAATAAAATAATACACACATTGTCTTTTTCAAGTCGAATATAAGATGAAGTGTTACCTCTCCACCAACCATTGTGATACGTGAATGTATCTCCATTTGTCATTTCGATGAGTCTAAATCCTAAACCGTAATTTCTTACTCCTTTATTTTCAAAACTATATCCTTGAAACATTTGTTTTCTTAACTTTTCACTTAAGAATGTTTCGGAATATAAAGCTGTATCTAATTTAAGAAAATCTCTTGGGGTAACATAAATATTTTTATCCCCATAAGTGCTATCCATATAATCCCAATGCATTGGAGTGTAATTGCTTTTATATGATTGAGTTACGTCGTTTTTCTTGTCTAAATCATCAAAGACAAAACTATTTTTCATCTCTAGAGGATCAAATATTAGTTCTCTTACAGCTTCGCGAAAAGTCTTATTAGTAACTTTTTCGACTATACTTGCTAATACAACGTAATTTGTATTACTATATGAAAATCTGGTATTTGGACTGAAATCCAAGTCTACTTTTTCAGATTTAATAATGTCAATGACGTCTTGGTTTTTAATAGGTGTTTTATAACTCCATACTTCTCCATAATAACCATAATAACGCAATCCACTGCGATGTGATAATAGCGTTTTTACTGTGATTTCTGGATAGGGAAATCCTTCTATAATTTCACTTACACTTTGATCAAGTTCAAGTTTTCCCATATCGATAAGTCGCATAATAGTAACAGCAGTAACTACTTTACCTACTGAAGCAACGTGAATAGGGGTGTTTTCAGTTATCTGTTCTGCATTTCTTTTATTCGCAAATCCAGAGTAATCTTCATATATTATTTGCCCGTTCTTAGCCACTAAGAAGCTTCCTGTATATCCAGATTTCTTTATGTTTTTAATATAAAAGTCTTCTACCTCATTTGCTTTTGATAGGATATAACTTGGAGATAGTTTGTCAAATTCAACGAGATATGGGTTTTCTTCATATATACTATGTTCTTGTATGATTGAAGTGTTTAGTGCTAAGTCTTTTTCTTTCACTTTAGTTTGACAAGAAATAATTAAAAGTGAAGAAAGTAAGGTTATTGTTAGTTTGTTTTTGTTTGTCATTTTATAATTAGCTGTAACCAATTAAGTGTATTAAACTAATTGGTAAATCCATTAAACAACTGTTGTTATTTAATGTTTAAGTTTTTTAAAGTTTGTTTTTGTAATGCCTCCTTGTGCAATAGTACTGATATTGATTTAAGTTTCATATAAGCAGTACTCATATAAATATAGCCGTCATTGCCAATGCGTTCAGTATTATTTCCCCAAGAGTTCTTTACTTTATAATAGATATTGCCTTTTTGATCTTTTACTTTTCCAATTATGTGCATTAAATGATCATCTTGTGTTTGATAACTATAAAAGTCTTGTAAGCGGGATTCTTCCGTAATTGTCTTTTCTTCTACGATTTCTGTTAGTCCCTTACTGTTATCATCTTTTGATGAAGGGATAAATGCGATTCCGTTTTTAGCATTAAAAGTAATTTCTGAAACATCACAGTCAAGAGACAGGGTATAACCTTTATCTAAAGCGTTGTCAATATTAGCGATATACTCATCTAATGGGAGGTTGTATAGACTTCCATTTGAGAAATTATCTGGGATATTTAAAATAAAAGGAGTGTAGTAAGCTTGGTTTTTAAACGATGTTATTGTGATGTAATCATCTGCTTTAATACCTAGCATATCCATAAATGTCTGTGGTGTATACTTCTTGCCTTCATAAGTAAATTCAGTAATATTTTTACCTATATATGTATCTAAAATAAACTCAGTAATTGGTTTCCAATTATTACTTATTGTATTTCTGCTTGAAGTATAAGCATCTAATGTACTTTTTAATACTCTAAATAATTCACTATGATCGTATTCTTGCTTAGTTTGCTCTGGAGAAAACACGTCATTTGGAACAATACCGTATTCTTTTATACTGTTGATTACATCATGAGCAAGTCCACCCTCACCAAATTGAGTTTTCCCCTTACGAGTGATGTAGTTGTCTATTTTCTTGGGATAGACATTGCGCACGGTGTACATTTCTGATATATCAATAAACTTTCCCGTTTTCCTGATTATTTCAGACTCCAGAAAAGAAGATGTGCTAAAACTCCAACAAGTACCAGTATTTCCTTGGCTTATTACAGGAGTTGCGTCTATGTCTATAATAGTTTGAAAATCATATTCTTGTGCTTGAATACTTATCGTTAAAGCAAATAACGATAGAGAGAATAAGAGTTTTTTCATGGTTTATAATGTTTTGGTTTTGCAATATAATGCAAAAAATAGATTATTTTTACGATAAATTCAAAAGATTATGAGTAAGATACAATGGGAAACAGCTATCGAGTTTGAGGATATTACATATAAAAAATGTGATGGAGTTGCTCGTATAGCATTTAATAGACCAGAGGTTCGCAATGCTTTTAGACCAAAAACAACAAGCGAACTATATCGTGCTTTTTATGATGCACAAGAGGATACGTCAATTGGGGTAGTACTTCTTTCAGCAGAAGGACCATCACCAAAAGATGGAGTGTATTCTTTCTGTAGTGGAGGAGATCAAAAAGCAAGAGGGCATCAAGGATATGTAGGAGATGATGGTATGCACCGATTAAATATTTTAGAAGTTCAACGTTTGATTCGCTTTATGCCAAAAGTGGTTATTGCAGTTGTACCAGGTTGGGCAGTAGGTGGAGGTCACAGTTTACACGTTGTATGTGATATGACATTAGCCAGTAAAGAACATGCTATATTTAAGCAAACTGATGCAGATGTAACGAGTTTTGATGGAGGATATGGTTCTGCTTATCTTGCAAAGATGGTAGGTCAAAAGAAAGCGAGAGAAATATTCTTTTTGGGTAGAAATTACTCTGCTCAAGAAGCTTTTGAGATGGGAATGGTTAATGCAGTGATTCCTCATGCAGAGTTAGAAGATACCGCTTATGAATGGGCTCAAGAAGTGTTAGCTAAATCACCAACATCAATTAAGATGTTGAAGTTTGCCATGAACTTAACTGACGATGGTATGGTTGGTCAACAGGTATTTGCTGGAGAAGCGACAAGATTGGCCTATATGACTGATGAGGCAATTGAAGGAAGAAATGCATTCCTTGAAAAGAGAAAACCTAATTTCCCTAAGAAATGGATTCCTTAATAGGTAATAATTAGTAAGATATAAGAGCACTTAATTCATGTGAATTAGGTGCTCTTTTTTTTGTGATAAGGTGTGTTTTAATGAATGGGCATGGGGGAGTATTGGCGAAAGAATACTAATCGCATTTCTTCATTTTAGACTAAAGGTACTTTTATTAAATAAGGGGTTGTGAAAGCTGTAATACTCTTTTTTAAGAAGTAATTTAAGATGATTTATAATGTATTTTTCGGACATAATAAAGGTTTGTTTACTGGAAGGTATGTAGAGAAGATGTCTTTATCAATGAAATGAAACGTTGAGTAAAACTTCTTTTATTATGTTTTGTTCAGCTAATTTGAAAGTGAATTATGGAGTTTGTTATCGGTAAAAGTAGGAGTACAGCACTTGAAATTTGGAGTATTAAAGTGTTCATTTAAATGTATACTTCGAAAAAAATATATAGAATATTTGTGGTGTCTGTATTAGTTATGTTTGTAAAAACCTTGTGATTTTCTTCTAAAACACTTGCTTTTTAAAGTAAATAAATACTTCAAATATTCAATTTTAACACTTATAATTTAACTTTATATAAAGTATGTTATTATTTTTAAAATCAAGTAGTTATGTTTTGTTATAACTAAAAGTTATCAGTGTAAATAAGTACTTTTTGATGTAAAAAAGTCAATTAATACACACTAAACTAAATATTGTTTTTACTTAAAGTTTAACATTAAGTAGTCACTTGTAATGACAGTGTATATCGAAGCCTTATTAATAGCCTATTATTTTGTACACCTTACGATTTACCATTACCTTTATAGTACTTATAACTAAGATTACAGATAATGGCTAAAATTGTTCTTAAGAGAAAAAAGGCTATAGTAGATAGACATAGAAATTATATTATTTTTTTAGATGGTGAAAAGTTATGTTCTATTTCAAATGGTGAAGAAGTAACATTTGATGTTGCTCCAGGAAAACATATTTTGAGTGGAAAAATAGATTGGAACTCATCCAATGCTATCGTTTTTGAGATTAAAGATGAGCACACTATTTTGTTTACAATTAGAGGGTGTAATCCTCTACTTGCACTTTATTATACATTTGCTAAACCCAGCAAATATTTAAAACTTAAAAAACAAGGATACCTATAATCGGAGTATATTTAATTTCCGTTGGATACTAAGGAATAGATGTCATAAATTCTCTTTATTTTTGTGTGCAGTTAAAATGATTTTTCAAAATCGCTGCTTAGTTAAATTTGAATTTATGACAAAAATGAAAGCGTGGATTAACGCTGCAAGATTGAGAACACTACCGCTCTCTGTTTCGGGTATTATTGTTGGGTCAGCATGTGCTTTCCCTTTTTTTACTTCCAATGCTAATTTTCTTAGCATATTTTTATTCGCAATATTGACAACGCTTTTATTGCAGATACTATCAAATTTTGCTAATGATTACGGAGATGGTGTCAAGGGAACTGATAATGAAACGCGTGTAGGACCACAACGGGCTGTGCAAAGTGGGTTGTTGTCAGCTGCTCAAATGAAGAAAGGGGTAATCGTAACCTCTTTACTATCTCTACTATCAGCTTTAGTTTTGATTTATATATCGTTTGGAAAAGATAATTTTCTTACCTCTCTTTTCTTCTTTGTTTTAGGAGTTAGCTGTGTCGCTGCGGCAATTAAATATACTGTTGGTTCAGGAGCTTATGGATATAAAGGATTAGGAGACTTATTTGTATTCATTTTCTTTGGGCTTGTAAGTGTACTCGGTAGTTTCTATTTGTACGGTCAAGTTTTTAGCTACTGGGTAATTCTACCAGCATTAGCTGTGGGAAATTTGAGTATTGCTGTGTTGAATATTAATAATATGCGTGATTTAGATTCAGATAAGCTTGTTGGTAAAAATACACTTGCAGTAAAATTAGGTCGATCAGGAGCAAAGCAATATCATTATTTTATTATTGTATTTGCCCTAATAGCATTTATTGTATACGCATTGTATTCCAACTTTTCTTATTATCAATACTTCTTTATCGTCGCTTATATTCCATTTATAAAACACTTGATATTTGTTAAGAATAACACCTTGCCAAAAGAATTAGACTCACAAATGAAGATAGTTGCTTTATCAACTTTTTTTGTTTCCGTTTTATTTTCTTTAGCTTTAATCCTTTAAAATAATTAGAATATGAAAATTACTTACTTCGGACATGCTTGCTTAGGTATAACGATTGATGATATCAATATAATTGTTGACCCATTTATTACGGGTAATCCTTTGCCTGCAGCTAAACAAATTGACGTTAATGCTATCAAAGCAGATTACATTCTTTTAACGCACGCGCATGGAGATCACATCGCAGATGTAGAGTTGATTGCGAAGAATAATCCCGATGTTGTAGTGGTGTCAAATGCGGAAATTGCCGGCCATTTTGAGGCAAAAGGGTTGCAAGCTCATCCGATGAACCACGGTGGTAGTTGGACATTTGAGTTTGGAAAAGTAAAGTACACGCCTGCTATTCACTCGAGTTCTTTTCCAGATGGTAGCTATGGGGGACAACCAGGGGGATTCGTGATAGAGAGCAAGAACAAGAATGTCTATATCGCTGGAGATACTTCTTTGACAATGGACATGAAATTAATTCCTCTTTTTACACAATTGGATTTAGCTATTTTACCTATTGGAAGCAACTTTACTATGGATATTGATGAAGCGGTAATTGCTTCTGATTTTGTAGGTTGTGACAAAGTTATGGGTTATCACTTTGATACTTTTGGTTATATCGAGATAGATCACGAAGAAGCTAAGAAGAAGTTCTTTGAGAAAGGAAAGGATTTAATGTTATTGGCTATTGGAGAGAGCCTAACTTTGTAGTTTATGATAGAAGCATCGTATGAACGCTATATTTTAGATTTTAAGAGACCATCAGGTACCTCGAGGGGTATTCTTACCCAAAAAGAAACATGGTTGCTTAGAATTAAGGAAAATAACAAAATTGGAATAGGAGAGTGCGGGATACTGCGCTCTCTTAGTTTTGATGACCGATTAGGATATGAAGAAAAACTCCAATGGGTAGTTGAAAATATAGCTTTAGGTAAAGAGGTGTTATGGGAACAACTAAGAGAATGGCCGTCTATACAGTTTGGAGTTGAGCAAGCTTTCTTATCACTTGAAGCTTCAGATCCTTTTATTCTTTTTCCATCTGCTTTTACTGAGGGAAGAAAGGCCATTGACATAAACGGCTTAATTTGGATGGGTGAGCACGAGTATATGAAAGAGCAGATTGACGAGAAATTAAATGCTGGATTCAAATGCGTTAAGCTGAAGATAGGGGCAATTGATTTTGAAAAAGAAGTTGATTTACTGCGCTATATTCGATCGCATTTCTCTGAAAAAGAGATTGAATTAAGAGTTGACGCTAACGGAGGATTTACGCCTTTAGAGGCCTTGGAAAAGTTAGAAGTATTGTCTGAATTCAAATTGCACAGTATTGAGCAGCCTATTAAGCAACGTCAGTATGAGCAAATGGCAGAGTTATGTAAAAAGACTCCTTTGCCTATTGCTTTAGATGAAGAATTGATAGGGGTGATTAACATAGAAGATAAAGCAAGGTTGTTAGATGAGCTTAAACCTCAATACATTATCTTAAAACCAAGTTTAGTTGGCGGTTATAGAGGTAGTGAGGAATGGATTGCTTTAGCTCAAGAGCGAAATATAGGATGGTGGATTACCTCTGCCTTAGAAAGTAATATTGGTTTGAATGCTATTGCACAATGGACTTTTACACTTAAAAATAGCTTGCCGCAAGGCTTGGGAACAGGAGCTTTGTATACAAATAATTTTGATTCACCTTTGGAAGTAAACCAAGGTGCTTTGTGGTACAATCCTACTGTACAATGGAATGTGCCATAAGAACATTCATAATAAAGGGTATTACCAACAATTATTGAGGATATAAATCTATAAAAATCAAAAGGTAATTACTAAAATAGTGTATTGATAGCAATAAAAAACAAGGCTTATAATCATCGTTATAAGCCTTGTTTTTTTATGATTTTCTATATTCATCTGGTGCTACACCAACATACTTTTTAAAGAAACGCGAAAAATACGAATTGTCTTTAAAACTTAGTTTATAGGCAATTTCACTTGCAGACATATTTGTATTGACTAAGAGTCTTTTGCTTTCAAGAAGTATTCTTCCTCTAATTAGTTCTCCCGCTGATTGACCTCTTACTTTTTGACAGACAGCATTTAAGTAATTTGGTGTGACATATAGTAATTCGGCATATTCTTTTGGAAAACGCAACTCATAAAAGTGTTTTTCTACCAAATATTCAAATTGCTTGACAAGGTTACTTGGTTGCAACTGACTATAAGTAAAATTATCATCGTGTTCATAGTGCTTTTTACAAAGTAAAAAAAGCTCAAGTAAGTAAACGCGTATCAGATTTTGATCTGTTCCTTTTTGAAGGTGTACTTCGTAATTTATCTTGTCAAAAATATTTAGTATAGTAGAATAGTAACTGTCAATACTCAATAGAGATTCATTGTCTATATCTAATCGAAAGAAAGGCAGATTATCGATAAACTGGCTATCTGATAGAAACGAAGCAAAAAAATCCTTTGTAAAGTTAATGATGAAACCTTGGGTGTGTTCGTTAAAATCCCAACGGTGTACTTGGCCAGGATTGATGAAAAATAGATCTCCTTTCTTTACATTGTAGTTTTTATAGTCTATAAAGTGTTCTCCTTCACCCCCCGTTATGAAAAGGATTTGATAAAACAAGTGCTTATGTGCGACAGAGACAACATTGTTTCTCAATGATAAAACGTGTTGCAAATCGAAAATAACGCAATCCTGAGCAATGTTTTCTTGATCTAATAAATCGCAACTATTAAAACGGGGTATCTTTTTCATACTATTCTACTTTTCTCAATTAAGATTAAGAATTACGAATATAAAATTACTAAAAAATATATATTGTTGCTATCAATGGTATAAAATTGTATAAATTATTACTAAAAATTAGAAGTGTTGCATAAAAGTGCTAAATAATGTCCATAAATAAGTAATTAAGGAACAATGGAATCATTTCTCAATAAAAAAGATTGTCTTTATTCCTTTTTTTCTAATAGTTAAAGTACTAAAACAAAAAAGGAACAAGAGTTTAACTCTTATTCCTTTCTTGTTTTATTTTCTTACCATAGGGATTAACCATCTTATTCCTGCTACGATTTGATTTTCGTGTTGATCGGAGAGATGTGATAATTCTCTTTCAAAACTTTGGTTTTGGTATATATAGGCTGTAAATAACCTTAAATCCTTAAAGAGGTTTTGATCTTGTAAAGGATAGTATTCTAAAGCTGCTTGAAGGTTGACTTGAGAATAAGCATAGTTATTGGTTAAATCTTTCCTTTTGTTGTAAATACCTCTAATATAGGGAACAAATTTATTGATCTTGTATTTAGCACTTAGAGCAAATGAATTATCTCTAACTTCAGATACGCCAATATCTTCAATATTTACCAAGTCACTATAGTTTAAGTTTCTTGTTCCATAAATCCAATCTGATTCAAAAATCCATTTCCCTAAGTGAAGCTGATTACCGATTGTAGCCCAATTATAGTATTTTGAACTATCATGTTGCATCAAAGAGTAGCCGTATCTGGTTCTTAATTTGTCATTGAATAGTTTTCCTTCCCACAATAACATATAAGAATACGCCTTATTTTTATATTCTGGAGTTGTAAAAACTTCTGTAGGACTACTTATCTGGAAAGTAAATTTATGTTTATTCATATAGTACATAAAATTCACCCCAGGGCTGTATACTTCAATATCATTTGTCACAATGGTGTACATGTATAATTCTGCACCATTGTAATCAATATCAAAAGACCCCCAGTTTGTAAATAGTTTACCTGCTGAGATTGCCCAGTTGTCATTGATATGATATTCCAGGAAGGCAAACTCTAATGCGTCTTTACTTTCTTTCGCATTAAAACTATATCGAAAATTAAAATCAACCTTATTGAACAATTTAGTTGTTAAGTAAATCCTTGTTTGATTCACTTGAAATTGACTTAGTTCTGTTTGGGTAGGAGTGAAGACATTTTTATAATCATATCTCGTGTCCAAGTAAAGGTTAAAGTCGTTTACCACTTCACTTTCGGGAAGTTTAAAAATACTCTTTTGGTTGAAATCTTGCGCAATTGCTTTACTTCCTATAAGGGATAGGAAAGAAAATAACAGTAGTTTATTTCTCATGGATGCTTTCTTTTTTTGCAAAATAGTGATTTTATAAACAATATTGGCTATAATTATGTATTTAAAGTTGCAAATAACGGATTTTGTTTGAGAAAAATATATTAACTATCTGTTAATTAGTGCTTTTCGTTTTTGGTTAGTAGTCAAATAAAAAACCGCCCTTTCTCCGAAGAAAAATGACGGTTTTTTTCAAACAAACTAAACCAAATTGTCTGTATCCTAAATTAGAATACGTATTCGTTTGCGTCTACTAATTTTGATGCAATAGTTTCTCTTAGTGCATTTACATTAGGTAGGTTCACATATTTTGTAAATCTGCGTAGCCCCATTAACATTACACGTTGTTCATCACCTTCAGCGAAAGAAGCGATTCCTTCTTTACCTTTTAATCCGATGATGTCTACAGCGTGGTATAAGTATAATTGAGCCATAGCGATTTGCTCTTTAATATTTTCTTCTCCTTTTAACTTCGCTAATTTCTCTGTTCTAAGGATAGCACTTTCTGCCATATAGATTTCAATTAGCATATCAGAAGCTGCCATTAATAAAGCTTGGTGTTTTTCCAAATCTGGACCGAACTTTTGAACAGCACTACCAGCTACCATTAAGAAAGCTTGTTTTAACTTGCTGATCATCTCTTTTTCTTCAGCGAATAATTCAGAATAATCTGGTACATCAAAGCTTGGGATACTCATTAATTCGTCAGCTACTTTCATAGCAGGACCTAATAAATCTACATGTCCCTTCATTGCTTTTTTAATCAACATCCCTACAGTAAGCATGCGGTTGATCTCGTTTGTACCTTCGTAGATACGTGAAATACGAGCATCTCTCCATGCGCTTTCCATTGGTGTGTCTTCTGAGAATCCCATACCACCGAAGATTTGGATTCCTTCATCTGCACAAGCTTGTACGTCTTCTGATACAGCAACTTTTAGGATAGAACACTCGATAGCAAATTCCTCTACACCTTTTAGCTCAGCTTCTTGATGTGTGTTTCCTTCTGCAATACGTTGATTGATTCTCTCCTCAATAGCTGCCGCCGCTCTGTATGATGCAGCTTCACCTACATAAGCATTAGTTGCCATCTCAGCTAATTTCGTACGGATAGCTCCGAAAGATGAGATAGGAGTTTTAAACTGAATACGCTCGTTTGCATATTTAACTGATTGCGTGATTAAACGACGTTGAGAATCTAAACAAGCAGCTGCTAATTTGATACGTCCTACGTTTAAAGCATTCATCGCAATTTTAAATCCATTACCTCTTTCAGAAAGCATATTCTCTACTGGAACTTTCGTATCGCTAAAGAATACTTGACGAGTAGAAGAAGCTCTAATACCCAATTTGTGTTCTTCTTCTCCTAATGTAATTCCGTTACTTGGATCGTTTTCTACGATAAACCCAGTAATGTTTTTGTCATCTTCGATACGTGCGAATACGATGAATACATTACAGAATCCAGCGTTAGAGATCCACATTTTTTGTCCTGTGATAGAGTAGTACTTACCATCCGCTGATAATACAGCTTTTGTCTTTCCTGAATTAGCATCTGATCCTGCATCTGGTTCTGTTAAACAGTATGCACCAAACCACTCTCCTGAAGCTAATTTAGGAACGTATTTTTTCTTTTGTTCTTCGTTTCCGTATAGTGTAATTGGCATTGTCCCAATTCCTGTGTGAGCACCGAATGCAGTTGAGAATGAACCCGTCGCTCCAGAAATATAATCACAAACTAACATTGTAGAGATGAATCCCATTTCTAATCCGCCATAAGCTTCTGGTACAGCAACTCCTAATAAACCAAGTTCACCAGCTTTACGCATAGTTTCCTCAGTGAATGCGTAGTCTTTTTTCTCGAAGCGCTCTTTGTTAGGCCATATTTCTTTGTCGATAAATTCTTTTACAGATTCACGCATCATTATTTGCTCTTCTGTAAAATCTTCAGGAGTGAAAATGTTTTCACATTTCGTTTCTTTTACTAAGAATTGACCTCCTCTTACGATATCTTTACTCATGTTTATTTTCTTTATTGGTTAATAGCTTTATTATAATAATTCATAGATTCCTGCAGCACCTTGTCCTGTACCTACACACATTGTTACCATTCCGTATTTAGAACCTCTGCGTTTCATTTCATCAAATAACTGAACGGATAGTTTTGCTCCTGTACATCCTAATGGGTGACCTAATGCAATAGCTCCACCGTTTACGTTTACAATATCAGGGTTGATACCTAACTCTCTAATTACAGCCAAAGATTGAGAAGCAAAAGCCTCGTTTAATTCAAAAAGATCGATATCTTTTAACTGTAATCCTGCTTGTTTTAATGCTTTTGGAATTGCTTTAACAGGTCCTATACCCATGATGCGTGGTTCTACACCAGCTGCAGCATAGTTTACCATGCGTGCGATAGGTTCTATGTTTAGCTCTTTTACCATTTCTTCTGACATCACCATCACGAAAGCAGCCCCATCACTCATTTGAGAAGAGTTACCTGCTGTTACAGATCCATCTGCAGCGAATACAGGTCTTAGTTTTGCTAAGGCTTCGATAGAAGTACCAGCTCTTGGTCCTTCGTCTTTAGTCACTGTATATGATTTACTATCTTTTTTTCCTTTTTCGTTAATGAATACTTCATTAATGGTAATAGGAACGATTTGATTGTCAAATTTCCCTTCTGCTTGTGCTTTTAAAGCTTTCATATGTGAGTTAAAGGCAAACTCATCTTGATCTTCACGAGAAACTTTGAATTGATTAGCTACAGCCTCAGCTGTCAATCCCATTCCCCAGTAGTAATCTTCATTTCCTTCTTTTGCTACACCGTAGTCAGGTGTTGGTTTATATCCTCCCATTGGGATATAACTCATACTCTCTGCACCACCTGCGATGATACAGTCAGCCATACCTGCTTGTATTTTAGCTACAGCCATACCGATAGTTTCTATACCAGAAGCACAATATCTATTTACAGTTACTCCAGGTACGTCATCTACTTTTAATCCCATTAGAGAGATTAGACGAGCCATATTTAGTCCTTGCTCAGCCTCAGGCATTGCGTTTCCTACCATTACATCATCGATGCGAGTTTTGTCAAACTCTGGTAGTTTACTCATTAAATATTCAATAGTCTCAGCAGCCAGTTCATCCGGTCTTTTAAATCTGAATACACCCTTAGGCGCTTTACCTACTGCCGTTCTATATCCTTGTACTATATATGCGGTTTTCATATTCTTTGTCGTTTTAATTGGTTAAAGATTAGTTTCTTAATGGTTTACCATTTTTCAGCATGTATTGGATTCTCTCCAGCGTTTTGCGTTCACCACATAGTGATAAGAAAGCCTCTCTTTCAAGATCTAATAAATACTGTTCAGTCACTAATGTAGCTTCTGATAAATCTCCTCCTGCCATTACATAAGCCAGTTTGTTAGCGATCTTGCGATCGTGTTCAGAGATGTATTTACCAGCCATCATACTGTCAGTTCCTACTAAGAACATACCTAAAGCCTGACGACCAAGTACTTTAATATCTTTGCGTTTAGCCGGTTGTGTATATCCTGCTTGTGCTAATACTAAAGCTTCGCGCTTCGCTTGTGCCAATTGTAAATCTTTGTTTACAACCACTACATCTTTTCCTTTTTGCAATATATTTAAGTCAAAAGCCTCTTGTGCTGATGTAGCTACTTTAGCCATACCGATAGTTAAGAAGTGCTCTTGCAGTGTATTTAGCTCTACATCATTTTTGCGGTATAGATCAGACGCTCTTACGGTCATCTCTTTAGAACCACCTCCACCAGGGATAAGTCCTACACCGAATTCTACTAATCCGATATATGTCTCTGCGGCAGCTACTACTTTATCGGCGTGTAAGCTTAGCTCACATCCACCACCAAATGTCATTCCATGAGGAGCAGCAACTACAGGAATACCTGAGTAACGCATTTTCATCATTGTATCTTGGAATGTTTTAATAGCGATATTTAACTCATCCCAATCTTGCTCTGCAGCCATCATAAAAATCATCATTAAGTTCGCTCCTACAGAGAAGTTGCTACCTTGGTTACCTACTACTAATCCTTGGAAGTCTTTTTCAGCGATTTCAACAGCTTTGTTTAATCCTGCTAAAACACCACCACCGATTGTATTCATCTTTGAGTGGAACTCTAAGTTTACGATACCATCACCTAAGTCGATTAATGAAGCTTCACTATTACCCCATACTTTATTAGATGTTCTAATATTGTCAAGGATAATGAAGGCATCTTGTCCAGGAATAGGTTCAAAAGTTTTTGTGTTTTGGTTGTAGAACAGTTTTTTACCATTCTCCACTTTATAGAAACTCTTCGCTCCAGAAGCTGCCAATTCTTTAACCCAATCAGCTACTGTGTAACCTTCTTTTTCGATTAAAGCGATTCCCTTTTCAAGGCCTACTAAATCCCAAGTTTGGAATGGACCATATTTCCACGCATATCCTGTACGCATAGCATCATCGATAGGGAATAGGGTGTCAGTGATTTCTGGAACACGTTGAGAAACGTATGCAAATAAAGAAGCAAAGTGTTTTCTGATTAATTCACCTGCTTTAGTTTGGTCTGCTAATAATAAAGCTAATTTAGCTTTCGTACCACCAGCTTGTTTTGCAGTTTCAAGAACAGCTATTTTAGCACGTTCTAATGGACGGTATTCTAATTTCTCTAAGTCTAAAGCAAAGCGATTAGTTTTACCTTCTTTATCTACTTCTTTGTAGTAGAATCCTTTTCTTGATTTGTCACCTAAGAATTTATTTTCTAATAGGAAGTTAAGCGGTTTGCTATCTTTAACTTCTTGAATCATAGCGTCTGCAGGGCAGTTTTGCTTTAATCCATTCGTTACGTTAACAGCGGTATCTAATCCTACTAAATCTCCTAGTTTAAAAGTACCTGTTTTAGGACGTCCTAAGATAGATCCTGTCAGTGTATCAGCTTCCTCGATAGTTAACCCTATTTCTTGAGCTAATTGCATTACCATTGCCATAGAGTAAACCCCTACGCGGTTACCGATAAACCCAGGTGTGTCTTTACACAATACTGGCGTTTTACCTAAGTAAAGACTACTGTATTTTTGGAAGAATTCGATTACCTCAGGAGCCGTTTGTGGTCCAGGGATAATCTCGAATAATTGTAAATATCTTGGAGGGTTGAAGAAGTGCGTTCCACAGAAGTGTTTTTGGAAATCTTCTGAACGGCCCTCTACCATTAGTTTCATTGGAATACCAGAAGTGTTAGAAGTAATTAACGAACCTGGTTTTCTGTATTTCTCGATTTGTTCGAATACTGATTTTTTAATATCTAATCTCTCGATTACAACTTCGATTACCCAATCACAATCTTTGATCTTCACTAAGTCATCTTCTATATTCCCAGTCGAAATGCGAGAAGCAAATGCTTGAGAATAGATTGGAGCTGGTTTAGATTTCAAAGCATTAGCTAAATGAGTATTAGCAATTTTGTTGCGTACTGCTTTGTGTTCAAGTGTTAAACCTTTCTTCTCTTCATCAGGAGTTAATTCTCTTGGTACAATATCAAGAAGTAATACCTCTAGTCCAATATTAGCAAAGTGACAAGCAATAGCAGATCCCATTACTCCAGATCCTACTACGGCCACTTTCTTTATTAATCTTTTCATATTTAGTTATTCTTTGGTTTATACTTAATTCTACTTGTTGTTAATCTTCTTCGAAAATACTCTTGTTACTTACTAAAGTATTCACTATGTCAGTCACTTCGAAAAAATGTTTTAATTTTTCTTCTGATACAGAAGACAGTACTTTTTCATTAAATCGCTTCACTTTCTCTTTTGACAATTCTCTTTTCTCTATTCCTAAAGGAGTAAGCTTAATAATTACGCCACGTCCATCATTGGGATTTTTCTCTCTGGTGATTAATCCGTGTTCTTCCATCTTCTTTAATGTACGCGTAAGACTTGTTGCTTCCATTCCCATATTTGGGCCTAATAGAGTAGAAGAGGTACCTTCTCGATCTATACTTAACAAAGCAAAAGCTAAGGACATCGTAGCGTCATATTTAGAAGCTTCTTCATTATACATTCTTGCTACAGCTTGCCAAGTTGCTCTTAGTACATAGTCAATTGTTTTATTTTTCATACCAGCTTTGTGTTTTTCAAATATAAAAAAAAATAGTATGCACGCATACTATTCTTAATTTATTTACCTTTTATAGTAAAATTTTAACATTTACCCTCTGTAAATCTTTTCGTACAAATCGTGGTATTTTGCTAAAATTATCTTTCTTCTCAGTTTTAAAGTAGGAGTAAGGTGTTCACTGTCAGTGCTCCATACTTCAGGTGTAAGTTCAAATTTTTTCACTTGCTCCCATTTTCCGAACTTTTTATTGATGTGATCGATTTCTTTGGCGATGCGCTCAATTACTTTCTCATTCTTAACAAGTTCTTCATCTGTCGTACCAATATTGATGCGTTTTCTTCGAGCCCATTCGCGAATAAACTCGAAATTTGGTTGAATAAAGGCAGCAGGCATTTTTTCTCCCTCCCCGATAACCATGATTTGTTCAATAAAACGAGAGTGTTTCATTGTATTTTCGATCATTTGAGGAGCGACATATTTACCTCCAGAGGTCTTAAACATTTCTTTTTTGCGATCAGTAATATGCAAGAACCCATCTTCATCAATCTTACCAATATCTTCCGTGTGGAAGTAGCCATCTTTAATCACAGATTTAGTCTTTTCTTCATCTTTGTAATAACCTAACATAACATTAGGTCCTTTGCAAAGAATTTCACCATCTTCTGCTATTTTTACTTCTACATTACTAATCGGTTTTCCTACTGTTCCCGCTCTCATTCCTCGGTTTCGCTTGTCATTTACAGCAATTACAGGAGAAGTTTCAGTTAGACCATATCCTTCTACTACAACTATACCAGCAGCGTTAAATACACGAGCTAATCTCGGTTGTAAAGCAGCACTACCAGAAACAATCAGCTTAATATTACCTCCAAGGGCTTCAACCCATTTTTTAAATACTAATTTTCGAGCAAACCCCAATTGTAGGTTATAGAAAAATCCTCTGTCATAAGGTTGGTATTTAAAACCAAGTTCTAATGCCCAAAAGAAGATTCTCTTTTTTAGTCCTGTCAAAGCTGACCCAGTAGTGAAAATCTTGTCGTACACTTTTTCAAGTAAACGCGGTACAACAGTCATGACGTTAGGCTTAACTTCTTTTAAGTTATCTCCCATCTTATCGATAGACTCTGCATAATATATTGCTACACCATTAAATTGGTATAGGTAGATCAACATGCGTTCAAATACGTGGCAAATTGGAAGGAAACTCAACGATCTGTATTTTTCATCTCTTGTAAAAGGGATTCTATCTGCACTACCTAAAGCGTTTGATAAAATATTATTGTGAGATAACATTACTCCTTTAGGTTTTCCTGTAGTACCAGAGGTGTATATTAAAGTAGCTAAATGATCTGGAGTTATAGTATCCTTAATGCGATCTACTTCAGCTTGATTGCTTTTATCTTCACCTAAAGCAAGTAGTTGGTCAAAGTTTTTACATCCGTCGATTTGATCAAAAGAGCATATATCAATGATAAGCGGTAACTGATCTTTAACGGATATTAATTTTTCATAGACTTCAATGTCAGAAACAACACAGTATTTTGCCTCTGAGTGACTTAAAATATACTGATAATCTTCTGCTGAAATTGTCGGATAAATAGGGACATTTTGTGCACCTATTTGCAAAATTCCAATGTCGAGAATATTCCAATTCGTATGATTTCTATTGGTTATAACAGCAATTTTATCATTCTCTTTTATACCTAAGCGAAGTAAAGCCCTTGAAATAGCATTTGCTTTATTTACATATTCTTCAGAAGATGTTTTTACCCATTCTCCATTTACTTTTGTAACAAGTGCATCAGATAGGGGAAAGTGATCTCTTTGAAGATAAGGTATATCAAATAATCTTGTAGGATCAATCATGTTTTAATTAATTAGCTATTGCAAAGTACAAAAAAAATATAAGATTCCATCAAATTAATGTGTACTTGACATTTTTATCTTATTTTATTTGCTATTCTCTTAGTTGAAATTCTTCTAAACTATATTATTCGTTTTTTTAATTCTTCTGATTTTAAGTGGATTCAACCAAGGTCTTATCATTGATTCAAGCATCTTTAATTGATAAAAAATGTACTCATTACTGAAGAGATTCTTGTATTCTGTAGTCTATATGAAGGGTGTTTTTGCCTTTTGACGGTTATTTTTTAGTAAAAATTAAGGGTGAATCACTTAATCAAAGTACTGCGTAGTCAGTTTTGTTTAGTTGTATTTGAATTATCGCTTTGTATTGGATTGGTAATTTACGATCTTACAATTGCTTGATGTAGCAAGTCAAGGTTTCCTATCAGTTGTTTTTACCTACTACAGTTATTGCGTAGGGATGTATTTTTTCACAAAGGTTAGTGCAACTCAACTTTCTCAATAGGCAACCAAATACAGAGATATTCTACAAAGTTTCTTGGGGGTTGGCTTGCACTTTCTTCGGGTTTGCTAGGGGTTTACTTGCCAAAAGCGGTGTTTTGTCGAAGAAAGGTGCAAGAATACCGCAAGAAAAGTGTGCGAAAACTACTTAGAGGTATAAAATATTTTACTGAGAAGTGTGATATAATGGTGAGAATTTGCTACGAGTAGTTTGAGAGGCTAAAACAAGGAATTTGTTTATTAAGCAGAGTAGTTCACTTGTCAAGAAAATTGTTTGCTAAAGTGCTCTTTTTTGTGAATGAAGAATAAAAACAAAGAATCGAAAGGGGGATAGCAATTTTCAAGTCGATTATTTTAGAAAAAAAACTTCACATCATATAAAATGCTGTATTTGCTTATGCAAGTGAGAATAGAAATGATTAAGTTTGTGTTTCAAAAAATAAAAAAACCTTATGATTTCAAATCGTTTTCGTCTAAACGAAGTATTAGTGCTATTTTACAGACTGTTTTTAGCTTTCTTTTTTTACTTCCTTGCTCGTACTTTATTTTACGTATATAACAGTGATTTATTGAATGTAGATTCATTTGGACAATACCTTTCTTTAGCTTATCACGGATTGACCTTTGATAGAATGGCTATTTTTTATATGAGTAGTTTGTTTATCATTTTGTCAATATTACCTATTTATAAAACGACAAGTAAAGGGTATCAGAAACTCCTTTTTTGGTCTTATATCATTCCCAATTTATTAGCTTACGCAACTAATTTTATCGATTTAATTTACTATCGATTTATCTATGCACGTACGACAATTGCCGTTTTTGATAGTTTAGAACACGAGTCTAATAAGGGGACTTTATTTTTTAATTTTTTGATTAATTATTGGCATGTATTCTTGTGGTGTATTGGCTTGAGTATTGTATGGGTGTTTTTGTACAAAAAAGTGAAGTTTACAAGACCGATAACAATTGAATCAAAAAAATCATATTGGATTTCGTCTATTGTATTGTTTGTTATTGTGGTAGTCGGTTTTATAGCTGGTGTACGTGGGGATTTAAAGAAAACGACCAGACCGCTAAATATTATTGATGCTAATAGACATGTAGAGAAACCGGAACATGCTGATGTCGTTTTGAACACGCCTTTTGCAATCTTGCGTACAATTGGAAAAACGAGTTTTAAAAAGGTTGATTTTATGGATCAGCCTACTTTAGATAAATATGTCAGTGCTGTAAAACACTATCAAACAAATGAGCCATCAACTCCAAATATCGTATTGTTTATCACAGAGAGTTATGCGCGTGAGTATGTAGGAGCATTTAACAAGGATATGAATATACCAAATTACCAGAGTTATACTCCTTTTATTGATTCGCTATCTCAACATAGCTTGATTTTCCCTAATGCATTCGCCAATGGGTACAAATCGATACACGGAGTGTCTTCTGTAATAGCGGGGATACCTTCTTTTAAAGATGCATTTACCTCATCGCCATTTCCAAAGCAAAAGATAGAATCGTTAGTTTCAACTTTAAAGTCAAAAGGGTATGACACATCATTCTTTCATGGGGCTCCTAATGGATCTATGGGATTCTTAGGTTTTGGAAATATTTTGGGATATGATCACTACTACGGTAAAACGGAGTATGATAATGATGACGACTTTGATGGTACATGGGGGATTTGGGACGAACCTTTCTTTCAGTACATGAGAAAGACATTAAATGAAAAAGAAGAACCTTTCTTTGCTACCTTATTTACGGTTTCTTCTCATGAACCATTCAATGTACCAAAAGAGTATGAAGGTAAATTTCCGAAAGGCAATCAGCCGATTCACAAGACAGTGGGATATACAGACTATGCCTTTAAGCGTTTCTTTGAAGAAAGTAGCAAAGAACCTTGGTTTGAGAATACGATATTTATTATAACTGCTGATCACACCAATCAAATCGACTATGATGAGTACCGCAAATTAGTGAATCGCACAGCTGTTCCTATTTTAATTTATACGCCAGATGAAAGAGTAAAAGGAGTTGATAAAAGCTTGGCTCAACAGATTGATATTTACCCTACAGTTTTAGATATGATTGGCTATGATAAGCCATTTAGAAGTTGGGGACGCAGTTTGATTAACGATACCATTACCAAGCCTTTTGTGGTGAATTATGGAGGTAATGAGTACACTTATCAAGAAGGTAATTATATTGTTAGATTTAATGGAAAAGACATTACTGGTTTTTACGACATCAATGACAAAGGGTTAGAGCGTAACTTGATAAATGAGAAGAATGAGGAGATGTTGGAATTAGAATTAAAATGCAAGGCATTTGTTCAAGATTATTTTGCTCGAATCATAGACAAGAAATTAGATTAAAATTTAAAAATCAAATAGGAGAGTGGAAGAATACCTTTGGTGTTTTTCCACTCTTTTTTTATTCTTTACTCTATGCCTGTTTTTCTTTTTCATAGAGAGTTATTTTCGGCACTAACTTCTTTAGAAGTACTATTTGCGATTGTTTATTCATTACAAATTGTTTTTCTTCTTCAAGTACCATTTCGGTTGCAGTTCATAGATTAGTTTTAGGTATCCCTTTTTTTTCTGATTCAATGTATATCAAATCTCTGGTCTAATATCTGTATTAACATTTTGTTATCACGTGGTTTGAACAATCATATAAGGTGAAAATTGTACACTTTTTATAGTGTTTACTCATATAAAAGATGTTTTTGTCTTTTATGTATATGTTAAGGAAATCATAAAAAGATATAATTATCCTTTATTTATTAAGTTATTTTATACTCCATTCTTCTAAATAATAAATGTATTGATCTGACCATGGTTGTAATCAACTGATTTTAAGTTAGTTGTATTTGTGTTGATAAGTTTTTGAATACAGTGATTTCCTTATGATTTGGGTCATAAAGGAAGAAGCTAAATAGAATTAACTTCACAATATGTAAACAAAAATAAACACATTATGAAACTAAGATTTATAAGTACAGCATTGATGCTAACGATTTGTTCGTTTGTAATTAGTTGTAATTCAGGAAGCAAAGGTAAAGAAGAGCAAGCTGTTACTACTAATGAAAGAAAAGTGGAAACCAAAGAAGAAACAAAACCAGCAGCGTCACAAAATTCTCAAAATTTACCACCTTCAGAGCGAGTGGATTTGACTAATAAAGGGGTAGGTCCAATAAAGTCATTAGAGTTAAAAGAACTTGATCAGAAATTGGCAGACAAAGGACAAGAAATTTATAAAAATATGTGTACTGCGTGTCACAAACCTGCTAAAAGATTTATCGGTCCAGCACCTAAGGGAATACTTGAACGCCGTACACCTGAATGGGTAATGAATATGATTTTGGCTCCAGAAAAAATGTTGGAAAGTGATCCATTAGCGAAAGAGTTATTAAAAGAATTTAACGGAGCGCCAATGGCTAATCAAAATCTTAGTGAGGAAGATGCTAGAGCAGTCTTAGAATACTTTAGAACACTATAATTATAGATTGTAAATATTATATTATGAAAACAAAATTCAAATTATTATTAACCTGTTCCGTAGCTGGTTTATTGTTGGCTGGCTGTGGTGACTCTAAAAAGAGCAATAAAGGTGCTCTCTCGACAAATGCTGCTGAGAAAGTATACGTAGCTCCAGGTGAATATGATGAGTATTATGGTTTCTTCTCTGGTGGATTTAGTGGACAGTTATCTGTTTATGGATTACCTTCAGGGAGGCTATTTAAAGTAATACCTGTCTTTTCACAAGATCCAGAGAAAGCATATGGATATAGTGAGGAAACAAAACCGATGTTGATGACTTCACATGGTTTTATCCCATGGGATGATTCTCACCACCCTGATATTTCTCAGACTAAAGGAGAAGTAGATGGACGTTGGATTTTTATTAATGGGAATAACACTCCGCGTATTGCGCGTATTGACCTGGAAGATTTTAGTACTGCTGAGATTTTAGAAATTCCAAATAGTGCGGGTAACCACAGTTCTTCTTATGTTACAGAAAATACCGAGTATGTAGTAGCAGGTACGAGATTCTCTGTGCCAATTCCTCAAAGAGATATGTCTATTAAAGACTATAAGGGTAATTTCAAAGGTGCTTTATCTTTTATATCTGTAGATCAAGAATCGGGAGAAATGGATTTGTCTTTTCAAATTTTAATGCCTGGATTCAACTATGACTTATCACACCCAGGTCGTGGTAAATCACATGGGTGGTTTTTCTTTACGACTTATAACACAGAGGAGGCTCATAGTTTGTTAGAGGTGAATGCATCTCAAAACGATAAAGATTTTATTGCTGCTGTAAACTGGAAAAAAGCAGAGGAGTATATCAAAGCGGGAAAAGGAAAGAAAATGCCTGCTAAATACGCTCACAATAAATTTGACAATAGTACTCACATGGCAACGCATACGATGAAAGATGAAGTATTGGTATTAGATGCTACTGAATTGCCTGGACTTGTTTATTTGTTACCTACTCCAAAATCACCACACGGATGTGACGTAGATCCATCAGGTGAGTACATTGTAGGTAATGGGAAATTATCTGCCAATCTTACTGTTCACTCTTTCACAAAAATGTTAGATGCAATTGAGAATAAAAAATTTGATGGTGACGCTTATGGCTTGCCAATTTTAAAATTCGACGATGTTTTAGCTGGAGTTGTTGAACAACCAGGTTTAGGCCCTTTACACACAGAGTTTGATGGTAAAGGAAATGCTTATACTACTTTCTTTATCTCATCAGAAGTTGTAAAATGGAAATTGGGTACTTGGGAGATTGTGGATAGAAAACCAACATATTACTCTGTCGGTCACTTGATGATTCCTGGAGGAAACTCAGCTAAACCTGATGGGAAATATATGGTGGCAATGAATAAAATTACCAAAGATAGATATCTGCCTGTAGGACCTGATTTGAATCACTCTGCTCAGCTCTATGATATTACAGGTGATAAAATGGAGTTGATTTTAGATTTCCCTACGATTGGAGAACCTCACTATGCAGCTGCAATTAAAGCAGATAAAATCATGCATAAATCTCGACAAATCTACAAGTTAGATGAGAACAAGCACCCTTATGTAACTAAGAATCCAAGTGAGGCTAAAGTAGTTAGAAAAGGAAATGAAGTACACATTAATATGACGATGATTAGAAGTCACTTTACGCCAGATAATATTGAAGGTGTGAAAGTGGGTGATAAAGTATTCTTCCACGTGACAAATCTTGAACAAGATTTTGACGTACCACACGGATTGGCGATGCTTGGAGCTAATACAACTGAGTTACTGGTAACTCCAGGTAAAACTGAAACATTTGTATGGGAACCAAAACAAGTTGGAGTATGGCCGTTCTATTGTACTGACTTCTGTTCTGCTTTACATCAAGAGATGCAAGGGTATATTCGCGTTTCTCCAGCAGATTCAGATATCGAACTATCTTGGTCATTAGACGATGAGTAAGCGTTTGATAAACAAAGAAAATATGTTGATGTAAAATAGTTTGAGAATAAAGGGCAGAGTGTATAATGCCTCTGCCTTTTATAAAATTTTAGACATGAAAAAAGCAAGCTTATTAATGATGGTGGGAGCAGCGCTATTACTCTCGTTGTTTTTCTTTCCTCTGTGGAATATAGAGTTAGGAGCACCACAATATCCTGTACCATTGGGGATGAATATCCATATCACTGGTATAGAAGGAGTAAAGGAGTTTGATATTCAAAATATAGATGGTTTAAACCACTATATCGGGATGAAAACAATTCCTAAAGCTGAGCAAATGTGGGAGTTTACTGTATTTCCAATCGTAATTGGTCTGATGAGTGTGTTGGGAATCTTATTGGGGATTGGAGGTTATTTGAATAAAGTAAAACCAATATTCTTTTTATACTGGTTGATCTTGATGAGTGTATTAGGTTTACTGGGGATGTATGACTTTAATCTGTGGTTGATTGACTACGGAAGTGATTTAGACCCTCATGCAATTATGAAAATGGTTGATGCAAACGGAAATCCCTTAACGTACGAACCACCAATATTCGGACATCGAAAAATTTTAAATTTTGATGCCTATTCATATCCACATATTGGAGCTTATTTAATGGCTGTTGGAATGTTCTTCACACTATTGGCTTATTTATGTGGGCGAAAAGCTAAAACAAATTAAAAGATGAAAAAACTTTACTTTTTAATATTGGTCCTGTTGGTTAGTTCTTGTTCTGTTAAGGTACAAGAAATAAATTACGGAGAGGATTTATGTCATTTCTGTAAAATGGGAATTGTAGACAAAGCACATGCTTCGCAACTGGTGACAACGAAAGGGAAAAACTTTAAGTTTGATGCCATAGAATGTATGATTAACTTCCTAAGCGAGAGCAAAGCCGATCAATCTCAGTATGCATTTATTTTAGTGTCTAATTTAAGTGAACCTGGTAAAATGATTTCAGCTCAAGAAGCTACTTTTATCATTAGCAAAGATATACCAAGTCCTATGGGAGCTTTTCTTTCGGCTGTTCAAAATAAGGAACAAGCAAGTGTTATTCTAAAAGAAAGCAAAGAAGCCATGTTGTATCAATGGGATAATGTTCAAGGTAAAATTAAAAAGCATTAATAAATTCTAAAATATAGCAGTATGAGAAGTCTTTATGTAAGGTATTTCTTGTTCTTATTGGTCACTTTAAGTTGCTCTGTTTCTGGTTTTGCTAAAAAAATACAAGTATGTCATGACTGTAGTATCATTAGTATAAAACAAGCAATCCAACAAGCAGAAGAGGGTGATACCATAGTTGTTAAACAAGGTACTTATTACGAAAATGAGATTTTAATTGATAAATCACTTACCTTACTCAGTGAAGACGCAAGCGTTGATGGACAAGACAAAGGTGAGATATTTATAGTTAAGGCTGATGATGTAACCATAGATGGTTTTACAATTGTCAATGTAGGAACAAGCTACATAAAAGACTTCGCTGCTATTAGAATTAGAGAAAGCAAAAACTTTGCTGTTCGAAACAATATAATTCGCAATCTTTTCTTTGGGATTTACCTTGAAAAATCTAAAGATGGAATTGTTGAGAATAATAAAATTTACGGCAAAGCAAAAAATGAGTTTAACTCGGGTAATGGTATCCAACTTTGGTATAGCAATAATGTGATTATTAAATCTAATTATGTTGAGAAAGTAAGAGATGGCATTTATTTAGAATTTTCTAACTATTGTCAAATTGAAGATAATGTGAGTCAGTATAACGTTAGATATGGATTACACTTTATGTTTTCGAATCACGATGTGGTCAAAAATTGTAAATACATTCACAATGGAGCAGGAGTAGCGATTATGTTCTCTAAATATATGACTATGACAGATAATCTATTTGAAGATAACTGGGGATCTGCAGCCTACGGAGTATTGTTAAAAGAAGTAAACGATACAGAGATTAACTATAATACTTTTAAAGGCAATACAACTGCTATCAATATAGAAGGATCTAATAGAGTGACTTATCTTCACAATGATTTTATTGGAAATGGATGGGCAATTAACTCTAACGGAGCTAATTATCACAATATAGTAAACTATAATAACTTCTCTAATAATTCATTTGACCTTGTGTATAGGGGGCCACTCAACCATAATAATTTTGATTCAAACTATTGGAGTGGCTATACAGGCTATGATCTGAATAAAGATGGAATAGGGGATGTACCTTATAGACCAATCAAATTATTCTCTTATATCGTCAATAAAACACCTGAATCAATCATTTTATTGAGAAGTTTATTTATTGATATCATTGATTTCTCTGAAAAAGTATCACCGATTTTTACACCAGATAATTTAGTTGATAATACACCTATAACCAAATATATAAAACATGATAAAGATAGATAGTTTATATAAGAAATATGGAGAAAATCACGTCTTAAAGGGAGTGGATTTAGAAATAGAACAAGGGGTTATCGCAATATTGGGACCTAATGGTTCGGGTAAAACAACATTGAATAAGTGTATTCTCGGTATGGTGTTTCCCGATAGTGGTAATATTTCCATTGATAATCAAAGTGTATTGAATAAATGGGACTATAGACAGAAGATAGATTACTTGCCTCAAATCGCCAATTTTCCAAGTAATATCACTGTTCAAGAGCTTCTAAATATGATTAAGGATTTGAGAGGCAATAAAACGCAAGATGAAAAAGAATACATTGAGCTGTTTCACTTGTCAAAATTTTTGAATAAAAAATTAAGTGCACTTTCTGGTGGAACAAAGCAAAAGGTAAATATTCTTTTAACTTTTATGTTTGACAATCCTATCATGATTCTCGATGAACCAACTACTGGGTTAGACCCTGTAGCCTTGCTAACATTAAAAGACTTGATAATTAGAGAGAAAAATAAAGGCAAGATAATCTTAGTAACTTCACATATCATGGATTTTGTTGAGGGAATCTCTGATGAAATCGTTTTTATCTTAGAAGGCAAGATATACTTTAAGGGAAGTATCGAATTGTTGAAAGAAAAAACAAATCAAGAGAGTTTTGAAAAAGCTATTGCTAACATATTAAAACAAAATTATGCTTAAGATTTTAAAATACAGTTTTTACGATTTGATTAGAAGTCGATGGAGTTATATATACTTGTTGTTTTATCTCCTATTGGGGATTGTATTGTTGTTCTTAAACAGCGATATTGGTAAAGCGATTATTACTTTAATGAATGTTATCATAGTCTTAGTTCCTCTGATAAGTACTATTTTCGGAGTAATGTATTACTATGATTCACGTGAGTTTACGGAGTTGCTATTAGCTTTGCCATTAAAACGATCTACTATATTCTTCGGTCAATATTTAGGAGTTGCTCTTTCATTATCTATGAGTCTAATTATCGGGTTGGGTATTCCATTTTTATTCTATGGCTTATTAGCATCTGGAGTAATTATAAACTTCTTATTATTAATCGTAACAGGGGTGTTCTTAACTTTTATTTTTAGTGCTTTTTCTTATTGTATAGGACTAAAGAATGAGAATAAGATTAAAGGATTTGGTTATTCTATTTTACTATGGCTTTTCTTAGCGATTATTTACGACGGTGTTTTGCTTACTGTCCTTATCGTTTTTGGGGAGTATCCACTTGAGAATATCACTTTAATCGGAACCATTTTGAACCCTATTGATTTGTCGAGGATTCTGATTTTATTACGACTTGATATATCTGCTTTATTAGGATATACAGGAGCAGTTTTTAAAAGCTTTTTTGGCAATGGTGTAGGAAGTATTATATCTTTTTTCATTTTGCTACTTTGGGTTGTTTTTCCGTTATTTTTATTGCGTAAATTCGCTAAAAGAAAAGACTTTTAGTAGTAAATCAGGTTTAAATATATAGTTTTCGTATGATTTTAATCAAGGGATTTTTAATTGTTAAGTCATGATAGATAAAGAAACTTTATTTGAGTTTGGTGCAATTGAAAAAGTGTATCGAAAGGGGGATAGAATCTTCACTTTAAACGATCATGCTTGCAATTATTACCAAGTCCTATCTGGTCAAGTAATGCTTATTAATTATTTGAGTAGTGGTAAGGAATTTATACAACAAATCTTTTCGAAAAATGAAAGTTTTGGAGAAGCGATGTTGTTCAATGATACCACCTATCCTTATAATGCTGTGGCAATGAAAGACGCTGTTATATTAGAATTGTCAAAAGATAAATTCTACAAGCTACTATGGGCTGTACCAAAGTGTGTACCAGGTATACTCAAGGATATGGCGAATGAACTTTATTATAAATCGCTCATGGCACCTGAAATATCATGTCAAGATGCTCAAGGGCGTATTCTTGTCTTTTTGGATTTTTATAAAAAGCAACATGCTCCACAAAGTAAGAAGTTTGGCTATCTTATTAATCTAACCAGGCAACAAATAGCCGATCTAACTGGGCTACGAGTAGAAACTGTGATTAGGACCTTAAAACACTTAGATACTGAAGGTTTTATTAAGATTAATAGTTCTAAAATATTCATCTAAACAAAACTTTGTATTGTCCTTATCCGGCATAGTATTATAAGTTATTCTGCCATAGGACTATGCTGATTAGCGATTAATTAGCAGAGTTATCTTAGAATTGATTATTGTCTTTTACTTGCTATAATTCAATAAAGAGAAGCTTTGCATTATCCCACTACGGATCTTTTTTTCCCTACTAAGATTACTTCATTCTCCCTGTTATTCTTTATTAGCCAATGCTATATGAGTTGAACCTAAACAACTCAATTATTGAATCTTTATTTATTCTGCGCTAATTGTATCATCGTTAACTCTGTATTGTTTCATAATTGTATGAAATGGGGGCTTTATATGTGTTCTTTTTATTTTTAATAAGTCTTAATAAGTTAATTTTGTTATGAAATATTAACATTTACAACAGCTGTTATGAGTATAAGATTATTAATTGTCGTGTTTCTGTATTCTACTTTAACATTAGCACAACAAGCTGATTCTTTAGCTAATAGACTCTTAGTAGAACAAGTAAAACAAGAGGTGTTAAAAGAGATAGAAAAAAAGGAGCAGATAAAGCCTTTTGATCTTAAGCGGTTTAGTTTAAATGGGTATGGAGCGATTAATTACTACAATTATGGTCGCTACGATACAGATTTGAATATTAAAGACAAATTTGATATTGAGAGATTAAACTTATACTTAGGATATCAGTTTACTGATCGAATTAAGTTGAAGGCTGAGATAGAATTTGAACATGGGGGAACAGGTTCTACCATAGAATTAGATACACAAGAGGAGTTCGGCGAATACGAGAGTGAAATTGAAGCAGGAGGGGAAGTTAAGTTAGAGCAATTGTACGTAGATTTTCAGATTAAACCATACTTTAATATTAAGGCTGGTCGTATGAAACTTCA
The DNA here is from genome assembly GCF_009711045.1 of Myroides albus. GTDB lineage: Bacteria > Bacteroidota > Bacteroidia > Flavobacteriales > Flavobacteriaceae > Flavobacterium > Flavobacterium album_A. The sequence goes on along the minus strand of NZ_WMJX01000021.1, from coordinate 3,481 downwards.
TACCAATTTGGCTCAGAGTTTGGACAGACCTACACAGTATTTCACAACACATAGGCAAGAAATGGAAAATGAATTACTTCCGTTGGGTTGGTATGAGAATGGGATACAGTTTTATGGTCAGTTCCTCAATCAAAAGTTGCGATATGAATTATCTATTACGAGTGGTTTGGACGCGACGGGGTTTAGTTCGAGAAATTGGATTAAAAGAGGACATCAACAGCGATTTGAAATGAGTGTAGCTAATAGTTTCGCTTTTTCAGCTCGACTTGACTACAAGTTTGGAACGCATAAGGATACTTACTTTGGTTTTGCAGCCTATATCAATGATGCTGCAGCCAACAGGCCTAAGAAAGATATGGATGTATCGTCTTATGTTACTCTTTTTGAATCACATATCAGTTATAATGAAAGCTTCTTGCGATTTAACAGTGTCTTTGTATATGGAAATATAGAGAACTCTGATATTGTTAGTCGAAAAAATGCAAGCCTTTCTAAAAATCTTGGTGTAAAGCGCACTCCGATTGGAAAAAATGCTTTAGGTGTATCAGCGGAATTAGGCTATGAAATTCTTCACTTTTTTAATTTCAAACAACAGTTATATCCTTTTATCCGATACGACTTTTATGATTCTATGTATAAAACAGAAGGAAGTGTTGTCAGAAAACCACGCTGGCAAAGAAGTGTTTATACTGGGGGAATCAACTGGTTTATACTTCCAGAAGTAGTATTCAAAGCACATTATTCTACGCGTATTTTAGGGTCATATCACTTCGATCCAGTAACCTCTATCAATACCGACAAAAAAGCAAAAAGAAAACACATTCTCTTTGGGAATAGGGTTTAGTTTTTAATATAAATACATTAAAGTTATGAAAACAAGATTATTAGCAGTAGGTTTTATTATATTATCGTCAATAGCATTTAGCTGCAGTAGTAATAGTGATGAAACAGAAACGCCAAAAGTAGATGATTTATACAAAAATGTTCTGACAGATCTTACGCAAAAAGTGATTACGGAGACTTATAAGGACTTGAATATCAAAGCTACTGAATTGCAGGATGCAGTGAATGTATTTGCAAAATCTTCTACAGATGAAAACTTAGAGAAAGTAAAAAAGGCATGGGTAGATACGTGAAAACCATGGGAACAGTCAGAGGGATTTCTTTATGGGCCAGTTGAAACGCAAGGGTTGGATCCTGCAATGGACACTTGGCCAGTAGATGTAGAGGCGATGAATAATATTCTTAAAAGCAATCAGCCCATTACTGCAAAACTAATAAGTGCCAATCACGAAGCAAGGGGATTTCACTTAATTGAGTTTCTTGTGTGGGGCGAAGATGGCCTAAAGAAAGCAGATCAATTAAGTGACAGACAAATTGAATATTTAGTGGCTGCAACAGAGGATTTACAGTTAAATACAAAATACCTATATGATGCTTGGAGAGCTGACAAAGGAAATTATGGCAAGATATTTATCTCTGCAGGACCAAGCAACAATAAGTATCCTTCGTATCAAGCAGCTTTAGAAGAGTTGGTAGATGGATTGTTTACCATAGCTGATGAAGTCGGTACAGGTAAGATAGAAGAACCACTGAATCCTGAAGGCAGTACACCAATGCCCGAAAAAGAAGAGTCAAGATTTAGCAATAACTCTAAGCAAGATTTCATCGACAATATTATTAGTATTCAAAATGTTTATAACGGTTACTACAAACAAGACGTCAATGGAATTTCTAAAATTGTACAAGAGAAGAATGCTGCCTTAGATAAGGAAATCAAACAAGCTATTACTGATGCAATTAATGCCATTGATGCAATTCCTAATACTTTTACTCAGGCAATTTACAAGAATAGAAAAGAGGTGAAAGGTGCTCAAAATAAAGTAAATGACTTGGCAAATCTTTTAGATACTAAACTAAGATCTTTTGTAAATAGCCTTTAATCAAATGATCTTGAAGCAATTCAAGGCTTAATTATTATCTGTTATAAAATGAAAAGTAATGCGACATACTTGTTTTTAACGATAGGAATATTTTTTTTAGGTGCTTGTTCTAACAATGATAGTGCAGAGTATGTACAATTACCTGATTTGGAGGAGAGAATGATGGCAGGAGGAGAGACAACTACTTTTATAAGTTCAAGTAATGCTTATGGAATGCCTGCGAGTAATTTGTCAGCAGAAGATTTGTCACTGCATCTAACAGGCGATTTGATCTTTGAGTTTGTATTTGTTACTCCACCCAATCAAGTAAATCAGGGTTTAGGACCTATTTTTAATAATTCTTCTTGTATCTCTTGCCATCCAAAAGATGGTAGAGCAGCGTTTCCAGTTGATTTGGCAATGCGCAGTGGTTTTTTCCTTAGAGGAAGTGTTCCAGGAGTCTCCAAGAATGGTGGACCAATGCCGATTCCAGGGTTTGGTTTACAGCTACAAAATCAAGCTGTTTTTGGAACGCAACCAGAGGTAGAGTTCCAGGTAAATTATAGTACAATAACAGAAGAATTTGCAGATGGTACGAAGGTAGTTTTGCAGAAACCACATTATTCAGTGATTAATGCTTATAGGCAACTTCCCAACAGTGTTTTACTTTCTCCGAGAATAGGTATGCCTGTTTTTGGCTTAGGATTGTTAGAGGCAATTCCTGAACAGGATATTTTGGCGAATCAAGATATTGACGATGCAGACAAGGATGGTATTTCTGGTAAAGCAAACTACGTCTTTGATGCAAAAACGCAATCGACAAAACTCGGTAGATTTGGTTGGAAAGCTAATACTGCCAGTTTATTAGAACAATGTGCTGCTGCATTTGTCAACGATATTGGAATAACAAATTACCTGTTTCCAAATAAACCTGGTTTAGGACAATCTAACGGGGACTACACTCACGATGTTGGCGATTATAATTGGAGAGTACAAAGAGATATTAAAGACGATGTTTTAGACGCAGTTACTTTTTATACTCAAACATTAGCTGTACCTGCATCGCGTAATCACACAAAGGAATCTGTCAGAAAAGGAGCGAAGACGTTTGATCAAATAGGTTGTGCAAAATGTCATATTGCCAAGCATAAGACTGGTTATAGTCCAATCAAGGCCCTGTCTTATCAAACTATTTATCCTTACACAGATATGTTATTACACGATATGGGAGATGATTTAGCAGATAATAGACCAGATTTCTTAGCTGATGGGAATGAATGGAAGACAAGACCACTATGGGGGATCGGATATCAATATTTAGTCAACGGGCATACAGAGTTTTTGCACGATGGAAGGGCTAAAAACCTAATAGAAGCAATACTGTGGCATGGTGGGGAAGCGTTAGATGCAAAAAATAGATTTAAGGCACTCTCAAAACAAGAAAGAGAGAATCTATTAGATTTCTTAAACTCATTATAAGTTTTTATATGCAAAAAGAGCTGACTTTTAAAGGTCAGCTCTTTTTTATTGGTCGCAGACTGTAGTTAAAACTATGCACT
>NZ_WMJX01000020.1 GCF_009711045.1 Myroides albus | reverse complement strand
GAAGGCTGGAGCTCTACCAACTGAGCTACTTCCGCATTTTGTGAGGGCAAATATAAAGCTATTTTCAGAATCAATGCAATTTTTTTTAAAAAAAATAAGCAGAAAAACGATGCCACATAAATATCATCACATTATCAAGGAAATACATTTTGGAGCTATCGACAGTAAGTTCCCCTTATTTATACGCCGTTTAAATAATTATAAAAAAATTAAGTTTTTTTAGTTTTGTATTTACCGAACTAAAACTATCTTTGCTCTCAAATCTTTATTACGACATCTATGCGACAATACAATCCAGAATTAGTTGATTTATTTCAAGATTTCTGTTCACATCATGAGATAGTTTATCACTTCTCGCCTCTGACGGCTCAGATATACACCTATATTATGTTTAATAATAATAGAGATGGCGTGACTTTTGATGAGTTAGTAGAAAAATTAAATGCAAGTAAAAGTTCTGTGTCAAATAGTTTAAATTTATTAATTTCAAACAACCAAATAGAACATTTTAACAAAATAGATGAAAGAAAAAGATTTTTTAGATTAAACCCTAATTTCATGACCACAAGATTGCAGTTAATACGCGATTTACTGGAGAGAGAGCACAATCTAAGTTTGCGATTAGAAAACTTTGTCACAACCGGTGAAATCAATGCACAAAACTGTGAGATGAAAATGAAATTATATATCGATCACCTTGAAAAGAGCAAAAAACATTTAACAGAAACTATAGAAAAATTAAAAAGTACAAATTAAGTAATTATATGAAACGTTATTTCCATACTATCGTTCTAGCGTCGCTTGCGATTACAGCAGGTTCTTGTGGTAAAAAAGAACAGCAAGCAGCTCACGGCCCACTACCATATAAAGTAGTGCAAGTACCTACACAAACAGTGATAGGACACAATACTTACCCAACTACTCTACAAGGTAAGGTTACAAGTAATGTACGAGCTAAAATAGCTGGATATATTCAGGAACTTTACGTTGATGAAGGTTCGGTTGTACGCAAAGGACAACCTTTATTCAGACTTGAGACTAATACATTAAATGAAAATGCAAACGCCGCTTTAGCAGCCGTAAAAGCAGCAGAAGCACAAGTTAGCGTAGCACAAGTAAACTACGATAAATTAGTTCCTCTTGTAAATAAAGGTATCATTAGTAAAATTCAATTAGATACTGCTGAGGCTACACTAAACAGTGCTAAAGGTCAATTAGCAAATGCTAAGGCACAACATCAAAGTATCGTTGCTAATATTGATTACGCTATAATCAAAAGTCCAATTGACGGTATCGTAGGAGCTATTCCTTTTAGAGTTGGTTCATTAGTTAGTCCAAGTGATCCACAACCGTTAACAGTTGTTTCAGATAACAGTGAGATGTACGCTTACTTTTCAATGAATGAAAAGGAGTATTTTAACTTCTTAGAAAAAATTGAAGGAAAGTCAATCAGCGAAAAATTAAAGCACTTACCAGAAGTAAAATTAGTTTTAGCCAATGGACAAACATACTCAAGTACAGGTAAAATTGAAACAATGACAGGTCAAGTAAACCTTGCTACAGGAACTGTTCAGGTAAGAGCATCTTTCCCTAACACAGATAACATTTTGAGCAATGGTAACAGTGGGTCTTTATTACTACCTGTGGAATATAAAGATGTTTTAGTTGTTCCAGAATCATCGACTTTCGAACAACAAGGACAAATTTATGTTTACCGCGTTGTAAATGATACTGCAAAGGCTGCAAAAATTAATGTAATTGATCGAGTAAACAAATTAGCTATTGTTAAAGAAGGAGTTGCAAAAGGAGAAACTATTGTTGGTACAGGATTAGGAACATTGCGTAATGGTTCTGCAATTACACCAGACAAAGTAGAATTCAACTCTATCAACGAAGCTATAAAATCAACTTTCTAAAGCATGTTAAAGACTTTTATCGAAAGACCTGTATTATCTACAGTTATTTCTATCCTTATAGTAATACTTGGGGTGTTAGGACTATCCGCACTTCCAGTAACGCAATATCCAGATATTGCACCGCCGACTGTACAAATTGCGGCGAGCTACCCAGGAGCAAATGCTGAAACTGTAATGCAATCTGTGATTATCCCAATTGAAGAACAAGTGAATGGGGTGGAAAACATGGACTACATTACATCAACAGCAAGTAATGATGGTAGTGCAAGTATTCAAGTAATTTTTAAACAAGGAGTTGACCCAGACATCGCAGCGGTAAACGTACAAAACCGTGTTGCTCGAGCTACTCCATTGTTACCAGCAGAGGTAACTCGTTCGGGGGTTACCACACAAAAGCAGCAAACAAGTGCATTAATGTTCTTGTCGTTCTATTCGACAAACCCGGATTATGATGCTATCTATATCCAAAACTATATGAACATTAACGTAATCCCAGAGCTGAAACGTGTTACTGGTGTAGGAGATGCACAAGCATTTGGTTCTCGAAACTACTCAATGCGTGTGTGGATTGAACCTGCAAAAATGAAAGCATACGGCTTAGTTCCTTCCGATGTAGTTAGAGTACTAAACGAGCAAAGTTTAGAGGCAGCTGCTGGTCAGCTTGGGGAAAACAATGCTGAGGCATTTCAATATGTATTAAAATACAGTGGTAAGTATAAAACTCAAGAACAATATGAAAATATCGTAGTAAAATCTTTAGGTAACGGACAAATCCTAAGGTTAAAAGACGTAGCTCGTATTGAACTTGGAGCACAATCTTATGTAGGTAGTTCTGAACTTGATGGTAACCCAGCAGTAGCAATGGCTATTTACCAAACACCAGGTTCTAACGCCCAAGAGATTATCCAAAACTTACATTTGATTCTAAAGGGAATGGAGAAAAACCTTCCTGAAGGAATGAAATACAAAGTATTGATGGATACAAACGAATTCTTAGATGCTTCGATTAGCAAAGTAGTAAGTACTTTAATTGAAGCGTTTATCTTAGTATTCGTGGTAGTGTATATCTTCTTACAAGACTTTAGATCGACACTTATTCCGTTAATTGCGGTACCAGTTTCTATTGTTGGTACCTTCTTTTTCCTAAGTGTATTTGGATTTTCATTAAACTTACTTACTCTTTTCGCATTAGTACTGGCCATCGGTATTGTGGTGGATGACGCCATAGTTGTGGTGGAAGCCGTCCACGCCAAGATGGAGGAAACGGGTAAAGATGCATTGGATGCGAGTGTTAGTACAATGGGAGAGATCTCAGGTGCCATTATCTCAATTACATTAGTAATGGCTGCGGTATTTATCCCAGTAACCTTTATTAGTGGTCCAACTGGAGTATTCTACAAACAATTTGGTATTACTCTTATTGTAGCTATTTTGATTTCAGCAGTAAATGCCTTGACTTTAAGTCCAGCGTTATGTGCTATCTTCTTAAAGCAACATGACAATCACGAAGGAAGAAAAAGAAATTTTGTTCAACGTTTCTTCGACGCATTCAACGTTGGGTTTAACAACTTAACGCATAGATATGGTAATTCATTCAAATTCTTATTAAAACACAAGTGGTTAACATTTGTAATCTTATTAGGATGTCTTGGAATTACATACTACTCTGCTAAGACAATGCCAACAGGATTCGTACCAAACGAAGACCGTGGGTTCATCATGGGTAATATTGAATTACCTACAGGAGCATCACAAGACCGTGTAACAAGTTTACAAAAAGAGTTTTCTGCTGTAGTAAAACAAATTCCTGGTGTAGATGCCGTAACTGTTGTTTCGGGATTCTCTTTCATCAATGGACAAGGTTCTAACTATGGTATGGCGATGATTAAGTTAAAGGATTTCTCTGAAAGAAAAACAGACGATCTTGCAACAGATGTAATCATTGGTAAATTATTTGGACTTGCTGCAACTCAGTTCCAAGATGCGAAAATGATTTTCTTCCAACCACCAAGTATACCAGGATTCGGTATGTCTGCCGGATTTGAGATGAAATTACTTGATCGCAGTGGAGGTGAATTAACAGAATTCGATAAAAAATCACAAGAATTCGTAGGTGAATTAATGAAGCGCCCTGAAGTATTATATGCTCAGTCGTCATTCAATACAAACTATGCACAATACGAACTTGAATTAAATATTCCTCGTGCAAAAGAATCAGGTGTTTTAGTAAGTGATATTTTCTCGGCTTTACAAGGTTATATTGGAGGTATATATGCAGCAGACTTTACGCGTTTTGGTAAGCAATACCGCGTAATGGTTCAATCATTGCCACAATATAGATCAGATGTAAATAGCTTAAGTGAAATCTACGTTAGAACATCTACAGGAGAAATGGCACCAGTAAACCAGTTTGTTGATTTGAAAAAAGTATATGGTCCGCAATCTGTAAACCGTTACAACTTATTTACATCATCAAATATCAATGGTGCTCCGAAACCAGGATATAGTTCGGGGGATGCAATTCGCGCAGTACAAGAGGTTGCTCAAAAAACATTATCAACAAGTCACAGTATTGACTTTACAGGACTATCTCGTGAGGAGATTAATGCAGGTAACCAAACAGTAATGATTTTTGCACTTTGTGTAATCTTCGTTTACTTCTTACTATCTGCTCAATACGAAAGTTACTTATTGCCATTTGCGGTAATTATCTCATTACCTACAGGAGTTATGGGAGCATTCCTTGCACAGAAATTAGCAGGATTAGAGAATAACATCTACTTCCAGATTGCTCTGGTCATGCTTGTGGGATTACTTGCCAAGAATGCCATTCTGATTGTAGAGTTTGCTGTTCAGAGAAGACAACATGGGGAGTCAATTGCAGAATCTGCTATTAACGGTGCTAAAGCGCGTTTAAGACCGATCTTGATGACTTCATTCGCATTTATCCTTGGTCTTATGCCATTGGTATTTGCAAAAGGAGTTGGAGACGTTGGTAACCGTTCAATCGGTACAGGTGCTGCCTTTGGATTATTAATCGGTACAATCATTGGAGTTTTCGTAATTCCAGTATTATATGCTATTTTCCAATATCTTCAAGAAAAAGTGAAGCCTGTTAAATTTGAAGAAAAAACGCACTAAGAAATGAAAAAACAAACTTTATATAGAGTTATTCCTATTGCTCTTTTGGGGTTGACAATGCAATCGTGCTTTGTTGCCAAAAAATACGATAGACCAGAGGTTATCGATGAGCAATACTTTAGAACTGATAAGATTTCTCAAGATACTCTTTCTATGGCCAATGTGTCATGGAAAGAGTTATTCTCAGACGAAATTTTAAAACAATATATTGATCAAGCTTTAGAAAACAATTTAGACATTCGCATTGCCTTAGAGAATATGAATGCTGCTAAAGCTTATATGCAACAAGGTAAATGGGGATATGCCCCTACCTTAAATGTAGGTGCAAACTACACTCACTCTGTTGCGTCTAAAAATGGACCACAAGGAATAGCTTTTGGAGATACAAGAGTAAAAACCGATTTATACGACGTTACAGGACAATTCTCTTGGGAATTAGATGTATGGGGTAAAATCAGAAGTGGCAAAAGAGCATCTACAGCAAGTTATTTACAATCTGTAGCTGCCCATCAAACTGTAAAAACACAGTTAATATCTTCAATTGCAAGTACTTATTTTCAATTAGTAGCTCTTGATCAACAAAAGGCAATTACAGAAAAAACAATTGTCAATAGAAAGAATAGTTTAGAAACAATTGAAGCTCTAAAAGAAGCAGGACAGGTTAATGAAGTTGCAGTAAAACAAACACAGGCTCAGCTATATAACGCACAAGCTTTGTTAGTTGACATCAACAACAGCATCAAGTTAACGGAAAACACGTTCAGTATTCTACTTGGAGAAAATCCAAATGCGATTAAAAGAGGGCAACTTGATGGTCAAACGTTAAACACAGATTTAACTGTTGGAGTGCCTATTCAACTGCTTACAAACAGACCTGACGTTAGAGCTGCTGAATTTGAACTTATCAATGCTTTTGAAATGACAAATGTAGCTCGTAGTAATTTCTACCCTTCATTCCGCATTACTGCTAATGGAGGCTTACAAAGCTTAGACTTTGACGAGTTATTCAATACCAACTCTCTATTCGCTAATATTATTGGTGGATTAACTCAACCTTTGTTAAATGGTAGACAAGTGAGAACTCAACATCAAGTAGCACAAGCAAATCAAGAAAAAGCATATTTAAACTATAAAAAATCAGTTTTAAATGCTTCAAAAGAAGTTTCTGATGCGCTGTACAACTACGAAAGTTCAAAAGATAAACTGGTATTAAAAGAACAAGAGTACAAGTCTTATCAACTTGCAACTGAATACTCAGAAGAATTATTAGTTCAAGGCTTAGCAACTTATCTTGATGTATTAACAGCAAGAGAAAGTGCTTTGGCTGCTGAACTAGTTTATATCAATACTGAATTAGCTCAACTTAACTCTTTAGTTACTTTATACAGAGCTGTAGGTGGAGGTGTAAAATAACGTTTATAGTTAATTGTTATTCGATAATTAGAGTGGTTGAAAATTTCAGCCACTCTTTTTTTTATCTTTGTTTCTATGAATATAGGTCAATACATACTAACTAAGATTTTCCCTAAATACACTTGGATCAGAAAAACAAGTGAATTAAAAGTGTACCTAACTTTTGATGACGGACCTATTCCCCAAGTAACAGAATGGGTACTCGACCTCCTTCAACATTACAACATAAAAGCTACTTTCTTTTGCATCGGTGATAATATCCGAAAACACCCTTCAGTATTTAAGAGAATAATAAATGAAGGTCACCAAGTAGGCAATCACACCTTCAATCATTTAAACGGTTGGAAAACCAGTGAAGAAGACTATATTGCCAACGCAATACTATGTGAAAAAGAGATAAAAAAGTACTGCTCAAATGATTCTAAGCTGTTTAGACCTCCTTATGGAAAAATAAAGACAGCACAAGCTAAAAGACTAAGCGATAAAGGATATGAAATAATCATGTGGCACAATCTCACCAAAGATTACGATAGGAATTTAACCCCAAAACAATGCTTAAGACGCTCTTTAAAGCACCTTAAAAAAGGAAGTATAATAGTATTTCACGACAGCCTAAAAGCGCAAGAAAACATGAAATACGCATTGCCTATACTAATCGAAAGCTTATTAGATAAAGGCTATACCTTTGACACTTTATTATAGTAAGGAAGTCATGACATTGATTAATGAATTCGCATCCATTACTTCTGTCTGACGCCAAATCATCGTATGATTCTTATATAATAGCATAGTAGGTACCTGCTTAATACGCAAAGCTTCCACCAATTCGCTATTTTTCTCTACATCAATCTTTACGATTAAAATACGATCACCCATCGCTGCCGCCACATCGTGTAATACAGGATTCATTTTTGTACACCCATCATTCCATTTCGCAAAAAATTGAATTAATACAGGTACATCTCTTTCTACTAAATCCCCAAACTTTGACATATAATTATTTTTTATTCGTTTTTAGATATTTACTCTACTTATATATACAAAAATATACTTTTTTGTGTAAAAACTTACTTTTTCACTCGTAATTCTATAACTGTAATCTCAGGCCAAATACCAGTACGACCTTTATATGCGTGATAACCAAACCCTCTATTCACATACAAGTACTTCCCTAATGTTTCATAAAGACCTGCCCATTGCTTATACACATACTGAATAGGACTCCACTTTAGAAAGCCAGGAATTTCAATTCCAAATTGCGAACCATGTGTATGACCCGATAAGGTTAATTGGAAATTCATCGGATGATCTAAAATTTGAGCATCCCAGTGCGATGGATCGTGACTCATCAAAATTTTAAAATCAGTCGATTCTATTCCCTGTGTGGCTTTATCTAAATCTCCAAATTTCATAAACTTGCCATTTGCACCCCAGTTCTCAACCCCAACTACACAAATAGACTCACCGTCTTTATTGATACTAACATGTTCATTTCTCAGCAGTTGAAAATTAAGTTTATCACTAATATCACAGATTTCGTTGAAGTTTTTGTCTTCCATCTCGTCCGTTTCCCAATGAGCATAAGTTCCGTAATCGTGATTCCCTAAGATTGAAAATTGCCCATACTTGTGTGGGCGAATCTTTCGAAAAGTACTCAACCACGGATTCACTTCACTTGCCACGCTATTAACCATGTCACCCGTAAAAAGCAACATGTCAGATCTCTGAGCATTAATCAATTCAACAGCATGCATCAACTTTTCAGGATCGTCAAAACTACCAAAGTGAATATCGGATAATTGCGTAAATCTAAAACCATCAAATGCAGATGGAAGATCACTAAATTCAATTATATGCTCGTGGACTTGAAATCGATAACGTCCAATAGTAATACCGTGCAATACAGACAAAAAAGGAATTGACACTATACCCAAAGCTATGTTGGTAACAAATTTCCTTCTACCTGGTATAATAGAATCTTTCTCATCTTCATTCACTCTGGAAGATTGCTTATCTCCTAACTCCCTTTGAATAAATCGATAAACACCAATCGATAAACGCGCGACATCCTCCACCAACAAAACAAGAGTCAGAATAAGTTTTGGTAAATAAAATAATACAATAAGAGCTCCAGCAGTCAATGGTAAATTCATATCACCTGACTTAGGATCGAACTTTGAAAAGCCATAGCCAATAAAAAGAACAAGAATAACAGATGCCATCACATAGAGTAAGCGACTTGAAAACTTTTTAAAGTATTGTTTAAATGCTTGATAAGTATAAAACTCGATAACAAACAACAACAGCCCGATAATTAAAAACTTCAACATGAGTGAATACATTTATTTCAAATTTACCCTTTTGTATCAGTCTACAAAATACCTTTAACATTATTTAATACCATTCTCCACAAAGACATTATGGAGGAGTGATTTTCAAGCGAAGACCAAATTGCGTATCTTTGAAACTTAATTTTAGAAACAAATAAATTCTTCCTATGGATAATAAAAAACGTCTTTTTCTACTTGATGCTTATGCTTTAATATTCCGAGGGTATTACGCATTTATCAAAAACCCAAGAATAAACTCAAAAGGATTAGACACATCAGCTATTTTGGGTTTCATGAACTCACTATTAGATGTTATCAAAAAAGAACAACCTGATCATTTAGCAGTAGCATTTGACAATGGAGGAAGTAAGGATCGTTTAGAGTTATTCCCAGAATATAAAGCAAATCGAGATGCTACGCCAGAAGCTATTAAAATAGCTGTACCGTACATTAAGGAGATCTTAAAGGCTATGCACATTCCAATTATTGAAGTAAGTGGTTTTGAAGCAGATGATTTGATTGGTACAATATCAAAACAAGCTGAAAAAGAAGACTTCAAAGTATATATGGTTACACCTGATAAAGACTATGCTCAGTTGGTATCAGAGAACATATTCATGTACAAACCAGCGCGAATGGGCAATGGCGTTGAAATATGGGGAATAGATGAAGTGAAAGAGAAATTCGAAGTTGAAGAACCTATTCAAGTTATTGACTTTTTAGGTATGATGGGAGATTCAGTTGACAATATTCCAGGATTACCTGGTGTTGGTGAAAAAACAGCAAAGAAGTTTTTGAAAGAGTATGGCTCAATGGAAAACTTACTTGACAACACCCATCAGTTAAAAGGAAAAATGAAAGAGAACATTGAAAACAATAAAGAAAAGGGAATTCTTTCAAAGAAACTTGCGACGATCATGCTTGATTGCCCTGTTACCTTCGATGCTAATCAATTTGTTCTTGAACAACCAGATATCGAAAAGTCTGAAGCTCTATTCGTAGAATTAGAATTCAGAAGGATGAAAGAACAATTTGACAAAATATTCAGTGTAAACCAAACATCGATAAAAACGCCAGAAACTGTTACGTCTAACGCAAAAAATGCCACTTTAGACGATCAATTTTCACTTTTTGGAGAGGTTGAAAATACTACAAATAGCGACTCTCCTTATTTTGCTAACTTGAGCACAACAAATCACGTTTACCAATTATGCGATAGCAAAATGAGTATTCGCCTTTTAGTTCAAAGTTTACTTCAGCAGACAAGTGTTTGTTTTGATACTGAAACAACAGGTTTAGATGCTTTAAATGCTGAACTTGTAGGTATTGCTTTTTCTTACGAAAAAGGCACTGCATTCTACGTTCCGTTCTCTGACAACAAAGAAGAAACTCAAGAATTACTCGAGTCTTTCAAAGCGTTTTTTGAATCTGAACAAATAGAGAAGATTGGTCAGAACCTCAAGTATGACATTAAAGTACTCAAACAGTATAACATTGAAGTAAAAGGACCTCTATTCGATACCATGATCGCGCACTACCTGATCAATCCAGACATGCGTCATAATATGGATATCCTTTCTGAAACATACTTGCGATATACCCCACAACCAATTGAAGATTTGATTGGCAAAAAAGGTAAAAATCAAAAGTCTATGAAAGACATTTCTCCTGAATTGGTAAAAGAATACGCAGGAGAAGATGCCGATATCACCTTTCAGTTAAAACAAAACTTTGAACCTCAATTGCAGGCGACAAACACGATTGAACTATTTCAAAATATAGAAGTGCCTTTAGTACCTGTTTTAGCAGATATGGAAAGCGAAGGAATCCGCTTAGATATAGACTTCCTTGCCTCCCTATCAGGTGCATTAAATCAGGATATCAAACAATTAGAAAAGGCAATCTACGAAGAAGCTGGAGAAGAATTCAACTTAGCATCACCGAAACAACTTGGCGATATCTTATTTGACAAGTTAAAGATTGGAGGAAGCAAACCAAAAAAGACAAAAACAGGACAATATGCTACTGGAGAAGAAATCTTAAGCGACTTAGCTCCAAAGCACCAAATAGTGCAAGATATTTTAGATTGGCGACAACTGATAAAATTGCAAAACACTTATGTAGATGCTTTACCTAAACAAGTGGATCCGAAAACAAAGCGAGTTCATACAGAATATATGCAAGCTGTAGCCGCAACAGGTCGTCTAAGTTCTAATAATCCAAACTTGCAAAATATACCTATTAGAACAGAAAGAGGGCGTTCAGTGAGAAAAGCATTTGTTGCAAGAGATGAAAACTACGTAATCATGGCAGCCGATTATTCACAGATAGAACTGCGAATTATTGCAGCTTTGAGTGAAGAACCTAATATGATTGAATCCTTTAAAAACGGAGAAGATATTCACCGTTCTACTGCTGCAAGAGTGTTTAATGTACCTCTTGAAGAAGTAACTAAGGAACAACGTAGTCATGCAAAGACTGTTAACTTCGGGATTATCTACGGTGTATCTGCATTTGGATTGAGCAATCAAACTAACTTATCTCGTTCAGAGAGTAAAGAGTTAATAGACACTTACTACGCAACATATCCAAAACTAAAAGATTATATTGCTAAGCAAATTGACTTTGCAAGGGAACATGGTTATGTACAAACTATCTTAGGTAGAAGAAGATATTTGAAAGACATCAATTCCCACAATGCAGTTGTAAAAGGAGCTGCTGAACGAAATGCCGTAAACGCTCCGATTCAAGGAAGCGCTGCAGATATTATCAAAATAGCAATGATTAACATTCACAAAAAGTTAATCTCAGAAAAATGGCAATCAAAATTACTCTTACAAGTACACGATGAGCTTGTCTTTGATGCCCATAAAGAAGAATTAGAAAACTTAAAAACAATGGTTAAACAAGAAATGGAAAATGCTTTCACTCTTACCGTACCATTAATAGTTGACTTAGGAGTAGGACAAAATTGGCTTGAAGCACATTAATAAAACAAACAAATCCCATTTGATAAAAAATCAAATGGGATTTTCTTTTTCAACATTATCTTTCATAAAAAAGACAAAAATACCGCGTGAAAAACTACCACCGAATGTCCTCTCCCCCAACTAAATGATTGCTTTACTCAATTTTTAGCTAAGTTCACCCAAAATACATTTTTGTATAAACTCAATCTCTGTACTTTTACCACTATAAAACCAAAGTCCTAATTGTTTGATTAGGATATTCCTAAACTTTTCCCAAAAAAGAAGTCTTTCGCAAGACTTCTTTTTTACATACAACAATTGGTATTTACTCTACATCCTCACGATCTCGAATTTGAGTTTCCTTCCTCTTTTTTTGTTCACGTTCACTATAGATAGACCATTCCGTATTTTTATCTTGATACGTCTTATAATCTACTTTTTCGAAGGTAGGCGCATCTGCACCTTTTAGTATAGCATAATTCTCATCTTTGGTAGCACGAGCATTATCAGACTTTAGATCTTTAGATAGATAGTATACTGATGTTTTATCCTTCGCTACTGTTCCATCTATCACCTCGAAAGAAGCTACATCTATCTCCAGACACGGACGCAAAGTCTCCCAAGTTACAAAGTAAACTTGCCCCTTATCTTTTGCCCATTTGTCATTTAGTACTTCTAATGAATTCAGATCAAGCCCTTCTACTTCGAGTATTGACAACGGACTTTTTTCTCCTTCCATACCTGCTTTTAAATGATAAAGATAATTTGCATCCTTATATAAAAAAGAATTACCTAACGCTTTGAAAGTAGCCTTGTCATACTCCCCTTCCAACGGTTTTATCTCATTCGAACCAAACATCTTATTAGTCTCGAAGTACACCCCATTTTTATCACTAAAGAACACTGTACCTAAATATTTAAATGTAGGACGGTCAGCCCATGCAAGTACCTGATCCTTATAATAGACATGTGTAGAGTCTTTGATCACATTTGCGTCTAACCTGCGGATCGCATCAGGATTAACACCTTCTAATAGTACATCCCCATAATACATCTGACCATCCCTCGCTTCATAATATTCATTATTACTAATCAACAATGACATAATAGGGAACAACACGACCAAACCTAATACTACACCGATAATAACAAATATCTTCTTATTACCTTTCACCTCATGTTCTCTCGCATTAGCAAGGAGGTTTACATTTCCCTCTACAGCTCTTCCATTTAGGTATTCTGTCCAATGCTCATCTAATTTACCTACTCGATCAACAGCAGTATAACTCTGATAATTCTCCAAGCGCCCTAAAAGGGTATTTATCATCGTTCGGTCAGCAGATTCAAAAGAAAAGAAAGGCTCTTCCTGACCGGCTGCAAAGAAAATCACCAAATCCCCTGCAACAGCTGAATATCGTTTAACCATAACAATATTTGCGTGTTTGATAGATTTCACTTCTCTACCTTTCTTAATTGTCACTCCTTGTTCATTAATATCAATGCATACTTGCGTAGTAAACACTGAACGCAATCTGACAATCAGTAGAATGACCACAACAAATACTGTAATATATATAAACGCACTTGTACTCCCTGTATTAAATGCATGTACAATCGATATCAGATTAATAAAGCAATATATCAATACTACGGCAAAGATTGCAATCATTGTGATGTTATACTTTTTTCGATTAAGTACCTTAAAGATTAGTGTTGTCATACTCTTTAAAAAATTATTGATCTATATTTTCAAATATTTCAGGGTTAAACTCGATTGTAGTTGTACTTTTATATATCTTATATACCTTATCCTCAGCAAACAGTTCTTCTAACTTCGTGCGAGAAAACAGCGTCACCTTTTCTGTGTAGTACATCGGTTCATCGATCAAAAACACATCCCCTTTTTGCACAGATTTTCTGTTTTGTCTGACATACAAAGTATCACCTGCTACTTCTGTCACGTACATAGCCGAACGATCACCGTTCTCAAGTTCGTAGAACACCACATCACCTGTTTCTAAAATAGCGATTTGATCTCTTTTGTAATCATTCTCTTGCCTATTTCCAATCCACATCCCTATCACAAAGATTAACACAAATAAAATAGTAAATCCAGATAGCAAAAAATGATACCATCGATACGACTTCTTTTCCAATCGCGAAATCACCTCTCGCGATGCTGTCGGAAAATACGCTGGAGCAAACATTGTATCACAGACAGGACAACGAACGATAACTTTTTTCTGATGGGCATAGATTGGTACATACACTATATGCTCAACTGTACATATAGCTTCTATTTGCATTCGATGTGTTTTCTGACACTCTGGACAAGTAAACGTCCCTGTAGTGGTCACACGTTCTAATGTACTAAAATATTTATCTCTTGCCTCCTTTATTATTATCATACCCTCCTTATATAAACAAAAAAACATGTAAATTTAACAAATTATAACAGATTACCTTGTAATAAATAAAAATGACTTATTGCTATTCACAAATAAACAACCTTATCCCTTTTATCCATACAAATACCAGATACTACAACAGTTAATCTTTCCAATAACAAAAATTAAGAACATCACATGTGACTCATTGCTTTTTTTCCATCACTACACTGATTGTGTACTTCTGCGTTCTCCCCAGATTTGAGTGAAGTACAACTCTATGTTTTACGATAGAAATAAAGTTTAATCAACTAATACTCAGAAATTTTACTTACACCATACGAATTGAAATACTGGAAAATACTATTCTAAAAATTGGACTAAGGCAAATGACTACAGTACCAAAAACACCTACTGCAAAAACAATCAGAACACGGATAAAGCTAACATTGATCCTCATTGTCCTATTTACAATTTTATTCTTTGGGCTCTTTTTATTAGCACTGGCGGTCTTAAAATTTCATCATTCATACTTTACCATCTACCCACCTTTGTTTGTCATACTATTCTTACTATATCCTTTCTTTGTCTTTACAATAGCTCACTCCGTGTATTACAAAATTGGTGTGCGTATCATGCAAAAAGCCAACCATCCCAATCCGATGAAAGAACTACTGGTCTTGCTTATACTCAGTACATTGTTCAGTATAGGAATATTCTTAAAAAATAGGTCTTAGCTTAAGTTTTCCGAATATCTATTTCTTCTCGAACTTATCGATTAACTACTACTTCTATATACAGACAACCAAAAAGTTGAGAAAAGAAGAGAAATCAGAATAATACAATAGTTAGCGAAAAAAGATTAGCATTTAATTACAAATTATACCACGAGTGGGGACACGTAAATTATTCTATATTTGCTTTTTATAATTAACAAACAAAGAGAAATGAAAAAACTGCTTGGTCGTTTAATGTTAGGAGTCACAGGATGGAAATTGAATACGAATGGAATTTCTATTGATGAAGCTAAAAAAACAGTATTAATCTGTGTTCCTCACACTTCAAACTGGGATTTCTACTACAGTTTAGCTTGTTTTTGGATAATGGGAGTTCCCTTCAAAATGTTTATAAAAGATTATTATACTAAGTCGTGGTTTGGCTTTTTCTTTAAAGCATTAGGCTGTATAGGAGTTGATCGATCAAAAAGACAGAATTTAGTGGAGTACGCTGTAGAATTAATCAACGAGGCAGAGAAAATTGCCATTGTAAACACCCCAGAAGGAACAAGATCATTTTCAGACAAATGGAAGCAAGGATTCTATCAAATAGCCAAACAAGCAAATATTCCCGTAGCACTTTGTTACGCAGATTATAGAAAAAAAGAATGTGGTATATTTAAGTTAATATCGGTCAGCGACTTAACTTTTGAACAAACATTAGATATAATAACTCCTTACTATGATGCCAAAATGGCAAAATATCCAGAATTATATAACCCCAAACTGTACTAAGTAAAATAACAAACAAGGAACAACTAAAAAAACAGTTGTTCCTTGTTTGTTTAAAGCATAAGCACACCTGATCATCTGAATCTCTAAACGTATAAAAGCAAATCACAACTTCTTTTTATCATCTCTAATCTACTTCACAATAGAGAAATATCCATCTACTTCGACCTCTCCTACATCACTATCAATAGCAACAGAAACCCGATAGTCCCCCTGCTTGTACTCAACCAAATTAGGATGTATCTGAACAGATACTTTCACACTCACACCTTTACTAATAACATAAGAGTCACCTCCTATTGACAGATCTTCAAAATCAATAGGGATCCACTCTCTACCTTCTAATATGCAAATCCTATAATCGCCTTTCACCTTGATTACCTCCTGTGATTGATTCCAAATACTCAGTTCAATTTCCGAAGGTGCCTCTGTAAATCTACCTTCCACTAAATCTACTTTTACACGATCATATAACGCATTTTGCCTTTCGTGTTTATTATCAATTATGACAGGAGAGGTACTATTTGTATCAGTAATTACTGACGCGCTATTCTTATGAGTCTGATTACAGCTCATAGAAAACAAACAACTAAGAAACACAATTGGAAAAACAAATAACTTTTTCATAACTATTCTTTGTATAATAAGCTACTAAAAATAAAACAATTACCTCTAAGCATCTCTTTTCAAAAGAAAAAAAGTATAGATAAGAAAATGGCACATTAAAAGATAGCATAAAGCAGGACAAAACTTCTGTCGATACAATTGTTATTCAAACGATTGAGCCCCAATTAATTCGAAAAAAAAGACTATAAATTTGTATAGTAAAAGATTTTATGTAATTTTGCACTCCCTTAATTGGGAATGGAATGTTTAATTAAATACAAATTTATTGTGGAAAGTTTAAGCTACAAGACAGTATCGGCTAACAAAGCAACTGCTCAAAAAGAGTGGTTAATTGTTGACGCTGAAGGTCAAAATTTGGGACGTCTTGCTTCAAAAGTTGCAGTACTTTTAAGAGGTAAACACAAAACAAATTACACACCGCACGTAGACTGTGGAGACAACGTAATCGTTATCAACGCAGAAAAAATCAACCTAACAGGTAACAAATTAGATGACAAGACTTACATCCGTCACACAGGTTACCCAGGAGGACAAAGATCATTAACTGCTAAAGTAATGCAACAAAAAAACCCTGCATTATTGATCGAGAAAGCAGTAAAAGGAATGTTGCCTAAAAACAAATTAGGAGCACAATTATTCCGTAATCTAAATGTAAATGTAGGTGCTGAGCACAAACACGAAGCTCAACAACCTAAAACCGTTAATTTAAACGAAATTAAGTAATGGGAGTTATTCACAAAATCGGTAGAAGAAAAACTGCTGTGGCTCGTGTTTATGTTTCAGAAGGAACAGGAAACATCACAGTAAACAAAAAAGATTTTAAAACTTATTTCCCAACTGGTACATTACAGTACAAAGTTTTACAGCCTCTAGCAATGACTGAGAATGCTGAGAACTTTGATATCAAAGTAAATGTATACGGAGGAGGAACTACAGGACAAGCTGAAGCAGTGCGTATGGCAATTGCAAGAGCAATGTGTGAAGTAGAAGTTGAAAACAGAGCAATCTTAAAACCAGAAGGATTACTTACACGTGACCCACGTATGGTTGAGCGTAAGAAATTCGGTCAGAAGAAAGCTCGTAAGAGATTCCAATTCTCTAAACGTTAATATTTACATATTATTAAAAAATCTAAGTTTTTGTTGCCCACTTGCCGAGGCAAGAGGTAGTTTAGCATCTAAATGGTTGGGACCGAATTTATCCTCGCTACTCATCCATTGCTAAAGTAACAGAACGTAAACTATTACAAAAATGGCAAACAAAGTAGAAGTTAAAGAATTACTAGAAGCAGGTGTTCACTTCGGACACATGACTAGAAAATGGGACCCAAATATGGCTCCTTACATCTATATGGAGCGTAATGGTATTCACATTATCAATCTATATAAAACTGCAGCTAAAATTGAAGAAGCTAATGAAGCTTTGAAAAAAATCGCTGCATCAGGAAGAAAAATCCTTTTCGTTGCTACAAAAAAGCAAGCGAAAGACATCGTAGCTGAAAAAGCAGCTGCAGCTAACATGCCTTACATCACTGAAAGATGGCCAGGTGGTATGTTAACAAACTTCGTTACTATTCGTAAAGCTGTTAAAAAAATGGCTTCAATCGATAGAATGAAAAAAGACGGTACATTTATGACTCTTTCTAAGAAAGAGCGTTTACAAGTTGAACGTCTACGCGCAAAATTAGAGAAGAACTTAGGTTCTATTGCTGACATGACTCGTCTACCAGCTGCTCTATTTGTAGTTGATATCAAAGCTGAACACATTGCGATTAAAGAAGCTCAAAAATTAAACATTCCGATCTTCGCTATGGTAGATACTAACTCTGACCCACGTCAAGTTGATTTCGTTATCCCAGCAAACGATGATGCTTCTAAATCAATTGAAAAAATATTATCTTTAGTTACTTCTGCTATTATCGAAGGTAATGCAGAAAGAAAATCTGAAAAAGAAGAAGCAGCAGCTGCTAAAGTTGATGCTCCTAAAGCATAATTTTTTAACAATATCATAAAGTCGTTATGCTGATAGTTGTCTACTTTTGTAAGCGCTGTCGATAACGACTTTTTTTATTAACTATTTAATACAACGAACAATGGCAAATATTACTGCTGCAGAAGTAAACAAGCTAAGACAAATTACAGGTGCCGGAATGATGGACTGTAAAAAAGCTTTAGTAGAGGCTGAAGGTGACTTCGATAAAGCTATCGAAGTGTTACGTAAAAAAGGACAAAAAGTTGCTGCTAACCGTTCTGACCGTGAGTCAAGCGAAGGAGTAGCTATTTCTTACGTAAATGATACTAAAACTAGAGGAGTTGTTATCACATTAAACTGTGAAACTGACTTCGTAGGTAAAAATGATTCTTTCGTTGCTCTTGCAAAAGAAATGGTTCAAAAAGCAATCAACTTCAACACAAAAGAAGAATTCTTAGCTTCTGAATTTGAAGGTATGACTGTAGCTGACAAGTTAATCGAGCAAACTGGAGTTATCGGTGAGAAAATTGAAATCGGATCTTTCGAAGTTTTAGAAGGAGCTTATATCGGTACTTACATCCACGGTAACAAAATTGCTGCTATCACTGCTTTATCTGCTGTAATTGCAAAAGCTGAGGAGTTAGGAAAAGATATCTCTATGCAAGTTGCTTCTATGGGAGCTGAAACATTGTCTTACAAAGATTTCGATCCAGAGTTCGTAGCTAAAGAAACTGAAGCTCGTATTGCTGTTATCGTAAAAGAAAATGAAGAATTAGTACGTTTAGGAAAAACTCTTAAAAATGTACCTCAATATATTTCTTACGCTCAAATTACTGACGAAGTATTAAAACAAGCGGAAGAAGATGCTAAAGCTGAATTAAAAGCTGAAGGTAAACCAGAAAATATTTGGGATAGAATTTTACCTGGTAAAATTCAACGTTTCATCAGTGACAACACTACTTTAGATCAAGAGAAAGCTTTATTAGACCAAAACTTTATTAAAGATGAGTCTAAAAAAGTTGGAGAATACGTGAAAGGTTTTGGTGTAGAAATCACTGGATTCAAAAGAGCTTCTTTAGGTTAATCAACAACCTTTTAGCAATATTTATAAAAGCCTCAGTTAATTCTGAGGCTTTTTTTTATTACTTTTACCCAGCACAACTAGTTTTTATTATGAAATTTTTAAAAAACAACCTATTAATACAGATTATTATTGCTATCGTGTTAGGTAGCGTGTTAGGTAACCGCCTCCCAGAATCAATTGGGAGAATATTCAGCACTTTTAATAGTGTTTTCGGAGGATTTTTAAAATTTATTGTTCCCCTGATCATCATTGGTCTAATAGTACCAGCAATTGGAAATATTGGTAAAAATGCCGGTAAACTTTTATTAATTACCACCGCCATTGCTTATAGCTCTACGCTATTCGCTGGATTTATCTCCTATGGAGTAAGTATTACTACTTTCCCTAATATTTTAGCCACTGAACAGCTGGGCAATATTACAGAATCTACTAAAAACTTGGAATCTTATTTTGATATCGCTATGCCCCCCATGTTTGACGTTATGAGTGCTCTCGTTATCTCTTTTCTGTTAGGAATAGGAATATCAAAAGGTAATTTCACGTATTTAGAGGGTGTTTTTAACGATTTTCAGAGCATCATTATGTCTGTTATCAATAAAGCAATCATTCCCTTCTTACCGCTGTTTATATTCGGTATATTCTTGAATATGACTTATAACGGTCAAGTATTCGTTGTACTGGATACGTTTGTAAAAATAATCGGAGTGATCTTTATCCTGCACGTCTTTGTATTAGTATTCCAATATGTAATTGCAGGTACAATAAGTAAGCAAAATCCTTTCATGCTGATGAAGAATATGCTACCCGCCTACTTCACTGCTTTAGGAACACAATCTTCTGCTGCAACAATTCCAATTACATTAGAGCAGACAATAAAAAATAATGTCGATCCAAAAATTGGAGGATTTACAGTACCTCTATGTGCAACCATTCACTTAGCTGGAAGTACCTTGAAGATAGTTGCATGTGCTATTGCATTGATGTTGGTACAAGGTCAAACAGTTGATTTTACCCTCATGGTTGGATTTATTTTTATGTTGGGAATCACTATGGTAGCTGCACCAGGAGTACCAGGAGGTGCTATTATGGCTTCATTAGGAGTATTAGCCTCTATCTTGGGATTCGATATGGAGCAACAAAGTTTAATGATTGCACTTTATATCGCTATGGATAGTTTTGGAACAGCATGTAATGTTATGGGAGATGGAGCTATCGCTATAATCGTAAACAAAATATCGAAAAGTAAAACTATACCAGCAGAAGCTTAATACAATTCAGTTCGTTTAAAATACCATGTACGAAAAAACATATCCAAGTAAGAGATTTAGAAAGACAATGGAGTTTGTCAATAAACATATTGCGAAAGACTCAACCATTCTAGACTTAGGGGTAGTTAATCCACTTTCTAAAATTATGCAAGAAGATGGATTCAAAGTTACCAATACCACCGGAGAAGATTTAGATGAAGATCAGAGTGCTTTAACAAATGGAGATTACGAAGTCTTAACGGCTTTTGAAATTTTAGAACACTTACTAAATCCTTATACAGTACTTAAATCATGTAAGGCTAATAAAATTGTAATATCAGTTCCGTTGAGATTGTGGTTTAGCACTGCCTATAGAAGTAAAACGGATATGTTAGACAGACATTATCACGAATTTGAATCTTGGCAATTAGATTGGCTTGTACAAAAAGCTGGATATAAGATCATCGATAGAGATATGT
Source organism: Myroides albus (assembly GCF_009711045.1). Lineage (GTDB taxonomy): Bacteria > Bacteroidota > Bacteroidia > Flavobacteriales > Flavobacteriaceae > Flavobacterium > Flavobacterium album_A. The sequence continues at coordinate 30,440 of NZ_WMJX01000020.1, read as the reverse complement.
GGACACACCCAATCAAAAAGTTAGGTATCAGACCTCTCTTGAGGTGGTTTACTCCAAGATACTATATTCTTTATGCAGAAAAAATATAAATAGAAACGCTGAGATTAGTTCTCAGCGTTTTTTATTTGGCCGATGAGGAACAAGCGGGTAATTTGTTTGCTAATGATTAATGGCTATATTTGCCTCAAGCTTTAGGGGTGTCTACACAAATTGTAGGCTGAGACTTCACCCTTTGAACCTGATCTGGTTAATACTAGCGTAGGGAAAAGTAAGATGACTTCATTAAATAGGTACGACCGTGCCTTCTTGTAGCCATTCCTAAAGTTATATCTCATAAGAACAAAAGGAATGGAACTTAAAATCTATAAACACAGCGTACCGTTTTTCTGCTACAAACGATTCACTTGTAAACAGTTTATTGTAAGCCTTACTGCAATACAAAGACAGAGAATTGTAAAGGTCAATAAGACTACTAACGTCAATACTATCTCACCAACGCAGCAATTGTCTATAAGTAAGGATATACCAAATAATCACACGTACTACAATCAAGTGGTTCCATTCAATCTAACAAGTATTTACTCATTAAACTAAATAAGACAATGGAACAACACAGCATTTCACAAACGCCTTTTCCCAACTCAAGAAAAGTGTATATCAAGGGAACAATCTACCCTATTCAAGTAGCAATGAGAGAAATCTCACTAAGCGACACTAAACTCTCCAATGGAACCACAGAACACAATCCTCCCGTCACAGTATACGACACTTCTGGCCCTTACACAGATCCAAACATTACAATCGATATCCGCCAAGGAATACCACGCCTAAGAGAACAGTGGATCATAGACAGAGAGGATGTAGATATTCTAAGATCAATCACTTCAGAGTACGGCAAAGCAAGATTGGCAGATGAAAAACTCAATCATTTGCGCTTCGAATTTAGACACAACCCTAAAGTGGCTAAAGAAGGAGCTAACGTAACTCAATTATTCTATGCTAAACAGGGAATAATCACACCTGAGATGGAATACGTAGCTATCAGAGAAAACCAAAGAATAGAACAGCTAAACAAAGCTACCTCAGCTATGAAGCAGCAGCATCAAGGCAATAGCTTTGGCGCTAATACTCCTAAAAATTTTATTACTCCAGAATTTGTCCGTGAAGAAATAGCAAGTGGACGCGCTATCATTCCAAACAATATCAATCACCCAGAGAGTGAACCCATGATTATTGGTCGTAACTTCTTAGTAAAAATCAATGCAAACATTGGAAATAGCGCAGTTACATCTTCTATAGAAGAAGAAGTAGAGAAAGCAGTATGGGCTTGTCGTTGGGGTGCGGACACCATAATGGACTTATCAACAGGTAAAAACATTCACGAAACAAGAGAGTGGATAATACGCAACTCACCTGTCCCTATAGGTACAGTACCAATTTATCAAGCCTTAGAAAAAGTAAAAGGGATAGCAGAAGATCTAACTTGGGAAATATTCAAAGATACCCTAATCGAACAAGCTGAACAAGGCGTGTCCTATTTCACCATTCATGCAGGGGTACTACTGCGCTACATACACCTCACTGCTAATCGAGTGACAGGTATAGTGTCCCGCGGAGGATCTATAATGGCGAAGTGGTGTTTGTTTCACCATAAGGAGAATTTTCTATATACCCATTTTGAAGAAATCTGCGAGATCATGAAAAAGTACGATATCGCTTTCTCCTTAGGGGATGGTTTAAGGCCAGGTTCAATTGCTGATGCTAATGATGCAGCACAATTTGCAGAATTAGAAACCTTAGGAGAATTAGCCAAAATCGCTTGGAAACACGATGTACAAGTCATGATAGAAGGACCAGGACATGTACCTATGCACATGATTAAAGAAAACATGGAAAAGCAATTACGCGATTGTGGAGAAGCACCCTTTTATACATTAGGACCATTAACTACAGATATTGCACCAGGATATGATCACATCACTTCAGCCATTGGAGCGGCAATGATCGGTTGGTATGGAACAGCCATGCTGTGTTATGTTACTCCCAAAGAACACTTAGGACTACCGAACAAAAAAGACGTAAAAGATGGAGTAATTACCTATAAACTTGCTGCACACGCCGCAGACTTAGCCAAAGGGCATCCAGGAGCACAATACAGAGATAATGCGTTAAGTAAAGCACGCTTTGAGTTTCGATGGGAAGATCAATTCAACTTATCACTAGATCCTGATACGGCAAGAGAATTTCACGACGAGACTCTACCAGCAGATGGTGCAAAGGTAGCTCACTTCTGTTCAATGTGTGGACCTAAGTTCTGCTCTATGAAAATATCACAAGAGATTAGAGATACAGCAGAGCAAGGAATGCGAGAAAAGTCAGAAGAATTTATAGAAATGGGAAAGGAACTATACCTCTAAGACATGAGTAAGAATTTCACAGGGGAATTATTTTACACAAAAGAATAGCTCTCCTGTGAGATCTAACCTCTTAACTTATTAACATCAATACTTCAGTTATAAACAATAAAAAGGGAATTTATAAACACGAATAAAGAGTTATCAACATTTCATAGGGCTTATATGAGCACTTATCAACAGATATAAAGTAGTTATCAACACTAATAAAGCACAAACATATTAGTTATCAACAAAAAAAGAAAAAAGGTATAAAAACTAATACTTATCAACAGAATGAAGAAAGCAATTGAGAAAAAGGACTAACCTTGAAGTAAGTATTCCATAAAAACATCTCTTGGAATTTCTATTGCGCCTAAACTGCTCAAATGATCATTATAAACTTGACAATCTAACAGTTTATATCCCATTGACTGGAGATATTGACTTAAGTAAATAAAAGCAACCTTACTTGCGTTAGAAACCTTCGAAAACATACTCTCTCCACAAAAGATATGGCCTAAATCAATTCCATATAACCCACCAACCAAATTGCCATCCTGCCAAACCTCAAAAGATTTAGCAATTCCCATCTCGTGTAAAGTACAATAAGACTCAATCATATCATCCGTAATCCAGGTACCATTTTGCCCTACGCGTTTAATACTTTGACAATTCGTGATTACCTCTCTAAAGCAAGTATTCATGGTAATGCGAAATGAACCTCTATTCAAGACATTACGCATGCTCTTAGAAATGATTAAATTATCAAAAAACAAAACCATACGCGGGTTAGGTGCCCACCAAGTAATAGGTTCACCGTCTTCAAACCAAGGGAAAATACCAGAGTTATAAGCCAACACCAATCTTTCTGGAGAAAGGTCTCCACCTAAGGCAAGTATGCCTGATTCATGGGCTTGATCAACATCTGGAAAACTTAGGTAATGTTCATTTAAGAGAGTAATCATTTAAAAAAAGGTAAAAAAAGTCCCTAAGGTTAACTCAGGGACTTTCTATTTTAATTAAAAAGGTAAATCATCGTGTTCCTCTTCATTATAGCTTGAAGCAGGCGGAAACTGATTTCCTGTATTCTGTTGTCCAAATTGATTAAATTGGTTTTGACCTTGATTCTGAGCATACATTCCTTGGTTTCCTTGATTAAAACCACCTTGTTGCGTTTGTTGCTGTTGGAAACCTTGACCTTGTTGAGCTTGATTATTAAACCCACCTTGTTGATTGTTAAACTGAGAACCGTCATTACTTTGGTTAAAACCACCTTGTTGTGTTTGCTGTTGTTGGAATCCCTGGTTCTGTTGACCTTGGTTTCCAAAACCACCTTGGTTCATATTATTACCACCAAATCCTTGATTAGGCATTTGTTGCATATCAGGACCCGGTTGTCCAGCAGCAGCTTTCTCAATTCTCCATCCTTGAATTGTATTGAAGTATCTCGTTTCACCTTGTGGGCTAACCCATTCTCTTCCTCTCAAATTAATTGAAACACGAACAGGTTCTCCAACTTGAAATGTATCTAACAAACTAACTCTATCTTGAGTAAACTCAATCATAATATGTTGTGGATACTGCTCATCTGTTGTTACGACAACCTCTCTTTTTCTAAAACTTGAACTAATATCTTGAATATGTCCAATCAATTTGATTCTTCCTGTAACTTCCATTGTATAAATATTTTCCTCGTTTTTTATTAACTATTTTGCCAGTATGGTTTTCCAAGCCAAAGGTACATTATTTTCTTCTAAATACTTTTTAGCCAATGCAAATTTATCATTTACATTTCCACCTTGCAAGATATCACTTAATTCATTATTTGACTCTACGAATTTCAAAATATCTTCTTCACTTGGCAAGTGCTCTACATTGCCTAAAATCCCCAAGTCATTTCCATTAAAAACACCACTATCCAAAGCATCGCGTGGTATAACATCAACTCCTACTCCCAATGTAGTCAAAGGTTTTTCTACTTCAAACATCCCCTCATTAGCTCGTGAGTACCAATTGCCCCCCATGCGAGAAACTAAGTCTAATTTAGTTTGATCTATTTTCCCATCACTAGTCAGGATACCCTCATCAATGTGCATTTTGACAACTTCACAAATCACTAAATTACCAGCTCCTCCCTCATTTCCTAAACCAATTACCTCTTGCACAATGCATTCAAACTGCACTGGGCTTTCTTTAACTCTAAATGGCCTAACCTCGTCCGATGGAATCATGGTAAAACCTGCCTTAATAAATTCATTAACACCATCCTTATACTCAGTACTTGACAAAGAAGTTTGCTGTACCATATCATATGTCACGACATTTATAACTACTTGCATTGTCGCTTGTACATTGAACAATGTATGCTTACATGTATTATCCCTTACCCTTCTCGAAGGTGAAAATACCAAAATAGGAGGATTAGCGCTAAACAAATTAAAGAAGCTAAAAGGGGAAAGATTAGGCTTATCATCAGCATCCAAAGTACTAGCTAACGCAATAGGACGAGGGCCAACAGAACTCTGTAAGAAACCCTGTAGTTCCACTACGCTAATATCACTTGGTTTTATAGTCTTCATAATGTTATATTTTTGTAAAGTAGTAAATTTACAAAAGCTTTTAGAAAGGGAAAATTTTATAAGGATACAATTCTAAAAGAACTTTCTCGTTTAATTTACATACTTTTATATACGCTAATAATAATACGCAATTGAATAACAAAAAGGAAATAATACGTTGGCTTCTTGTAACAGCAGCTTTTTTCACTCTTGTACTAATTTTGTGGAATACTTATACCTTCTTCCAAATGTACAAAGAAGAAGAACGTATTAAAATGAACATCTGGGCGGAAACGACCAATACATTATACAATGCGAAACTAAGCGATACAAGTTTAGGACTCTCTCTTCTTATTCTGACAGAGAACAAGACTATTCCAATTGTACAAACTACTGAAAAAGACAGTATATTATCCTTTATTAATGTAGATGAACGAATAGTAAACAACCCTAAGAAAGCGCAGGATTACTTAAAGAAATTAAAATCACAAAATACTCCGATGGAAGTAAAAATAGGTGATGAAATCCAATATTTATATTATGGTAACTCATCCCTATTAACTAAACTCAAATACTATCCAATATCATTAGTTTTAGTATTTCTATTTTTCTCTGTACTTATCTTCAATTTTTATAGGAGCCATAGAAGTGCTATGCAAAATAAGCTTTGGACAGGTATGGCCAAAGAAACGGCGCATCAAATTGGAACTCCACTATCTTCGCTACTCGGATGGATTGAAATAATGAAGCTTGAAAACGTAGATGAGCAGATTACATCAGAAATTCACAAGGATGTAGCTCGCTTGCAAACAATTGCTGATCGCTTTTCTAAAATAGGATCTAAACCTCAACTTAGTCCCTACGATATTGTAGAAGAAACAAGAAAGACTTTTGAGTATCTCAGTCCTCGAAATTCTAAACAAATTGAATATACAATCAACCTACCTGACTACCCAATTATGATTCCTCTAAACAAAGAGCTTCACAGTTGGACAATTGAAAACTTAATCAAAAACGCCATTGATGCAATGAAAGGTATAGGTAAGTTAGACATTCTCATACAGGATAACAACAAAACTGTAAACATATTCATTACGGACACGGGTAGTGGGATCCCAAAGAAACTTCACTCAAAAATATTTGAGCCAGGCTATACAACCAAGAAAAGAGGTTGGGGATTAGGACTATCACTTACCAAGAGAATAGTAGAGCAATTTCAAAGTGGAAAAATTAAAGTTTATCACTCAGAAGTAGGCAAAGGCACAACTTTCTGCTTGACATATAAAAAACAAAAAAGTCGATAATTTCTTATCGACTTTTTTGTTTTTATTAGAAACTCAATTCCCTTACAAGGCAGCTTTAATAGCTTCAGTAACTTGCTCGAATTCAGCTGTAGTTAATTTCTCCTTCTTAGTAAAGCGCATATCATCCATTTCTTGTAAAGGGATTAGATGCACATGAACATGAGGAACTTCTAAACCGACAACAGCCATACCAACTCGCTTACATGGTATCGCTTTTTCTAAAGCTATAGCCACTTTTCTCGAAAACTTCATTAGCTCTAAATAATGATCCTCATCCATGTCAAAGATCTTATTTATTTCTTTCTTCGGAATACACAAAGTATGACCTTTAGCATTAGGATTAATGTCCAAAAAAGCTAAGAAATTATCATCTTCTGCCACTTTATAAGCAGGCAACTCCCCACTTATAATCTTTGTAAATATTGAGCTCATATTAATATCTTTTTAATTAATCTCTACCTATCTCAAGAATCTCAAACTTCATAATTCCATTTGGAACTTGAATTTCAGCAACATCTCCTACACTCTTACCTAAAAGTCCTCTACCTATAGGTGAAGTAACAGATATCTTTCCAGTTTTCAAATCAGCTTCACTTTCTGCAACTAATGTATATGTAATTTGCATTCCATTCGCCTGATTTTTGATCTTAACCTTAGATAATACTAACACTTTAGAATTATCTAACTGTGATTCATCAATTAATCTTGCACTAGCAACAACTTCTTCTAATTTAGCAATTTTAAGTTCCAATAAACCTTGTGCTTCCTTAGCTGCATCGTACTCCGCATTTTCCGATAAATCTCCCTTGTCTCTAGCTTCAGCAATTGCTTGAGAAGCCTTCGGACGCTCAACACTTTTTAACTGCTCTAATTCGTCTTTCAATTTCTTTAGTCCTTCAGCAGTATAATACGAAATCTTACTCATAATTAATGGTTTATATAAATAGAAAAAATCCCATAAATACGGGATTTCTTACAATATTGTATTTTTTTTACGTTTCTATGTTATTAACTGTGTCCTTCAACACTTTGTCAAAGTTAAATAATTAAATTTGTTTTACAAATATTTAGACAATGAAAAAAACATTAGTGCTTTTTACCACAATAGTCTTAATAACAAGCTGTTCAAAAAGTGATATCAATAATTCAAATCCCTATCTACCAAGTCAGAATGTAAGTTTAAGTATTCCCTTATCCTATGCTGATAACTTAAGATATCCAGGTGGAGTCTACGTAGATCGGTCAGCTCAAGCAGGTATTTCAGGTGTAGCTATTTACTCGTCAAATGGAATGAATGAATATTACAGTTATGAACTAACTTGCCCCAATCACCATATACAAGCAGATGGTTCTTCCATACTTATTCAAGACCCTACTCGCAAAACATTTTTCTATTGTACTGCAACACATCTGCATAATGGAGAGAAAGTTTCTTACGATATAGCTACAGGAGCTTGGGGGAGACCTGTAGGAATTAAGCTTAAATATGCTTTAAAGGCTTATCCTGATACCCAAAAAAAAGGAGACGTTATCTATGTAAAATATTAATAAAAAAAGAGGTTTTTTAAACCTCTTTCTTTTATTAATCCACAACTCTTATTTCAGCGTTTTAAAACTTAATTGTTACCCCACCTAAAATATTAAACTCTGCTTGGGAATAATAAGCAGGTCCCCAATCAGTATCATAATATCCATTTGATATATACTTGACATTAAAAATATTATTTGCTAAAACTGATACCCCTATAGACTTTACCCATCCTTTAATAGGGAACTCGTAGGTCGCATTTAAATCATTAATAAAATAGGAATCCAACTTAGACTCTTTAGCATCTATATTAGCCATATATTGCTCCCCTACAAACTTAGTTAACAAAGAAACACTCATACCCTTTATAGGCAGATAAGTCAGTGTATTCGACGCTATAAAATCAGGAGAAAAAGCGATATTAGTCGTTCCTAAATTAACTGATTGTTCGTCTATGTTTGTCTTAAAGTTCTTATTCTTATTTGTGCTTATAGTTAAACTCGGAGACCAATACACTTTATCTAAGACTTTTACATTTGCTTCGACCTCAAGTCCAAGCCTATAACTATCACCACTATTAGCTCTCAACATCCCCCCTACGTCATTGATTTCTCCTGTAAGTATCAATTGATCTTTATAATCCATCAAATAAGCATTCACATTGATTGAGGCTCTCTCTCCTTTGTGACGCCATCCTAATTCATAATCATTTAATTTCTCCGCTTTGGGCTTTCCAAGTCCTTCATAATCTTTTCTATTCGGCTCTCTATTTGCACGAGCATAAGAAAAGTAAAACTGATTCTGATTATCCAATTGGTAAGTTATTCCTCCTTTAGGATTAAAGAAGTTAAACTTGTCATTTACAAGCCCTGTTTCAATTCCATTAGCTTCATAGGTAACCCTCCTATACTGCATATCTCCAAACAGACTCCACTTATCAACAAATTGCCAAGTTGCTTTAGCATAGAAATTCATATCTGTTTTAACAGCATCATCGCGATAATATTCCTGTTTGTACGAATGCTTTACCGCTTCCTTTACCCATAGTATTTCTCCAAAGTGATCACCTTCATACTTATTCGCTCCCCCACCTAAAACTACACTAAGCTTATCCGTAGCGTACTTAGTATTGAAAACCATTCCATAAAAGTGATTATCCAAGTGTTTGCGTCTTATCAAGTCACTCTCGCGAATATCCTTTCCATCAACGATTACAGGAGATAGTCCATAACTTTCTAAATCTTGCTTCTTTTTATAATTTTCGTAATAACCATCTCCCTTCGTATAATGTAAAGAGACGTTAGAAGACCATGCGTCGTTCCATCTTTCAGTCCAGTGAAGTTGATAGTGTTTTTGAATATAATTATCCGTTTCATTCTTATAAAACTGCTCGTTTCCATTATCATCCTTATACTTTCCTGCAGGGTTATAACGTCTACCGTATTTATCAAGGTCATCTTGATAAACTCCACTCCACGCTTGATACGTTTTTTGCTTACCTCCAAAAACCAGTGCTTTAATCATAGTAGTTTCACCCACATAAGCCCCTTGTAAAAAGTATGATTTCATATCTGCCGAGGCTCTATCGATATATCCATCTGACTTCATATCAGACAATCTACCTGCCAACTCAAATTTGTTGTTGATTAACCCTGTACTAAACTTAGCAGTTGATTTCCTTGTATTATAACTACCAAAGCTATTTGAAATTTCACCATTAGCTTCATGTGAAAACTCATCTGTATTAAGGTTTAAACTTGCACCAAATGCAGCAGCTCCATTAGTTGATGTACCAACACCTCTTTGCAATTGGATATTTTGTACAGAAGAAGTAAAATCAGGCATATTCACCCAGAAAGATCCTTGAGACTCACCATCGTTATAAGGAATACCATTCAAGGTCACATTGACACGAGTAGCGTCAGACCCCCTAACTCGAAAACTTGAATACCCTATACCAGCACCAGCATCAGTAGTTGTAACAACAGAAGGCAAAAGACCTAACAATGAAGGGATATCTTGACCCAAATTGCGTTTGCTTAATTCACGTTTACTAACATTTGTAAAAGCGATAGGTGTTTTCTCATCAATATGAGTAGCTGACAACACGATTTCATTCAAGGCAGTATGCTGAATGCTATCATTTACTACTTTCTCTTGAGCCACCCCAAATACAGGTAGACTTATGGCAAGGCCACACACTAAAAATGATTTTGAAAATTTATTTTTCATTCGTAAAAAAAGTATTTTTCACAAATAAAAGGGGCAATTATTTCTATTGATTAATAATTACACTTATTCCATTACAACAAAGAAATGTTGTTTACTCCCTTGGCAGCATTACCCGCCCAGGTTCTATGGGTATGATCTCAGCCGTAAGGCACCCCTTTGAGATTTTATGTTGCAAATATAGGCACTCTTCTTTCATTTACAAACCAAAGAAAGACTTTATCCATTCCTTGCGATTTTTACCACCTTGCCACGAACCAGTAAAATGGTGAATTGTAAAGGTATTATCTGTTAAATGACATACACCTGTTTTTGTACATATAGGACTAAAATACGAAGTGGGAAATATAGCTACATTATTTGCTAACCTCTGCATCCTATCCTCTAATACTAAACCTTTTTCCTTAATCTTCTTAGTGACGTGAATTGTATTCGGCGTAGTGTAGTATTTCTTATAAGGGTGGTACTTTCTATAAAAAGTCTTATTACTATAAAAATCTAATAATTCATTTATAATTGGGTGATTTGGAACCGCACCAATAACAGCGGTACTTAAAAGTTTATCCGATTCAAAACCACAAAAAAAGCTAAAGTCTAAAAAAGAATCCAACTCTTGAAGCACTTCAACATCAGTATCAAAATAAACTCCTCCATGCAATTTTAAAGCGTGTAATCGACAAACATCAGATACAAAAGCATATTTCTTCTCAGCATAGGCTTCCTGGACAAATTTTAGCTCAGTTACATCAAAGTTGTCTTCATTCCAAAACATAATCTCGTATTCAGGTAAATACTTGTGAAATGAGTTTAAACACATTTGTACTTTATCAGAATATGGTTTTTTTCCAAACCAACACAGGTGTATTATCTTCGGTATCATCTATTTATTCGCTTAAATATTCTATACCAATAATACTGTTAATCCCCTTTTTGAATGTTAGATAATCATTATCAATTTGCTATTCTATATTATCAAATCATTAAAAAATACGCTTTCGCAAAGCTTTTTTAAGTGAGATTTTTTCCTTTGTTTCCTTTCTCTTTTGCACTATGCGTTTAGGTGTTTTTGTTGCCTTTCTCTCTTTTTGAGTTGCTAATCCTTTACTCAACAAGTCAAAAAGCTTTTGGATAACTATTTCTCTATTCTTAATTTGACTACGTGTAGTATCTGCTTCAATAATCAAGATTCCTTCTTTATTAAATCTATTTTTCAGACGTTCAAAAAGAAGTTCCCTCTCTTCGTTAGTGATACCTTGAGATAACTTTGCATTCCAAAAAAGTACAACTTTTGAAGATACTTTATTTACATGCTGACCTCCAGCACCACCACTTCGAACTGCTTTAAAATCACATTCCTTTTCAATTATTTCTCTTATCATTTTCCAAAATTTTATACCACGAAATATAAGCCATCGTAGCCATTACTGTAAAGATAGCAAATTGAACCGCTAAAATCCCCAGACCTCTATAAGCATAAAGAGGTATAGAAATAAGATCAGCAAAAATCCATAAAGTCCAATTCTCTATCTTCTTTAAAGCCATAAAATACATACCCGTAAAGAACACACCTGAAGTAAAAATATCAATGTAATTCTCTGGTTCAATCTTATTACCAACTAAAGTATAAACAACGTAAATGACAACAAGAGTTACTAAAAAGATAGCTAAACCGATGACTTTCTCCCTTGAATTTGTTCTACTTATCTTTAAAACTTTTTCATTGTTCTCTACCCGTGACCAATTATACCAACCGAATACACTCATAATTGAATAGTATCCATTCAAAATCATATCACCCAAATAACCAGCTACGTATAAAAGATAAACACTAATAACAGTAGCTATTATTCCGGTAGGATAAACTAAAATATTCTCTTTACCCGCATACCATACACTTAATATTCCAAAAAGAAAAACGATGGACTCTAATACAATTTGTAACAATGGAGCATCTTTATACACCCCAAAAAAGAAATCAAACATGAGATCACTTATTATCTATTTACTATAAAAAAACCACATTATAGCTATAATGTGGTTCAAATGTAACTTATATTTTTTTATATTAATTATTTCTACCAGATAGTATATTTAGGATATACCACAATAACAGCATCAGAGAGGCAAATAAAGACAAAGAAGCTGCAACATATTGATCTGCCGCAAACTTATTTTTAACCTGCCAAGTATCGTATAAAATAGCTGCAGATGCTAAGGCAACCATAGCAAAAGAAAACCATAAACCAATACTAAATCCAAACAAGATTCCAGCTACTATAACTCCTAAAGCTAAAAATGATCCAATTGTTATTATTGATCTTAAGATTGAAAAATTCGCATTAGTAGCAAATACTACTCCTGTCAATCCACCAAATAACGCTAAAGTCATTACACCTGCTTGAGAAACAAGCGAAAAGTCTCCTGTTTTACTAACAGCTATTACCATTAGAGGAACAAAAAGAAAAGCTTGTGCCAAAATATACAACGCGTATCCAGCATATTGTTTTGGCTTGCTTGCAGAATTATAAGCTAAGTTTTGAGCGATATAGCTAACTCCCATAAAAGCTCCTAAAATCATTAACCATGCGTACTTAGTATCTACCATAAATGACATCATACCATCTACAACTAAAGGCGTGTTTAATAAAACAGCTTCAAAAATCACAAATAGAAGTACCCCTAAAGCCAAACTTCCATAAGTTCTCTTATAGAATTGTATTCTAACTGCTTCTGACTCTAAAGCAACAGGTGTTGCAAAATCTAAATTATTCTCCATATACCATTTAATATTTTGACGAAAATACAAAAAGATTACAATTTACAATACTACTTTAACTGCTCAATTGCATAAACTAAAGTAAAGCCCGATAAATTAACAGTATAGTAACAAAAATCCTTATTAATACTATCTCCTTTTACACTTGCCTTACCATCGAAAGTTACATGCATATGATCTTTAAAACTAATTCCCTTCGAATCACACATTTTAAACATGGCTTCTTTTGCACACCATATCTTAGTCAAAACATTGATTGGATGTTCACTCTTGCCCACAAAAAGAAGTTCTTCGTCATTACAAAACTTTTCTGCAATGCGAAATATCTTCTCTCTAATTTTTTCAACATCGATACCTACAGAGACATTACCCACAATGATAGTAGCATACTCAAATGAATGCGAGATTGAAATAAATTTCCCATCAATCAAATAAGGTTTTCCATTTCCATCATAAAGCAAATCAAAATCACTGTAGCCAATTCCATTCAAAAGTTGTCTTATAGCTAAAAACCCCTTTTGATGTACTTGCGATTTCATCCCTTGCAAACGCTTTTGAGTTTCTACTCTTAAACGCAAACCAGCCAACAACTCCTCTATTGACTCCTCTACTTTCCAAACATAGGCTTTAACATCAGCTGAATGTTCGATCACTTGAATTAATGGCATTTCAAAAATTTTCTTTAAAAGGCAAAAATACTTAATTTTTATATTACTCAATCACAACGTGAAATACCAAACACAAACATTAGATAAACAAAAAAGAGCGGTACTTAAAGCACCACTCTTTTCTAAAAACTTTATTCTCAAAAGAAATCTTATTTCTGATTTTTAAGTAAATCTCTGATTTCAGCTAACAAATCTTCTTGTGAAGGAGCTTTTGGCTCTTCAACTGCTGGTGCTTCTTCCACCGCTGCTTCTTCTGCTTTTCTCAATTTGTTGATTCCTTTAACCATCAAGAATACACATAAAGCCAATAATGTAAAGTTAATTACCTCAGTAATAAAACTACCATAAGCAAAAACAACATTACCGTCTATTCCTCTCGCTGCTGCTAAAGGAGCTCCATCGGCTGCTTCACCTTTTAGTACTAAATACATATTACTAAAATCAGGTGTACCAATAATCGCAGATACAACAGGCATGATTACATCATTTACAACACTTGTTACAATTTTACCAAATGCTCCCCCAATGATTACCCCAACTGCTAAGTCCATCACGTTCCCTTTTACAGCGAACTCTTTAAACTCTTTTAAAAATCCCATAGTTATTTTCTTTTTACGGTTATTAATAAATTCTTACTTCGCAAAAATATAACATTTTTAGTCTTGAAAAAAAATTCTTTTAACTCTTTGTGCAATATTAGTCAAAATCTCGTACGGTATGGTATTCAAAGCATCTGATATAATTGTAACGGGGAGTTTTTCACCGAAAATCACTACTTCATCACCTTCTTTACATTCGAGATTTGTCACATCTACCATCAACATATCCATACAAATTGCACCAACTATCATTGCTTTCGACCCATTAACTAACACATAACCAACACCATTACCCCAAGATCGACTTATACCATCTGCATAGCCAATTGGAACCGTTGCTATGGTGCGTCTACCATTTGCTCGATACCTTCTTCCATACCCTACACTCTCAGTATCTTCTATATCTTTAACTTGCATAATTCGGGTTTTCAATGTACTGACATTCTGCAATTTACTCATCTCTTGTACATCATTACCTACACCGTACAAACCTATACCCAACCTAACCATATCCATTTGATACTCGGCAAAATTATAAATCCCCGACGTGTTCAAAATATGGCGTATGGGTTCAATCTCTAAAGAAGAACACAAATAATCAGCATTTTCCTTAAAAGTATGAATTTGCTGCAATGTGAATTCTTTATACTCTGGCATATCACTGGAAGATAAATGAGAGAATATTGACTTCACTTCAACGACATTAGTATAACGCAAGATATCTATCAATTCAGCTAACTCAGATTTGACAAAACCGTGGCGATGCATCCCTGTTTCAAGTTTTATGTGAACAGGATACTGATAACAGTTTCGCTCTCTTGCTACTTTCAAAAAAGCATGCAACTCTCGAATAGAATATACCTCAGGCTCCAAATCATAAGCTACCATTGCAGAAAAGGCATTTATCTCAGGATTCATGACAATAATCTTCGTTTTCACCCCAGACTTTCTAAGTTCAATACCTTCATCTGCAAAAGCAACACCTAAGTACTCAACATTTTCATGTGAAAGTAGTTTCGCAATCTCAAAGCTTCCACTTCCATAACCAAAAGCTTTGACCATGACCATGACTTTTGTTCCAGCATTTAGCTTTGAACGATAAAAATTTAAATTGTGACGCAGAGCATTTAGATTAACCTCTAAAACAGTTTCATGTGTTTTAGTTTCCAAAAAGCTTACAATTCTATCAAATCGAAAAGCTCTCGCCCCCTTCACTAAGACAGTTTCTTCTTGAAATTCATCTGTAGAAACCTTTTGCAGAAACTCATCTGTTGTCTCATAAAGATAAGTGTTTGGACAATCCGCCAAATACTTGCTAATCTGTTGTCCAATTCCAAAAACTCGAGTAATATTATTTGTTTGCAACAATTCTATGACAGAGAGATAAACTTCATGTTCATTCTTACCACTAAAAAACACATCTGATAATATCACCGTTTTTTTCTTGTTAATCTTGTGCTTTTCTAAAAAGTCTAAAGCAATAACTAAAGATTGATAATCGGCACTATAGGCATCATCTATTAAAGAGCAATTATGCACACCATTAGTAAGTCGAAGTCTTAGTTCTACAGGATAAAGAAGACCAATCCTCTTTGCTATTAAATCATAATCATACCCTAAGTACAACATAGTAGCGATACAAGTCATGATGTTTTGCACGGAAGTAATATCAGCTAAAGGTACCTCAACGTTGAAAGTAACCTCTTTCTTATATGTAATGGTTAAAGAAGCATTATCCAACGAGCCGTAGATTAACGCGTCTTTATTCCCCAAACTCCAGCCAAAAATCTTATCTTCTCCTACAAACTTCCTAATCAAAGGATCATCTTCACAGATTAAGACCTCCACATCTTTAAAAAGTAGTGCTTTCTCGCGAACTTTATCTTCTAAGCTATCGAAACCATCATTATGCTCGTCTGTGATTGCCGTAAGAATCCCAATCGTCGGCTTGACTATTGGTTCTAAATGAGACATTTCTCCTGAAAGAGAAACACCTACTTCAAAAACACCAAGATTGTGTTTTTCTTCAATTCCAAAAACAGAAAGAGGAACACCTGTCTGTGAGTTATAACTCTTTGGACTTTTAATAATAGAGTAATCTTCACTCAATAAAAAATTGAGCCATTCCTTCACTACAGTCTTCCCTCGACTGCCAGTAATACCAATGACTGGTAAACTAAAATTACTCCTGTGAAAAGAAGCTGCTTTCTGAAAAGCAGCTAACGTATTCTCAACCTTAAAAAAGGTAACATTCTCTCCATATACCTCTGGGACTTCACTTACAATAAAGTAATTCACTCCCATGTCGATAAGCTCTGCTATATAGTCATGCCCATTGTGGTTCTTACCTACAAGTGCAAAAAACAATGTATGTTCATCATTTAATAGAGACCTACTATCAACAGATATATTATTTATTTCTAAGGTATTAGGCGTACTATAGCCTACAACTTCTGCACCAATATATTGGCAGAATTTATCTGTATTAAATATCATCACTATCAAATTGAAAAATAGACAAACAAAGGTAAATGACAATATTTACATAAAAAGCAAAACTCAACAATAAAATTATATTATAAATTGCATTTTATGTATGCCCAACCTGCTTCTTGTTGTTCGATAATATAGACCACTCCAGAAGGAACATAACCAACATTCTCCATGATATCAGCCTTGTCAATCTGACGAGCATTCATCGTGTTCTCACACGCAAAAAATTTAATTCCCTTAAGCATTAATGCCTTAATAGGCTCCTCGATCATAGACTTACTTTTTCTCACCATACCAATGCCAGGTCCATGCACAACTACGTGAATTTCCACATCATCTCCCCAATGTTTTTTTACATTATTAGTATAAGTAACTAAAGCATTTTGTTCGATAATATTATCTGTGTTCAGTTGAAAAACTACTCTGTGTTTAGCATCTTTCATAATACTACATTTTAAAGTTTTTGATATATTGTTTATGTACCTATAAAACTACAAAAACCACAGCTATCGCCCTAATTAAACTTGAAATACTTTTTTTTGAGTATTGTATCTTAGGTTACATTTAAGTTCATTTATATTAAAGACATTTGCTACAATATTAATTTACTTAATCAAAAATTATGGATTTGATACTACAACCATGGCCTTGGTATATTGGAGGAATATTCATCGCGATAACCCTAATACTATTACTTTTAATGGGGAAAACTTTCGGATTCTCATCCAATTTAAGAACAATGTGCTCAATGATGGGAGCAGGAAAAAGTTGTGATTTTTTCTGTTTTAATTGGAAAGCACAAACGTGGAACTTGTTATTTTTAGTGGGTACTATTTTAGGTGGTTTTATTGCGTATCATTTTTTAAGCATAGACACTGCAGCGGTTCCATTAGGTGAAAATACAATAAGCAAACTAAGTGAACTTGGCATTGAAAGTGCTGGAAAATCATATATCCCTACTGAATTATTTGGAACCGAAGCATTTTCATCAGTGAAATCCATTGTACTATTGCTTATCGCAGGTTTCTTTGTAGGGTTTGGTTCGCGCTACGCAGGTGGCTGTACCTCAGGTCATGCTATTAGCGGTTTGAGCAATCTACAGCTTCCATCTTTAATAGCGGTTATTGGATTCTTCATCGGTGGGCTTATTATGGTTCACATCTTATTCCCTTTCATCTTTTAAGCAAGAGCATTCACTCAAAGGGAATACAAAAAAAAACAATCACAAATAGTTATATTAACGATACAAGATGAAAAAATTAGCATATTTATTAGTAGGAATGTTATTCGGAATAGGGATGTTTAAATCAGGAGCAGCATCGTGGTTTAGAATCTATGAAATGTTTCAGTTTGACAGCTTCCACATGTATGGGATTATGGGAACAGCCTTAACTATAGCCGTTATTGCTACTCTGATAATCAAAAAGAAAAATATTAAGGATTTTTCTGGAAATAAAATTGAATTTACACCAAAAGAAAAGAGTATCCCTCGATATCTTATTGGCGGTATTTTCTTCGGTTTAGGATGGGCACTTGGAGGCGCATGTCCTGGTCCAATGTTTGCCTTATTAGGTGCAGGTTTCTATCCAATAGCGATAGCGATAATTGGTGCACTTTTAGGTACGTGGTTCTACGGACTAATTAGAAAATGGCTCCCTCATTAATGTGCTATTTGGATTAAAAACTCCAATACTTTTGTTATATTATCTCAATAAAGTAAATTAGGACTTTTAAACCATTTACCACATTTCTATGGAACATGCAATAAGGAACAAATATCGTCACACTTTCGAGGAAAAACTATTAGATGAAATTATTGAAGTTTCAACAATTAAAGATTTTAAAGAAGGTGAAATACTAATGGAAATTGGAGAATACATCAAAAAAATTCCCTTGTTGTTATCTGGCGCTATCAAGATTATTAGAGAAGATCAGAGAGAGGGAGAAATAGTCTTGTACTTTATTGAAGAAGGTGATACTTGTGCCATGACGCTCACTTGCTGTTTAGGTGAAACTAAAAGTCAAGTCAGATCCATTGCTGAAAGAGATGGAAGTGTTGTCTTAGTCCCTGTTGGCAAAATGGATGAGTGGTTGGTCAAATACAAAAGTTGGAGAAACTTCGTATTAAATAGCTACAACAATAGGATGAATGAAATGCTAACAGCTATCGATAGCTTGGCATTTTTGAACATGGAAGAAAGACTGTGTAATTTACTTAGAAACAAAGCTAAGATATACAATAGTCGCTTTATTAATAATACACATCAAGAATTAGCGGACGAACTTAATACTTCAAGAGTTGTCATCTCAAGAATACTAAAAACACTGGAAAACGAGGGTATCATACAACTTAACAGAAAATATATTGAGCTGCTAAAACCTTAATTACAATATGGAAAATTTAGCATTTATAGGCTATGGTCTTGCATTGTTAATAGGAATATCACTCGGCTTAATTGGAAGTGGAGGATCTATTTTAACTGTGCCTATACTGGTTTACATTATGAAAGTAGAGCCTTTTGTAGCGACAGCTTATTCTCTATTTATTGTGGGCTCTACAGCATTAATCGGAGGAATAAAAAACTACATCGACAAAAAAGTAGATCTTAAAGCTGTTGTTTTATTTGGAATACCTTCTCTTATTGCTGTTTTTATCACCCGCGCTTATTTGCTACCCTTGATTCCCCCATTTATATCAATAGGAGCATGGAATATAGATAAAAACATGGCTCTAATGGTATTATTCGCCTTAGTCATGTTTACTTCTGCTACAAAAATGATTAAGCCTGCAAAGGCCTCAAAAATACAAAACGACAACCCTCGTGTATTTAACCTTGTCATTCAAGGAATATTGATTGGGCTTTTAGCGGGTACCGTTGGAGCAGGTGGAGGATTCTTAATTATACCGGCTTTAGTCTTATTTACCAATATGCCCATGCGAATGGCCGTAGGAACATCTTTGTGTATTGTCGCCATACAGTCCTTAATTGGCTTTTTAGGCGATCTCTCACATACTTTGATTGATTGGACTTTACTACTGACTTTTAGTGGAATATCAATCATTGGAATCTTTATAGGAATCTACCTTACCCGATTCGTTCCTGACAATAATCTGAAAAAAGGTTTTGGCTATTTTGTCTTGACTATGGCAATCTACATACTTATCAAAGAAGTGTTTTTATAGTTTGTAACCTAAGTTACTGTGTTATTAAAAACAACTTCTTACTTTTACTTAACTTAAAAAAATAAACAACGATATGAAAATAGAACAAATTTATACTGGATGTTTAGCTCAAGGAGCTTACTATATAGAAAGCAATGGAGAAGTTGCAATCATTGACCCTTTAAGAGAAGTACAACCGTACTTAGATAGAGCTGCTAAAGACAACGCTAAAATCAAATACATATTTGAAACGCACTTTCACGCAGACTTTGTAAGTGGACATGTCACCTTAGCAGAAAAAACAAATGCACCTATTGTATATGGGCCGAATGCAAACCCTACATATAAAGCACATATAGCTAAAGATGGGGAAGTATTCAAACTTGGGAATATCACTATTACAGCCCTACATACTCCTGGGCATACAATGGAAAGTACAACGTACTTATTAAAAGATGAAAACGGCAAAGATCACGCAATCTTTAGTGGTGATACCCTATTCTTAGGAGATGTTGGTCGACCTGACTTGGCTCAAAAAGCGGCTAACTTAACACAAGAACAATTAGCAGCTACCTTGTACCATAGCTTGCGCACCAAAATTATGCCGCTTGCTGATGACGTAATCGTTTATCCAGCACACGGAGCAGGTTCTGCTTGTGGTAAAAACTTGAGTAAAGAAACTGTAGGAACATTAGGAGATCAAAAACAAACAAATTATGCTTTACGAGCTGATATGACAGAAGCTGAATTTGTTAAAGAAGTAACGGATGGTTTACTACCACCTCCTGCCTATTTCCCGTTGAATGTTAAATTAAACAAAGAAGGGTATGAGAATGTAGAAACTATAGTTACTAACAACAAAGCCCTTAACTCTAAAGAGTTTCAAGCATTAGCTGATGATTCTGGGGCACTTTTATTAGATGTTAGACCAGCAGCCGAATTTGCTTCAGGCCACATCCCTGGTTCTATCTTCATAGGACTTGATGGTCAGTTTGCTCCTTGGGTAGGTGCTTTAATTACAGATATAAAACAACCTATCATGCTTATAACTCCTGAGGGACGTGAAGAAGAGGCGATCATTAGACTGTCACGTGTAGGTTATGACAACACCCTTGGATACTTAAAAGGAGGATTCAAATCTTGGAAAGAAGACGGACATGAATATGACACTGTACAACAAATCACTGCTGAGGAATTTGCTGAGAAGTTAAATACTGATCCAATTAAAGTTGTTGATGTACGCAAGCCAGGAGAGTACAACTCTGCTCACTTAAATTACAGTGACTTAACACATTCTCCATTAGATTACATCAATGAAAACATTGCTGATTTCCCTACGAATGAGAAGTTTTATATTCACTGTGCTGGAGGATACCGCTCTTTGATAGCAGCCTCTATCCTTAAGGCAAGAGGATACCACAATATGATAGATATAATTGGCGGATTTGGAGCAATCAAGAATACCAACTTATCGCTTATTGAAGGCGGAAGCTGTTCTTCAACTTGTTCAACTACAAATAAATAATCAGAATGAATAATTTTCAAGAACTAATCGAACGCGATCAATTAGTTCTTGTTAACTTTTTTGCTACCTGGTGTGGTCCATGCAAAATGTTTGCACCAGTATTAGAAGAAGTTAAAAGAACTTTAGAAGATCAAATTACAATTGTCAAAATAGACGTTGATAAAAACCAGTCGATTGTAGCACAATACAGTACGCAATTTCAACTGAGAGGAGTACCTGCAACGATGCTCTTTAGAAAAGGCAAACTATTGTGGAGACAATCAGGCTATATGGATAAGCAGACCCTGATGGGATATATCAATCAATACCAAGACAATTATTAAATAAAGAAGGAGATTACACAGTGTAATCTCCTTCTTTATTTATTAACAACTAAAGTCATTTCTACCTTGAGAGGCAAGGTATAGGTAATTCTTAGCTCCCTTCGATAAATAGACATCAATAGATTTCTCTTCATAAAAACTTGATGTATCAAATATAAAATCAAGTTTGCCATCTCCATCCATATCTCCTACAAATAAAACTTGTAAAAAAGTTCCATCGAAACTATCTACTTTGAGTATCTCTTGTTTGTCTTTTCCATTGACAGATAAATACAACACATAGTCCGAATAACTTTTATGCATTTGTGGCTCCTCAATGTCATCTGTAGTATATTCATAAAAGTCCGTAAGCTTACCTGTAGATGAAAAGGTAAACGTATTCTACTACATTCTCAGTCCAGAATGGCAAAGCCCCTTTAGGCAAAGAGATCAACTCTCCCTCTTTAATATCGCTATTATCAGGTGAAAAATAAATAAGGGGTTCTTCTTCATCTGGCGAAAAGACTCCCACTTGTAATTCTCCTGTACACTCATTCATCAGGGGATCTGATAGATTATACTCTGCTTTTTGAACGACAAATGCACCATTTACCTCTCTAAACTCCAACCAAGAGTCATTGATAGATTCGTAAACACTCTTTTCTCCCTCCTGATTGTAATACGCAGGAATAATCAAATTGAAATTTACTTTTGATTCTCTAGGTAGAACAGTTTTCTCTATTGTGATAGGTTTCTCCTGTTGAACTTCTTGAACTTCCTTCGATTCTTGATTTTCTACTACCTTAACGACTTCAGCCGCCTTTTGTTCCTTACATCCGTAGAAACCTAATAGTAACAATAAAGCAAACAATACTTTACTTAAAATTATCTTCATATATATTTTAAAAATAAACGCCGCAAATGTAATGCAAAAAAAGAGACAATCACTTAAAAAATGATTGTCTCTTAATATTGTCAAATAGAGTAAGTTACCCTAATTAATCGTTCAATTTTAATACTGCCATAAATGCTTCTTGCGGTATCTCAACGTTACCCACTTGTCGCATGCGTTTCTTACCCGCTTTTTGCTTTTCAAGTAATTTACGTTTACGAGAAATATCCCCACCATAACATTTAGCTGTAACGTCTTTACGTAAAGCTTTTACTGTTTCACGAGCAATAACTTTCACACCAATAGCTGCCTGAATAGGAATATCAAATTGTTGACGTGGAATAAGCTCTTTTAACTTCTCACACATTTTCTTTCCAATTGAATAAGCATTATCTGCGTGCATTAAAGCAGACAGCGCATCTACTACATTCGCATTAAGCATCACGTCGACTTTAACTAAATTTGACGTACGCATACCTATAGGCGAATAGTCAAAAGAAGCATACCCTTTAGATACCGTTTTTAATCTGTCGTAGAAGTCAAATACAATCTCTGCTAACGGCATATCAAACATTAACTCTACACGATCTTCAGTTAAGTAAGTTTGATTAGTAATAATACCACGTTTATCAATACACAAACTCATTACTTGACCAACAAAGTCTGCTTTAGTAATAATAGTTGCTTTAATATATGGTTCTTCAACTCTCTCTAACTTAGAAGGTTCAGGTAGGTCTGACGGGTTATTTACAATAATAGCCGTATCTGGCTCTTTCTTCGTATAGGCTAAATAAGACACGTTAGGTACAGTTGTAATAACCGTCATGTTAAACTCGCGCTCTAAACGCTCCTGAATAATCTCCATGTGCAACATTCCCAAGAATCCACATCGGAAACCAAATCCTAAAGCTGCTGAACTCTCTGCAGCGAATACTAAAGAAGCATCATTCAATTGGAGTTTCTCCATAGAGTTACGCAATTCTTCATAATCCTCCGTATCAACAGGGTAAATACCAGCAAATACCATTGGTTTCACGTTCTCAAACCCTTCAATCATATTCTGTGTAGGTACTTTTGCATCAGTAATCGTATCCCCTACTTTTACTTCTCTTGCTTCCTTAATACCAGAGATCAGATATCCAACATCACCACTTGAAATTTCTTGTTTAGGCGCTTGAGTCAATTTTAATGTCCCAATTTCGTCTGCAAAATATTCCTTCCCAGTAGCCATAAATTTAATTCTTTGCCCTTTCGTAATTTTACCGTTTATCACACGGAAAATAACCTCAATACCTCTAAAGGGATTGTAGACAGAATCAAAAATTAACGCTTGTAGTGGTTCCTCTGGGTTCCCCTTAGGAGAAGGTACTCTATTAATAATTGCCTCTAAGATCTTATCAACTCCAAGTCCTGTCTTACCAGATGCAGGGATAATATCTTCATAGTCACAACCTAATAAATCAACGATATCGTCGCTTACTTCTTCAGGATTGGCACTTGGCAAATCAATTTTATTTAAAACAGGAATGATTGTCAAATCATTTTCTAACGCTAAATAAAGGTTAGAGATAGTCTGTGCTTGAATACTTTGCGCAGCATCAACAATCAAAAGCGCTCCTTCACACGCTGCAATAGACCTAGAAACTTCATAAGAAAAGTCTACGTGCCCTGGAGTATCAATTAGATTTAAAATATATTTCTCTCCATTGTGCATATATTCCATTTGGATAGCATGAGACTTGATAGTAATACCTCTCTCGCGTTCCAAATCCATATTATCCAACAACTGATTCTGTTGCTCTCTAGCTGTTACCGTTTGTGTAGCATCTAATAATCTATCCGCTAACGTACTCTTACCATGGTCAATATGAGCAATGATACAAAAGTTTCTAATGTTCTTCATTCTTCGTAATATCAAAGTTTAATTAGTGATTACATGCCCATTAGAAGTATTGAAACCACTTTCAATAATCATATAATCATTGTTTTAAGGCGTTTATACTCTTTCTATTACAGTACAATAACCCTATATTTTGCAAATATACTTTAAAGTTTGAATTATATATGCTTTTTTTCGTCGACTATCAAATTATTATAAACTATTTCCTTCAAAAAATCACAATATTTTTCAAAACACAGCTTCATTTATCTTTAACTCTTTAGTAACTTTATAGTTTAAAAATAATTATTGCTATGAGAGTATATTCTACCCTGATTTTATTTAGTCTGTTTGCACTGACAAGCTGCGGACAAAAAAAGGATATCACACAAGATTATATCACGCTTCCAAATCAACTGAAAGAAGTTTCTGGTATACACTATGATGCGGAATCAAAGACTTTCTGGACCCTACAAGATAGCGGAAATAAAAGTGAGCTATATCAAATTGACTCATTGGGAAATATCATTAATACGTTAGAAGTTGCCCAAACGAAGAATATTGATTGGGAAGAATTAACTGCTGATAGAGAAGGAAATCTGTACATTGGCGATTTTGGAAATAACAAAAACCAACGAAAAGATTTGAGAATTATCAAAATCAACAAAGAGGATCTAAGTAAAAAGTCAGCAACACCAGCTGCTATTATCTCATTTGAATACCCAGAACAAACGGCATTCCCCCCTGTTGATACAGAACTATTTTACGATGCAGAGGCTTTCTTTTTTTACAATGATAATTTCTACATTTTTACAAAGAATAGAAGCAAAGCATTTGATGGCACTTCTTTAGTCTATAAAGTACCAAACGTAGCTGGACATCACAAAGCACAATACGTTCAGAAATTTAAAGGCTGTAATATATACAAACAATGTGCTATTACTGGTGCTGCCATTAGCCCAGATGAGAACTCCTTTGTATTATTATCACATTCAAAAGTGTGGATCGTAGATAGCTTTAACCCAAATGCAATTATGGATGGTAAAATTACCACACATAAGCTACACCACGTTTCTCAAAAAGAGGCAATCACATTCAAAGACAACAATACGCTATATCTTGCTGACGAAGTCAAAGATAAAAAAGGCGGTAAAATTTACAAGGTAGATTTGGGTACATTAAAACCCAAACCCTAAACCAAATACAAAGCGACCTCCATCAACACTTCCAAAATAAGAACAGTGGATGGTCGCTTGTTCTACTGCTGTAAACCAAATTCCACCACCATAGGCATTATGCCATTTGTCTGAATTTTCATTTGGTGTCCAAACTCTACCGTAATCAAACCCTCCATATAGGCCAAAAGTCAATGGTAAAAACCCAGCAGTAAATTGAGCAACATTATATCTTAAATCTGTTGTTTGTACAAAAGAAGTCTTTCCTGTAAATCGCTCAGGTCTAAAACCACGCAAGTTTGCATTTCCTCCTATAGTTGATGCATGATAGAAGTCGTAATTATCATTAAATCTCGTTTGATAATTAAAATTTGTAGCGAGTACTAATCGCTCACTCCTATCGATAAAATGTACAAAGTTCATTTGTAAATCCAAATAAGTAAAGTTTTGATCAGTATCTCTTAAGTTCAACTTCCAACCCACCTTTGCATTAAAACCAAAACCAACTGTTGGATTTGCTTTGTAATTATACTGTTCATAGTTAAACTCTCCTTTTACAGTTGCATATTGCTGAAAATCAAACACCTTTTGATTTACAACTTCAGGTGTACTCGTAACAAATCGATTCGCTTTATCCTGCACTTTCAAAGCTTCGTATTCTATATTTGTCTCAAAGCTCCCTCCTTGTTTTCCTTCATATCTATATCCAGGGGATATAGAATAACTTTCGATTCTAACGCGTTTATAGTCCTTTCCAAGTTCATTATCAAAGTAATAAGTCTCGTTGCCTATGCCGTAATAATTAATAGCAAAGTTTGGACTTGTCGCTCTTCCTCCTATTGTAAACATCCAATTGTTCGTTGCATTAGGAAAATAACCTTTATACTCCGCTTCTAATCCCTTTGTATTGAAAGAATAGAAACCCTTCAAAGTATGTTTTGCACTATACGGATCTTGAACAAATTTAGAACGTGTCGAACTATATAAGAATCCCAATTTTACACCATCTTCAGGATTATATCCAATATTAGGCAACAGCATATTGACATTTAAAGGCAAACGCTCATAATTAAAATTATTTAAGTCATAAGAATTACTGATGTATTTGCGGACAGAGCCATTTGGTGAAATGATTTCATTTGTTTTATCTCTATAATCGTAAACGATTACTTTCGATGGATTTGCAACATCAAATTTATCTTGATTCTTGCCTCCGATTAATCTCAAGCGAATAGTCGATTTACTTTCTCCTCTTACATTAAAAACATCCTCATCATTAAGTCCGTACAACCAAATCTCACTTGTTTGAGCAGAAGAATACACATGTTCAAAAACTAACTCATCACTATTCTTTTTAAGGCGATATTGTTTAACGCTGACATCTCCATTTTCTAAACGCTCAATATCGAATCTATCTTTCTTATCTGTACCTGCCAAAACCACATATTGACGCAACTTATCAAAATACTTAGGTAAGTACCCTTTGATGTGATCTCTCCTCCACTTCAAAACAGCAATAATATCCTCAACTTCTTTACCTTGAACTTCTTTAGGCAATGCTGCAAATGCCGTCTCAATAGATTCATCATCTAACTTGCTGACAATATCCTCTGCTTGAGTTAACCAATCATCTAACTCTGTTGACTTTAATAAATATTGATCTAATGGAAATGCAGTTTTATTTAGCCATCTTGGGTTTGCAAAGCTCTTTTGATAATTCTGCATATGTCTTAAAGGAGGTAATTTCTTAATTAACCTCAATAATGCACCATCAATTTTGGCAAAAGCTTGATCCCTATCTCGTGGTATTGGTTTGTATATAACTTTGTCCTCCTCTTTAAACTCTGACCATCTCCATTGATCCCCATGTCTATCCCAATCCCCTATGAGCATATCAAAAATGCGCGCGCGCAGAAAAGCTGTTTGATCTATTTCGTACTTCTCATCTTTGCGCAATTTTGCAATCACATCCGAAGTACTAATAATATTTGCAGCATTCCCAAAACTATCTTCTTCCTCAAAGCCATCTGTAGGCCTTTCTTCAATCATATACAACTCATCCCCATAGTTTGCATTAAACCTTCCCAAGGCAGTTTGTTTAGGGATATAATACAGCTTAGGGTTTGTGTGAAACAATCCTATTTTATCTGACAAATCTCCCAACACAAAAGCAGTATAGGGATGTGATGTCGTGTAAAAGTCATAAATAAAGCGCTCAGCCCAAGTATTGTCAAAAGAGTTCATAACATATTGATCCTTAAAGACAGCTGTTTGCACAAATCTGGCCACACTCTTCTTAATTCCACGCATGACATATTCTTTTCCGTCCTTATCGACCAAACGCAATGACATAGATTGATTACCACCTCCAGAAATAGTAGGTGTTAATCCGCCGTTTATCTTCGTTATATCTGCGATTGGTACTTCTATAGGTGTTCCATAAGTATCCCTATAATGTTCGCCCCATAAAAACTTGTACCAACTTGTTTTCTTTACCCATTCTTGTGGGTAAACACTTGCGAATGTAACTCCTTCCTCTATTTCATTAATAGGGTCAAAGGAAGGATTTTCTATCTCAAGTATTTTCTGACGGTGGATGAGCTCTTCTTTATCTTGGTTTAAAGCCCAAAAAGAGAGCCAAGTAGTTCTATCCTTTAATACTTCTATTTTGGCGTACCCCTTCTTAGTAGATGTGAAGTCATTTACATCAATTGCTCGAGCAGCAGTATTACTATTCGTCATAGCACCACTAATTACTTGCTTTACACCACTACTCTCTATATACTGTAGATTCTTTTCATGACCTGACACAAGGATAACATTCTCATACATCTGTGTCATTGTACGAAGATGCTTACTGAACTCATTGTATTTTTTACTTTGCAAATCCTGCGCATACACTCCAGACATAGCACGAGTATAGTTAAATAGAGAGCCTATGAGAGGCATAGGAATCTTAGACTCAAAGGGAAACAAATGATCGTTAAAAGAGAATTTGCCTCCGTGATTTCCATTGCTCACTACCGGATGGTGCATAGCTAAGAGCACTACCTTGTTCTGATTCTTATTAATCTCCCCTCTTAATTCTTCGAAGAAATCCTCTCTTGTCTTTATATCACAATCTTCATTGATATTCGGTTGCTTGTTCCAATCCTCAAGATACCATTGACTATCTACAACAATTAATACAGTCTCATCATTGTTCTTTAATCGCTCAAAACCACATACCTTTCGCGGTAAGAGTGCTTTCTTATTTGCCAATTCACTTTCTAAGTAATCACTTATGCGCTTGATACCCTCATATCCAGCCGACCATTCCTTATTTCCATTAATAAACACAGTATTGCCTCCAAATGATTTAGCTAATTGTACCTCATTCTCAAGTTGTTTGAGACTCTTTTGATATTGTTCTTGATGCTTCTTTGACAAGCCGCCACTAACATTATCTCCCAAGAATACAATTGTCTGATTCGCTTTATCCCCTCCACTTAAAAAATAGGGATTGACCTTTTCATTCTCCAAGTAGCCCATATTTCCCAACAGGTAATACGTATGAGATACCTCAACCTGTTCATAAGAGGGAGATATACTCATTCCCTGCATATTGTTTGCACGATCTTTGTAAGAAGCACAACCATAGGACAGCAGAATAATACTAAATATAGATACTAAAGGACTTTTAACAGCGTTTAGTCCTATGTGAGGAATTAATTTCATAATTTAGAGTCAATAAAGTTTTTGAAAAAATGACAATTCTACAAAAGGTTGAAGAACATATCTTTCAGATACACAAAGATACATTATCACATCAATATACGTATCATAATTTTAATCATACTCTACGTGTAGTGAATGGATTAGAAGAAATACTCATCCATCAACCAATGAGTGAAAAAGACACTGAAATTTTGAGATATGCTGCATGGTTTCACGATGTTGGATACATTAATTCACTGGAAGAACACGAAGAACGCGGTGCTCAAATGGCACAGACCTTTTTGTTAGAAAATGGCGTTGATGTCGATGTTGTTTTACAAGTAATGCAATTAATCAGAGCAACAAAACTCGATTATATCCCCGATAATGACCTTGAGTGCATAATAAAAGATGCAGATTTTGCCCACTTCTCAGATGACAACTATGTAGAGGTAAGCAACCTTTTGCGCAAAGAGTTACAGTCTCTTAATCACAAGACGTACACTGATTTAGAATGGCACGAACAAAATAGAGATGTCATGCTGTATAGACATCGATACTATACTGCCTATGCACAACAAAATTGGCAACCCAAAAAGCAAGAAAATTTACTGGCAATTTTAAAGGAGATAGAAAAAATTAAAGAGAAGAAAAAGAAAAAAGAAAAGGTCGAAACCAATAGGACGATTGATACGCTATTTAGAACAACATTGAGAAATCACACTCAGCTAAGTGCCATAGCAGATCGCAAAGCTAATATCCTGCTATCAGTTAACGCCATTATCATTTCGATTTGCCTCTCTACTTTAATACCTAAATTAGATAGTCCAAGTAATGCCCATTTGATATATCCCACGTTTATTTTGATGATATTCAGTGTAGCCACAATCATATTTGCAATCTTATCGACAAGACCAAAAGTAACATCGGGAAAATTTACAAGAGAACAAGTCGAAAATAGAGAGGTCAATCTATTATTCTTTGGTACATTCCACCAGATGCCCTACCAGGAGTACGAAGATACACTAATGAATATCATGAAGGACAAAGGCTACCTTCACCATGCTTTGACAAAAGACCTCTACAGTTTAGGAGCCGTATTAAATAGAAAATATCGCTTTCTAAACATAACATATACGGTTTTCACAGTAGGTATATTAGTCTCTGTAATCTCCTTTGTATATGCCTTTAGAGCAATATAATTCAGATAATAAAAAGCAAAGAGGGTGTCCCAAAAGGTCACCCTCTTTTGTATTA
>NZ_WMJX01000002.1 GCF_009711045.1 Myroides albus | reverse complement strand
AGTTTTTAATTCACACACAACTTTTGAGATTGATCCCTTATACATAGGCTTTTAAGAATTAATGACTTTTTTTATTATTTAAGATTTGTTTTTAAGCAGAAAAATCTATTATATTTGCCACGTCTAAAAAGGAACAGGATGTTCCACAAGATTTCGCGGGTATGGTGAAATTGGTAGACACGCCAGACTTAGGATCTGGTGCCGCAAGGTGTGAAGGTTCGAGTCCTTTTACCCGCACAAAAAAGCCTCTTCAACTGAAGGGGCTTTTTTTATTTACTTCTGAGGAGCTATTCTTTTAGGACCAGTACTGGTTTTGAATTTGTTGTAGTTGAGTCTTGTGAAGTTTTAATTATTACAGAATAGGAGAGTTAGATTAAGCTCTTTTTTTGTAAATTTCATTTTTAAACTATGACCATTTAGTGATAGGTGTGACTTTTGGTTATCTGTTTGTCTTATATTCAGTAAAACTCACCGTTTATACAATTATGTTTGATTTAAAAACTTTTCTTTCATCACTTTTAGAGTACGAATTATACGCGAGTAAGTCTATAACGATTACGATAGGGACTATACTTTTCATTGCTTTTACTTTAACTATTACAAAGTATGGGTTGCGCGTATTGAAGAAAACTTTTATGAAGATGGCTACGCCAGATGTTGCTGCAAGATTGGGTAGTGTATTTAATTTTGTCAATTACTTTATATACCTGATTATCTTTTTATTCTTATTAAATGTGATAGGGATTAATATAAGTATGTTTTTGACTACGTCAGCAGCATTGTTTGTTGGGCTTGGGTTTGCATTACAAGATATTTTTAGAGATTTAATTGCGGGAATTTATATTTTGATAGATAAGACGCTTAATGTGGGAGATGTTATTGAAGCTCATGGACAAGTAGCAAGGGTTAAGACAATTAACCTTCGTTGTACCATTGTTGAAACACGTAATCGAAAGGATATCGTGATACCTAATCGCAAGTTAATTGACGATATAGTTTACAATTGGACGCACGAGGACCCAATTATTCGTGCCCGTATTGACGTGGGGTCGTATATTGGTACAGATTCTGAATTGGTCAAAGCGGTATTGCTTTCAGCAGTTGAAGATAATAAAGATGTTCTGAAGCATCCTAAGCCGATTGTGTTTATCGATCAATTTGGAGATTCTTCTATCCGCTTTATTTTGTATTATTTTATAGATAATGCTTTTGATAATGATCGAATCGCTAGTGACATACGTTTCGAGATAGATCGGAAGTTTAAATTGAATAATATTCATTTACCTGTTCCTGTTCTAAAGTTAGATAAGTAATTTTATATCTATTTTTATAATTACTTTTACGCCGTTTTTATGTCTATGCCATGAATAGTTCAAAAGGAAGTAACAATAAGGTCAAAGGGGAAGATGTCTTAAGGAAGTTACCTCGTCAGACTCGCAAAAGGAGTACACGCAAACCTAAACCAAAAGTAAAAAAGGGCAATTCTACTTTTAATCAAATAAAGTGGGTTTTGATTATTTTGACCTTTGTCGGTGTAGGAGTATGGTTTGGACTTACGTTTAGTGAGGGAATTAATTATTTTTTTAGTAGAGATAGAAAGGAAGCGGAAAGCAAGTCATTATTTGATTTTAGAACTGCAGAGGTGTTAAGTCGCCATGAGGGAAAAATGATTGGACTTGATGTTTCTCATTATCAAGGTGATATAGTTTGGGCTGATGTCGATTCAGTAATTGGACGAGCTTCAATAGAATTTGCGATTATTCGATCTACGATGGGAGTTGATGGTAAGGATAAAAAGTTTAAAAAGAACTGGAAAGGAGCAGGTGCCAATCATTTTATAAGAGGAGCTTATCACTATTATCGACCAGATGAGAATTCATTAGAACAGGCAAAAAACTTTATCAATACAGTCACATTAGTAGAGGGAGATTTACCTCCTATTCTGGATATTGAAGATTTTCCGAAGGAACAGCCAATGGATAGTCTTATAAAGGGGGTGAAAAAATGGTTAGTCACAGTCGAAAAACACTATAAAGTAAAACCAATCTTGTATTCAGGTGAATATTATTATAATACTCATCTCAGTAAGGCATTCCCTGAATATACTGTTTGGATAGCTAACTACAATTTCTTTGTAGAAGAAATTAAAGATCATTGGCAATTCTGGCAATTCACTGAAAATGGCACTGTAAAGGGGATTAAAGGTAAAGTTGACTTGAATGTATATAATGGTACTAAAGCAGATATCAGAAAATTATTGATTAAGTAAGTAGGATTTACTTTATTGTTTAACATCCAAGGCATCTCGCAATGCGTTTCC
The DNA here is from genome assembly GCF_009711045.1 of Myroides albus. Lineage (GTDB taxonomy): Bacteria > Bacteroidota > Bacteroidia > Flavobacteriales > Flavobacteriaceae > Flavobacterium > Flavobacterium album_A. Next base: position 225,923 of record NZ_WMJX01000002.1, on the reverse strand, counting down.
AATCAACATAAAACTAATGACTAATAGGAACATCGCCAATCCAGGTAAAAGTGCTAAATAGGGCTTGCCGAGTAAAATGTAATTGTAGTTTTCTTTTATCATAGCACCCCAACTCGGTGTTGGTACTTGTGTCCCTAAACCTAAGAAACTCAGTCCACTTTCCATTAAAATAGCTGAAGCAAAATTGGCAGCTGAAATCACGATAACAGGAGCCATACAATTTGGTAAAATATGTTTGCTTATGATTCTGTAATCATTGTACCCTAATGCTCTTGCAGCCGTAATATATTGTTGCTCTTTGATGCTAATTACTTGACCTCGTACAACACGTGCAACTTCTACCCACATCGTCATACCAACTGCTATAAATACTTGCCAGAATCCTTTACCTAAAGCTAATGTAATAGCAATAACGAGAAGTAATGTAGGAATTGACCAGAATACATTGATTAGCCATAAGATAAGGGCATCTACTTTTCCCCCATAATATCCCGCAATTGATCCTAAGGAGATACCAATTACAAGAGAAATCAGTACAGCGACAAAGCCAATAGATAATGACACTCTCGATCCAATGAGTAATCGACTTAAATAGTCCCTTCCTTGATTATCAGTCCCTAACCAATATGTTTTACTCTTTATGATTTCCGATAAGGTAGGATTTGAAAAATGGTTTAGGGGAATTGATTTGAAATCTTCTAATTCGGGTTGTGCACTATACGGTTTGTAGTAAAGTGTGTCACTGTCAACTTTGTATTCTCCTATTGGAATATGTTTTAATGGTTCTTTGCGACCTGTCCAATATTCTTGAAAAGATCTCTTATAATTATCTTGTAGTTGAATATAGTCAACAGTAAAGCCAGGAGATTTAGAATGCAGTGCTAAATCACCTGAATTTGCATTAGCTGAGTAATCGGGAATATAAAAATATACCGTCAGAGAGATAACGCTTATAAGAATGATAAACCAAAAAGACAAAACGCCCCAAAAGTTCGTTTTGAATTTTTGGAGCGCTAATCTTGTATAAGAATTGTTATTGTGAGACATTGTCTTTATAACTACAAATTATTATCTAAACCTTATTTAACAGGGTGAGCTTTAAAGCTTTCTAAGTCTTTTAAAATATTAATACCTTCTTCTACATATATATCACCTTGTAATCTTTCATGCCATCTATCTCTCTTGTCTTTTAAGATAGTGTCATTCGAGATACGTTTAATTTCACTTGGTAAAGAAGAAAATTTCAAAGTGTTTTTATATTTAGAAATAGCTTTAAACTTCTTCGCTTTTTCTTCAATTTCTTTTTGTCTTTCTTGGTATTTATCAATTTGTAAAGCAAAAGTTTTTTCGTCTTTACGCTGATTAATCCATTGTGCATTTTCATCGATTAAAGCAAACTGTTCATTTGTTTTGATACGCTTGTAACTTTTCTCAATGATAGGAGTGAAGTCGTTTTTGTATGCAGTGTAATCTGCTCTTTCGATTTTGTCCCATGGCATAGCATTATCCATATCTCTTTCTCCCATATCGATATAAGAGTATCTATCTGGTAAAACGATATCACTTAAAACACCTTCTCTTTGGGTAGAACCTCCGTTAATTCTATAGAATTTTTGAAGTGTGATTTTTAAAGCACCTAAATCGCCATAAGGTTGTTTCTTCAATAGTTCATTTAAGTCAACAAGATTTTGAACAGTTCCTTTTCCATAAGTATGCTTACTACCAATGATAATTCCTCTTTTGTAATCTTGGATTGCAGCGGCAAAGATTTCAGAGGCAGAAGCAGAGAAGTTGTTCACTAAAACAACAAGCGGTCCTTCCCAAACGATTTGTGTTCCTTTGTCATCTAATACTTGTTGTTTCCCTTTTGAAGATTTTACTTGAACTACAGGGCCTTCTTTTGCAAACAAGCCCATCATATCCACAACAGTAGAAAGTGAACCCCCTCCATTGTTTCTAAGATCCATCACAATACCTTCAATCCCTTGAGATTTTAGTTCTTTTATCTCTTTTTGTACATCTGTAAATGCATTTCTATTGTCTTTGTTTTCAAAATCGATATAGAATTTAGGAAGGTGAATTAAACCATATTTTTTTCCATCGAGTTCGATTATAGAAGACTTAGCATAAGTTTCTTCAATCTCAATCTTTTCGCGCATTAATGAAATAATGCTAATTGTTCCATCAATTTTTTTGATTGTCAAGAAGACCTTAGTTCCTTTTTTACCTTTAATTAATTTTACAACGTTATCCAATCTCATTCCAACGATATCAATAGGTTCCTCGTCTTCCGTTTGAGCAACTTTTAGGATAATGTCTCCAACTTCTATTTTTTTACTTTTTTCAGCAGGGCCACCTGGTACAAGTTCATTAATCTCAACACCTTCAGGTTTCTTTCTAAGTACAGCTCCGATTCCTTCAAAACTTCCACTCATACTTGCATCAAATTTCTCTTTGTCTTCAGGAGCAAAGTAGAAGGTATGTGGATCGTAGCGCTCAACAATTGAATTAAGGTAAATTGAAAGCCAATCTTTTCGCTCTAAATCATTAATTACATCAAAGAATTCATTGAGAGATTTTAGCGTGCTTTCTCTAGCTTCTTCTTCAAGTTGTTCGAAAGTTTTCTTTTCAACTGGTTTATCCTCTTTCTTCTTGTCTTTCTTTTGTGTTGTAGTTATTTCCTCATCTGTTAAGTCACCATCTTCTTCTATGACATCTTTTCCTTCTTGAATTTTAAGGTTATCAGTTAAAGTAGATAGTACAGTAAGTTTTAGCTGTTTTTCCCAACGCGATTTAAGTTCTTCTCTGTCTTTTGCATAAGCAAGCTTATCGTAATCTGCATCAAAAGTTTCATCAATATCAAAGTCAAATGGAGTAGCTAATATTTCAGTATAAATATCTTTAGCTTCTAACATTCTTTTGTTAATACGATCATAGGTTAAATCAAAAAAGGAAAGATCTTTTAGTTGAATCATGTCATCTAAAAGTATTTCATATTCAGAAAACTCTTTAATATCCGCTTGAGTAAAATAACGTTTCATAGGGTCTAATGCCTTTAAGTATTCGGTATAGACCTTTTGAGAAAATTTATCGTCAATTTTTGGTGGATCATAGTGAGTTCGATCCAATAAATACGTAACCAACTCTAATAGAAGTTGATCTTTTTCAGGGTTTTCTTTAGGCTCTTTTGGCATGAAACTCCAAAGTAGAGCTGAGACACCTAGTAAGATTAAAATAACCTTATAATTTTTTTTCATAAATAACTTAATAGTATTCATTAATAAGTTTTCAACTAAAGTAGTTAAAAAAGTAAAGATACGGACTTGTCTCCCGATAATAATTTGTTAAAATGGAAAATTAGTACTGATAATTCACTTTTTTTAATGGTTTGACAGAATATGAAACGCCTGTAATTTGGCTAATATTTACTACATTAGCGAATGTAAATAAAAAAATGAAATGATGCAAAAACCCTTGATTTTAGTAACAAATGACGATGGAATTACTGCTCCTGGAATAAGAGCGTTAATTTCTGTAATGAAAGAGATTGGGGATGTGGTAGTTGTGGCTCCCGATAGTGCGCAATCTGGTATGGGACATGCCGTTACAATCAATAATACTCTGACTTTAGAAAAAGTAAATATTGATAGTGATATTGAAAAAGAATATGCTTGCTCAGGGACTCCTGTAGATTGTGTAAAGATAGCTTTAGGTCAAATATTAGATCGCAAACCAGATCTATGTGTTTCTGGAATTAATCACGGTTCAAATTCGTCAATAAATGTTATCTACTCTGGTACGATGAGTGCAGCACTTGAAGCAGGGATGAGTGGTATACCGGCTATAGGATTTTCATTATTGGATTTTAGTTGGAATGCTGATTTTGAACAAATAAAACCATTTATCAAGAAGATCACTTTGGAGGCACTTAAGAAAGGAGTTCCAACAGATGTAGTGTTCAATGTGAATTTTCCAAAGTTGAAGTTTGATGAGATAAAAGGAATTAAAGTATGTCGTCAAGCAAAAGCTACTTGGGTTGAGAATTTTGATAAGCGTATTAGCCCTCATGGGAAAGAGTACTATTGGTTAAAAGGGGAGTTCGTTAATCAAGACAAAGGCGAGGATACTGATGAATGGGCTTTAGAGCATGGCTATGTTTCTTTGGTCCCTGTACATTTTGATATGACTGCGCATCATACAATAAATCGAATTAATACTTGGGATTTGTAATGGATTATAGGCTAAAAGGAATATTAATTGGTTTTGTAGCAGGATTAATTGTAACTGTAATTGGTTCAGAAGTATACCTAAGACTGTTTACCCATTTTGACTTGGTGAATGATTTTAGTTTTATTTATAGAACAAAGTTACTTGGTCGTATTACTGCTATAGGAAGTCTATTCAATTTGGCTTTATTTACTTTTTTTATTACCAAGCGTCGCGATTTTTACGCAAGAGGGTGTATTTTAGCAGTCTTTTTTATAACCTTGATTACATTTTTTATATAGATGAAATATTATATTATAGCAGGAGAAGCATCAGGTGATCTACATGGTTCCAACTTGATGAAATCTATTTACAAGAAAGATCCGCAAGCTGAAATTCGCTTTTGGGGTGGAGATTTAATGGAGAGTGTAGGAGGAAAACTTGTAAAGCATTATAAGGATTTGGCTTTTATGGGGTTCATCGAAGTGGTTCAAAATCTGCGTACAATATTGAATAATATTTCTTTTTGTAAGAAGGACATTCAACGTTTTAAACCAGATGTGTTGATTTTTATTGATTATCCTGGTTTTAATATGCGTATAGCAAAATGGGCTAAGGAAATTAAGATTCCAACTCATTATTATATTTCACCTCAAATCTGGGCATGGAAAGAGAGTCGTATTAAGGCAATCAAAAGAGATGTTGATTTTATGTATGTAATCCTTCCATTTGAGAAAGATTTCTATGAAAAGAAACATCAGTTTCCAGTTACTTTTGTGGGACATCCATTGATTGATGCTATTGGTCAGTATAGAGAGAAAGAGCATGAAGACTTTAGAGCAAAACACAAGTTGGATGATAGGCCAATTATTGCACTTTTGCCAGGTAGTAGAAAACAAGAGATTAGTAGGTTACTGGGTGAGATGCTTTCTGTGATTCACAAGTATCCGGAATATCAATTTGTAATAGCAGGTGCTCCTGGACAAGAGCCCACTTTTTATGAACGATTTATACAAGATAAGAATATTTCTTTTATCTTTAATGAAACGTATGCGCTGCTTAATGTTGCACATGCTGCTTTGGTAACTTCAGGAACTGCTACTTTAGAAACTGCTTTGTTCCGTGTTCCACAAGTTGTTTTGTATAAAGGAAACCAGATTTCATATGAAATTGCAAAAAGAATAATAACTTTACGTTATATCTCTCTTGTGAATCTCATTATGGATGATGATGTGGTTGTGGAATTAATTCAGAGTGATTGTAATTCTAACCGAATAGAAGAGGAGTTTAAGAAAATTGTAGGAGGAGAGTATAGAACACAATTATTGCACAAGTACGATCAATTGATTGATAAATTAGGTGGAACTGGTGCAAGTGATCATGTAGCAGAGGAAATTATTAGAAATAGTAAACACAAGATGAATTAGTCGATATATTCTATAAATTATGATGGGCATTAAGATTTTATCTACTGTATGTATATTTACCTTTTCACTGCAATCTTTTGCTGTTGAAAGTATGCGAATTTCGTCTGATCTAAATGACTTAGATCCTCAAGATAGAAAGACAATAGTCTTAGAGGAGAGTAAGAAGATAGATGAGGATATACAATCTCAGTTGGATGAATTATTAAATGACTTTATAGAAGAAATGAATAATTCGTCTGTCTATGCAGGTACAGATGCTATATTAAATACTGCTTTTAATTATGAAGGAGTAAGATATCGATTTGGTGGTACTACATATTCTGGCATTGATTGTTCGGGATTAGTGATGAATGCATTTGCCAATACAGATTTGAATCTTCCTCGCACTTCAAGTGAATTGGCGCAAGTGGGAGAAAAAATTAAAAAGAATAAGGCTCAAAAAGGAGACTTGATCTTTTTCAAAACACGTGGAAATAGAATTAGTCATGTTGGTATTATCACTGAGGTAACGCCAAATGACATCAAGTTTATTCATTCCTCAACCAGTAGAGGGGTTATTGTTTCATCGATTAATGAAACGTATTATAAGAATAGATTTGTACAGATAAATCGCGTGTTATCAGATAATTAAATTTTCTATCTTTATTATAATTTGGAGAGAATTTTGATACTACATTCATTATGAAGGTATTGAAATTCTCTTTTTTGTTTTACAGTATATTTCTTTGTCTGGGGATTTTATTTGCAGAGAGTACAGGCCTCCTTTTTGGGGGAGGAATGTTGTTTGCCTCTTTGCTTTATATAAGCTTGACAAGTTTGAGTTCTTGTAAGATTCGCAGTTCCTCTCTTGTTACTTTTGTACATGGTTTCCTTATCAGTTGTCTGTTTTTTAGTTTAGGTGTTTGTTGCGTACATTTAAGGTCATATGTTTCCCAAGAGAAGGAATTTTCTGTTTCCAGTTTTGATGATAGGTATGTTGCTATAACTTTTGTAGTTGAACAGCGTTTGCCTTCCTCTAATTCAAACTATACAAGGTATATTACTTCTGTCGTTAAGCAGGATAGCGTTGAGTTACAAAAGAAGGTCTTGCTCTATTTTCAAAGCGAAAGCAACTATCTTCAAGTGGGACAGGTCTATTACACTAAGGCGAAGTTTCAAGCGATTTCGCCACCTAAGAATAAGAATGGTTTTGACTTTAAACGTTATATGTTTGTCACTCATCAGATTGAGGCGCAGTTATATGTTAGTGATGTGGTGTATCTTGGGAAATCCCTGCATTGGCGTGATAAGATAAGGAGTATTAGAGATAGAGCTATTGGTCTTGTTGTTCAAAATCAGTCGTTAAGTATAGATTCTAAATCATTTGTTTTAGCACTTGTGTTTGGGGATAGGAGCCTAATTGAGTCAGATATAAAAGAGCAGTTTAAGACTTTGGGTATTATGCATATTCTCGCTATTTCAGGATTGCACATTGGCATAATCTATTTCCTTTTAGCAGCTATATTTTCCTTTTTATCCAAGAAATGGCGTTTTATTCTCATTACTTTATTGTTATGGTGTTTTGTATTTCTCTCTGGATTTTCTCCTCCAGTTTATAGAGCAGTATTGATGTTTAGTGTGATTAGTCTAAGCGTTGTTTTAAGTCGGGATAGTAAATTGGAGTACAGTATCGGTATAGCTTTGGTTCTGAGTCTAATATTTGAACCCTTACTGCTGTACAATGTCAGTTTTCAGATGTCTTATGTGGCTGTATTGAGTATTGTCTTTTTGCTACCTATCTTGAGAAAGTTTAGATCCAAGTATAAAGTGTTGAATTATTTTATCGACATTACCTTTGTGTCTATTGTGGTTCAAATTGGCTTATTACCCTTGCAGTTGTTTTATTTTCAACAATTTACTTTTGCATTTTTTATTGGAAATCTGTTGGCTATTCCTGCTGTTACTGTAATCCTTTTACTTGCCATTTTGGTTGTATGTAGTATTGTGTTTACAGGGAGGTTTTACCTATTCTTAGATGTTGTCTTTAATGCTTCTTTAGATTTGTTTCTTGGTTTAGTTAGTAAACTGCAATTAGTCGAGTTCTTAGTTTTTAAGGAGGCCAAGGTAAGTAGCTTAGCTATATTGCTTTATTTTGGTTGTATTGTATTACTGTATTGGTGTTGGAAGTTAAAGAACAGATGGAGCTTTGCTTTCTTGTTGATTTGGTGTAATGCGTCTATTTATGCACTTATTCTTGAAAGGAAAAACACTGCGACGGATTGTCTTTTGATGCCTTATACTTCAAGAAGGGAGTCACCTGAGATTGTGGTTTATCAAAATAGTAAATTGATACATCAGTTTGGTATTAGCGATGCTACAACGAATAAGATTATTCCTTATTTAGACTGGAAGATTTTAGTTCTGCATGAACACTCGCCTTTTTACTTGAATGATATTGCTTACGACTATCTGATTGTCATTGGAAATGCAAAGGTAAATTACGATCGGTTGTTTTCTGAATGTACTTTTTTGGAAGTCGTTATCAGTAGTAATACACCTACTTGGTTGAGAGAGCTGATTAAGAAAAGTTGTTTAAAACACAATATCCCTTTTCACGATATTTATGAAAAGGGATATTGGGAATTATCAGTATAATATTTTAAATCTGATTTAGAAGTTTTTCAGGAGTCTGGTAACCTACAATTGTTTTGGTAACTTCTCCTTTACTATCAAAGATAACCATTGAAGGATATCCTGGTATTCTCAAGAACATTGTGAAATCGTGTGTAGCATTCTTGTTCTTTCTTTCTGGGTCAAAACCAGGATTAGTATATTTATTTCCCTTGTGGTTTATTTCTTCATTACCTTCAGCGTTAAACTTAACAGCATAGTAATTCTTATTGATGTGTTCTACTACTTTGCTATCAGTAAATGTCATTTTATCTAACATTTTACAAGGTGTACACCATTCTGTAAAGGCATCCATAAAAATCGGTTTAGGATTTTTCTTTTGAGCTTCAGTTGCTTCGTTAAAAGTCATCCATTTGATTTCTTGTGCTTGTAATGTAAATGAAAGCATTGAAATAGTGAATAATAAGAATATTTTTTTCATGAGTTGTCGAGTTTTTTTATTAATGTTTATTTTACTCCGTGCATTAGTTTCTTAAGCAATGGGTTTAATGCGATAACTAAGATACCCGCAACTATAGGAACAACAGTAAAGATTAAGAAAAATACTGATAGTGAATATTCTTCAGTTATTTTTTCAATTTGCCCTCCTAATTTAGCAGCTAAATTATTTCCAATTGCGATTGCAAGATACCACATTCCAAACATTAATGCAATCATACGGCCAGGTACGAGCTTTGAAACGTATGATAAGCCAACAGGAGAAGAGAATAGCTCTCCAAGTGTATGGAAAAAATAGGCGAATACTAACCACATCATCGAAACCCTTGTACCTTCAGATATTCCATGAGATCCGTAGGCAAGAATACCAAATCCAATTGCCATAATGATTAATCCTAATCCATATTTAATAGATGCTGGCGGGTTAAATCTTGAATCCCATAGTTTTGATACAATGGATGCCAAGGCGATGATAAAGAAAGAGTTAAGTATTGAGAACCACGAAGCAGTTATTTCTACTTGATTATCTTTTATTTCAGTAATTTCAGCTTGAACGATTGTCGTTGCTTTATTGTGTGTTTTGAAATCAGTAGTCAGCTTATCTTTTTGTTTATCACTAAGAATTGTGAAATTTCCCAATTCCTCATAGATTTCAACTTTTTTCCCTTTTTCCAATATATCTAATTGAGATACGACAGCAGTTTGTTTTACAATATCGTCCCCTTCTTTTGGTTGATTTGCTGGTGAAATAGGCGTGTACTCATATATTTTTTCATTGTGTTTATCCAATTTTGGCTCACCAGCTTTATCTAAAGCTACTGTTTTAATTGCATCGAAAGTTACTTCGTACGCATTAGAAGACCAATCTCTCCCTAACATCCAGATTGCTGCAGCCCATACCCCAATAAAGGTAATAGCTAAAACAATATTTGATATCAAAGCTTTCTTGATTGTTTGTTTGGCCAGTAAAAATAGAACCCAAGAGATAATCAATAGTGGTACTACTGTTAATAGGAGATTAAAGACATTGAATAGCATGGCCTTGTTTCCAATTAGTACCCTTTGTGTATTATCTCGTGCAAAAACTATAAGCGAAGTTGCTCCCTGTTCGAAAGACATCCAAAAGAAAATAGTAAAGAATGCAAATATGATTACAGCAATCATTCTATCTCTTACGATTTTAGTATATCTAACAATACGAGAAATAATTAGGTAAAGAAAAATCAGTAAACCAGCTATAATAATTAGTGTCTTTCCGTCATATCCCAGTATGGTCTCAGGAAACAATTTTATTTTACCAACGATATAGAACGCATCGTCAAAAGCATATAGAAAGCCAATGATAGATGTAATTACAATAAGTATATAATCTAAAGTTGTGAAAGGGTTCAGCTTTACTGCTTCTTTCTCTTCATGAATAGTTGTATGTGTGTTTTTTATATCACTCTCTGACAGTTCTATCGACTTGTTTGGCACATCTCCTATGTTTCCAAATATAGGCTTAGCAAACCAGAATTGCAGTGTTCCTAAAAGCATAAAGATACCTGCAAGTCCAAATCCATAGTGCCATCCAATACGCTCTCCAATGTAACCACATAACATCATTCCAAAGAATGCACCTGCATTTACCCCCATGTAAAAAATGGTGTATGCTCCATCTTTTTTCTCAGGAAAAGACTTGTACATTTCGGATAAGATTGAGGTCATGTTTGGCTTGAAGAAACCTGTACCGACTACAAGTAATACGAGCCCTAGATACATAAAGAACTCTGTTTCTAAAGTCATTGAGGCGTGCCCCAATGTCATGATAAGAGAGCCTATGACAACAGCCCATCGATATCCTATATATTTATCAGCTAATATTCCACCAAAGATTGGTGTGATATAAAGTAACATAGCATAAGTTGCAAATATAGCTCCAGCATCTACCATACTCATTTCCCATCCGGGATTTAGTCCTATGACTGACATGGTTAGGAATTGGATTAGTAGTACGCGCATCCCATAGAAGGAGAATCGTTCCCACATTTCTGTAAAGAAAAGAACGAATAATCCAGAAGGATGTCCTAATACTTTACTGTCAAAGAAATTGGGTTGCGTAGAAGTGTCTGTTTTCATTATATATAATAAGTTTAGGTTGGTGTTTCCTCTTTTAGGCAATGCTAAAAGGCTAAAAATAGTAAAATAAACTTATAAATATTTTAATTGAAAAAAAATTACTGTAATTATATGTCTTTTTTGTTGTGTTTTCTTCGTTATTTACTTTTTTCTTGTTTCTCAGGATCATTTGTAACAACCGCTTTATTTAAAAGTATTAGTAGTTTCCATACTTTCTGTTCTTCATTGTGTTTGTAATGTCTTTGATTCGTTACTTATCTTGTTTTAGTTTTAAGTAGGAATAGAGGAGTTGTAAGAACAAGTGGCAAATCAATCAATGCTTTTTGGAGTATCTATTTAAAAATAAAAAAAAGCGCTTTAAGTATTTAAAGCGCTTTTCTTACCATTTATCTTATCTATTTTTCTTTTCAATTGGTCGAATAATCAATCTATCATAAGCAATCAATGTTATTACTGAGAAGATTCCTATTCCAAATACGACATACCATATTTTGTTTGGATTATACGTACTCCACAACATATCTGCCATTTCCCAATGTGATAGATTTAGCTTTTGTTCTGCTAAAGCAAAATATTCATTCTTAGAGAAAGGGAAATGTACTTGACTAATATCGATATTTTTTGAGGCTGCAAACTCTTTGAAAGATACAGTTACTGCATTCCAATCTACGGTATCAGCTTTAAGGTTAAACTGTTTTTCGAAGGCAGATAAAGTCATATCTAGTGTTTTTGCACCTTGTTCCATGAATTTTTCATGGCTGACTACTTCTGGCATATCAATATTTCGCGTAGTCATTTCTCTTTTCAATAAAGACAATTTATCTGACCAAGATTGATACAATCCTCCCGATATAAAACTGGTTACGAAGTAACTTGCTGCAACAGGTAAAAAGTATGTTCCTTGATATAGTCCTTCTTTTCCTTTTGGTGTGATTAAGGCGATAAAAGATGAAACGGTTGGGCTTGACATCATTTCTCCGATAGAGAACACCATTGTTCCTATGATTGTAAAAATAGGATTATGAGTGTAGAAAGTTAACCCAACACCTATACTTGCTATAACAGCCCCTCTAATCACAGCGTTTATATGACGCATTTTTGTCACGAAGTATGAAATACTCACTTGGCAAACAATAATCATAAAAGAATCAATATTCGTAAACCACTCTGGCTTAACTTGTCCATCTTGAGTCATTAGTTTACCTAATACGGGTATGTTTTCATTTAACCAATTGCTCAAGGCAGCAGAATTTACCCAATCTTCAATAAAGTTTGGCAACGTATTAAATAACTGGTTGAACATCGTCCAAAAACCGATCATTAAAACAAGTAATATACCTAAACGAATATCTTTTAGTGCTTCAAATATACCTAAGATAGAATCTTTGATAGCTTTACCTATAGAGTCTTTTGGCTTTTCTATTTTAGGCTCTTTATAAAATAACAATAGGACAATTAAATTGATTCCTATTACTATTGCTGCTTGAATGAAAATAATTTTCCAACCATAAGTAGTACGAAGTCCTGAAGACATAGCGGGTCCTATGAAGCCCCCAATATTAACCATCATGTAGAATATCCCAAATCCCATGGTTCCTGTAGTTTCGTCTGTGTTTCGAGCTACGATGGCTGAAGCAACTGGTTTAAAGAAAGCAGCACCAATCGCAACAAGTAGGAATACCATATATACACTCCAATATGCACTTACTTGACCTAATAGGAAGTAACCTGAGATCATGATTAAGTAGGCTATTGTTAAAGAGATCTTATATCCAATACGATCAGCTATCACTCCAAAGAGCAAAGGCAAAAAGTATAGTATCCCAACGATACCTCCCATAATACTACCTTTTTGTACATGGTCGAAACCAAGACCTCCTGTATCTGTTGACCCTACCAAATAAAGACCTAACAGTGTATAGATACCATACCATGCCCAACGTTCCATTAGTTCCATAAAGCTGGCAATCCAGAAGTTTTTATTGAAGGATGTTACAGTTTGTCCGAATGATTTATTGTTCTGTGACATTGTTAAAGACTGTTTAAATTTTAGGGGAGTAAGTTAAGTCGTATATTTTATACGACAATGAATTAATGGGAGAAATTAAGGTTTTTTTCGGATGTATTTTATAGGAGTAGATAAATAGAAATTATAGCTTCTTATTTTTATACTGTTAATGCTACAAAAAGAAAAAAAGAAGAGGTTACTGATAAGTAGTAACCTCTTTTGGGTAGTCTTCCAATTTGCTCATTTGTATTACTACCTGTTTTAATGTGCAAAAGCTATTTACTTTGTTTTTGTATATATACAAATATACTAAAAACTTCTACATGTGTTTTATCCTTATAGACAATCTATTTAGATAATTTTTCTTATGTACACTTTGCTTATTTGTTTAATTGAATCTACTGTTTTTATTTGGTATAGGTACTTATTGTGACAGTTTTTAGCATTTTTAATTTTCTAAAAGTTTATCTGACTTATTTTATATTAAAAAACAAAGAAAAAGTACCATGATTTACTTAAAACACCGCAAATATTTGTAAAAATTAATAAAATAACGCATTAAGTTGTGTTTATTTTATTAAATTTAACACGTTTTAAAAAGGGATGTGATACGTTAGTTGATATTTTGTTTTTGACTGAGTAAAACACTCTTGGAAGTCTTCAATTTTGATAAGATAGGTTGCAAGTTACAAGTGTTCTTATGAAAGATAATTAAATTGTATTCCTGTGATGAAATGGAGAGTAAACTTATAGTAGTATTACCTTTATCAGTAGTATTGCTTATTTCAAAAGTACCTTGAGTTTATACATTAGTACTTTTGATTTTTTGAAGATTTGTTTCAGTTACCTATAGTTATACTATTCGTATAAGAGCAAATGATAGTAATGTTAATAATAACGAGCAGAAGGAGAGTGATATAAAGCCTAATAGTACTTTCCAGAAGCATAGAATAATGTAGACTAACCTGTTTACGATGAAGTAATAGATAGAATGAATAGACATCTTAATTAGGTTGATGTAGACAACAAAACAATTTTTCTTTTCAGCTGAGCATAACGACTTTGTCGTTATGCTTTTTTTTATGATATAAGTGTAATCCTTGTAAATTATTTGTTATGTAATTTAGAATATTAGATTCTATTTTTGTCAGTTCTTTACAACCTGTAATTAGTTTGTGTATGATTAAAAAAGAGGATTGAGAATCACTTTTAGCCTACCTAACAACTTTTAATAAAAATCGTAAAAGTTAATAGATTCAAACTTCTTGTGTGCAGATGTAAACGTTTAGCGAGGATACATGTTTCGGTAGTCAATTCAAGAATCTAATAGTTGTCATCAAATATAGAGCCATTTGTCGGTATCGAACCTCCAAATTGTGGTGATATTAATTTGCTTGTTTCGATTATTCTATTATTGTCTTTTCTATCTTACTTATCTTCTTATCAACTTTTAGGAAAGTTTCAAAAGTCTCCAATCTCAATAAATTTGCGATGAGCATCTTAAGTTAGTTTTGTGTAGATTAGTGTGGTATTTGAGTATTTGTGGGGTATGATTGAAGTTTGTTTGCAATACAATGCTCTGTGAATCTTTTATTGCTAAGTTGCTTTGTTTATTTTTAATTGAAGTTATCTTGCAATTATTACTATAATAAATTAAGCTATTAGTTCTTACTTACATTAACTAACCCCATGTCCGTTAATTAGTATAAAGGGATAATAGATACTATTAACTCTTGTTTATTTGAACCAAACCTCGTAGCCAAAACGGCAAATAGCTATAAACATAATAAAGAGGAATACATATCTAACCCAAACTTGCCCTTTTAGAATAGCCATTTTAGCTCCACAATATCCTCCTAATCCATTGCAAAGAGCCATTGGAATAGCTATTTTCCATACTATTGCACCCTTTAATAGGAATAAACAAATACTTCCAAGGTTAGTTACTAAATTTATCATTTTAGCATAAGCAGATGCTTTAAAAAAATCAAACCCCATTAAGAATATAAACCCCATAATAAAGAATGTACCTGTAGCAGGGCCAATGAAGCCATCGTAGAATCCGACTACAAGGGATATAATTATTCCCCAGATGTACTTTTGTCTATCGGTGATATTGCTTATTGCCTTTCGCGTAAAGTCTTTCTTGAAGTAGGTGAAGATCCACAAGAGTATTAATATGACGAATAATAAGGGTTTCATAAAGTCATTATTGACCTTAGTGAGTGTATAGGAGCCTAAAAAAGCACTGCCAAATGACAGAAAAGCAAGAAAGGCGAAAAAGAGCCAATTAATTTTCGTTTTTTTAATATACAGTCTGACAGCCATTGCCGTACCTGAAAAAGCAGGGATTTTTAACGTTCCAATTACTGTAGATACTGGTATTTGAGGTAGTAATGCTAAGCCTAAAGGGGTTTGAATTAGACCACCACCACCAGCTACTGCATCAATAAAACCAGCACAAAAAGCTACAATACCTAAGTACAACAAAATGTCTAATTCCATTTCTGTTATTAAAGTTTTAAATTTTAGAAGTGTAATTAATCTTTACCAATCTATGTCTATAATTTCTCTATTAAAGAATCATATCACAATAGTTAACTATTGTGTTATACCCTTTCTCTTGAAAGTAATGCTTTGGGTCTTGTTCATGGGCAACTAATACGAAGTCACCTCCCCATCCTCCTAAGCTTTTTATTGAACCCGGAAAGTCGCTGAATAATTCCTGTTTAACAGTAGGTGTGTTTAATACACGACTCATGATGTTTTCGTGTTCTTCAATGAGTGTTTGGAATTTGACAAAAGATTGCGTCGTACTCATTTCTTTACTGATAGCAGAAACTTGATTAATTTCATATGTAAGATTGCCCTTTTTGGAATGAAAATGGGCAATAGCTTCTTTGCTATCTTTCTTTTTATTTAGGTATACAAAATATAAATTGTCAGCAAATATCGGTTTAAAGTCTATTAACTCAACAGTTGGTTGAAGTGGATCTGTAAGCGTATAATATAAGCCTTGATTGTGTTGCGCACAAGCTATATCATATCCACTGCCTCCAAAAGATTCAAAGAGCAATTGGTAAGGATTAATATTAAACCACTGAGCAATATTATTTATCCATGTAGAAGAAGTACCTAGTCCCCAAAGCCTTGGGAAAGTTAACTCTGTAATAACTTCAAACCCAATCTTGTCTTGTGATAGTAACTCACTGTTTTGTTTATGAGCAGCACGTAGAACTTGGAGAAGAGTTTCAAAGTATGTTGAATGATCAGTAGTAGTCGAGTTTGACTTGATGTCAGTAATGCTTATTTCTTCATCTATCCACTTTTTCCCATCGATGTCTAATCCAACCCACTTAATTGTAGGTTTGTTGGTTTGTTTCACAATCATCGATTGCCCAAACTTTGTAGGTAGGGCAAAGGCAAGAGCTCCTTCTAAAACTAAATATTCTCCTGATAACAAGAGTTTTCCGTTGCTGTAAAACCTCTTAGTCATTATTTTCGTAGACTTTCTAATAGTTCAACTACAGCGCTGTGTGATACTACATTCTTTTCAAAATGAGCAACTACTTTTGCGCGTTCTGCATCTGTAGCTTTAAATTGATTAAGGATATTCATTAAGTGCATTTTCATATGACCTTGTTGAATACCTGTAGTAGTCAATGATTTCACAGCTGCAAAATTTTGAGCTAATCCTGCAACAGCGATGACTTGCATTAATTCAGTAGCAGAAGGATTTTGAAGCATAGTAAGTGCTACTTTGACCATTGGGTGTAAAGAAGTCAAACCTCCAACTGTACCTAATGCTAACGGCAAATCTATCCAAAACTTGAATTGGCCATTTTCAATAGAAGCATGAGATAAACTACTGTATCGCCCGTTTCTCGATGCATAGGCATGTACTCCAGCTTCGATAGCTCTAAAGTCATTACCAGTTGCTAATACAACTGCATCAACTCCATTCATAACACCTTTGTTATGAGTGACTGCTCTATAAGGCTCAACTTCTGCTATGCGGACTGCTTGAACAAACTTTTCGGCAAAGAGTTGAGGATCTTTTATATCTTTTCCTTTTAGGTCTTCTATCGGGCAACTTACCTCTGCACGAACAACACAGTTAGGTACGTAATTTGACAGAATACTCATAATTACATCGATAGCCTTTTCTTTTTCTGAAAAGTTTGAATATTGCATTGCCTCATTCTTAAGGGTTTTGGCAATCTGTTCAAGACAAGAGTTGATGAAGTTAGCCCCCATACTGTCTTTTGTTTCAAATGTAACATGTAATTGATAGTAGTTCTCTATATCAGTTGTTTTGTCACGTAACTCAATATTCTTAATTCCGCCCCCTCTTTTTTGCATATTCTGAGTAATTGGTGCGGTATCTTCATAAAATTTGTGTTGGATTGTATTTATGAATTGGGTCAAAAGATCAATATGACCTTTGTATATGAAGTGTACTTGTCCTATTTTTTCTGTGCCAAGTATAGTTGTTTTGAACCCTCCTCTTTCAGACCAAAACTTTGCCGCCTTTGCTGCTGCAGCGACTACGGAACTTTCTTCTATCACCATTGGTATGGTATACCACTTCTCATTTATTTTAAAATTTGGAGCAACTCCAAAGGGAAGGTAGAAGTTAGTAATCGTATTTTCAATAAACTCATCGTGTAATTTTTGTAACTCTTGATCACTATTCCAATATTGTTCAATGATTTCTATTACATCTTGATTATTATTGAAATAGGTGTTTGAGATCCATTTGATCTTATCGTGTTTACTCAATTTGGAGAATCCGTTTATAGTATTGGCCATTTGATTGTCTTATTTTGAAAGGACAAAGATAAAGTATTCTGATAAGGTTAGGAAAAAACTCGCCAGTCAATTCTGTAAATGTGTGTATTGGGTATTTTGATATAGGTGATTTGCGTTTTTCTAATTCCTTGATAGGTAGTGAGCTGAACGATTTTTATTCTGATTTGTTTGACTTTTCTACATGTGCATTAGGATTATATTGTCGTAAATAAGAAGTACGATTAAGCTATTTAACTGATTTTATCTGCATTAAAGCTTTGTAAAAAGCAATGAAGATTATATAGTTTAGCCATTTTTATTTAAGCGTTAACAATAAAGCATAGTTAGTCCGTTTAAAAAACTAAAAAAAGAACTATTAATATTATTTGTTCAAGTTATTGTGAGTTTTAGTGTCAAAAGTGTGTCAATAGAATTAAGCTTTTATTGGTTAATTCCAAAAAAAAGTTGGTGTAAATCAGATTTTTTCATTAAAATTGGAAGTTTTTTCGATTAAATAAATAATGAAACACCTTAACTTTACCCTATTATTTTGTGTTATTGCCTCACAATTTGGGTTCGCTCAAAAACAGATTGAACTTAAAGAAATTTGGAATGGCACATTTCGTACAAAAGTAATGCAGTCAGTCAATGCTATGGCAAATAGCAATCAATATTCCCGTATTGAGCAAGCTGCTAAAGAAATTCAAGAAATCAATTTATACGATTTTCGTACACTTGAAAAGACGAATACAATATTTAATACTCAAGATTTTAAAGAGATTAAAACTATTGATAGTTATGTTTTTGACGATAAAGAAGAACAAATCTTAATCGGTACAAATTCTCAAGCTATCTATCGCAGATCAAGTTTAGCCGATTTTTATTTATATAATACACTGACAAAATCTTTTGTAAAAGTAGCTGAACATGCTATCATGGAACCTACGTTTTCTAAAGATGGAAAGAAGATTGCTTATGCTTACCAGAATAACTTGTTTATTTATGATATAGCAAGTCATAAGTCTACACAAATTACAACTGATGGTCTGAAGAATCACGTTATTAACGGTATCTCGGATTGGGTTTATGAAGAAGAGTTCAGTATTGTAAGAATGTTTGATTGGAGTTTGAACGGAGATAAAATTGCATATGTCAAGTTTGATGAAACTGAGGTTCCTGAATACTCAATGGATGTCTATGGAAATGGATTATATCCTACTCAAGACAAGTTTAAGTACCCAAAAGCAGGTGAAAATAATGCGATTGTATCCTTACACATATATGATTTAAACACAAGTAAGACCTCTCAGGTTGACTTAACTGAGTTTTCGGATTTTTATATACCGAGAATCAAGTGGACAAATGACAATAACTACTTAAGTGTTCAAGTTATTAATCGTCATCAAAATGATTTGAAACTGTTTTTTGTCAATGGAGGAACATTAGAGAAACAACTAATTTTAAATGAAACAGATAAGGCTTATGTAGATGTTCAGACGTTGTCTTTTCAACCCAATAATGACTTTATTTGGCTAAGTGAGAGAGATGGGCATAATCATTTATATCACTATAACAGAGAAGGTAAACTTATCAATCAGATTACTAAGGGAGATTGGGAAGTAACGGATTACTATGGTATTGATGCAAAAAATAAAACATTATTTTTTCAGTCTGTTGAACAAGGATCTATCTATAGAGATATTTACTCTATAAGTCTAAATGGCAAAAATAAAAAGCGTTTAACAAGTGAAGTTGGAACGCATTCTGCTATCTTTAGTCCGAGTTTTGACGTCTTTATCAACACATTTTCATCAAGTGTTAAGGCTCCAAGATATTCGTTGAAAGCTGCACAGACTGGTAAAGTAATTAAAGAAATTCTCAATAATAGTGAGTTGGAATCTAAGGTTGCTGATTACAACTTGCCTAAGAAAGAGTTTGTTCAGATCCCTACAGAAGAAGGGGTGCAATTAAATGCTTGGATTCTAAAACCTTCTGATTTTGATCCAACAAAGCAGTACCCAGTATTTATGTATCAATACAGCGGCCCTGGATCTCAACAGGTTGCAGATAAATGGTTTGATTCGAATGATTATTGGCATGCAATGTTAACTCAAAAAGGGTACATAGTCGTTACAGTAGACGGTAGAGGTACGGGCTTTAGAGGAGCTGACTTTAAGAAGGTTACTCAATTGCAACTTGGTAAGTATGAAGTAGAGGATCAGATTAGTGCTGCAAAATATTTAGGAAAACAGAGCTATGTAGACGAAAGCAGAATTGGAATATGGGGATGGAGTTATGGAGGATTTATGTCATCTAATTGTCTTTTGAAAGGAAATGATACCTTCAAAATGGCAATAGCTGTTGCTCCTGTTATTAATTGGAGATATTACGACAGTATCTATACTGAGCGTTATATGACTACTCCTCAAGAGAACCCAGAAGGGTATGATGACAACTCGCCTTTTACTCATGCGGATAAATTGAAAGGGAAATATCTTTTGATTCATGGTACAGCAGATGATAATGTGCATGTACAGAATGCAATGGCAATGATAGAGACATTGGTGCAAAAGAATAAAGACTTTGACTGGTTAATTTATCCAGATAGAAATCACGGTATATACGGAGGCAATACAAGACTTCAGTTATATACTAAGATGACTAATTTTATTTTGAATAATTTATAATAGAAGTACACCTTAAAAATATATATAACACCAACCAAAAACAACCTTTATAACACGTACTTAATTTTTAAAACAAACTAATAACTTATTAAATGGCAGCAGAAACAGCTACAAACGCAGATCTTTTTAAGTCTAAGGTACTTGGGCATCCAGCAGGTCTGTTCGTTCTGTTCTTTACTGAAATGTGGGAACGATTCTCTTTCTATGGAATGAGAGTTTTATTAATTCAATTTTTAACAGCTAAAGTTATTTTTGGCGATGCATTCTCAGGATGGGGATGGTCAGCAGAACAAGCTGGTGCACTATATGGTACCTATGCTATGTTGTTATATCTTACACCGATTTTGGGTGGAGTTATCGCTGATAAGTATATAGGCTCACGTTGGGCAGTTATAATCGGAGCTATTATCATGACTTTAGGTCATGCATCCATGGCTGCTGAAGGAATATCTAAGCTATGGTTTTTCGTAGGGCTAGCTTGCTTAGTAATTGGTACAGGATTTTTTAAACCTAATATGCCTTCTATCTTAGGAGAAATGTACAAAGCATTACCTGAAAAGAAAGACGCTGCATATACTATATTCTATATGGGTGTAAACTCAGGAGCTTTCTTTGGAATGATGCTATGTGGATATTTAGCCGAAACTGAAGGATGGCATTATGGATTTGGATTAGCAGGTATCTTTATGTTATTAGGTACAATCCAATTCTGGTTAGCGAAACCTTTGTTGGGTGAACTAGGGGAACTTAAAAAAGTAGATAATACAGTAGAGAAAACATCAGAGCAGATCAAAGAAGATCATGACACTAAAAACCCTTACACATTAGTAGATTATATCTTAATCGGTATTGTATCTGTAATCGGTTTATTATATGCTTTCAATGATCCTTTGTCTAAGAACGGAGTACTTGACCTTTTTGCTTTCTTAGATACAGAAACATTAAGAGGACAGAATATCATGGCAATCCTTGCTTTATTGACTTTCTTATATTTGGTTATTTCTCGTATTTTACGATACGGAAAGGTGATTAGAGATAGAATGTTTGCGGTGATTCTATTGGCATTTTTCTTGATGTTCTTCTTCATGAGTTTTGAGCAAGGAGCTACCTCATTGGTACTTGTTGCGAGAGATTATGTGGATAGATCATTAGAAGGAGGAGCTTTATTGGCATTTAATATTATCAATACTTGTTTAACAGTAATTCCATTGCTGATTATCTCTTGGGTATTATTCTTGTTAGCTAAAGCTACTTGGACTAAGATTGCTATGTCAAATATCATTTTATTCATTTGTTTTGCTGGTATTTGGGCGATGGCTATTTATATGTTGAATGCAGAATTCAATAAAGAAGTTTCTGAGATTACTGTATCTTGGTTCTCTATTTTGAACTCATTTTTCATTATATCATTAGCATCTACAGTTTCTAAATTATGGGATTCTAAGTATAATCCATCAGCGGCTTTCAAGTACGGAATAGGGTTAATCTTTGTAGCTATTGGTTTTTTAATTTTAGGATTAGGCTCAATGGGAGCAACAGAAGGAGTAAAAATGTCGATTATATTCCTAATATTAACATACTTATTCCATACCTTAGGGGAATTATTTATCTCTCCGGTAGGGCTATCTTATGTATCTAAATTAGTTCCTGGAAAGATGCTTGCATTCATGTTTGGTATGTGGTATTTAGCACTTGCTATTGCTCAAAAGTTTGCGGCTATCTTAGGAGGACAAATTGAAAATATAAAAGAGGAATATTCGTTGAGTCACTTCTTCTTCTTATTCACTTTAATACCTGCTACAGCTGCTATATTGGTAATGTTAGTGAATCCACTATTGAAAAAACTAATGCACGGTGTTCGTTAAGAACTCCGTGCATTGCACAATATAAATAATTATAAAAATGAGTCAACAACAGACATTAGAGGAGATCCAAAATTTTGAGGGAAAATATCCCAAGCAAATTTGGAGTTTATTCTTCTCAGAAATGTGGGAACGTTTTAGTTTCTATGGTATGAGAGGAATGTTGGTTTTCTTCATGATACACCAACTAGACTTTGCACAAGCACAAGCCAATTTACAATACGGTGCTACTCAAGCATTCGTTTATGCATTCACTTTCTTAGGTGGTATTTTTGCAGATAAGATCTTGGGCTTTAGAAAATCTCTTTTTTGGGGAGGGGCAATGATGATTTTAGGAAGTGTAATTCTTGCTATTGATCCTCATAAGTTCTTCTTTGAAGGTATTGCCTTCACTGTGATTGGTACTGGTTTCTTTAAACCGAATATTTCTACCATGGTAGGGTATTTGTATAAAAAAGGTGATAATCGTACTGATGCTGGTTTCTCATTGTTTTATGCAGGTATTAACTTAGGGGCTCTTATCGGAGGTTATCTGTGTATTGCTATTGGTAAAGGACATATTTTATCAAGCTATATTGATGAAGCGCATCGTTGGAATGTTGCATTTGGATTAGCTGCTTTTGTAATGTTAATCAGTTTAATCAACTTCATCTTTACCAAAAGACATTTAGGTCCAATTGGACTTCAGCCAAAAGAGGTATCAAAAGATGGTCAAGAAAAGAGAATGCCGTTATGGAAGGAAGTGGGGACTTATATATTGACATTTGCTATGGTACCTGTAATTGTGTTCATGATTGACAATACTGAGTATACGGCTTACTTTATGTATACAGTAGGGCCTTTAGCATTATTGTATTTGATCTATGAGATGACAAAATTGACCAATAGTGAGCGTAAAAAGATTATCGCTGCTTTGGTGTTTATTTTCTTCTCAATCTTATTTTTTGGTATTTACGAACAAGCTGGTGGATCGTTAAGTATATTCGCTGCTCAGAATCTTAATTCTGATTTGTTGGGTATGCATTTAGATCCAAATGGTGTGAATAACTCTGGTGGTGCCTTTTTCATCATTTTCATTGCACCGATTTTAGGTTTATTGTGGATATGGTTAGCGAAGAAGGGAATTGAGCCGAATACAGTAGTGAAGTTTGGTCTTGGTTTCGTGCTTTTAGGAGCAGGTTATTACGCTTTATTTGCGACGAGATTATTTGCTGATTTACAAGGTATGACATCTTTAGATTTCTTTACTTTTGCTTTATTAATCATTACACTTGGGGAGTTGTGTTTGTCACCTATTGGTCTTTCGATTATGACTAAATTGTCTACTGCTAATCTACAGGGGATGATGATGGGGATGTGGTTCTTAGCAAGTGCTTATGGTCAGTATATGGCTGGTATCATTGGTGCAGCAATGTCTACTTCTGATACAGAGAATGTATCTAATTACGAAGCTTTAATCGCATATACGGATGGTTACAAGGAGTTAGGACTTTATGCTGTAATCGCCGGGATATTGCTTATTGCTCTTTCTCCACTTATGAAAAAACTTATGCAAGACGTACGATAATAGTTTGTCTATAGTCTATATAGTATAACAAGCCCCTTGGTTTTTCCGAGGGGCTTGTCGTTTTTTATCACTTGTCTTGCAATGGTTATTAGTTGATATTGATTTATTTATGCTTACCTTTAATGTAAAATTTAGCTATGAATAAGATTGAAGATGTACTGCAAAATACTGACCATAGACCCTGGCCGCTACCAGAAGATAAGTGGGTTTACTATCAAGAGTGGAATAGATTGCTCTTTTTGCACTTTGAAGTCCCTTTTGAAGATCTTAGGGAATTGGTACCCGATTGCCTTACTTTAGATGATTTTAACGGTAAGTACTATATCTCTATAGTACCTTTTACTATGGAGAATATTCGCCCTCGCCAACTCCCTTCAGTGGGGTTTATTTCGGACTTTGATGAATTGAATGTGAGAACTTATGTCAAGCATGGTGACAAAGCTGGTGTTTATTTCTTAAATATAGAAGCAGGTAAGCGATTGTCAGCTTTTGTTTCTCGTTTACTATCTGGATTACCGTACGAAAAAGCAAAAATGAAAAGAAGTAAAGGACAATACTTATCTTTAAACGAGGAGAAGAAGTTCTTTCTCAAAGCTAAGTTTATCGTGGGAAAACCAGTTGTGGAGAAGACCGCCTTACAATTATGGTTGACAGAGCGTTATTGTCTGTATATTTATGAAAATGAGGAATTGTTTAGATATGAAATACATCACAAAGAATGGGATATAAAAGAAATTACATTTGAGGATTTGGTGTTTAACTATCGCTTTGGCAATATTCATTTAACGGAGGAAAACTATATCTGTCCCAATTATTCTGATGGAATAGTTGTTGTCTCCTGGGGTAAAGAAAAAGTAGAAATATAAAGGAAGATTCCTATTCGTTATATACAAAATCAGCGACTCTTTTTGGAGTCGCTGATTTGTTATATTGAGCTTTAGGCTATTATCTGACAGGTCTAAGCGTATTGCTAAATGTCACCTTGAAAGGGACTTCTTTGTTTGAATTGTTCTTCATGATATAGATGAACTTAAACATTTTAGCATGATCTGTTTCTATGGTAACCTCTCCTTTTGTATAGCTATCTTTTACGAGAATATCTTTTGTGTTTTCTATTCTTATTGATTTGGCTATACCCGTAGATAAATCACTCATTATCATCGATTTTAAAAATGTTTTGTTCTCATTCTTAATCGTGATATCCTCTCCTTTGAATCCTTGAGTTAGAATTATGACAGAATATTTATCTTCTGTAGCTCTCATTCCCTTTAGATAGTTCTCTTTTGTTTTCTCAGTTACAGAGCGGAAGTCATCTCGGACTTGTGCATAATCTGGTAAATCGATAACATCTTTTTCGTCTGGTAATCGATCTTCGGTCTTAATTTCTTCGATGCGTTCTTCGATTGTTAGGTCTTTGTTAGGAGCTTTAACATGTGATGCCGATTTACACATTGAGAATAAAACAATTAAAGCTAAAAAGGGTAGTTTTTTCATATTCTTAATTTAACGATGATAAGGATGCGATCGTAAGTAAGTATCTTTGTGCAGTAAAGATAAATTATTTTGAAGCATATTAAAAATGCGAATAGTTAAAATTGACAATTGATGAAATACGATGTGATTTTAGTCGGAGGTGGAGCAGCAGGATTTTTTACTGCCATTAATCTTGCAGAACAAAACAAGAAATTGCGTATCGCAATTCTTGAGAGAGGCAAAGAAGTATTGTCAAAAGTGAGAATATCTGGTGGAGGACGATGTAATGTAACACATGCATGTTTTGATCCAAGAGAATTAGTGCAGTTTTATCCCAGAGGTGAAAAAGAACTATTAGGACCTTTTCATCAGTTTTGTTCAGGTGATACTATTAGCTGGTTTGCTGAGCGTGGAGTGAACTTAAAAATTGAAGAAGATGGAAGAATGTTTCCCGATACTGATTCTTCAGAAACGATTATTAACTGTTTTTTAGGTGAAGCTAAGCGCTTGAAAATTGATATTATTACAGGAGTGAGTGTTCAGAGTTTCTTTAAGAAAGAGGACACTTGGAAACTCGATACATCCAAAGGAGGATATGAATGTTGTCATTTAGTAATTACTACAGGTAGCAATCCAAAGATTTGGGGCTTGATGCAAGAGCAAGGGCATAGCATTGTCGAGCCTGTACCTTCTTTGTTTACTTTTAATGTCAAGGATAAACGCATTAAAGATTTAATGGGGATAGCTGTGCCTGCTGAAGTAAAAGTAAAAGGTACTAAGCTTGAAGCAAGTGGTCCCTTATTAATTACACACTGGGGAATGAGTGGCCCTGCAGTTTTGAGATTGTCTGCTTGGGGTGCTCGCATTTTAGCAGATAAAAAGTATCAGTTTTGTATTACTGTGAATTGGGTTCCTCAACACAGTAGAGAATCTATCTTTGAAGATCTACAAGAGGTTCGCAAGGAACAGTCCAAGAAGAATGTCATTAAGCGTGGGCTGTATGATTTGTCAAATAGGTTGTGGGAGCGAATTGTTTTATCTTGTGATATTGCTGAGGATGCAAAGTGGGCTGATCTAAACAATAAACATCTGCAAGTATTATCAGCAGCACTTACTGAGGCTGAGTACCAAGTAAACGGTAAGAGTACCTTTAAAGATGAGTTTGTTACTGCTGGTGGAATTGACTTAAAAGAAATAAATTTCAAAACAATGGAGAGCAGAATACAGGATAATTTATATTTTGCTGGAGAAGTTATGAATATTGACGCTATAACAGGAGGTTTTAATTTCCAAAATGCTTGGACTACTTCTTATATAGCTGCCTTAACTATTGCAAATAAAAATGGAGAATCAGATGAAGTATAATTATTATAATTTCCCAAGTAGAATAGTATTGTTGATTATTAGTATAGGACCATTTCTCGGAATGGGCATTTACTTTTTATTGCAGGGGATTGGTTTTGCGAAAGTTCTTTCAGTTCTTTTATTCTTTTTGTTTGCTGTATTTTTTTATAAGGCATTTTTTATGAATGTGATTATTGATGAAGAAGGAGTTAAGTATCAAAGTCTATTTAGAAAGCAGTCTTTTGAATGGGCAGAACTACACGATGTATTAATCGTAGTTAGACAAAGGCGATCCGTTCCTGATTTCTATAAATTGAATGAGTGGTTCGATGCTGGATATAGTGGTAAAAGCTACTTTTTATTATTTAGAACAACAGATGCTTTTCCTGAGAACCCAATGTTTATGTTTAGCGCTCCGATGAGCTATCATTATATTAGTGTTCAGTATCGAAAAGGAATGGAGAAGATTATAAGAGAAAAGCTTAAATAGAATTTTGTATTATAATTTTATCGATGCAATATTAGTTTTTTTAACTATTTTTATGAAAAAATTAATATATGTTAGATAAAATTAAGTATGCGGCTACCCTCTCTATGTTAGGAGGTGTTAGTTTCTTTAAGTTAGTGCTATTAGGGCTTTGTAGTTTGGTAGTGACTTTTTCAGCAGGGTTTTTATTGCTAATTAATGCGTCAAAATATACCTCTCAAAAGGTAGAGTCTGATTTTTTCTTAGTTAGTTTATTTAAACTGTATCCACTTCAAACCCTTTTGTTATTGTTGATTATTGCAAGTGGTTTTGTCTTATTTAGCATTTCTGGTAAATACGCTATGCAAAAAGTTGCAAACAAAATTGTCAATGACAAGGCAGAGACTGCACTTTATCCAGTGCTGGACAAAGTTTTGAACAAGGCATTTGGCGGTATTGGTGAGGAAGAAAAAAGGAATATGTTTCAGAAGGGTGTAGACTTCTCGCTGGTACAAGTTAAAGCAGTTGACGCGGTCAAAAACGAGACTGAGAATAAATGGGTAAGAGGATTGCTTGTTTACGGCTTTGAAAAGTTGAGTATTGACGATATTCCTTTCAATGATCCCAATATTGATATACGGGATATAGTGAAAATTAAGGTTGTTGACTTTATCAAGGAAATGGCTGAACCAAGTAAAGGTTTGTTTTGGTATCTTGTTTTATATCATTGGATTGTATTGGGGATTATTATTTTTACGAGGTAAGACAAGTTAATCTGCAACTATACCTATTTGGTAAAAAAGAGAAGCATACATTACTTATAAAAATATAGAAATACAGCATTTAGTTATTTGCTCTATTCTAATTAGAGACCCTCTATTGCAACGCTGTTAGCTTGTAATAGAGGGTTTTTGTTTAGAGTTATCACAGATGCAAAAATTGGTGGTTCATTTTTTATGCCTTTAGTCTTGTTGCTCAGTCATCTGGTGTCTATTTGATGTGCAAGTTGGAGATTAAAGCGATTTTATATTTGAATCATAGAAAACAGAACTTATTTTAAAAGATAAAATGCTCGTTTACCAGATTGAAGTAAACTGTTTTTTTCTTTTGACTATCTATAAAAGTACTTTCTGTATCGAAAAGAACGCTTTTTCTACTTTGTTTGCAACAGGATTTGTTTTGTTTATAGCGTGGATTTTAAAATTTTTAATGTGTGTTCAATAGAAGAACAGAAAAAAGATTGTAGTCTTTAAGAGATTAATTTATTGGTGTTTGTTTATTCTAAGGAGTGAGTTTTAGCTGATCTATTAATGAAATCATCGAAAATGATGATCAAGTTGACAAATTAAAAAAAGCAGATTTGAATGCCTTATTAGAGGGTCTCGCTTGCACTATCTTCGGGATTCCTTGCGCTTTTCTTGGGGTTTTCTTGCCTAGAGGGCACTTTTCTCGAAGAAAGGTGCAAGAAAGGTGCAAGAAAACCCGAAGCAATACCCAAACACATTGGAACAAAATCATCGGTAGGGAGTCAATAGAGATGTGGAAGTAATAAACTGCTGGCTTGAAATGATTTCACCTTGTTTTGTGTGTTTCTTACACCAGGTTTGATTCTTTTTTTGGTGATTAAAACTCTGGTATTAGTTACACTTGTATCTATTTGTTTCAATACTCCTTTAGCACGCCCATGAGAATGCCATAGAGAGCAATGGCTTGTTGATACATGAACGATACATCGGAGATACGAATAGAAAGAAGCGAATTTTTGTTTTCGCTCTCTTTTTACTTTTGTTAGAAGTATAGTTTCCAGCTAAAGAAAGTTTATTAGTGTTTCTTGTCAAAGAATGAACTGAGTCGAAGTTTTATTTAAGATAGTATTTTAGGTAAGAGTTGCTCTCTAATAGAGATGTGATGTTGAGCTTTACAGGTGTAATTTCAATATTAGATGGGTTTTACGAAGAAAATAGGGATGTGTTAGGAGAATAAAATTGGCAGTTAATAGCGATTATGAGCAAATACAGTTTCACAAAAGCGATTACTTTGTTTGGAATAGGGGGACAATCAAGAAAAGATAGTATTTTTGTCAAGATAGAAATTAAGAAGAAATGAATATAGAAGATTTTATTTTTAATCAAGAAGTAGATAAGTCGACTGCACTACAGGGGACTTTTACATGGAGTGCACCGAGTAATATCGCATTGGTCAAATACTGGGGAAAGATAGGAGATCAGATACCTGCCAATCCTTCTTTGAGCTTTACGCTATCTGAGTGTAAGACGATTACATCTCTTGACTATAGAGTGAAATCTGAGAAGGGGATAAGCTTTGATTTGCTATTTGAAGGTAAGCCCAAAGAGGACTTTAAGCCCAAAGTGCAGAAGTTCTTTGAGCGTATAGTGAAGTATTGCCCTTATATAGAGGATTACCATTTCGCAATTGATACGAAAAATACCTTTCCGCACAGTTCGGGGATAGCGTCATCTGCATCAGGTATGGCTGCATTGGCTGTGAACGTGATGTCATTAGAGAAAGCGTTGAATCCCACTATGACAACTGCATATTTTGATCAAAAGGCGTCTTTTTTGGCGCGATTGGGTTCAGGAAGTGCTTGTAGAAGTATTTCAGGAAGTATCGTTGTATGGGGTGAACAAGCAGAAGTGTCAGGTAGTTCTAACTTGTATGGGGTAGATTTTCCCTATGAAGTACATCCTAAGTTCAAATCCTTTTGCGATGTAATTTTATTAGTTGACAAAGGAGAGAAAAAGGTATCGAGTACAGTTGGTCACAATTTGATGAATAATCATCCTTATGCAGAAAAGCGATTTGAACAAGCTCATGTTAATTTGAGTGAGTTGAAAAAGATTTTGATAGAGGGTAATATTAATGGCTTTGTGTCGTTAGTAGAAAGTGAAGCTTTAACACTTCATGCGATGATGATGACCTCTATGCCTTATTTTATTTTAATGAAGCCAAACACACTTCAGATCATTGAGAAAATATGGGCTTTCAGAGAAAAAACGGCAATACCTGTGTGCTTTACTTTAGATGCTGGGGCAAATGTCCACGTTTTGTTTCCAAAAGAAGATAAAGATTTTGTGATGACTTTTATTAGACAAGAATTGGCTCTTTTATGTCAAAACCAGCAATTTATTGTAGATGAAATTGGTTTTGGCGCAGAACAAATAAAATAATTTTGTATCTTTATGTAATGGTATATTTATTGCCTATATTATAAACTAAAAAATTTTGGTTATGAAAAATTTGGTGAAAATATTCGGAATAGTGTTAGGTACTGTCTTGATTGGACAAGTATCTTATGGTCAAGAATTAGTTGAAGATCAGAACCCAAACTATAGAAATAGTATGTATAAATATGTTGCAATTAAAGACTCATTGACTACAACTTTGAGTACTACGGTTCAGGATACATATAAGGCATACGATTGGTATGAGGCTAAGCAAGAGCGAAAAGCGCAACGTAAATTGTGGAAACACGAGGAGCGAATGGCACGAGCTAAGTATGGTAGAAATCACTATTACTCTGATTACTATGGTAATAGTTATGGTGGGTACTATAATGGATACAATAGCGGATGGAATTGGAACTGGTTAAGACCAAGTATTGGTTTTAAAACAGGTAACTGGTTCTTCTCAATTTAAAATAAATAGCTAAACGAAAAATAAAATAAGAAAATTATGCAGATGAAACGTATTGCATTAGCAGCAATCTTAGCAGTGTCAGGATTGTTTATCTCGTCTTGTGGACGTCAAGTAACAAGAGTAAGTACTGATGAAACTATTGATATTAGTGGAAGATGGAATAACTCTGATTCGAGAGAAGTTGCGCAACAAATGACAAAACAAGTATTAGAAGGGCCTTGGATTTATAATTATCAAGATGAGAACGAAGGGAAAAGACCTGTAGTGATTGTTGGTATGGTTTACAATAAAAGTCACGAGCATATTGAAGCTGAAACTTTTGTAAAGGATGTAGAGCAAGCGTTTATTCAGTCACAAAGAGTACGTTTAGTACAAGGTGGTAAAAAACGCGAGGAACTTAGAGGAGAGAGAGCTGATCAACAAACAAATGCATCAGTATCTTCAATGAAAAAATTTGGACTTGAACAAGGTGCAGACTTTATGTTGCAAGGTTCAATTAACTCAATAGTTGATTCTCACAAAAAACAAAAAGTGGTTTATTATCAAGTTAATTTAGAGTTAACTAATATTCAAACAAATGAAGTGGTTTGGGTAGGAGATAAGAAAATCGCTAAATATGTAAAACGTTAATAAATAGACATTCATGGTTTTAAATAGAACCATAAGTATATTACAAAGAACATCAGTGCTTTTTGCGCTGATGTTCTTCGTGTTTGGATGTGCATCATATCACGATAGAATAACTGATTACTATAAGAAGGTAGGTGCAGGTGATTACGTTGAGGCTGAAAAGTCATTAGATAAGAATGCCTTAGTAAAGAAAGATCGAAACAAGCTTTTATATCTTATGGAGAAAGGTAGGTTAGCCCACCTTCAAGGAGAGTATGCTAAGAGTAATAATTATCTGAACGAAGCGGATTTATTGGTTGAGGATGCGGTTAAAAGTGTCGGAGATGTTGCTGTCGGCTTATTCTTAAATTCAATGTCTCAAAGTTATAAAAGTGAGGAGTTTGAGATTTTTATGTTGCATTATTACAAGGCATTGAATTATTTGTTTTTAGGAGAAACTCAAGAAGCTGTCGTTGAAGCAAGAAGAATTTCTCTGCAAAATTACGCTCAAGGAGATAAGTATAAAGACAAGACTACTCGCTATTCGAAAGATGCTTTTTCGCTAATTCTTCAGGGGTTGATTTACGAACATGCAAAAAATTACAATGATGCATTTATTGCTTATCGCAATGCAGTGGAAGTTTTTAAATCTGCTCAAGGTTCTTATTACGGTGTGAGTACGCCAAGAGCTTTAAAGATGGATTTATTGCGCATGGCTTATAATCTTGGGTTTACTGGCGAATTAAATGCTTATCAAAAGGAATTCAACTTAAAGTATAATCCTAAAGAGGAAAGTGAAGGAGGAGATTTAGTTATTTTTTGGGAAAATGGTATGGCTCCTATAAAAACGGAAGAGAATATCGTTTTCACTCTTGTAAAAGGTGAAAAGGGAGGACTGTTTTTTACAAATGCTCTTGGAATTATGATTCCTGTTAGTTTAAATATTTCTGGAGGGACTACATTGAATGATGTTCACAGTTTGAATATTGCCTATCCAAAGTATATTGTGCAACAGCCACCTTATTTTAAGGCCTTAGCGAAATCGAATGACTACAACTATTCTTTTGAATTGGTTGAAGATATTGATGCTTTAGCTGTAATGACTTTAAAAGAAAGAGCAGGAAAAGAATTAGGTGATATTTTAACGCGTATGGCAGTTAAAAAAGCAGCTGAATACGCATTGAAAGCAGCAGCAAAATCCAATGGAAAAGACGGAGAGGCAAATGCAGTTCTGGAAGGTATTGGATTCGGAGTACAGTTGTTTAATATGTTTTCAGAGAAAGCAGATACCAGAAACTGGCAAACTTTGCCAGCAAAAGTAAATTATACGCGTATTCCTCTAAAAAAAGGAGAAAATGTAATCAATGTTGAAATGGAACGTCCTACAGGACAACGTTCAACATATAGTATAACCGTTTATGGTACTGGAGGTGTTCAGTTTCATAACTTTGCAACAATGAGGTAAGTATGATTGTAAATAAAGTGTGTACACATTGTAAACAGGAGATAGAATGTAAAGTTGATCAGATTGCTGATTGTGATTGCAGTAAGGTTGAGGTGAGCAATGATACACGTCTTTTTTTGAAACAGACCTATCACAAGTGTTTGTGTAATACCTGTCTTGAAAATATCAATGATTTAGTTGCTCAAGCAAAAGGAAAAGATTTTCCCAAAAGGCGAAGTGAGATGATTGAAGGAGTACATTATTATATCGAAAACGGGTATTTTGTATTTACAGAACTGTATCATTTAATGAAAGGGTATTGCTGTCAAAACGGCTGTAGACATTGTGTTTATGGCTTTAAGAATAGATATTTATAAAAATCCAATTGAAAAAATAACTAAGTGTATAATATTGCTTATTTTTGCATTGAAAAAAAAATCGTAAAGTAACTATGAAAGGACCTTTATTTTATTCAAAAATTCTTCTGTTCGGTGAATATGGAATTATAAAAGATTCAAAGGGATTGTCTATTCCTTATAATTTTTATAATGGAGCTTTGAAGGTTGAAGATAATCTGGAAGGATTTGCTTTAAAGTCAAATGCAAGTTTAAAGAACTTCGCTTTGTATTTAAAGGATTTACAAGAAGCTGAACCGACATTAGTACAGTTTGACATTGATGCTCTTTTAGTAGATATTAATAGAGGTTTGTATTTCGATTCCAGTATTCCTCAAGGATATGGAGTAGGAAGTAGTGGGGCTTTGGTTGCGGCAATTTACGATCAGTACGCAAAGGATAAGATTACAGTTCTTGAAAATTTGACTAAGGACAAGTTGTTGATCCTTAAAGGAATATTCGGTAAGATGGAAGCTTTTTTTCATGGAACAAGTTCTGGTTTAGATCCTTTGAATAGTTATCTGAGTTTACCAATCTTGATTAATTCAAAAGACAATATTGAGCCTACTGGTATCCCTTCTCAAAGTGTTGATGGTAAGGGGGCTGTGTTTTTAATAGATAGCGGTATTGTAGGCGAGACAGCTCCGATGATTACTATCTTTATGGAAAAGCTAAAAGATCAAGGTTTTAGAAACGTATTAAAAGAGCAGTTCATTAAACATACGGACGAATGTGTTGAGAGTTTCTTAAAAGGTGATTTTAAAAACCTTTTTTCAAATACCAAACAACTTTCTGCTGTTGTCTTTAATCATTTTAAACCTATGATTCCTGAGAAGTTTCATCAAGTATGGCAAAAGGGAATTGAAACAAATGATTATTATTTAAAACTTTGTGGATCAGGTGGAGGGGGATATATCCTTGGATTTACTCCTGATATCGAAAAAGCAAAAGAATCATTGAAAGAATATGAATTGGAAGTAGTTTATCAATTCTAAAGAAATAAAATAAAAGTTCTAACCTTTCGCAATCGCGAAATAAACAGGCAATTCACTTAATGTTATCTAGGAAAAATAAAATACTCTTAGCTAAAATATTCAGCTTGTTCTCTGTTGTGAGAGGTTATAACATTTTGATTATTGTTATTGCGCAATATCTTGCATCAATCTTTATTTTTGCTCCTGAAAAAAGAGCATTAGATGTTATTTTAGATTGGAGACTCTTTCTGATTATTTTCGCGTCTTCGTTGGCAATTGCCGGTGGGTATATTATCAATAATTTTTACGATGCAGAGAAAGATTTGATTAACAGGCCAATAAAATCTATGTTAGATCGCCTTGTTAGTCAAGCTACTAAATTAAGAGTTTATTTTGCTCTTAACTTTATTTCTGTTTTATTGCTGATACCCGTTTCTATTCACGCTTCTATTTTCTTTGCGGTATATATTTTCTTACTGTGGTTTTATTCTCATAAGTTGAAGAAGTACCCCTTAGTAGGTAATTTGACTGCTTCTTTATTAGCTATGTTGCCTTTTTTTGGTATATTAATGTACTTTCAATCTTATTATATTGGAATATTTATTCATGCGTTCTTTTTGTATATTCTTATTTTAATACGAGAGTTGCTAAAAGATATGGAAAATATTAAAGGTGATTTTGCAAACGATTACCAAACGATACCTGTTCGATTTGGTGAAAGTGTGGCTAAGCAGGTGGTTAGTGTGTTAGTTTTAATCGCTTTTATTCCGATTTACGTTTTGGTTAGCTATTTGGATATAGGATATATGAACTACTATTTCTATTTAAGCTGTACGGTATTAATCGTGTTTTTGATCATGCTTTGGAAGGCCAATTCAGTATCCGAATATCACAAACTTCACATTAGTTTGAAATTGTTAATCTTGTTAGGTGTATTTTCAATCATGTTAATTAAACCTGATGTTTTAGTTAGTGGTAAGATACTATTAGAAGAAACTTTGTAAGTTTGCACCCTATTTTTAGAAACATTCTTTA
The DNA here is from genome assembly GCF_009711045.1 of Myroides albus. Taxonomy (GTDB): domain Bacteria; phylum Bacteroidota; class Bacteroidia; order Flavobacteriales; family Flavobacteriaceae; genus Flavobacterium; species Flavobacterium album_A. Next base: position 190,752 of record NZ_WMJX01000002.1, on the reverse strand, counting down.
ATAGAGAATTAGTTTAACTATCTTTGCAAAAATAATTTAATATGAATAACGGTAAGTCAAATTCGAGAAATAATAATAAATCTACTCGTAGTGGTGGTGGTAATACCGATAAGAAGAAGACCTTCAAGCAAGGTGGTAGCAGTGATGGAAAGAAGTTGTATGGGAAATCGAATAAGCCATTTGACAAAAAACCTAAAGTTATAAAACAAGTAAAAGAGTCTGATGAGATTCGTTTAAATAAGTATATCGGTAATTCAGGTGTTTGTTCAAGACGTGAAGCTGATATCTATATCGTTTCGGGAAATGTAAAGGTAAATGGTGAAGTGGTTACGGAATTAGGTTATAAAGTGAAGCCTAATGATGTTGTTAACTTTGACGGTACTGTTATTACCCCTGAAAAAAGAGTATATGTGTTGTTGAATAAGCCTAAGGGATTCTCTACAATTAACGAGGAAGTTGTAAGCCCTGAGAATGTATTGTCATTAGTAAAAGGAGCTGCAAATTATCCAATTGTACCTGTAGGACGTATGGATAAGTCAACACTTGGATTAATGTTGTTTACAAACGATACAGCTCTTATTCAGAAGCTTAATTCTCCTGAGCAGCGTTCTTCTAAAATGTATCAAGTAACTATTGATAAGAACTTGAAGTACGAAGACTTAGAAAAGATACAAAAAGGTGTTTACATTGACGAAAGACGTGTATTCGTTGAGGAGGTTGCTTATGTAGCAGACCAGCCTAAAACTGAGATTGGAATTAAATTGAAAGCATCTAACGTAAAGTTGGTTCGCGCAATTTTCGAAAGTTTAGATTACAATGTGATTAAACTTGATCGCGTGATGTATGGTCCTTTGACAAAGTGGAATTTGCCAAGAGGTAAATGGAGATTCCTTACAGAAGAAGAAGTTAGAAACCTTAAGAATGGCTAATTCTTAATCGTTTTTGTGATATATAAAAGCTCGCTTGTAAAGGCGAGCTTTTTTTATTTTAACTGTAATGATATTCCGTGAACGAGTATCAGAGATTATCGGTGTTACTCTTTGTTGAACCCAGATTAGGCAAACGAAAAGTAATTGTACAAAATAACTTTGAATTAGTGAGTAGAGCCTACCATAGTAAGGTTTTAGAACTAATACAAGAGATATGAATTAGAATTGCTTTGTAGTATTTGACTAATGAATCTGGGTTCAAACTCCGTTTTTTGGGTTAGTAAGTTAAGTGTTACTCCTGTTGTGAAATATCAATTGATTTTCACTCATAAAAAAAGTGAACAGACGCCTGTCTATTCACTTTAATATTTAGATTGAAAGTGTTTATTTATTGTAAGTACGCAGGAAGTTCCATAGGTACTTCCATTAATAAGACTTGACTATTTTTACTTGCTTTGATAGAGAAAGATTCCTTTTCGTCAAAACCAATCGCATCTCGTCTGTGTAGAACATCTTCTTCTATGCTTATTTCGCCTTCTAATACAAATAGGAATATGCCATTTGATTTGTCTTTTAATTCGTAACGTAGTTCTCTGTCTTGATCTAAATCAGTGAGATGAAACCAAGCATTCTGGTGAATCCAAACCCCTTTGTCGTCTGGGTTAGGCGATAGTATTTGATCCCATTGATTTGCTCGATCCTCTTTGTTTAGCTTAAGTTGATCGTAACGTGGTTTTACATTTAGTTTATTTGGAAATAGCCAGATTTGTAGGAATTGTGAGGCGTTAGTTTCATCTGGATTAAACTCACTGTGATTAATACCTGTTCCTGCACTCATCACTTGAATTTCTCCTGTGTTTATAATAGTGCCGTTTCCCATGCTGTCTTTATGTGATAGACTGCCATTTAGCGGAATAGAAATGATTTCCATATTCTCATGTGGATGTGTTCCAAATCCCATTCCAGGAGCTACATAATCGTCATTTAAAACTCGAAGAACACCAAAGTGTATTCTCTCGTTGTTTTGGTAATTTGCGAAGCTAAAAGTATGATATGATTTTAGCCAACCGTGGTTAGCATATCCTCTACTGTCAGCTCTAAATATAAGTTTGTTGTTCATAATTTTACCCTTTTAAATTCACTTACAAAGTTAAGATATGTTCCCTCATACCAACTTAATATAGGTTAAGAAGGAGGTAGTCATCCGAGAAGAAATAAAAAAGAGTAACTTTCTAAGTTACTCTTTTTAAATTATCTTGTTAAACTGTAATATTCTTTAATAATATCATCTCTAAAGTCAGGATGAGCAATATTGGCTAAAGCATGTACCCTTTGGTCAATAGTCTTTCCTCGGAGATCTGCAACTCCATATTCTGTTACAATAAATTGTGCGTGTGCTCTTGACGTGACTACACCAGCGCCAGGTTTAAGAGTGGGAACAATTTTATTTTCACCTTTCTTAGTTGTAGCGGATAGAGCGATAATAGCTTTACCTCCCTCGCTCATTGTGGCTCCACGCATAAAGTCTACTTGACCGCCCACACCTGAGTATAATCGGTGTCCAATAGAGTCAGCAACTATTTGACCAGTAAGGTCAATTTCTACAGCAGAATTAATGGCAACTACTTTAGGGTTTTGTCTAATGACAAAAGGATCATTGGTATAGCAAGATTCTCTTAATTCAAAGAAAGGATTATTGTCAATATACTTATATAAGCGTTCTGTACCAACACAGAAAGTAGAAGTCGCTTTTCGATTCGTTGTTACTTGTTTAGAACAATCAAGTGCTCCTGCCTCAATGAGGTCAATCACTCCATCAGCAAACATTTCGGTATGTAGTCCTAAGTGTTTGTGATTTCTAAGTTTAAGTAAAACTGCTTCGGGAATTGAGCCAATTCCCATTTGTAATGTACTGCCGTCGTCAATCATTTCAGCGATAAAACTGCCTATCTTATCTTCAGCGTCACTAATAGTTGAACTATACTCTGTAAGAATAGGGGTGTCATGATGTACTAAAACGTCAATTTGAGATAGGTGTAAAGTAGCATCACCAAAAGTACGCGGTAAGTAGTTGTTTACTTGTGCAATAACTAACTTAGCTGTTTCTATTGCTGCAGGTTCAGCTACAACTGATGGTCCTAATGAACAAAAACCATTAGCATCAGGCGTTGATACTTGAAGGAGTACGACATCTAAAGGAACTAATCCACTTCTAAATAGCTTTGGTAGTTCACTCAAAAACACTGGTGTATAACTGCCATTGCCTGCTTTGATTGTATGTCTTACATTTCCACCAATGAAAAAGGAATTTACCTTAAAGCTCTCTTTGTATTTGGGGTCAGCATATGGTGCTGATCCCAGCGTGTGTATATGAGAAAATTCAACGTTTTTTAACTCGTCAGCTCTCGCAACAATTGCATCTATTAAGTGATTGGGAGTAGAGGCTACCGAGTGTAAGTATATTCGGTCATTTGATTTTATCAATTTGGCTGCTTCTACTGCTGTCAGGTGTTTCATTGTAGTGTTTTAATAATGTTAATACTGTTGTAGCGGTTAATAGATTAGCTGGACTAAATTACGCTTTTGCTTTTGATAGCCAAAGCAAAAACTATATCTATTCATTTTTTTCATTGAATCTAAAAACGTAATTTTGTAACACTAAAAAAATACAAGGTATGATTATTCCAAAAACTCCAGAAGAAATTGAGTTGATGAGACAAAGTGCCCTATTAGTTTCAAAAACATTAGGGATGCTCGCAACGGAACTAAAGCCAGGAGTAACGACTTTAGAATTAGATAGAAAAGCGGAAGAATTTATTAGAGATCACGGTGCTGTGCCTGGATTTAAAGGACTTTATGGTTGTCCATCTTCTATTTTGACAAGTGTAAATGAACAAATCGTACACGGATTACCTACCGATAAACCTATTGTAGAAGGGGATATCGTTTCTATTGACTGTGGTACTGTTATGAATGGTTTTTATGGAGATCATGCATATACATTTGAAGTTGGTGAAGTTGCACCAGAAGTAAAGAAGTTATTACAAATCACAAAAGAATCTCTATACGTGGGTATTCGTGAGTTCCGAATTGGAAATCGCGTGGAAGATGTAGGTAGTGCTATTCAAAGATATTGCGAGGCTGAAGGATATACTGTTGTTCGCGAGTTAGTAGGTCACGGACTGGGTAGAAAAATGCACGAAGATCCTGAAATGCCAAACTACGGTAAGCCTGGTAGAGGGAAGAAATTTATCGAAGGACAAGTAGTTGCAATTGAACCTATGATTAATTTAGGTACTCGCAACATCAAGCAATTAAACGATGGCTGGACTATCGTTACTCGTGATGGAAAGCCTTCTGCGCATTTTGAACACGATGTAGCTATGGTTAATGGAAAGCCTGAATTGTTATCTACTTTCCAGTATATCTATCAAGCATTGGGTATTGTGAGTAACGAAGAGGATGAGTTTAGAGCTAAACCTTTAGTGCTTTAATTCTCCTTAATTCTTTTATGAAGAAATTATTCAAAACGATATTGAACATTGTACCTCGGCCGATTTTAATTCGGCTGAGTTATATTGTTCGCCCTGTTTTGGCTTTATATCTTAAAGGCAGTCGTTATACTGACCCAATAGATGGTAAAAGCTTTCGTTCGTTTTTGCCTTATGGTTATGCTACACAACGTCATAACGTACTTTCTCCAAGTACACTTTCTTTAGAAAGACACCGCCTTTTATGGCTTTATTTAAAGAGTGAAACAGATTTTTTTACTGCTTCAAAAACTGTACTTCATTTTGCTCCTGAGCAAGCTTTCTACAAAAGATTTAAGAAACAGGCTAATCTGTCGTATACTACAACTGATTTAGAATCTCCTTTGGCCGATGTAAAGGCTGATATATGTAATCTTCCCTTTGAAGATGATAGTTTTGATGTCATCCTTTGTAATCATGTATTAGAACATATACCTGATGATACTAAGGCGATGCAAGAATTATATCGCATTTTAAAACCTGGTGGTATGGGGATTTTTCAAATACCTCAAGACTTATCACGTGAAGTGACTTTTCAAGACGACTCTATTACAGACCCAAAAGAGCGTACACGTATTTTTGGACAGTATGATCACGTTAGGGTTTATGGGCGTGATTACTTTGACAAACTTAGAGCTATAGGTTTTCAAGTTGAAGAAGTATATTACACAGATAAGCTAACTGCTGAGCAAATCGACAGGTATTGTTTAGCGGCTGGAGAGATCATTCCAGTGTGTTATAAAACGGTCTAAGTCCTCTAATTGTAAAGGTAATTTTACAACCTTTTTTTATTCAATAGTACTAGTTTGCATCATCTCCTTATGTATAGTTGTTAGCTTAGGACCAATGTCTTTTCGATTCCTTTGATATTTCAGTATCTTCGTTTGCGAATAATAAAAAAGAGATACGATGATAGATACAGTAATATTTGACATGGATGGTACGTTAATTGACTCTGAGAAATTCTGGCAACAAGCAGAAAGGGAGGTGTTTACTGAACTTGGTGCTGTCTGGGAAGAAGAAATTGCACATCAAACGACTGGTAAAACTGTTCGTGAAGTAACGGAATTATGGTATAGTATGTACCCATGGGAAGGTAAGACATTTGAGGAGGTTGAAAAGGCTGTTATTGATCGTGTGGGGGAGTTAATACAGGAACAAGGAGAAGCAAAAGTAGGCGTAGTTGAAACGTTGAAATTCTTGAAACAGAATGGGATCAAGATAGGATTAGCAACTAACTCAACTGTGGGGTTAATTGATGTTGCTGTAGATAAACTTAATATTAGAAGTTACTTTGAAACATTGGTTTCTGCTTTTGAGGTACCTAATGGTAAACCCGCTCCAGATGTGTACTTAAAAGCTGCTGCAAATTTAGGTTCTTTGCCTATTCATTGCGCTGCTGTTGAAGATTCAATTACGGGATCTCAATCTGGTCGTAATGCTGGAATGACTGTTATTACTATTCCAGATAACCTTCCATACGACGATGAGCGATTTGACTTTGTAGATTATAAGTTACACAGTATGTTGGATTTCGAAAAAGTAATCAGTCCTATTTTAAAAAAATAGTATCTTAGGGTTTTAAATAGATTATCATGCTTTCAAAAATCTCTATTCTCTTGTGTACTTTGTTTACGGTGGTATCCATGGGACAAGTTCCTCAAAATATTACTGTAGATTATATTAAGTCGGCTTCGTTTATGAGGGGAAATCAATCTACATTTCCCCATTTTAGATTAGGAGAGAGTTTTACATTAGAATTTGATGACTTATACGGAGATGAAAGCAACTATTATTATAGAGTAAAAGCTTATAATTACGATTGGACCCCTTCTAAGTTGAGGACGATTGAGTATATCGATGGAATGGATAATCAGCGTATACGCAGTTATGAAAACTCGTTTAATACCTTACAAGATTATACGCATTACAGTTTGACTTTGCCTAATTCCCAATATAAGATCACCAAGAGTGGTAATTATGCCTTAGAGATTTACGACGATCAAAATGAGGTTGTCATCCGAAGAAAGTTTGTCTTGTATGAGGATAATGCCAAGGTGTCTTTACAAGTAAAAAGGACAAGAAACTTGGACTTTTACGATTCGAAACAGCGCTTGGAGTTCAGTGTCCCTATGGGAGAAGCTGAGTATCAGAACCCCATGAAAAATATTAAAGTTGCAATCTTTCAGAATGGCAGATGGGATAGCTTTTTACACAATATTGCACCTCAGTATATTATTGGAACAGACTTGGTTTACAAATATGATGAGGAAACACAGTTCTGGGGAGGTAATCAGTATTTGAATTTCGACAACAGCGATATTCGACAAGTGAACAATATGATTGGAGCGACAAATGTAACGAATGGTATTTATAATACATATTTGCATATCAATGAGAGTAGAAGGGCAAAGGTGTATACGTATTTTCCCGATTTGAATGGTCACTTTTATCCTCGTATGATTAACCAGTATAAGAAGGTTTCGACGGAGGGAGAGTATAGCTGGGTTTATTTTTCGTATAGTCCAGAGTTAGATATGCCTGAGAATACCGATTACTACGTTACGGGAATGTTTAATGATTACGAGTTGACATCAAGTAATAAGTTGGTGTATAATGAGGAGAAAGATGTCTATGAGAAGGCGATATTAATTAAGCAAGGGTTCACTAACTTCAATTACACAGCAACTGTTGATCGAAAGGTTGCTCCAGAGTGGAATGCAGATGGTAATTTTGCATTGACAACCAATACTTACCAAGTAATAGTGTATTACAGAGGAAGTATCGATCTATATGATCGTGCAATAGGCTACGGATTTATCAATGCACAAGATATTACAAACTAACAATGTGCAAAATGCGAATGGTTTTCTGATAATTTGCAGTGATTAAAATTGTGATATTGTTATTAAAAAAGCGTATATGTTTAATATAATTTACTTTTAAAGCTTTTTAACTCTAAAAATTGGGGATTCTGCTATAAAATGATTAGTTTTGATGTATCAATTAGCAATAATTATGATTACGAAGGTAACCAAAGGTGTGAAGATATCTATAAAAACGGCTTATGAAGGTAGTTTTTATAGAAAAAAGAAGCTTAGTTATGCTTTTACTTATGAAATAACTATTGAAAATCACTCTGATGCAATCATACAGATAGACTCTCGTTTTTGGAAGATTTTTGACTCTACTAACGGATTTGAGTTTGTGCAAGGAGAAGGGATAGTTGGACAGCAACCTATATTGTATCCTGATGATTCACATACCTATCGAAGTGGGTGTGTTCTGGAGTCTACTATGGGAACTATGGAGGGAAATTATACCGTAAATAACTTATTGGATAATTCTACATTTAAAGTTTTAATTCCGCGTTTTCAATTAATAGCACCATTCAGTATGAACTAAATACTGTTGCTTTTAAAGGAGATAAGCGAAATATCTTCCTTTATTTTTATTTATATTTGTAATCATTCAATTTTTAATAAACTACTTAAACATAACAAATATGCCAAAAGGAATCTATAATGTTCCAAAAGCTGTAAATGAGCCTGTAAAATCATACGCTCCTGGAACTACAGAGAGAGAGTTGACGTTGAACTCTTTTAAAGAGCAATACAATTCTCAAGTTGATATCCCATTATATATTGGTGGAGAAGAAATCAGAACTGGAAATACAAAAGATTTATTTCCTCCTTTTGATCACAAACATAAATTAGGTGTTTATCACCAAGCAGATAAAGCATTAGTAGAAAAAGCTATTGCTACAGCTTTAGAAGCAAAGAAGAAATGGGCTGCTATGCCATGGGAGCACCGAGCTTCGATTTTCTTAAAAGCTGCTGAATTATTAGCAGGTCCTTACCGTGCTAAGATTAATGCTGCTACAATGATCGCTCAAGCGAAAACATTACATCAAGCTGAAATTGACTCTGCATGTGAGTTTATTGACTTCTTGAGATTCAATGTAGAATATATGACTCAGATCTATGCTGAACAACCAACTTCAACAGATGGTGTTTGGAATAGATTAGAGCACAGACCATTAGAGGGATTTGTTTATGCAATTACACCATTTAACTTTACTGCAATTTCGGGTAACTTACCGTCTTCAGTTGCAATGATGGGGAACGTAGTTGTATGGAAACCTTCTGCTACTCAAATTTACTCTGCAAGAGTAATTGTTGAGGTATTCAAACAAGCTGGTTTACCTGATGGTGTAATCAATGTTGTTTATGGAGACTCAGCTATGATTACTGATACTTTGTTAGCAAGCCCTGATTTTGCTGGTATTCACTTTACTGGATCAACAGGTGTGTTTAACAGTATGTGGAATAAAATTGGTCAAAATATCAATAACTATAAAACATACCCTCGTATCGTAGGAGAAACAGGAGGAAAGGATTACGTTTTAGCGCATCCATCTGCTTGTCCAAAAGAAGTAGCTGTTGCTCTTACAAGAGGTGCTTTTGAATACCAAGGACAAAAGTGTTCTGCTGCATCAAGAGCTTACATTCCTGCTTCATTATGGGATAAAGTAAAAGATTTTATGGCAGCTGATTTAGCTACTATTAAAATGGGATCACCAGAAGATCCAACAAATTATGTTTCTTCAGTTATCTCTGAAAGCTCTTTTGATAAGTTAGCAAAAGCAATAGACCAAGCAAAAGCGGCAAGTGATGCTGAAGTAATCTTAGGTGGTAAATATGACAAATCGGTTGGTTATTTCATTGAACCAACTGTAATTTTGACTTCAAATCCTAAGTACGATACAATGCAGACTGAATTATTCGGACCTGTATTAACTATCTATGTGTATGAAGATGCTAAATGGACAGAAACATTGAAATTAGTAGACGAAACTTCTGCTTACGCATTAACAGGAGCAATTTTCTCTAAATGCCGTTATGCAATCGTTGAGGCTACTGAAGCATTAGTAAACTCTGCTGGTAACTTCTACATTAACGATAAACCAACTGGAGCTGTGGTTGGTCAACAACCTTTTGGTGGAGCAAGAGCTTCAGGAACTAACGATAAAGCTGGTTCAGTATTGAACTTATTACGTTGGGTTTCTCCAAGAACAATTAAGGAAACTTTTGTTCCTGCAACTGATTATAAATATCCTTTCTTAGGATAATATAATATATAAAAGGCGGTTGCAACTGTTGCTAACCGCCTTTTTTTATTAACACTTAGATTCAATTCAGTGCTTTTTATTGGGAATGTATAATTATTGTTATTATACTACTTAAGTAAGAATACACTAACTATTTTGCTTTTATCTTTTTTCGACAATAGAGAAAAGTCCCTTTTTATTAGGATCGTTTTTTAAGAGACTATTAAACCATAACCACTTATTAAACGACTGAGTAAAAATATATCATCTATTTTGCTTTTATTATTTTTCGAATACTGAAAAATGATCCTTTTTATTTTAAAGTACTGGGTTATAATTATTAATTAAAAATAGTATAACTCATGTTTAAAAAATTAATTGACAATAAACAATTAGTCATTAATCCACCTGTATTTATAACCTCTATTTTATTGATTATATCTCTAATAGCGGTTTGTTTGATTTTTCCAAATAAGGTAGGTGGATGGTTTCACGTGGCTCAATTAGCTGTTACCGAGAATTTCGGATGGTTTTTTGTAATCACTGTAAATATAATTTTGATTTTCGCGCTGTATTTAGCCTTTAGTAAGTTTGGAAGTATTCGCCTTGGAGGAGATGAGGCTGAACCAGAGTTTAGTCGTCCTTCGTGGTTTGCTATGCTATTTAGTACAGGTATGGGAATTGGAATTATGTTCTTTAGTATTGCAGAGCCTGTTTCCCATTTCTTTAATCCACCAAGAGCAGTTGATGGTGATATTGAAGCTGCAACTCAAGCTATGGAATTTACGGGGCTTCACTGGGGATTGCACGCTTGGGCTATTTATGCAATGGTGGGTCTTGCATTAGCTTTTTTTGGTTTCAATAGAAAACTTCCAATGACTTTCCGTTCTTTATTTTATCCTTTCTGGGGAGAAAAGATACACGGTTGGTGGGGACATATTATTGATATCTTATCGGCTTTAGCTACTGTTTTTGGATTGTCTACTTCTTTAGGTTTAGGTGTAACACAGATCTCAGCTGGTCTTAGCTATTTGTACGGATGGGAAATCACGCCAGGTATCCAAGCTATTATTATCATCGGAGTAATTGGTATTGCTACTATATCCGTATTCTCTGGATTGGATAAGGGGGTTAAATTGTTGAGTAACGCCAATATGTATATAGCATCAGGTTTTATGCTATTGATTTTCATTTTGGGGCCTACTTTGTTTATTCTGAAAGGATATGTACAAAATACAGGAGCATATTTGGCTAATTTTATTGACATTAGTACTTGGAATGACACTTATCAAGGATCAGGTTGGCAGAATTCATGGACCATATTTTATTGGGCATGGTGGATTGCTTGGTCTCCATTCGTAGGTAGTTTTATTGCTAGAATCTCAAAAGGGCGTACAATTAAAGAGTTTATTCTCGGTGTCTTAATTGTGCCAGGGTTGATTACGCTATTGTGGATGAACGTTTTTGGAGGAAGTGCTTTAGATACTATATTGTCGGGAGATTTAACTATGGTTACTGCTGTTAAGGAAGATATCTCTACTGCTTTGTTTGTGTTTTTAGAGAATTTCCCAATGACTAAGTTTTTGTCAATTATAGCAATTATTCTAATATTCTCTTTTTTCATTACATCTTCAGATTCAGGTTCTTTAGTAGTAGATAATATTACTTCAGGTAGCTATGGAAAATCACCTGTATGGCAAAGAGTATTCTGGTCTTTTGCTCAAGGATTCATAGCGATTGTCCTACTATGGGGTGGAGGATTAGATGCCTTACAAACTGCTGTTATTATTACGGGATTACCTTTTGCTGTAATTTTGATAGTGATGTGTTATAGTTTACAGAAAGGTTTAAAAGAGGAGATGAATAAGAGAGATAAGAAATTAAAATCTAAACAAGAAAAGAGTTATAAGGATATTATCTCTGACTTATTAGATGAACAACAAAATAACTAATTATGACGACAGATAAAGCTTTACATATTTTGGTCGGAATCGACTTGTCAGAAATGGATCAGCACTTGATTGACTATATGGGTGTTTTAGATCATATTTTGAATATTGAGAAAATTACGTTTATACACAATTTAAAATTAGGAGAGTTGCCAAAAGAACTTGTGCAACCAGAAAGAATAGAGTTACTTAAAACTCGTATTGCAGAGAAAGTGAAACGCATGATAGGAAGTACAAGTGCGACTTATGAATATGAAGTACAAGTTCACTGTGAAAGTTATTCGGAAGTAGCTTTTATGAATATCACCAAGAAGCATCCTTTTGATTTGTTGGTGTTGGGTAATAAGCAAGAGTTAGAAGGGAATGGTGGATTAGCAGATAAGTTGGTGCGCATTATTCCTGCAGCAACGCTTCTTGTGCCAGAGACATATCAAACGCCTGTAACTACTATTATTGATGCTATTGACTTTTCGCGTTATACATCATTGATTATGGGGTGGGCAGATCGCTTCAAGAATAATTCTAAAGGACAAAAGATTGTGCATTCAGCAGTACACGTTTCTAAGTTTTATTGGGGATTCTATCCTACGATGACTGAAAAAGAATGGGAGAAGGCAACGAGAGAAGATATAAAGGAGAAACAAGATAAATGGAATAAGAAGTATGCAAACTATTCTGATATTGAGATTGTGCCTGCAGAGGACAAAAATATATCAGCCTCACTTATTCAGTACGCAAGAAGAAAGAAAGCAGATTTGATGATCTTAGGAGTGAAGGGATCTACTGGTATTAAGGAGATCTTCTTGGGAAGTGTTGCAAACCATTTGTTGCACAGACCGACGAATACCTGTCTGCTATTTGTAAAAGCTCCAAAGGCTTAATTATTTGATTGAGGTAAGGTATGGCATTTTATGCGAGGTACTTGCTGACTCAAAGAGAACAAGTATTACTTATTGTTCTATTCTCTATTTTAGACATTAAAAAAACCGATCAGATGATCGGTTTTTTATTATCCTTTATATTTAAGAGGTAGATAAACTACTTTTTTTGTATCAAAGAATTCGTTGTCAAAAATATTCTTTAAGTCAAATTGCACTGCTTTAGGGAAGTTTTGGAGTTCCTCTGTTAAGTCCCCTCCTTTTAGGTATAAGATACCATTATCAAATTCGTGTATGTTTTCTTTTTTGGTTTTGTGTCTTATCCAACTTACAAAATCAGGCATATTTGTAACAGCTCTACTGACAATGAAGTCAAACTTTTCGTCAATATTTTCAGCTCTTTTCTGTTCAGCTTTTACATTTTGAAGACCAAGTGCTTTTACCACTTCATTGACAACGCGTATTTTCTTAGCAATGATGTCGATTAAGTAAAAATTAGTTTCTGGATATAAGATAGCTAAAGGTATTCCAGGAAATCCTCCACCAGTACCTACATCTAAAATAGAAGCCCCTGGTTTAAACTCCATTACTTTGGCAATTCCTAAAGAATGTAAGATATGTTTGGTATACAATTCGTGTATATCTTTTCTTGAGATGACATTGATTTTAGCATTCCAGTCCGTATAGACTTCTTCTAACTTTTCAAACTGTTCGATTTGCTCGGGAGTAAGATTAGGGAAATATTTTAAAATTTCTTCCATGACTATATTTTTGGCAAAAATAGGCTTTTTATTGGTAAAATTAGCTGAGTTAAACTATTTATGAGTTATTATAATTACCTTTGGTATATTGAATATCGAAAAACAATAGTAGAGATATGAATAGTAAATTTTTATCTGATAGAATTAATAATCTAACAACATCTCAGACTTTGGCTATGGCAGCTAAAGCTCGTGAGTTAAAAGCACAAGGGATAGACGTGATTAGTTTAAGCCTTGGTGAACCTGATTTTAATGCTCCTGAATTTATTAAAGAAGCAGCAATACAAGCAATTAAAGACAACTACAGTAAATATCCCCCGGTAGATGGATATCTTGAGTTAAGAGAAGCTATCAGCAAAAAGTTTAAAAGAGATAATAACTTAACGTATGCTCCGAATCAAATTGTTGTGTCAACTGGAGCTAAGCAATCATTATATAATGTAGCTCATGTGATGATCAACCCAGGAGAGGAAGTCGTTATTCCTGCACCGTATTGGGTAAGTTATGCAGAGATAGTGAAAATGGCTGGAGGTATTCCAGTGGAAGTTCCAACATCAATCGAGAGCGATTTTAAGATCACACCTGATCAATTAGAACAAGCTATTACACCTAAGACAAAGATGATCTGGTTTTGTTCTCCTTGTAATCCAAGTGGTTCTGTGTATAGTAAAGAGGAGTTCGAAGCACTTGCTAAAGTTTTAGATAAGTATCCGAATATTTTTATCTTATCTGATGAGATTTACGAGCACATTAACTTTACTGGATCACACTGTAGTATTGGTACTATTGGTAACTTAATTGAGCGTACAATTACAGTGAATGGTATTGCAAAGGCATTTGCAATGACTGGATACCGCATAGGATATATTGGAGCACCTGAATTTATTGCTAAAGCATGTACTAAAATGCAAGGTCAAGTTACTTCTGGAGCTAATAGTATTGCTCAACGTGCTACTATAACTGCTGTGGAGGCTGATCCAAGTGTTCTGAAGGATATGGTAAGTGCTTTTAAGAAAAGAAGAGATTTAGTAGTTGGACTATTAAACGAAATACCAGGAGTTAAAATTAACGTACCTGAGGGAGCTTTTTATGTGTTCCCAGATGTTTCTTCGTTTTTTGGGAAAACATTGCATGGCGTTAAGATAAATAATGCCGACGACCTTTCTATGTACTTATTAGAAAAGGCAAACGTTGCCACTGTAACAGGTGAAGCTTTTGGTAATCCAAACTGTATACGTATGTCTTATGCAACAAGTGAAGATCAATTGAAAGAAGCTTTTAGACGAATTAAAGAAGCTCTAAAATAACAAAGAGATATAATCTTTATGTTAAAGCCTCACTAAAGTGGGGCTTTTCTTATATGTATATAGTATTTATTTTTTATTTTTAGAGAAGTAAAATTTATAAGTTGTGGATTTATTATTAAAGAGCATTGCCAATCATGTTAAACTAACAAAGGAGGAAGAGCAAATAGTTTTAGAATCTTTTACCATAACAAGATATCCCGCCAAAACAAAACTGCTAAATGCTGGAGAAGTTTGCATTAATTCATCATTTGTGATTTCGGGGATTTTGCGAAATTACTGTATGGATGATCAAACAGTTGAGCATACGATGAGTTTTGCAACAACAGGTTGGTGGATGGCAGATATGTATAGCTTCTTATCTCAAGAGCCTGGCCAGTCCTATATTGAAGTCGTAGAAGATGCTATCGTAATGACCTTGACAAGAGATCACCAATTATCGCTTTTTGATCGTGTTCCCAAAATGGAACGTTATTTTCGCATATTGATAGAGCGTTCTTTAGTAGCTAATCAACAGCGCTTAATGGATAATATGTCTTTATCTGCTGAAGTTCGATACGAGCGTTTCTGTGAGCGTTTTCCTACTATTAAATTCTGTCTTCCTCAAAAGCAAATTGCTTCTTATTTGGGAATCACACCTGAGTTCTTTAGTAAAATGAAAAAGAGAATGTTACAGGGTAAGTAAATTAGTCAATTTTTTGATGTATATAAGTAAAAAGACCATGCAAGTTATTGCATGGTCTTTTTCGTATGTTGTAATCTTTTATACCAAAGAATGTCTTGTCATTTCTTTTGGTTGAGGTACGCCCATTAATTTTAAAATAGTAGGGGCTAAGTCACCAAGAACACCGTCTTTTACTTCTTTAATGTCTTTATCAACTATGATAATAGGAACAGGATTAGTTGTGTGTGCTGTATTAGGAGTTCCATCTGGGTTAATCATAACCTCACAATTTCCGTGGTCTGCTAATATAATCACAGTGTAATCATTGTCAACTGCTGTTGTAACAACCTCTTCAACACATTTATCAACAGCCTCACAAGCTTTAATAGCAGCAGACATTACGCCAGTATGTCCAACCATATCTCCATTGGCAAAGTTCAAACAAACAAAGTCAACCTCTCCTTTTTTAAGTTCTGGTACAAGTGCATCTTTTAAATCAAAAGCACTCATTTCTGGTTTGAGGTCATATGTTGCAACTTTAGGAGAAGGACATAGGATACGTTGCTCTCCCTCAAAAGGCAACTCTCTACCACCAGAGAAGAAGAATGTTACGTGTGGGTATTTCTCTGTTTCAGCGATACGAATCTGCTTTTTACCGTGTTTTTCAAGGATTTCTCCTAATGTATTGTGAAGGTTTTCTTTGTCGTAAACCACTTTTACATTTTTAAAGGTATCATCATAATTAGTTAAAGTAACAAAGTACAATGGCAGTTTTTTCATGTCGTGCTCAGGATGATCTACTTGAGATAATACTTGAGATAACTCACGACCTCTATCTGTACGGAAGTTAAAGAAGATAACTACGTCGTCTGCTTCCACATTGCCAATCGGTTTATCGTTTTGATCTACCATTACAATTGGTTTTATAAACTCATCTGTAATGTCATTTGCATAACTTGCTTTTATGCTTTCAATAGCATTTGTTGAATGTTCTCCCTGACCGTTTACGATAAGGTGATAAGCTAAGGCAACTCTTTCCCATCGTTTATCTCTATCCATTGCATAATAACGGCCTATGATTGAAGCAAGTTTACCAGAGGTTCCCTCAAGGTTCTTCTCTAAGTTTGTTACGTGTTTTACACCTGATTTTGGATCTACGTCACGTCCATCTGTAAAAGCGTGTACAAATACATCTTTTACTCCAGCATCTGAAGCGGCATTTACTAGACCGTAAAGATGTTGTTCATGCGAGTGTACTCCACCATCAGAAAGCAGTCCTAAAAAGTGAACTTTCTTATTATTTTTCTTAGCATATTCAAATGCTTTAACTAATTCTGGTTCTTTGGCAATTTCATTGTTTTCTACTGCCATGTTGATTTTTACAAGGTCTTGGTAAACAATTCGCCCAGCTCCTAAGTTCATGTGTCCTACTTCAGAGTTCCCCATTTGCCCTTTTGGTAGTCCCACATTTAGTCCATCAGTAAGAACGAATGTATTAGGATATTTTGTGTATAATGAATCTATAAAAGGTGTTTTAGCAAATTCTATAGCAGATACTTTTGGATCTTGTGTTTGTCCCCATCCATCCAAAATCATTAAGATTACTTTTTTATTCATAGCCTTAAAATTTAATTATAACTTCATTGTGTTATACAAAGTTACGTATAGTTATCAAATTAGTAGATTGTTTCCTCCTTAATTCTGTTAGACTTTTATTTTTTTCGAATCTGTAACTGATATTGCTTAATTCTATTTTTATTAACCAAAAATGGCCCGATATTTTCTAAGTTGTTGAAATATAGTTGGAAGTGTTGCGTTTTAGTAGTAGTTATTTAGTAACACATTTATAAAATTGTAGGAAAGTTTAAAAGATATTTTATAAATTTACGTTTCTATAAAAATTTTAACCCTAAAAAAGAATAATGAATTAATGAGAACAAAGTTTATTGCTTTATTTGTATTGACGTTTTCTATTGTTGGAGCTGGTCGTACAAATTATGAGAGAAATTGGACAAATGTAGAGACAATTAACTTAGTGAATGAAGTTGATGTTGCGAATACAAGAGAATTAGAAGAGATCAAAAGTGAGGATAGTTTTGAAAGTTTGGCAACTTCAACGTATAACTCCCTTACTTTAAATTCATATGAAGCTCCTTCTTTAAAGGTTTTTAGTACGGCTTTGCGCGGCTATTATAAGATGGTTGAGAATGGTGAAATATTAAACACTAAGTTGACAATCGTCGATTTTAGTTTATCTTCCTCACAACAGCGCTTATGGGTTATTGATATGGATTCGAATGAGGTTGTTCTACAGTCGTACGTTGCACATGGCAAAAAGACGGGTGATGAATATGCTACTGCTTTTTCTAACCGAATAAATTCACATATGAGTAGTTTAGGGTTCTACAAAACAGGTGAAACATATACAGGTCGCAATGGGTTTTCATTGCGATTGGATGGAGTAGAAAGAGGGATTAATGACAATGCAAGAGCAAGAGCAATTGTTGTTCACGGAGCAGACTATGCTTCTGAAGACCTTGTAAGAGCGCAAGGAAAATTGGGTAGAAGTTATGGTTGCCCTGCAGTTCCAGTAGAAGTGAATGATACTTTGATAGAGTTAATTAAAGGTAAATCATGTCTTTTTATTTACCATCCTAATAAAGACTATCAAGTAAAGTCAAGAATAGTTTAGTTTTTTAGTGTAAAACGTTTATATATAAAAAGCAGTTCATCGTGAACTGCTTTTTTATTGGGCTATTGTAATTTTTTATATAAATCAGAGTCAAAGTTGTATACATCTCTGTACTCTTTAATATTTCCTTTCTTATCCACTTGTATTGTCCAATACAATTGATGTACATGAACTGGTATTTCCGATACTTTAAAGTTAGTCGTTTTGTGCGATTTTATGATTTCGTCTACTTTTTCTTTTGATATATCATTCTCTTGTACTTGAAATATAAATTCGGCCAAATCAAATGGGTCTTGTACTCGAACGCAACCTGAACTCATATTTCTATTTTCTCGGTTAAAATAAGCGTGATTTGGCGTATCGTGTAAATATACGGCATGATTGTTATTGAACATAAACTTGATGCGGCCCAATGTATTTCCTGGACCTCCTTTTTGCACATATCGATATGAACCGTATTTGTCCGCATTCCACTCTTTTGGATCTACTGCTTTTCCTGTTGATTTATCGTAGATTGTAAAGTTTCTTTTGCCAAAATAAGTTGAGTCTGTGGCTGCTTTGGGTGCCATATCATTTTTTAAAATAGTTGGTGGCACTGTCCAAGTTGGGTTCATTGAGATATTAGTCAATGTGGAGGTAAGAATTGGTGTTTTACGCGCTGTAGTTCCCACAATTACTTTATGTTCTTTTATTGTGTCCTTATTAGAAACAGTAACCAAATTAAACCCAGCTATATTTACCAAGATATAATGATCACCAAAAGTTCTTGGAAACCAACGCCATCTTTCAAGGTTTACGATTAGCTTTTCTTTTATTCTATTTTCTTCATTGTCAATGGCCTTAATAAGATTTACATCAAGCTTGTTCGAAACTGGCAATTTCTTAGCTGTTTGAAGCTGCTTTACAGTAGTTTCTAAACCTTGATCGTATACGTTGTCTATTTTCAAAGAGTCTGCATATAAAGACAGAAATGACAAGTGTTTCTTGATTGTTTCTATTCCCTGTACTGTATCATTGACATTCACGTTTTGGGTGATAGGGTGCAAAGTATCTTTTTGTAAATGATACAAATCTTCCAACTTTTGTTTCAGATAAGTATATTCTTTATGTACAGGGCGCAGACTATCAAAGGTTGTAACAATAGCTCTATTGTCAAGAGCGAGTAGCATAGTGGCCTCAGCATTTAACTCTTTTCGATCTAAATCCCAATCTTTAGATAGGCGCTTTGGGTTCAGTACGCCATTGAAGAAATTATTGGCATTCAAAACAAAGCTCTTACTGAAAAGAATATCCGCTCTTGTTTTTGCTTGATCATCTAAGTCAGCGTAATTCGCATGATAGTATTTCAAGCTATCAATTTGCAAGTTCTTATTCTGAATGATACCTTCTTTGTAATTATCATTTATAATCTGAATTAACTGAGCTCTGTTGTCTTTGTCAAACCAAGCTGATTTATTGTCATTTAGTGCATAAAACGACTGCACATTTTCGCTCTGTTTAGATAGGATAATACTGTCCATAACAATAGCAGCCTTATAGTCTAAAGGTTGAACTTTAATGCTGTCGTTGTAGACAATTTGCATTTGCTGAGCCACTGGTTTCTTGCACGCAGTATAGAAAATCAGCAAGGGTATTAGATAGTATAAGTTTTTCATTTTAAGAAAATAATACTAAAATTAGTAATAATTTTTAATTTTAAATGATTTATTTTATTATAGTCTGAAATTGTGCAGTTTAGCAATTTTCGCCATGAGGGTTATCCGTTTGTTTACATTATTAGAATTTTAGGGATACAAAGTGGACTATGCTAAAATTAAAAACCGGACTATTCGCTTTAGCTGTTCTCCCTGTAAGTTTGCACTGTGATTCATTGTGAAGATCAACAGGATAAACTAACGATTGAAATAAATACAAAATGAAAAGATTTCTAATTACTTCGGTGATTGTATTTAGTTATTTGGCTGCAAATGCACAAGTACAAGAAAGAGAAGATAGAATAGACGATTCTACAAAGATTGAGGAAATAGTTATTTATAATCAGCGCCTTCAGCTGCCAAGTACCTTAAAGAATAGGAATATTACCATTATAGGTCAAGAGGAAATTAAACAACTTCCTGTTTCTTCTGTCAATGAGCTATTAAGTTATAGTGCTGGGGTTGATATTCGTCAACGTGGTCCATTTGGTACTCAAGCGGATTTGAGCATAGACGGAGGTAGTTTCGAACAAAATGTATTGTTGTTAAATGGACAAAAAATTTCTGATCCACAAACAGGACACAATAGCTTAAATATACCTATACCTTTAGAGGCGATTGAACGCATCGAGATTGTGCGTGGACCATCTGCTCGCTTGTATGGTATCAATAGCTTGACAGGAGTAGTTAATATCGTAACTAAGAACCCAAAGAAAGATGGTTTATTTGCTCATGTATATGGCGGTACAAACTTTAAGAAGGACAAAGAGGATGATCACGGTGAGGTTTTTAATGGGAGAGGAGTTCAAGTAGGCGGTACTTTGCTGAAAGAGAAGAGCAACCATATGTTGTTTGGTAGTCATGATTCGGGAAATGGCTATCGCTACAATACTGCTTATCACAATAACAAAGCCTTTTATCAAGGTAACTTTGTACCTAACGAGAATAACAGTATAATGGTGTTAGGAGGATATGCGAGAAGCTCTTTTGGAGCTAATGGTTTTTATGCTGCCCCAGGTGATAAAGAGTCAAAAGAAATTGTATCAACGACAATGTTTAATATTAGTTCAAGACATTATTTGAGTGATCGTTTTACACTTATGCCAAGTGTGGCTTATCGCTATAATTTTGATGATTATCAGTATTTTAGACATAATTTAGATGTAGCGAGAAGTAGACATTACTCGCATGCAATAACATCTAATCTACGAGGGGAATATCTTGCTGATTTCGCTAAGATTTCATTTGGAGGAGAGATGAGATATGAAGAGATAAACTCTACGAATATTGGCGATCACAGTAAGACAAATTATGGAATGTATGCGGAATTACAACGAGAGTTTTTTGATCGTTTAGACATCAATGTAGGAGCTTATGTCAATTACAATACGAAGTATGGTTGGGAATTCTTTCCAGGTGTAGATGCAAGTTATACTATCAACGAGAATTGGAAAGCTTTGTTTAATGCAGGTACAGCAAGTAGAATACCGAGCTTTACGGATTTGTATTTAGATCAAAGACCGGGTAATATTGGAAATCCTGATTTAGAACCAGAAAAAGCTTATCAGATTGAGTTAGGAGGTAAGTTTCAAAAGAATAGGTTGAGTGTTGAAGCATTTGCTTTCTACCGAGATATCAACGACTTTATTGACTGGGTGAGAGTAGATGTTTCAAATCCTTATCAGCCATATAATGCAATGAAGAATAAGACAAAAGGATTTAATACTAGAGCAAACTATCTTATCGGTAAAGGAGTTTCTAAATGGAATATAGGGATGTCCTACACCTATTTAGATCCAAAAGTTGAGAACAAGGATAGTGAAAAGTTATCTAAGTACGCTATTGAGAGTTTGCGCAACCAATTTGTAGCTTCAGTTAATTACAGTTATAAAAACTTTAGTGCGACATTGGTAAATCGCTACAGTGAACGCATTAGTTATAAGAGCTATTGGATTAATGATATTCGACTAAATTACAATGTAAAGAATTACAGCTTTTACTTAGATGCACAAAATATATTTGATACCACTTATATTGAAGCAGGAGCTGTCCCTATGCCAGGTAGATGGTTTTCAGTAGGAGTCAAGTTTAATGGGCTTTAATAGACCAGGGCTATAAAAAAACGGGAATAGTAAGTTCCCGTTTTTTTATACCCATCAATCCGCTATTTTTACTCCTTTTTTATTGATAATAAACGATTGAAATCTCACTTCTACCTGTGCTTGTCCATCTTCAAAATTACTTGCGTAATCGTATTGAAATGGAATGGCGATTTTGCCTTTTTTGTTGATGTATCCAAACAAATTGTCTTTGGATGCCAAGACCAGACCATCAGAAAAACTTCCGACGTATTCAAAAGATGGCTCTATAACCACTTCACCTAATGTGTTGAAAAAGCCCCATAAGCCATTTTCATAGAAAGCAAT
This sequence comes from Myroides albus, assembly GCF_009711045.1. Classification (GTDB taxonomy): domain Bacteria; phylum Bacteroidota; class Bacteroidia; order Flavobacteriales; family Flavobacteriaceae; genus Flavobacterium; species Flavobacterium album_A. The sequence goes on along the minus strand of NZ_WMJX01000002.1, from coordinate 168,815 downwards.
CATCCCTTCACTGCTTGTTTGTAATTCTTCATATTGAAAGGGAATAATTATTTCTCCTTTATTATTTATAGCACCTTGAAGGTCATCAAAGGTGACAATAGATAGATTATCTACAAATGATTCAATTTGTGAGAACATCGGCTCCATAAATAGTTCTCCAGTCTTTTTCTTTATGCCAAAAAGAGCTAAGTCGGAATCTTGAAACCAACGTAAGTTATTTTTGAATTTAAAATCAGGATCATTCTTTAAATCAATAAAAACAGTATCTACTTTTACTGTTATTTCCGATTTAATATCTAATTGTGCATGAATTGTTTCAGCCCAACTAACATTGCAATATAGCCCTATAAAAAGTCCTATGGCTATTATTTTTTTCATTCTATAAAAATTGAATTACAGTGAGTTTTATTGCTGTAAAGTTATGTGATTTCCCAGTATTTTTTTTACTTTTTATTAAATACAGTTGGTCCAGCTTGTGCTTTTGGAAATATAGTCATATCTGCTATTTGAACGTGCTCTGGCGCATTAACTGCGTAGGCGATTGCATGGGCAATGTCTTCTGCCAAAAGGGGAGTATATCCTTCGTAAACTTTTGAGGCTCTATCTTTATCTCCTTTAAATCGAATGAGAGAAAACTCTGTTTCAACAGCTCCAGGGGCAACATTCGTAACTTTAATGCCGGTATTGACTAAGTCTAAACGCAGACCTTTCGAAATAGATTCTACAGCTGATTTAGAAGCACAATACACAGTCCCATTTTGATAGGTTTCTTTACCAGCAATAGAGGATAGGTTGATGATGTGTCCACTTTGTCCCAATAGCATTAAAGGGAGAATTGCTTTCGTTACGTAAATAAGACCTTTGACATTAATGTCAATCATCGCTTCCAGGTCATCGAGTTCAGCATCTTGGAAAGTCGATAGGCCATGTGCATTCCCTGCATTATTGATTAAAACATCGATCTTTTGCCATTCTTTTGGCAAAGATTGGATTGCCTCATTTACTTGTCGCTTATCGCTAACGTCGAAAGTCAGTGTTTGAACTTCTGTTTGAGAAGAAAGTTCTCTTTTCAATTCCTCTAATTTATCTGATCTTCTTCCGCACAATATTAGTCTGTAATTGTTAGCTAATGCAATAGCTGTTGCTTTTCCTATGCCAGAAGTAGCACCAGTAATGAAGGCTGTTTTCATAATAGTCTTTTTTAGTGGTTATAATATGGTTTGCTTTAAACCTTGTAGAATACATAACCAAAGGTAGTTAAAGAAAGACTTTTCTTCAACTTTTTGAACCTTTTTGATATTTACCGTTTTTAGCTCTCCTTTAGAGTTATCGCGAATGATTAGGTTACCTAATGCAGAGAGTACTTTTTTCTTTGCTTTGCCATCTTTACGGTAAATAGTTACTCTTAAGTTTTGGTATTTCATACCGAATGTACCTGTAGCGACTTTGGCATCTCCTGAGAAATTAAACTGCACAAGTTCAAGTTTTCCATCTGTGGAGGCTTTGACATAAGGTTGTAGGAAGGGCTGCATCGCAGTAGCAGGGAAATTTTTTACAGTTCCCTTAATATTAAATTTATCAGCTCTATTCAGAATATTAAATGACCAATCTACATGTAGAGGTGCTGCATTCATAAAGTTGGCATCTACGGATATAGTTGTTAGTGGTAGTTTTTTCTTGTTGTATCCACTGGCTAAGTTCTTAATATTTGCAGTGAAATTACCAAGTGTAATTTTACCCGGTGCTACTGCTTTAGCATCGCTTTCTTCATATACCAAATGCGATTTTCTTATGCGTACTTCATCTATTCTTAACCCAAAGTTGATGTCGCGTAGCTTTTTGCTAAACATCGACTTATTACTCATGTTATGAGGAGGTATTTTATCTCTATAGATGTTTGCATTTAGTTGGTCTAACTGCAAGAGTTTTGTATTAAAAAAAACAACTCCTTTCTCGTCAAATCCCCATTCGTAGTCTGTCAAAGAAATTTCTTTCGCTTTTAACCTGAAAATATCATCGGCGTACTTGAATGTTTTGACCATTTGCTTGCGAGACATTTTAGGGTTCATCACAAAGTTATTAAAGGACATCGTATGATTGGAAATGGCTATATTATCCATTTCTATTTGGTAATACTTACCAGAGTCAAAATTTACTTTACGTGTTTTGAACTGCGTTTCTCCATAGGCAAATGGCAATTTGTTAACAGCTGTTAGCGGAGTGATATAGATGTCTTTAATAACCGCACTAACACTATCTACAGATAGTTTATTTTGTTTGTTGTTGTTTTCTTTTATTACAAAGTTTGTATTGCTAACGGTCAGAGAATCTATTTTGACTATATCTAAGATCTTTTTTCCCTTTGCTTTTGGAGTGATTAATTTACGTTGTGGTATATGTGTTACTTCAGCATTATCGACTGCTATTGAACCGATATGCAATGTATCGTTTACTTTGTTGACAATGCTCTTAATTTTTATATTCGTGTGTTCAGATTTCCAAGCATCCAAAGAGTTAAATGCAAAGTCCTCTATTGCAATTTTGTTTATACTTAGATCAAAAGGGACGAGCTTGGGTAGGGCTGTTTCTAATTCTGTTTGCTCTTTTTTGTCCGTTTTTTGCTTTTTATTAAGTAGCCCAAACTTTGCTGATTTAGTGTTGATTTCGTCTATAGTGACATAGAACTCATCCATGTTCTTATATCCCCAATCGACTTTGGATAAGTGTAGCGTTGGTATTTTTAACAAGAGGATGTTTTCGTTAATCGCGTCAATATGTTCGTGACTCTTTTGCAAGGGCTTAATGCGGATACTATCTGCTTGAATGTCCGTTGTAGTGATATTTACTTTACCGATAGTTAAACTGTGTCTGTCATTTAGTCGATTGTATACAGAGTCACTACTCATGCTATAAGAGGTATAGGTAAAGGGGATAGGTTTGTCTTTCGTTTCTTGTCCAAAATGTACACCTTCTACTTTACTCGAAAAATTGTAGATTTGATTGATGATATGTCCACCTTTAAGACTTTTGATAACTACATCAGCATGGTTTACTTTGATTTTAGAAATATCTATACCTGCAGTTAGTTTAGTAGATTGATTCTCTTGTATACTGTCACTTTCGCTTTTCCATACGGTGATATAAGGCCGATCAAGTTCGATGCGATTAGCTATTAAATTGTGCTGTTTCAGCAGCGTCCAGATTTCTACTCCCTGTATGAAAATAGAGGATATATTTCCTTCAATACGCGTTGCTTGCTTGTCTTTTAAAATTTGATGAGGTGTTAGCTCAATGTCTTTAATCGTAAGTTTTCGAAGTGCAAGTGAGTATTCTACTTTGCCGTACTTTAGGTTATAGGGAGTATTGTTCTTTTCGGTGATTATCTTTGGAAGTTCAGTGTGAATAAAATGGTTCACATAGTTCTGTCCTACTGCGTATAAAACGAATAAAATGGCGACAATTAGGAGATACTTATATGATTTTTTTATTACTCTCATGAACTTATTGGTATTTACTGATAACTAAAGTAATAGAAATAATAGAGATATTCTATTATTTTAGTACTAATTGGTATTTTATCAATAAACCTGCCAAACCATCTTTAGAGAAAATTGCTTTTTTGATTTTGGTAAACTGTGGGTCAATATCGTAATTGTAACTTGTGTAGAAATCTGCGCGTTCAGCGTTTGCTTTGTGGAAGACAGCGCGATATAAATTGCAATTGTCAAACATAGCCATAGTCAAATCAGCATCTGAAAAATCAACACTAATCATACTACAGTTGGTAAACATCTGATTCTTTAGTTTAAGACCATAGAATTGCGTGAACTCTAAATTGCAATCTGTAAAGGTAAAGTCAAAGATCGTTTGATCCATCATGGAAAAGTTTACCCTTGTAAAATTGGTATTGAAAAAATGACAAGTTCTGAAGCCAATATGACCTATTTGCGCATCTTTAAAATTGCAATGTCTAAAGTTGCAATCCATAAATATAGTAGCAAGGAAAGAACATTGCGTAAAATCGCAATTGATAAATTGACAGTTTTCAAACTCTTTGAAGGAAATATCGTGAGGATTAAAGACTACATTCTCATAAGTCTTGTCGTAAATAAATTCTGATGTCATGGTTTATGGATTAGTAAGTATGTGTTTCGTCAAGAAACATTTGGGTTGATAAAAAAAGCTGATATCGTTGTTATCAGCTTTAATAAATTATTCTATGATATGAGGGATAAACCTACTTTTGTCTGTTGTAATTAGTCGATTACTCTCTCTAAAGGTGATGCCACATGGTTCTTGTCCGATGATCCAGCTTCCGATGATAGAGTATCCTGTATTTTCTCGATGTAGTTTTGCTAATGCTTGGCAGATGTATCCTTCCTCACCATATTCACCTGGTGTAGCCTCTGTAATCTTTCCATTTTGATAGAGGGTAACATTTGCACCTTCTCTTGACAATAGCGGTTTTTTTACATAATCTAACATACCATTTGGCTCGTCAAAGTAAGCCTCCAATAAAAGGGGGTGATTCGGATATAGCTTCCATAGAATAGGCATTATAGCCTTATTCGACAACAGCATTTTCCACGAAGGCTCAATCCAGTTTGCTTCAGCCATATCATTTGGAATATGTAAGGCAAATTGCTCATAGATTAACCACTCCCAAGGATAAAGTTTGAAAATATCAGTAATTACTTCATCCTCTAAGTCTGTAAAAGTTTCTCCATCCCATCCGATGTCTTCTACGAATATCAGCTTGGTATTAATACCTGCTTGTATGGCACAATCTCTTAGATACTCTACATTTGTAAGATCTTCTAAGTGTTCTTTTATACAACTAAAGTGGAGGGTGTTTCCTTTTAAGTATGGTTTAAGGTCTTTCCACGTTTGTATTAATTGGTCGTGTACAGAATTAAATTGATCTACTCTATTTCCAAAGTAGTGTTGCATCCACTGCCATTGGATAACACCTGTTTCGAAAAGGGAAGTAGGTGTATCTGCATTAAACTCCAATACTTTTAATCGATTTGTCTCCTTGTCGTAGGCAAAGTCAAAACGGCCATATAAGCTCGGAACATCATTTTCCCAACTTTTCTCAATGTGCTCTTGCATGAAAAGTGGAATTTGAAAATGATCGTATAACTTATGGCTGATTACATATTCTACTGCTTCAAGGCACATGGTCCACAAGTCTGCGGTAGCCTCAAATATTTGATTGGCAAAATCTTCAGATATACTGTAATAATATTCTTCAATCCAATAAGGAATGTTGTTATCGTCTGTGTGAAAGCCAAAGCCATTATCCTCTAATCTCTTTTGCCAATCACGGTCAGTCGTTAAATATTTAATTTTCATTTAAGTTCATTAAGATGTTGCACCACTGGATTTAACTTTAGATGTATTTCCAAAGCCTCCTCTTGTCGTTTGTGTCTTTTTTACAGCATTTGCTTTTGCAGTATTTGTTCCAACATTGGATTGTTGGTGTAAGCCTGGACTTGTATAACCAAGGCCACCGCCTCCCATCATTGGACGAAATGCCATATACCAAAGTAAGGCGCTCCCCATTCCACCTCCATGGCTACGTTGATTTTCATATTGTTCAGTTACCTCAGTATAAGGAGCTGAACTATCAGCACGCATATAAACACGTTGAACATCTCCTTTTTGTTCTTCTACTTTAGAACAAGAAGCTAAAGCTGCTGTGATTAAAACTAAGCTGACTGCTTTACTACTTTTTCTTTTCATCATTTATTCAACTGTTACGTATATTGGTGCTTTCTCTAATGTAGTTGGAGCTTCTCCATTCCAACCAGGTACTTCTTTTACTGTTTTGATTGTATCTGTTTTCTCAATGATTAACTGACCATTAGCCCATACCTTCTGCGAAGTAATGTGATAGATACTATCGCCTACAACAGTTGATTTTAGCGATACTTCACGAGATGATTTTTTGTCTAATGTCGCTAAGTTGTTAGCATTTTGTTGTTGACTATTTGTACAAGAAACAAATGTGATTACAATTGTTAATAGAGCAGCTAATTTATATGTCTTTTTCATCGAGATTTGATTTAGGGTTAAAGATAGTAAAGTTTGATAAAAACAGAAAGGTGTTGTGAAATTGATTTCTTTAAGTTTGGCATGATTTGTACTCTGCTATGTGTTTATTTGGGATTGTGAGTACCCTGCTTGTGTATGTTGTTCGATTGGAGTATTTGTAGATTTGATCCTTGTTTGTGTTGAGCGATTCTCAATGACTGAGTACGTTTCACAAGAGGTGTGATTACAAGAAATTAGTTGTTCAGCTTTAATCGCGAAGGATGTTTAGGGCATAATTGCTTTTTCTTCTTTTTAGAACTAACGATAACTCTGTTGTAGAATGGGGTTTGTAAGATCTGAATTAACCTGCTGGTTTTTGGGAGGTATATGCTAAAATATGATTAAAGTTATTCCATAAGTTAAGATTATAGGTTAATTTGTGTGCTGAATTGCGTTACAGTCGAAGTATAACTGTAGGGGGATTCACTTTAGCTCGTATTGTATTTGATCGTAGCTGTGACAAAGTTTAAGTCGCAGTGAATTTGAATATGATACAGTAGTGACCACTTTTTAATTTAATACCACTTCAAATGACTAATATCACTGTGTTACAGATGGGGGATTTGACTCATGATCAAGTTAGGAACGACTTTTATGCCAATACAATTCCCAATCACTTAAAGACAAATCACGCCCATGTAGAGAAGCCCCACAAACACAATTTTTACGTGTGTATGATTTTTACTAAAGGTTCAGGTAAGCACGAAATTGACTTTAATACTTATGATGTGGTACCAGGAAGTGTGTTCATGGTAGCGCCTGGGCAGACACATAGCTGGGTGTTGTCAGAGGATATCGATGGGTATATATTCTTTCACACCCAAGAGTTTTTTGACTTGTATTACGTTCGGGAGTCGATACGCGAGTATCCTGTGTTCCGCTCTGTATTTTCTCCTAATGGGTTTTATATTTCTGGGCAGGAGAGGGAGGAGATAGAGCATCTGTTTAAGAAGATGGTTCAAGAAGTAGAAGGTGATCTGTGGAAGAAAAACCAGGTCTTATTGAATATTGTTTCTCTTTTTTACATCGAGACCAATAGAATGTTATTGACTGATCAATCTTTTAAGGTGCAGTATAGTTCGTCTTATTACAATCACTTTCAGGCTTTCGAGGGGTTGTTAGAGAAGTTTTTTATGATAGAAAAGTCAGCAGCGGTGTATGCAAATAAGCTAAATATGACTCAAAAGCACCTTAATCGCATTTGCAAGACTCTGGTTAATCAAACTACAACCGATATTATCTTAGATCGCGTTATTTTGGAAGCCAAGCGTATGCTGATGTATACAGGAAAGAGCTTTAATGAAATTGCACTTGATTTAGGTTATGAGGATTATTCTTATTTCTCAAAAGTATTTAAAAAGAGAGCGGATTGTACTCCAAAAGAATTTCAGAAACGATATGAATAAAAAAAACTCCTTAATGCAAATTAAGGAGTTTTTTATTTGATGCACGGGTGGAGGGATTCGAACCCCCATCAACGGTTTTGGAGACCGCTATTCTACCCTTGAACTACACCCGTTTCTGTGTTTCGTGGTGCAAATATAAATAAATGTTTTCGAATAAACCTACACTATTCTTCATCTTTTTTATAAAACATATTTAGCCACATAATCCTTGCCACTCGGTAGTTGAAAGTCCATAAAACAAAGACTACAACGACGATTGCTATAAATGCTTGAAGCATAGATATGTTAGTGCCAAATAACTCATTTAAAAGTAAACGAAGAACCATTACTGTAACCATTTCTGCAACAGTTAATGCATAACTTACATACATCGCTCCAAAGTAAAAACCTGTTTCTCTGTGGAAGTTATATCCACAAGAACCGCATTCTTTAGTCATTTTAGGCATGCGAAATGTAATTGGATTTCCCTTGTCGTGAAATAATTTCTCTTTACCGCAGTTTGGACATTTACCGCTTAAAACTTTATTAATATAAGACATAGTTATTCTTTTTTGGCAAAGTTCGGTAAAAAAACAATAATGTACATGATTAATATACTTGCTTTTTTGTATTAAACGGACATTTTTAGCTAAATAGTACTTTAACAGTATTGAATATAACCAAAAAAAGGAGGCTAATTAGCCTCCTTTTTTCCTTGCGATTGATATCTTAAACTGGTATCTTAATTGATAAGATTACCGTATTCATCATATTCTTCTTCTGTAGTTGTACTTTGCTCCGGTTTAATCAAGTTTCCGTATTCGTCATATTCTTCTTCTTCTTGATATTCCTCTTTGATGTCTAAATAATCCAATGCACTACGACCTTCTTGTTTTCCGTAGTAATCATCGTATTCTTTATACAAGTTAGCAATCTCCTCTAATGTTAAGATTTCTTCTTGATCCTCATCAATACCTTTTTCTTTGTTTTCGTAGTATTCTATTAAGTTACGCTTTTTAGTTTCATACGCTTTTTTAGCTATATTTCTTTGAGCGTAATATAATTTGCGATCGTGTTTGTACACTCTGTAGATTTCTTTTGTTTCAAGTTTGTAGTCTTGATCTAATTTTTTTAGAACAGTTTTCAAGTCTTTTTCTTCCTCAACAACAGTTAAATCTTTTTTCAAAATAGCCCATTGGTCAATTTGCTCTTGATTCAGGTTTCTGTTTATAAAAGTTAGATATGAAGCTTTTAATTCTCTTTCATGCATATTTCTTTCAATATCAGACATCGATTTTTTGGAGTTCAATTTTTGTAGATCTCTTTTAATATATTCGTTTTTGATTTTGAAAGCAGTAGCCTGTTGAGGTGTCAGCTTTAATGTTTCTTGATTTTCAAGAATTAATTTGATATCTACATATTCCACTTTTTTAGCAGACTCCTCTTCTTGCTTTTTCGATTTGCTTTGAGCAAAAGAAGTTGTTGTTATTGTAGAAACTATTAGAAATAATACTAAGATTTTTTTCATTCCAATTTTTTTAAAAAATTTCTTTTACCTTTTTATTTTAATACTACAAATTTATAATAAATAATGGTAAGTCAATTTGCTTTTGATTCTTTTTCTAAGGGGGCAAATGCAAATGGCTGTCCTCCCTAGTAAGGTGTTTTACTCCTGTATCAACAATAACGATTAAGAAGCTATTTTATTGTGCCGCACAATAGTTAAAAAACATAGTGATTATACATTATATATTTGTAATTTTGTTAATTGCTAAATTAATACTATATTTTTTAACTTTATATAGAAAATTAATTTATTAAATCGCCGTTGTAATGGGAAAGAAAGTATACAGTAGTTTTTACAGATTAATTCACTGGTTGATTGCTATCACAATGCTCTTGCTATTGTTGACTATTGTATTGCGTATGACTTGGTTGAATAAAGCAAACATGAGTGAGATCATAACAAGTTATGCTGCGAGTAACCACATTGAGATGAGCAAAGGAGAAGTGGTTAATCTGGCCAGAGAGATACGCGAGCCGATGTGGATATGGCATATCTATTTTGGATATACTCTTTTAGGGCTTTTTGTTGTACGTATATTGGCAGGTGTTTTTACTATTATTCAATTTCAGAATCCATTTAGCAATAATATCACTCCAAAGGTTCGCTTTCAACGCTTTGTTTATATCGTTTTCTATCTCTGTATATTTGGTTCTTTGGTAACGGGATTGATGTTGGAGTTTGGTATTACCAAGTACGTTACGTTAATTAAGAGCCTTCACAAAGCTTCTATTTACTATTTTGTCGGCTTTTTAGTCTTACACTTTTTGGGTATTCTTATTGCGGAGTTCACATATGAGCGCGGTATCGTGTCCCGTATGATTAACGGTCGAGACAAGTATGAGTAAAGTCGATTTCTCTTTAGCGTAGCTTTTCCTGTTTTAATTTCCTCATGCTGATTTAGTTCTCGATTATGAGATTTGAAAGCCAGTACAATTGTTTTGGATCTATGTCAAAGGTTTAGAATAGATCTGGAGTGGAAGATCTTAGCTCTATGGGGCATAGTTATTTTTGCCTTAGTTTCATCCCAGCGGTATACTTTGCACAATATTTCAATAGTACTTGTCTATAATAGTAGGAGGGCAAACTTCATTTTTGCTTTGGAGCTGACGTGATTAAGGGTGTTTACGTCCGGATAGAAAACCTGTTTCTATCGTAAATCGGTATATGATTTAGTTTAAAGATTTTTTATTTAGAGAAATATCTATGCGATGTTAGCGGTGGTTTCTTTGGAGTTCCTTTGGGGTTTCTTCGGGTTTTCTAGGGGTTTCCTTGCTGAAACAGGCCTTTTTGGGGGTAAAACTCGAAGGATACCCCAAGAAAAGCGCAAGAAAGTCCAACGAAAGCACTATTGTTATTAGTGTTGGAAAGCCATATTGTTTTATAAAATTGGGATGCGGATGAATGCTTGGAGGTTTCGCTCTATTTTTATGGTTCTCTCTGGGAAGAAGTTAAATTTTCTATTTGATGAGCACAAGGAGTGTTTGATGTTGATACAAGGGACTGCTACCTGGCTTGTCCTTGATCCCAATAGAGATGGAGTACTCTATGAGATAATTCGCAGAGAAGGTCAGTCCCAAGATGTCTCTATTTCTGTTGGCTGTGTAAAGACAGTTGTTTTCAATAAAGATAAGCGAACTTTTATTTATAAGGTTGACACAGATAGAAAGTTATTCTATACTTCAGAAACTGTTATTAGGCAAGAGAGCAATGGGGATAAGTACTATCCGCGTACGCTGAATAATATGTATAACATCAAATTGTACTATAATGGAAAGGGTGAGCTTATAGATAAAGAAGAAAGTTACGAAGGAGAAAATTTACGTGATTATTAGATTAGGGATACTTAACTGCTACTTCGCATTGTTTTATGGTTAAGTAAAACAATTAGTTGATATAAAAAAAGCACCTATTGGAGAATAGATGCTTTTTTTTGTGGTCCCACCTGGGCTCGAACCAGGGACTTGCTGATTATGAGTCAGCTACTCTAACCAGCTGAGTTATAGGACCGGTCGTGTGACCTAAGATTGTAATTGTGGTCTAACCTGGGCTCGAACCAGGGACCACCTGATTATGAGTCAGGTGCTCTAACCAACTGAGCTATTAGACCAGTGTCAAAACATGTTTAACGGGTGCAATATTACTGCGTTTTATTGGTTTATGCAAGTGAAAAGATTAAAATTATCTAATTTCTTGGCAGAGTTCAATTAGGACGCCATTGCTTGATTTAGGATGAAGAAAAGCAACTAGCTTATTGTCAGCACCTTTTTTGGGAGTTTCGTTTAAAACCGTGAACCCCTCGGCTTTTAGACGAATAATTTCTTCTTCAATATTATCTACTTCGAAAGCGATGTGATGTATTCCCTCTCCTTTTTTCTCAATGAATTTCGCTATAGGGCTGTCTGGGTTTGTAGCTTCAAGTAGCTCTATTTTATTTGGGCCTGTTTGAAAAAAAGAAGTAGTCACTCCTTCACTTTCTACAGTCTCTTGTTTGTAAGGCATGGTATTCAGTAATTTCGAGAAAAGTATATTGGAGTCTTGCAGATCTTTGACTGCAATTCCAATGTGTTCAATTTTTTTCATTCTTTTAATTTGGTTGATATACAAATATAACAAAGATTGCTATTTAAAAAATTGTATTTTTGCACTATGGAAACGAATAGACAGAAAAAAATGGGAGCACTTTTGCAAAATGATATCGTAGATATTTTGCAAGGAGAAGTGCGCAAGAACGGGATTACAAATTTGATAATCTCAGTTTCTAAAGTGAATATTACAAGTGATTTATCTATAGCTAAAGTATATTTGAGTATATTTCCTGCCGAGAAGGGACCTGAGTTGTTAAAGGCAATTCAATCGAACTCTCCTTTGATTAAGCATGAATTAGCTCAACGAGTAAGACATCAATTGCGCAAAGTGCCAGATTTGAACTTTTACATAGACGATAGTTTAGAGTATATCGATCAAATCGACAAAGCGCTAAAAGGCGATGAGAATCCAATCGGCAATCCAGAATTATTAGTAAAAAGAAAGAAAAAGTAATTGAATTTCTCCTACTACATAGCCAAGCGATACGCTTTTAGTAAAAGTAAGAATAAAGCGATCAATGTTATAACTGCTATTGCTTCTGCAGGTATAATAGTGAGCGCTATCGCTATGTTTGTCGTATTGTCTGTGTTTAGTGGGTTGCGTACTTTTTCGCTTTCATTTGTCAATGACTTAGATCCGGACCTAAAAGTGTTTTCAACCAAAGGAAAGAGTTTCTTGGCTGAAGATGCTCAAATTCAAACGCTTTGGGAGTCAGGATTGTTTCAAGGGGTAAGTAGAGTGATTGAAGATCGATTGCTGTTTACCTTTAAAGAAAAACAGGTTGTTGCTTATGTGAAGGGAGTTGACTCTGATTATAGTTATGTGAGTGATTATGACGAAAAAGTAGAGTATGGCAATTGGTTTGAATACGACACCAATGAATGTGTTGTTGGATTAGGAATTGCTCGTATGCTTACTTTGGGATTGTTCGACAATGAACATCCTTTCGAAGCGGTAGCTATTAAACCGGGAGAAGGTGTTATTGAAAGCCCTGAGGAGGGGTTTGTCAAAAAGGGTTTTTACCCTGTTGGAGTTTACTATGTAGCTAATGAGGAGCTCGACGATAAATATATTTTTGCCGAGATTGATGAAGTCCGAAAAGTTTTGAGTATTCCCCATGGGGAAATAACCAATATAGAATTGAAATTAGCAGCAGGTGTTTCTGAGAAACAAGGTTTAGCTTTGGTGAATCAAGTTTTTGGAGACAGTGTTGTAGTTAAAAATAAGATCCAATTAAACGACGGTCTTTATCGTATGTTGAATACAGAGAACTTTGTAGTTTATCTTATTTTTGTCTTAGTTGTTATTATGGCTTTGTTTACTTTGATAGGAGCCTTGATTATGATTATTTTAGAAAAACAGCCGAATATTCGCACGTTGTTTAACCTTGGAGTAGAACAGAGAAATCTCAAGAGTATTTTCTTGTATCAAGGTTTGATTATTACTATAATTGGTAGTATAGTTGGGATATTATTTGGCGCTTTACTGGTCTTGTTGCAAGAGCAGTTTTCTCTTATTCTTATCAGAGAAGGTTTGGCGTATCCTGTCGAATTTGATTTGATGAATGTTTTGATTGTCTTTGTATCAATCGCAGTGTTGGGATATGTGGCTTCTTATATAGCTTCTGCTCGAGTGAATCGAGATTATCTGAATATTCCAAAATAACAAGGAGTTAGCTTTTAACCTTTAGTTATTTTCTATTTTCTTTATGGCATTTTTTATCAAAAGTGCGTTTTTATTTACTTTTTTTAGCTGTGTTCGAATTATCTTATTTTTAATTAGATAATCATGTCTTGGATTTTTTGTATTTTTAGCAATTAGATTAGTTAATTAAATTTTACCTATTTCACAGTTTTTTTGATAGTTATCGCAAAATAAAAGTGTTGTGTTATTTCGATGTTGCTTGTTTCGTATAAGTTTATTCAATGTCATTTGCCTACATTTGTGAAAGGAATATTTTTAAAAAATAGTATTGTAAAAAGAGAAAAGTTTATGGGAACATTTAACGTAGAGTACTTAAATTACGTGAGCCAGATTGCAAATGATTCAATGTCGTTGACAGAACATGCAGAAGAATTTATTAATAAGAATGACTATAGTGACCCACATACTTGGTATAAGGCACACGCAGTGTGTATGTTGGCAGAACAGATCGGTAAGGATAACGACACAATCGTTAGATTATACGATCAGTTATTTGAAGAGTCAAATTGTATTCACAGTGCAATGCGTTTGAATGATGCAGATTACGCTTTGTGGTTTGATGATGTAAAGGAATTAAATCGATTATTTATAGATAAGGGGTATGCTCGTGCATACGGATACCAATATGAGCTGTTTGAAAGAGGTCGTTATGGATTTAAGGATACTGAGTTCTGTAAAGAATTGCTTGATAAAGGAACTGCAGCGGGAGATGACTATTGCCAAATATATATGGGTAACTGTAAGTACTATGGACTTTTCGGTTATGAAGAAAATAAAGAAGAAGGGTATCGTCTGATTAAGGAGATTGTCGATAAAACAGGATCTGATTTGTCTAAGATATTCTTGTTGAACTTAGAGAGTAGAGCAAGTGAGTCGGCTGAGGAAATGTGGGCAGTGATTCAGAAGAATGATGAGTTGATTAATGGCAAGAAAAAAGCGATGTATGTATTGGCTGATTATTACCTAAGAGAGGGTGAAGATAAGAAGGCGATGGATACGTTATCTGAAGGAATAGCTAATGACAGTCCTTTTTGTAACTACTTAATGGGGTTGTTAACTGTGAATGGTCGCTTTGCAGAACACGGTCAAACAGAAGAACAAGGTCGTCAGTATTTAGCAACAGCTTTTGATTATGGTGTAATCTATGCTGGTTTTATTCAAGGGTATTACTACTTATATCCTGTTAATGGAGGAGATAATGATTTTGAGAAAGCTATTCCACAACTTGAGTTTGCTGCAAAATACAACTCACCAGAGGCTTTATTAGAATTGGCAATGTTGTATTTATATCACAATGACTATAAAGATATTGAAAAGGGTATCTCTTATTTAGATAGAGCTATATCAGAAGACTTTGTCAAAGCATTGGCAGAGAAAGCTTATGTGTTATTAGATTACGATCAAGTTGAGCGCAATGTAGAAGAAGGAAAGAGATTGTTAGAATTAGCAATGGAAAAAGGGAATGACTATGCTCCTTATCGATTAGGTCTTGGATATCAAAATGCCGAGTTTGAAGAAGAATCTGATTACGAGAAAGCATTGTATTTATATGAGTTAGCAGCAGAGCGCGGTAATTTATCTGGTATTGAAATGGCTGGTCGTTATAACCGCTACGGGTACACAGGAGAAGCTTATCCAGAAAAAGCATTAGCTCATTACCGTCGTGGTGTAGAAGAATTTGGATCAGACTATTGTCGCGTAGAGTTAGCGATGATGTTAACTAACGGAGAGGGAACTGAGGCAAATGCAGCAGAGGCAGAAAAACTGTACTTAGAAGCGTTAGACAATGGATACATTTATGCAGCAATGCGTTTGGGATTGATTTATGAAGATGGTTATTTAGGAGAAGCTTATCCAGAAAAAGCAAGAGAGTATTATGCGATTGCAGCAGATGGAGATAATCCAGTAGCAGAGTCAGTATACCATTTGGGACGTTGCTATAGATATGGTATTGGAGGAGAGGAAGATCACGCAAAAGCATTTGAACTGTTTGAAAAGGCTTTAGAGTTAGGCTTTATGGATTCGAACGTTGATATGGCTTTAGCTTATGAAGAAGGAACATGTGGAAAAGAAGCTAATCCAGAAAAAGCAATTGAATATATGACAGCTGCGGCAGAAGCAGGTATTGGCTATGCACAGTATAAATTAGGTTGTTATTACACTTATGGATATGGCATGGATGTAAATCTTGCAGAAGGGAAGAAGTGGTTAATGGCTGCCGTTGACAATGGTTCTCCTTTGGCAATGTTAACTATGGGAGATTACTACTTATATGGTTATGAAGAAGGAGAAGCTTATGATCCTGCTTTCGAATTTTATAAAGTTGCAGAAGAAAGAGGGTATATCTCAGAAGGATTAGGTATTTGTTATCAATTTGGTATTGGTACAGAGAAAGATGAGAAAATGGCTTTCAATTGCTATAAAATGGCAGCAGAACGAGGATATGATTCAGCTATTTATCGATTAGGTCAAGCCTATTATTTCGGTATTGGTACTGATAAAGATAGAGTTGAAGCATTTCATTACCTTAAACAAGTAGCAGATCGTGGAAATATGGATGCGGCTGGTTATATTGGAATTATGTTAGTAAAAGGAGATGGAGCAGAGGTAGATCAAGAGTATGGCGTGAGTTACTTAATTCAAGCAGCAGAGGCTGATAATGACTATGCACAATATGAACTTGGAAACTGCTATTTAAAAGGAGATGGAGTCGAACAAAGTGATGATTTGGCTATGGAGTGGTATAGTAAGGCAGCTGAAAATGGAAATGAAGATGCACAAAAAATTATAGGAGGTCCACGTAAACGCAGAAGATAATGGATGAGAATCAGAAACAATACCAGTTTCAGGTAAATATGAAAGGAATGATAGAACTGTTGTCAGAGCATATTTATAGCTCTCCAACGGTTTTTATCAGAGAATTATTACAAAATGGAATGGATGCCGTTACGATGCGTAAGGGCATAGATTCTTCTTTTCAAGGTAGAATAGACGTTACTTTTGACGGTGACCAAATGACTTTTCAAGATAATGGTATTGGGTTGACCCAAGATGATGTTCATCAATTCTTATCAGTTATTGGTCAAAGTTCCAAAAGAGGTGATTTAGCTGACAAGGATTTAATTGGAAAGTTTGGTATCGGATTGTTGTCTTGCTTGGTTGTAAGTGAGGCAATCGTTGTGGAAACACGCTCACTCTATAAGGAAGAATCTGTTAGATGGACTGGTCGAGCAGATGGAACTTATGAAGTAGAGATAATAGATTTACTGCCTGAGGTAGGAACAAAAGTTATTCTAAAGGCAAAGAGATCTTGGAGAACTCTGTTTAGAAAAGAGGACGTAAAAGAGAATATCTTGTTCTATGGTAGTGCTTTGCCTATTGCGGTAAATCTCATTGAAAATGGAGAAACAGAGCAACTTTTAAATGGTAATCCCGTTTGGTTAGATCCAGAAAGTACAAAAGAAGATCTATTGGCATACGGAAAGGAAGTGTTTAAGACTCGATTTTTAGATGTATTTAGATTAGAATCAGAGGCAGGGGAATTACAAGGAGTCGCTTTCATTATTCCGAATAAAGTTAATACAACAGCTACTAAAGAGCACAAGATATTCTTGAAGCGAATGTATTTATGTGATCAAGCTACTAATTTACTTCCTGAGTGGACGTCATTTGTACGTTGTATTATTAACTCGAATGCATTGCAACCTACTGCATCTCGTGAATCTTTGATGAATAATACAGTTCTACAAGAAACGAAGAAAGAACTCAGCGACTGCTTTAAGAATTACCTAAAGACACTTTCGTTAACAAATATCGAAGTGTTGGAACAGATTATTACGATTCACCATATGTTCATTAAATCATTAGCAGCCTCAGATACTGAAATTATGAATTTGTTTGAAGACTACTTGCCTTTTGAAACAAATCAGGGAATGATGTCATTTGGGTTAATCAAAGAATCGTATAAGAATATTTACTATACTCCTTCTTTGGATGATTATAGACAAATACGCCGTATTGCTGGTTCACAGAAAAAATTAGTTATTAATGCAGCGTATAGTTATGAGACGGATTTAATAGATAAGATTAAACGTCAAAGGCCAGATTTAAGCATTGAGAAGATTGCTCCCAATGATATCTTACAAGAGTTTGAAGCTGCTATAGTTAAAGACGATACAATTGATGAGTTTGTGACTCGTGCTAATGCAATATTGAAAAAGCACTATTGTAAAGCTGAAGTAAAGCGCTTTGAGCCAAAAGACACTACAGCGATTTACATTGCTAATGAAGATGCATTGTCAAGTAAAAACATTCAGAGTTTGTCCACTTCTTCAAATCCTTTTGCATCGACGTTGAAACACTTTAAAAAGCAGGAGGAAGTGATTCCTACTTTGTGTTTTAACCAGCAGAATGAGTTGATTGAAAAAGTGATGGTTATCGATGATAAGGAATTATTTGAAGCGTTGATAAATGTGTTGTATGTACAATCTTTGATGTTAGGTGGCTATACTATTAACAAGCGCGAAATGGATACGTTTAATGATGCTTTATATCAGTTTATGATTTTAGGGATGTCAAGTTTTTTACCTAAATTTTAGAGATTAGTGTATCGTTTAGAAATACAGAAAATACTATTAGCTATTGACGAGCATTTTAGTGATGCAGAGTATTGCATGGCTTTGATAAAGCAAGCCATTCAAATTGCGGATAAACACCAGGATTTAGAATGGGGAGTCGATTTGAGATATGATCTCATTCACGAGGAGAGAGCAACTTCTTCTTGTAGTGAAAGTATATCGGCCTTTGCCTGGATATTAAACGTTTGTGATCAGTATCCCGATCAGTTTGATGAAGCTGATTTTATGTTAGAATATCAATGGATGCTTTGTTCAGCTTATAGTAATTCTTCTTTGAGTAAAGAGCAAGTAATGACAATAGGCGATGACTTGTATCGCAGATTAGATCGAAATAATTTATCAAAGCGAGGATATTATTTTACGATGGCTGAGTATGCGCATAATCTTGGAGATTATGAGATGAGCGAATCTTATATCAACAAGGGGATGTTAGAGCCATACGATGAGGAGAATACTGAAGCAAGCGAATATGATTATCGCATAGAGCATTTGTGTTTAATGCAGCGATTTGATGAAGCAGTAGCTGTTATGGATCAAATGGAAATAAAGAAGCTATCCGCTTTTGCACTGCCCTTTGAAACTTATTGTGCGATGGCTTATACGATGGCTCGTGCAAAGGATGAACGTGCGATAGTTTATTTGAATAAAGCTAAGGAGTCATATGAGAAACTAAGAGAGGTCAATAGCTCTATGTTGTATAGTATGGTTAGATATACTTATGCTATGTTTTTGTTAGGAGATTCATATTATTTGACAATGTATGAAAAGATTGCTGAGTGGGAAATCGGTGCAGAAGATGATTTATTGTTTATGCTAAGTAGACACGTAGCTGTGATGTTCTATGATGGGGGAGAGCAGAGGTTGGCTTTGTCATCTAAGTTAGCTTTTTATCAGTCGAGTGATATTTATGACTTGAAGCATGTTTCGACATACTATGAAGCAATAGCTAAAGATCTTGGGGAAAAATTTGATCAACGCAATGATAGTGACTTTGCTACAAATGAGTATAAAGAGTTGCTATTAGAGCGCGATTATAAAATATAAGTAATGAATTACAACTTAGAAATACAAAAGATTCTACTTAAAGTAGAACAAATGGAAAAGTTTAGCGATAAGGTTGTAGCGTTAAAAGAAGCGATACAATTGGCGGATCAGCACAATGATATTGATTGGGGTTTTGATTTGCGTTTAGACCTTATTCGCAAAGAGAGAAATACATCCAAATGCGAGGAGAGTTTCCCTGCTTTTGCATGGATTTTAAATGCAAGTGATACCAATGCTGATTATTTTGATGAGTCTGATTTCTTGTGGGAGTATAAATGGATGTTTTGTTCTGCTTACCGAAATGCATCTATTTCTACAGAACAGATCATGCAGATAGGAGAAGATCTAAAGAGTAGATTAGTCAAGAATGGATATAGCTTACGAGCTTACTACAATGTAATGACAGGCTATTATTTACATTTGAGAGATTATGCGAAAGCACAAGAGTATATTGACTTAGCAGATGGAGAGGTAATAGATGATATGACTAATTGCCCAGCTTGTGAGTTAGATACAAAAGTAGAGGTACTTATGGATACGGGCAGGGTAGAAGAATCATTGGTGAAGGCTAAAGACTTAATCAGTAAGAAATTAACTTGTTATTCAATGCCTTTTCAAACATTTTGTCACTTTGCTTATAAGTTGAATAAGATTGGAGATGAAAGAGCTGAATTGTATTTTGATAAGGCATTAGAAGAATATTACGCTCATGATTCTTATGACAGTTCAGTTGGGTACTCTATGTCTCAATTGATATGCTATATGTACGAAAAGAAGCATCCTGATACTTGGGAGTTCTTTAGTCGCGTTTGTGAATGGCAGATTGGAGCAGAAGATATTCACGTGTATAATTTCTCTAAATATATGGCTTCAATGTTGAAAGATGGAGGAACTCAAGCATTGACTCTATCATCTCAGTTGCCATATTATCGCAGTGACGGTATATATGACTTGTTCGATTTGTACACTCATTTTAAGCAAATAGCTTATAGCTATGCAGATCAGTTTGATCGACGCAATGACTTAAAAGGTGTTTACCGCAAAGAAGTTGATGAAATATTACAATAAAGAAAAAAACGAAAAGATTTATCTTTTCGTTTTTTTGTATTGAAATTTTGGAGAAGTACGGCATTAGTAAAGTACTTTCGTATATTTAAAAGCAGTATTTAAATTTGTTTTTTCGATAAGAAAAACAATATGTTGCTTTAGCTATTATTAGGTATAGTTGAATGGGAAATTATATTTTAGAGATACACAAACTTTTATTAGAAAGTCAAGATCTACCCAATCCAAAGGATAGATTAAAATTACTGAATACTGCAATTGGCATCGCAGATAAGCACAATGATTCAGTTTGGGGATTTGAGACGAGGTTGTTATTGATTAACACAGAGAATTTTACGCCAAGTTCAAAATTGAGTTATCCTGCTTTTGTCTGGATCTTAGAAAAAGTAGACCAAAGCGATAGTCCTTTTGATGAAAAAGAGATCATGGGAGAGTATAAGTGGTTAGCAGCTACTTCATACGGTATTGCAAGTCTTTCAAAAGAGGTTCTTGAGCATATTACTGAGGATTTTAAAAAGAGATTAGTAAGGAATGGCTTTAGCTTAAGGAGTTATCATCATTTGAAAGCTTTAGGGCTTCAGCAGCTTAGAAAATTTGTTGAAGCACGCGAGGTGATAGACCTCATAAAAGAGTCGCCTTTAGATGACCTTTCGGATAATATGCCATTTGAACTATCTCTTGAAGCATATAACTATTTGGGGTTAGAAGATTATGATGCTGCCTTAATCGTTGCTCAGGATTTATTTAATAATCGCTTTTCGTATATTAATACAGCTTTTGAAGCGTATTGTGTATTTGCTTTCGAATTTTATAGAATAAATGACGATAGAAAGGATAAATACTTTGAGTTAGCTAAGGCTAATTTACCTGAGTTTAATGCTCATGATTGTATTACCTACATAAGAGCGAAGATATTGTATATGTATTTATTGCATCAATACGGTCATGAATCGTGTTGGGAACATTTTGAACAAGTATGTATCTGGGAGCATGAGGCAGATGATTTTTACAGTTTCTTTTTCTTGAAATACGCTATTTGTTTACTTAAAGACGGGGGGATAAGAAGTTTTAATTTTCCAACTTATTTACCTTATTATAAAGAGGATGGGATTTATGATTTGTCTGAAATGTTAAGTATCTTTAAAGAGCGAACAATAGGGTATGCAAAACAATTTGATGAGCGAAATGGCAACTGTAATTTCGTCAATGAAACAGTTCGACTTTTTGAAAGTAATTAAGTATTACTATACGATAACGATATAAAAGAAATACAATTTTTTTAAGCTATGGGGATAAATCACAATTTAGAGATTCAGAAACTCTTATTACAGCGAAAACAGGTAGATGATATTCGAGCAGGGATTAAAATCTTAAAGCAAGCTATTCAGATAGCAGATGCTCATCAAGATATTGATTGGGGATTTGATTTGCGATTGCGATTGATGAATGAGGAAGCAGATCTTTTTGAATGTCAAGAGAGTTTTCCTGCTTTTTCGTGGTTGTTAGAGGTGTATGATGCTAACCCTGGTTATTTCGACGACGAGGATTTCTTGTGGTTTTACAATATGATGTTTACTTCCTGTACGGCAAATGCCTCAATTAGTAAACAACAAATGCTCGATATAGCAGAGGATTATAAAAATAAACTCATTAAGGCTAGTTTTAGTTTAAGGTCATATTATCATTTACTTGTTTTATTTTATATTAGAACTAAGGACTTTGAAAAGTCTTTAGAGTTTTTGGAATTAGGTAAAGGCGAAGTAATTGACTCTCTGAGTGGCGGAAGTAATATTGTATGGGAAAAGGAGATTAAAATAGGGAACCTATTAGCATTAGATCGTATAGACGAAGCTTTGTCTGAGATAAGAGAGTTCTTCTTTGTTAGAGATAAACACAATATCACGGCATTTTGTGCGTATTTAGAAATTGCTTTTTACTATTCTAAAATAAATGATCATGAGAATGCATTAGAACACTTAGAAAAGGGTATAGAGCTGTATGATCACGATGGTTTGTATAAAACAAATAGTATAACAACTACCAAAGCCATGTATATGTACCTCCTTTATATTTATGGTAAAGAAGGATATCTTGAACTTTATGAAGAGTTAAGTTCATGGGGTGAAGAAATAGAAGATTTCTCACTGTTTTACTTTAGCAAGTTTGCTGCAGTGATCTTTAGAGATGGCGGTAAAGGTAAGTTAAGTTTATCTCCAAGACTCTCAGTGTACCGTGAAGATGACAATTACGACTTCGCTGTTCTACACGAGTTTTACAAAAATAAAGCATTCGAACTGGCAGATAAATTTGACATAAGAAACGAAAACAATTGGCAAAGGGATGAGTTTGAACGTCTTTTAGTTAATAAATATGTAGAATAGAAAAAAGAGGATATATCCTCTTTTTTCTATTTTAAAATAAGCTTATCTGTCCTTCAGAAGAAGTAGAGTTGTTCTTTTTCTCTTTCTTTTTTCTTTCGGGTTTTGTTGTGTTTTCACCTTCACTATCATTTAGACTGTCTTGTGATGTGTTAAAGACTTCAATCTGCAGATCTAATTCGCTCTCGTCTGATTGATTTGCCTCATGCTGCAAATTTATTGTTGGTATTTCAACAGCTGCCTTTAAATCATCTCGTTTCTCATTACTCAATCCTTTCTTTTGAATGTCAAAATAGGCAGAGAATGGATCTAATTCACTTTTAGAAATAGATTCCTTATTCGTGCAACTATTTGTATCTGAATCGACAGTGAGTTCTAAAATAAGATTGTTGTCATCGTCTAACGACTCTTGATACGCAATCGATTTTGGATCAGTATGATTGCTGTTATCATTATTAATTGAAACAATCGTTGTTTCTTCAACTGTATTGACAATCGTTTGATCAACATCAACTTTTATGTCTTCTTCTTTAGTAACAACATCATCCTCACTATTGCTGTGTTCTACTTCTCTTGTTGGAGTAATTTCATCATAAGAGCCATCGAGTCTAAACTGTATTACATTGGATTGTATATCAATTTCTGGTAAGAAATGATCTGAGCTTCTATCTTGGTCGGGTTCACAATCTTCTTGTATATCTGTTATTTCAGTAGCTAAATCTGATGATGTTTTTTCTTTTGTAGGTTTGAATTTCTTTTGAGAGTTTTCCTCAGTATTAGTCACAACATCATTAAAAGTAAATAACTCTGGGAATATTACATTTTTCGCTTGTTGGTGGCTATTGATATGTAAGTCTATAGTTTCTTCTTCCTCTTCATTAAAATCATCTTCTTTGGCAAAGATGTCGACCTTACTATGAAGCTCATTGATGAGCTTTTTTATTTTTTTTATGTGTGGACTATCGTTAAAGATTCCTTTTTCTTCTACTGATTCTACTAATTTATATAGAGAGTAGGCTTCGTGATACTTTAAAACTAATGAATGTTTTTTGTTGTGATCCAGTATCGAAACTTGCTTCTGAATATTTTTTGCCTTGTCCTCTAACTTAGTTATTAGGTCTTCTTTTACACTTATAAGAAGTGCATCTGTAACATTCTCAACGACATAGTCGTCTGTTTGTTTTATCATTTTGATAACAGTCAGAAGAACATCATTATTAAGTTTGAGTTGAATTTTTGCGATCATTGTTGCGTATTGAAAAAGCTTGTTTTACATAGAAAATGGGAAGCACAAAATAATGAAAAAATATTGGAAGAACTATTTAAAAGCCGTAGAAATTATCAGTGATTAAGTCTGGTATTTATCAGTTGACAATTAGAGAGAGAAAGCTTATTTCTACTCTTTTTTATTTGTGAAAAGAGTATGTGGAATTTCTGAAATTATCCAGCTTTAAAAAGGTGAAATTGCTTTTGTTTTAAGACAAATGTCCTTTTAGTTAACAAATGTTTTATAAGAGGGGCATAAATTTGCATAGATAGAGTATTTGAGTATAATTAATGTGAAAAATATAAAAATATCAAAGTATTATGTGAATTATATTAAGTAACTTTATGAAGCAATAAAAAGGGAGCACTGAATATGAATTTTTATGTTTGGTGTATTATTGATTTAATTTATAAATATTAATACTTAAAGGATTAGGCTATGAAAATTGCATTTTTTTCTTCACAACCTTATGACATTACTTTTTTCAACAAATGTAATAAAGACTTTAATTTTGAATTGGAGTATTTTGATATCGGATTAGATGATCAAACTGTGAATTTAATAACTGAGGATGTTGACACTGTTTGTGTTTTTGTAAATGACAAGGTAGATGCCGCAGTAATAGAAAAACTTAGCGAGAAAAAGGTAAAGTATATTGCTTTGCGTTGTGCGGGTTTTAATAATGTGGATTTAGAAACAGCACATAAATTTGGTATTAAGGTATGTAGAGTTCCTGCATATTCACCAGAAGCAGTAGCTGAGCATACATTAGCAATGTTGTTTACATTGAATAGAAAAATTCACAAGGCTTATAACCGTGTACGTGAGCAAAACTTTTCTTTAAATGGACTTTTAGGTACTAATATTTACAAGAAGACTGTAGGTGTTATCGGTACTGGTAATATTGGTGCAGTGTTCTGTCGAATGATGAAAGCGCTGGGAACAGAAGTACTTGCATATGATTTGTATCCTAATGATAAATTAAAAGCAGAGGGAATTAGATATGTTGAGTTAGATGAAATATTTGCTAAGTCTGATATTATTTCACTTCACTGTCCTTTGACTCCTGAAACAATGCACGTTATTAATCCAGAGTCTATTGAGAAAATGAAAGAGGGAGTTATATTGATTAATACAAGTAGAGGTAAGTTAATTGATACGCGAGCAACTATTCAAGGGTTGCGAGCTAAAAAGATTGGAGCATTGGGTATCGATGTTTACGAGCAAGAAGAAAATGTATTCTTTAGAGATTTATCAGGAACAATCCTTGAAGATGAGAGATTGCAATTGTTAACTTCTTTTCCAAATGTATTGGTAACAGCTCACCAAGCATTCTTTACAGACGAAGCACTAACTCAAATCGCCTATGTAACTTTAGACAATTTAAAACAACTACAAGCTACAAATAAAATTGAAGGGCGAAATGCTGAATTATAAAAGGTAGTAAAACTATCATAGTTTTTTGTTGAAGCAAATTGGAATAATTGTTATTATTTCAATTTGCTTTTTTTATTACTTTAGTTTGAAGAATAAATTAAGGCTTACGGCTTAATTAGATAAGATATATTTTGAAAAGGTTTCCTGCAGAAATTCAGTTTAAGTACCCTTGGCGTAGTTATCAACAAAGAGTATTGGATAATTTACAAAAACACTTAACTGATAATAAACTTCATGTGGTAGCACCTCCTGGCTCTGGAAAAACAGTATTAGGGTTAGAGGTGATGCTTCGATTGAATCGTCCAACATTAATATTAGCTCCGACAGTTGCTATTCGAAATCAATGGGTTGATAGATTCTGTGAGTTGTTTTTAAATACAGATCAAGTACCAGATTGGATTTCGTATAGTTTATTCGATCCTAAATTTGTTACTGTATCTACCTATCAAGGACTGTTTGCCTCCTTTAGTAGAATGGAAGAAAGTTCAGAAGACTTAGCTATAGACAATATTGAAGAAGTTAAAGTTAGCAAACGCGATGCATCAAGAATTGTTGCACTTTTAAAGCAATTGGAAGTAAAGACGTTAATAGTAGATGAAGCACACCATTTAAAGAATGAATGGTGGAAAGCACTTAATTATGTCGTCCAGGAGATAAAACCAACTGTTGTCGGTTTAACAGCTACCCCGCCTTATGATGTAACAATAAGTGAATGGTCCAGATATTGTGAACTCAATGGACCTATTGATGAAGAGATATTTGTTCCAGAACTTGTTTTAGCTGGTGATTTATGTCCTCATCAAGATTTTATTTATTTTAATATTCCCAAAAGAGAAGAAAGTAAAACGATATTAGATAATCGAGCAAGGATAAATGAGATATATGAAAAGCTAAAGAGTGATATTACTTTATTAGAGGATATAGAGGGTTTGTCATTTATGCAGAGCCCCAAGGAGTACTTGTATTGGATATATGATAATTTAGAGTTTTATATGGCCTGCGTTATCTATGTGCATCAGTTTCGCAGTGAGATAAATGATGAACATTTGTTGGTCTTAGGTAATAGAACGGCTAAAGTACCTACTTTGAATTATGATTGGATGCAGAAGTTATTGGAATTTTACTGCTTTAAATCAAAGCCTTTTTTTGTGGAAGATGAGCGATATACAGTGGAGGAATATGAGGAAAAAGTAGAGCATATGCTAAATCGACTTAGACGTTATGGTGCAATGAGTAATAAGTTAATCCGTTTCACCAATAGTTTAAAGGAGAATACACTGTTGAGTTCAAGTGTAAATAAGCTCAATAGCATTGTTGATATCGTTGAGTTTGAGAAAGATTGCTTGGGGGCAGATTTACGCATGGTTATCTTAAGTGATTTTATTCGAAAAGAATATCATGTGAGTAGTGAAGTAAACGATGTGGTACATCAGAAATTAGGGGTTGTTCCAATTTTTGAACAAATTAGACGAAGAGTTTCTTCTACAAATCGCCTTGGTGTACTTACTGGATCTTTGATTATCATGCCATTATCTGCTAAAAACAGGTTTACAGAACTACTTCATATTCGCAAGGTAGATGAGGTAATGCTCAAACCATTGATGTATGATGGTAGTTATGTAGAAGTAAGTCTTGTAGATCGTATAAAAAACGATATCATTAGTATTATTACCCGTCTTTTTGAAGAAGGAGAGATTGAAGTTTTAATTGGAACTAAGTCTCTTTTAGGCGAAGGGTGGGATGCCCCAGCTATAAATAGTTTGATCTTGGCAAGTTTTGTAGGTTCTTATGTTTCCTCAAATCAAATGAGAGGGCGTGCAATTAGAGCGCAGAGAGATAATCCTTTAAAGACAGCAAATATTTGGCATTTAGTTACTTTCAATGCTGACCTTGAAGACGGCGGGAGTGATAGGAAAACGCTAATTAGACGATTTAAGAGTTTTGTAGGGGTATCTAACCACGAATGTATTGACGATGTTTTTATTTCAAACGGAACAGCTCGATTAGGTCTATCTCACTCCTTACTTACAGAAGACGATATTAAGGAGCAGAATAGCTTTACCTATACGGTAGCATCAGATAGGAGTAATCTAATGAATCGTTGGCTCTCCGCTACTCAAAAAGGACAAAGATTGGTTCATGCTATAGGAATACCCTTTGCTGTGTACAATAGTTCATTGCAAGTAAATTCAGTAGTATTTGAAAATAGTGAGGATGCTCGAGTTTTTTATACTAATAAAACATTAGCTCATCTAAAGTATTCTTATCGGGTTTTAATATTAGGTACATTAGTCAATTGTATTGCTTTTGCACTTCAGTATTATTTATTTCAACTTTCCTTGTATCATTTGTTGTACTTCGCTTTAGAAGTCATTGTGTTTGCTTATTTCCTAAAAATTAGAGAAAAGAGAAAACGCTATAGTTCGTTAGCAAGGAAGTATGTAGATATTGGTGATGATATTGCTGCCATTGCTAAAGCAGTAACTTTAACATTGGAGCGATATAAGTTGATTCTAACTCCTTTTTCAGAGTTAGATATAGTAGTTAAGAAGAGTAGTAATGGAGGGGTTTCTTGCAGTTTAGAAGGAGGTACCGTTTTAGAAGGGAATTTGTTTAGTGACTGTATACAGGAATTATTTAGCCCTATTGAGAATCCCCGCTATGTGATAGAGCGAAGAACGTTTCTAGCTTTAAAGGGGAATTTTAGGGATTATCACGCTGTTCCTACTTGTTTAGGTGTAAGAAAAGAGATGGTATCTTACTTTTCGCAAAAGTGGTCAGAACTTGTAGGGGAGAATAGAATAATTTTTACCCGAACTGTTATGGGAAGAAGTAAGTTGTTGTCTGCAAGGGTTAATAGCTTATCTAATAAATTAGATAATGAGCCTTTAGTAGATGAAAATATATGGGTATAAAAGATAGGGGAATACTCAAAAGAGCTTCCCCTATTTTTACTAACTAATTTTATAGATGCACTATTGACTTCTACTTTTATCTTCGAAGTTTGCTTCTTGAATTACCTTTTTATTCTTATTGTTTCCAAAGTTATAAGTTGCACTAATGGAAACTCTACGTGAACTCCACTCATTGTAAAAGGTTTGTGTGTTATCTGTATAATACATTGTTCCAGAGCTCTTACCTGTATTGAATATATCCGATAGAGTTAGATTAAGGTTTAGTTTTTTATCTAATAGGTTTAGTTTCATTCCCGTAGACAAAGTTTTATAAGCATTATATCTTGAATTGTCTTCTTTGTTTGGTAGCATATGATACCAGTTTAGAAATACTTTGACTGTTTTTGCCTCGTTTATATTGAATGTGTTTTGGGAGTAGTAGGCAAATGTTGAACCCTGCATTCCTTTTAGTGTTGAATCTTTAGAATAATATGGAGAAGAAAAATAATAGTCAGCCCCTGTGTTAGTTTCCCACCACGGTAGTATTTTATTGCTGTAAGAAATATCAAATCCATAGTTGTCACTATTTAACATATTGTACCATGACTCTGTAAAGTATCCATTTTCAAATACGCTTAATACATCAAAGGAGTTAGATACATGATAGTAGTTTAAAGTTAATGATAGAGCACCATTGAAGATATAGCTTAGTTCATAGTTGTCTGTAAATGAGGGGGCCAAATTCGGGTTACCTGTTGTATAAGAATAGGTATTTCCATAGTATTTAAATGGGTTTAAGATACTTGAATTGGGTCTATTGATTCGCTTAGAGTAGTTAAAACTCAAGGCATGGTCATCACTTGGTGTGTACGTTAGGTAAGCGGTAGGAAACCATTTGTTATAAGATTTGGTAAACTGGCTATTGTCATTTTGTAGTTTGCCTTCAATTTTAGTTTGTTCAAATCTCATTCCAGCTTTTACTTCCCACTTATCACTCAGTTTCTTGCTTAAACTTAGATATGCGGCATAGTTATCTTCACTATAATTGAATTTATTACTTTTTGTAGGGTCATAAACCTTTTGTTCATTTTCGAAGGTATAGAAATACACTTTTGATTTGTTGTCAAAGTTTGTGTATTTAGCACCAGTTTCGAGATTGATCCATTTGAGGTCATAGTTTAAATCTATATTAGCACTCCAAACATTGTAGTTTAGTGCGCTTTGGTTTATCAGTTGATTTAGTATGGCGTTGGTAGCATTGTAATCATTAATGTAATTTGTATTATCAGGTGAGTTGTTAAAGTAGTTCACTCCGAAAGCTAATTTGTTTCCGAGTGTATCCAGTTTTTGGTCATAGAATACATTTAGAGTATGATATGAGGTTGGGTTATCTGTGTAATTTAACGAAGTTAACACTGAGTCATTCATTACTCGGGGTACAGTGAAGTATTCTATTTGTGAGTACTTAGTATAATCATTTTTCGATGAGGTATAATTATACGATGCACCTATTAATGCTAAGTCTGTAACTTGATAGTTTACTGTAAAGTCAACGCTTTTTTGTTTGTACTTGCCCGTTAACTCTCCATTGTTTTCTAATCCATTAGTAACACCTGTATAACTATAGCCATTTTTATTTTTATTTCGCCCATCGTAATTGTTGGCTTTTAACGATAAGTTCCACTTGTTTTTTTGATAGTTAATATTTCCATTCGCTCCAATATTTCTCTTGTTGTTATAGGAAAAACTACTGCCTATTGACCCATATAGACCTTGTCGTCTGTTTTTCTTTAAAACAATATTAATTAGTCCACTATTTCCTGAGGCCTCATATTTGGCTGGAGGAGTAGTTATTACTTCTATTTTTTCTATATCATCTGATCGCAATGTCTTTAAGTAATTAGCTAAGGCCTCTCCGCTTAAATGAACAATCTTTTCATTTATCATTATGGTAACACTGCTTTTACCTACAATAGATATTTTGTCATTTTGCACTTTTATCATTGGAGTATTTGCTAAGGTTTCTATTGCGTCCATCCCTTGAGAAGAGATACTATTTGCTGTATTGAAAACCAATCGATCAACTTTGCGTTCTATTAATTTTTTCTCTGACTTCAGTACAATCTCCTCTAATTGTTTATTGCTTTCAATAAGAATGTCTTTCAACACAAGGTCTTGGTTTAAATCAATTGGTTGACTATTGAGTACTTCACCTAAATAGAGTACTTTCAGGATGTATTTTCCTTTTGCGATATTTTCTAAAGAAAAGGTTCCTGTTTCGGATGAAAAAGACTGTTTTATTAGCTTATCATCATTCTGAATTAGTTGTACCTCCGCATAGTCAAGTGGAGTATGATCTTGTTGTAAGACTCTACCTTTAATTGAATTTTGTGCCCATATTGAGGTGTAGCAGAACAAGGAAAGGAAAATTATTATTAATTTTTTCATAGTTTATTTTTTTGGTGATCGCTATAAAGGTGTTTGTAAAGGAATCGGCTATTTAGTATTCTTTGTTTATATTATTTTATACTTATCAACAGTTATTATTAAACTTATCAACAGTACTTATTTTATTTGTTTATAACTTAATGGTTAATTCGAAATAGGTGTGTTAAGTATGTTTTTTATAATGATAAGTTAGTGATTAATTGGTTTATATTGAATTATTTTATTTTTTTAATTGTTGATAAATAAGGTGGTTATTGTCTGTTATGAGTGTTTTTATGCTTGTTATATCCTTAGTTATCTACAAAGTTATTGACATCATTAAGCAAAAGTTTTTATTACACTTTACTTTCTATTTTCTACTTTTCTCATCAGTATTTCCCCCTTGGTGATCTGTAACTTTGATTTTACTATTTCCAAAGGAATAACTA
This sequence comes from Myroides albus, assembly GCF_009711045.1. Classification (GTDB taxonomy): domain Bacteria; phylum Bacteroidota; class Bacteroidia; order Flavobacteriales; family Flavobacteriaceae; genus Flavobacterium; species Flavobacterium album_A. The sequence goes on along the minus strand of NZ_WMJX01000002.1, from coordinate 137,879 downwards.
ATACCTATATTGACGTATCTATTATCATAGTTGTTCTTATAAGACTGATTGATCCCATTTGTTTTAGTCGAAACTTTTTGCGTACTCGTATTAAAAATGTCGTTGGCATATATAGATAGATTAAGTTTTTTGTTCATCATGGCATATTTTAGGCCTAAACTCAAGGCGTGAGAAGGGTTGATTGCCCACATATTTTCTCTGATTTTAGGTTGATACCAATAATCCACTTGAGCATTAAGAGTTTTATCTGAATTTAGATATACTGTATTATTAGCTGTAAAATACATTCCACCACCATCTCTTACATCTAAGTTTACATCCTTTAGTAGCTTAGATGTCGAATAGAAGAAGTATCCCCCTATTTGAGATTGTAACCATGGGATTGTATTAAAAGAGTAATTGATATTCGCATTAAATCCTTCAGAGTCGATTATATTTTCTCTTATGTATATCTGCATATTTGTCGATTCTTCTACCATAGGGTATTGTGAGAATCTATCTTTTGTTTTGCTATATGATATCGATGTTGTTAGCTTTCCTTTATAGATATGACTTAACTCAATATTATCTGTGAAAGCGGGAGTTATTTTTGGGTTCCCTCCAGCAACGCTATATTGAGTGATATACCATTTGAATGGGTTTAATTCCCAGAATGCAGGTCGGTATATACGTCTATTGTAGTTAATAGAGAATGAGTTATTGTCATTTAAGTTATAAGTAAGGTAAAGGGTTGGAAATAGTTTCGTGTAATCTTTTTTATTCTCTGTATTGTACACTTTTGAAGTACCTGTAGTTTGTGTGTTTTCTACTCGCATACCTACTTGCATAGATAGCTTGTCATTAAATTCTTTAGAAGCACTGAAGTATGCGGCTTGTGTATTTTCTTGATATTTGAAATTGTCTTTTTGATTGTGATCTTCAATAGCTATGCCTGAAGAAAGGTCAAAGAAATCGGATTTGTTTCTTGTGGTTACAAAGCTCGCTTTTACTCCATATGATAGTTTAAACCATTTTAGCGGTTGTTCCATATCTATCTTTGCGCTGAAGTTGTCAATGATTTGATCTCCACTTGTCGAAGCTATGAACATATTATCAGGAGAGTTATTAACACCCTGTGTTTTTGTGTTGAAAACCCTGTTTTTATAATTGTTGTAGTTGAAGTAATCTACATCCATAGTTAGTTTAGTACCCACAGTATCAATGTTGTGTATTAGGTGTAGATTTGCAGATTGATTGTTGATATCTCCTGTGTTTTTAGCGTTTGTATAGATGTTTTGAATATAGTTATGCACATGGTTATCAACAATAATTTGACCATTATCATCAAACTTAGGATTGCCAATGCTCCCCATATATTGAACTCCTATTGATGTCTTTTCACTGATCTGATAATCAAATTGGAAGTTACCCGATAATCTATCGTTGTTGTTAAAGCGTCTTGACTTTCCGTTCCAAGTTTCGTTCGCATAAAACACTGTTGAGTTTTCTATGACTTGTGACATTCCTTTTGAGCCACTAATATTGGCTTTAAAGGAGATTTTTCCTTGATTATAGCTAAATACGTCACTGAATCTATACGTTGCTTTATGACCAGTAAATACCCCAGTACTTATTTGATTGTTCCACGCATTGGGTTGATTTTCTTTTAGCACAATATTGATTAATCCACTGTTTCCTTCTGCATCATATTTTGCGGGTGGTGTTGTGATTACTTCTATTTTTTTGATGTTGTCAGAGGGGATACTTTTTAAGTATTGCATTAATTCTTCACCTGTAAGCTGTACAAGCTTATCATTTATCATGACACGTACACTGCTCTTTCCTATTAGACTTATGGATTGAGTGTCTACTTTAAGACCAGGTGTTATTTTTAGTAAATCGACAGCATCATTGTTAGTGGCGTGCACTGAATTTTCAATATTGAATACTGTTCGGTCAAGTTTTTTTTCGTAAATCCTCGTAGGAGATTTTATGACAATTTCCTCTAATTGGGTGTCATTCTCGATGACTATAGTACCTAAGTCGATCGAATGATCTACTTCCAAAGTGTTTTCATACTGTTTTAAGCCATTGCTGTAAATCTGAATAGTGTAAGTTCGATCTTTTACATCTTCAATGCTAAAAAGGCCATTTTCAGTTGTATAGGTTTGGTTGATTAAGGCTCCATTTGAATCTAATAGATATATTTCTGCAAAGTCAATCGCTTTGTTACTCTTTGTTTGTAGGTTTCCCTTAATTGAGTTTTGAGCATTTATATTTGCTGTGAAAAATAAAGCAGTGGCCAATAGTAGTGTAGATTTCATATTTGTCTATTCGTTTAATACAGTTAGTCTATACGATTAGTATGCCGCTTTTTATTTGTTTGTTAATTAATTGGATTATAGTGTTTTATGTTTTTGTTTGTTTTGTGTTTTGTTCATTTTCGAACAGTTTTTTTGCGGAAATGGACATGCTTATACAGTGAGTTTAGCTAAGCAGTTATCGTTTGAGAGAAAAATTCACCTTGATCCGTTGTTACACAAAAAGGTATTTAAATGAACTTAATTATTTTGAATAACTTTTTTACTTCCAACTTATTAGGTAGTTTATTTATTATAATTCACGACTGTCGTGTGCTGTTTTAGTAGGGTATTCTATTTTAGAATAGCATCAGTATAGGGTTATCTTTATGTGATTGTTTATATGCATTTCTTTGCAGAATGGTCACAATTATTGCAATGAATGAGAGAAGTTTATTATAAGCTGCGGTGATTGTGCTTTGGGATGCGGTTAAGTGGAATTGTAGACGTAGGGTTATTTTATTTTTAGTGGAAGTAATCTATGAATGAAGGTTAAACTATGTCAGTAGAATGAATTTTGTACTTTCCTTATTCATATTTGTTTTTTTAAGTTGAAAATATTGTGTTTACTAACCTTTTTTAGTAATTATTAAAAGAACTATTAAGAAGCTTTGTGCTATTTTGATAAATAGTGCGTTTAAATGTTGTAATATATTTATTTTTTGGTATTGAATGTTGGGAGAAATGTCTTATTTTTGTAGAAGTAAAAGTAATAGGAAAAATTAGTATTTTTTAGTTTAAGGAAGTATGGAAACAGACAAAATTAAGAGTAGAAGAAAGAGTTTAGGTTTCTCTCAAGAGTATGTTGCTATGAAATTGGGTATTTCACAAAAAGCATATTCTGACATAGAAAGTGGAAAGACTAAGCTAAAGACAGAAGTGTTAAATGAAATTGCCGTAATTCTGGAGATTTCCCCATATTCGGTGTGTCCTATTTCTTGTGACTGTACAAGGGATTTAGAGAGAAAACACAGTGATTTAGTAAGTTATCTTGTAGAAAAAGGTATTGATATTCCAAAAGAATATATGTAAAACAGTAAATAGGGAATAAAAAAGAGGGTGATATCACCCTCTTTTTTATATAGTCCATGTTAGTAAGCTCGCTCCCCAAGAGAAGCCTGCTCCAAATGCAGTTAGTAACAGAGTATCTCCTTTTTGTATTTTATCTCTGTTTTCCCAGATACAAAGTGGAATTGTTGCTGCGATTGTATTTCCGTAATAAGCAATATTGTGTAAGGCTTTGTATTCTTCGAGGTTAATCTCTTTTCCAACAGCATCTATAATTCTTTTATTAGCCTGATGTGGAACTAACCATGAAATATTATCTACTGATAGATTGTTTCGATGAAGTAAATCCATACAAACCTCAGACATTCCTTTTACTGCATTTTTGAATACAACTTTACCATCTTGTTTTAGATAGGTTTTGTTAGTGTCAAATCCATCTATATTAAATGGATAGAGAGATCCTCCACCTTCGATGTTTAAGTATTCTTTTCCAAGTCCATTACTTAACAATAAAGCATCTTGGATTCCTGAAGTCGAATTAGGTTCTAACCATACCACGCCAGCTCCATCGCCAAATAAAATATTGGTGTTTCTGTCTTTTATGTCTACATAGGCACTTATTTTATCGGCTCCTACAACTAAGACGTTTTTGTACCTTCCAGTTTCGATAAGAGATGCTCCCATGTCTAAAGCAAATAAGAAACCTGAGCAAGCAGCATTCATATCGAAGGCCCAAACGTTCTCAATGCCAAGTTTTCCACAAATAATATTAGCTGTTGAAGGCATTGGCATATCTGGTGTTGAGGTGGCAACAATTAGTGCGTCTATTTTACTCTTATCCTTTTTGTAGTTTGTCAAGAGATCTTCGATGGCTTTTACTGCCATATCAGAAGTAGCTAAACCTTGATCTAATATTCTTCTTTCTTTTATTCCTGTTCTTTTGGTAATCCATTCATCCGTTGTATCGGATATTTTTTCTAAATCAGCATTGGTGCGTTTGTTTGTAGGAACATAACCTCCAATTGCCGTGATAGAAGCATATGTGTGTTTGTGAGTAATATTGTTGTTCATTTTTATAGCATCTTTATTTCAAATAACAATAAAAAGAAGTCAAATTTGGGTTGACTTTTTCTCCTCAAAGGTCTATCTTTTTTCTGTTTTTTAAGTAGATAATTAAACGTTTAAATTTGTAAAAAAGACGTTTTTATACCAAGTGCTTCTATAAAATTATGATAAATTTTTGAATTTAGAAGGGGCTATCTTCGTATGCGTTTTAAAGAATTTACTGAACATCGCAACATCTGTAAAATTCAACTCTGATACGATTTCAGTGATTGTTGTTTTGGGATTTCTTAAGAGTACTTTTGCTTCCAAAATAATGGTATCAGATATGAATTGTTTAGGCGTTTTATTTAAAACTTCTACAATTACCTTTGTTAGGTGTTTTCTACTGATATACAATTGATCTGCATAAAATTGTACACTGCGTTCTTTTTTGAAATGTGTTGCGACTAAGTAGATGAATTGCTTTGTTATTTCTTCTTTTCGTATGGGTTTTGGTTTATTTCTTTCAAGTATCGATTTGCCATAAAAATTTCCAATTTCATACATCAGTATTGAAAAGTGATGTAGTACAAGATTTTTTGCAAATAAGTTATCACTAAGGTACCCCAGTTTCTTTAGTTTGTGTAGGTGGTAGTTAACTTCTCTTAAGCAAGCTCGATCAAGTGAGATAACTTTAGGATACTCAGAAGAGAGAAATTGGACCAATGTATCAGCTTTAAGGTGAAAACCTGCTTCTAAAAATAGATCTGAATCTATGAAGGTTGTTTTTACCGCAAATTCTTTAGAAAATTCTTTAATTTCAAAAAACTGATTGGAGAGAACTACTAATAGGTCGTCTTTTTTGATGACACGGGGCTCCAAATTAATGGTAATTTCACATTGACCAGCGGTAACTAAAATAAGGCCGAATGTATTGAATTGATATGGTTTGTTTACAATAAAGTACTGTTTGTATTTTGGCCCAATGTCTAAGACAGCTAAACGTTTATCGGTTAAAACATTCTCGTAGCGTTTAATGATATCTTTATGTGAGTATACTTGTATATGAGATCTTGGCACGGTGACTTTTGTTTAATGGATGGTAAATTTATGAGTTCTCTAATGAATAGTAGTTAACATAGATTAATAAAGAAGTGAAGACATACTTTTTAGGTATGTCTTCACTTTAACCATCAAGGTAAACTGATTATTTGTTTTTCGAAGCAAATTCATCAACGAAGTCTTCATTGAATTCAAAGTCTTCTGTCATTAAAGAGTTGTAGTCAACAATTTCTTTTTTACCAAAGAAATTACTAATCTTATCAAATAGGGAGTAAACTATGGGTACAATCACAAGTGTTAATAAAAGTGATGATAGTAATCCTCCTATAATTACTACAGCTAAACCGTTGTTCATTTCGGCACCCGCTCCTTTTGCCATAGCAATTGGAATCATACCTATAACCATGGCAATTGTCGTCATTAAAATAGGTCTTAAACGCGCGTGGTTTGCTGCTATCAAGGCATCGTGTACACTGTCACCAGCTTTTACCTTTTGGTTTGCAAAGTCTACTAATAGAATCGCATTTTTACATACAAGTCCAATCAACATAATAATTCCCAATATGGTAAATATATTCAATGAAATATTAGTAAGAGCCATCGCTAATAAAGCGCCAATAAAAGATAATGGAACAGAGAAGATTACTATAAAGGGCTTAGAAAAGCTATCATATAAAGCGACCATTACCAAGTAAACTAAGATGATGGCTGCCAATAAGGCAATTCCCAATGTTCCGAAACCTTCTTGTTGATCTTCCATTGTACCTGACCATTGATAATTTACTCCTGCTTTCTTCTCTAATTGGTCAAATTGAGCCGTCCATTCATCTGCAATTTGGCCTGGATCACGACCGATCGTTTGTGATTTAATTGTCACAGAAGGTGTTTTATCCCTGCGCTCTAACACAGACGGCCCCGAACTATAATTAATGTCTGCAAATTGGCTGAGTTTAATATGTTGACCCATTTGATTCGTAAATGAAATCTCCTTTACGTCATCAATTGTTGTTCTTGCATAGTCTTGAAATCTGATATTTATGTCATATTCGTATTCTCCAGCTCTAAACTTACCGTCTGTATTTCCATTAAATGCCGTTTGCATAGTCATACCAACAGTATACATATCTAAACCTAAGGCTGCCATTTTATCTCTGTCTACTTGTACGTTGATTTCAGGACTACCTGTTTCAGCAGTTAATTTTACCTCCATAGCTCCAGGTACTGTTTCCAAGAGTTCTTTTGCTTGAATCGCAAAGTCCATTGCTTCATTCAGCGTTGGGCCAGTTACGGTTAAGGAGATTGGAGCTTCTTCGGCACCAATAATTCCAATAGGTACTGTTTTCACTTTTGCATTTACAACCAAGGGTACAAGTTCGTTTTTAAGCTTGGCAGCATATATAAATGAGTTTTCTTTACGGAGTTTTTTATCTGTAAGGATAACTTGAATTTCGGATTTATACTTTGTCGCTTGAATACCACCGTATCCTTCAGACGATTGCCCTACAGTGGTGATCATATCTACTATCTCTGGCTTGGTGCGCAAGTATTCCTCTACTTCTTGTGTAACCTTATTTGTTTGTTGTACCGAAGCATCTTTGTCTAATTCTAACTGTACAAGGAATTCTCCTTTATCTGTTTTTGGCAAAAATTCGAATCCAATATATCCCATTGGAATTAGGGCGATCGCTGTAAAGAAAGAAATTCCTACGACAATCATCACTATTATTGTATTCTTGAATGATTTTAGCGACCAAACTAATAAATCTGATATCGCATGTGTAAAGGAGTTTAATCCCTTCTCGAAATAGTGAATTACCTTACCAAATATTGTTGTTGGCTTGATGATTTCGATTTTACCATATCTTGAGAATAGCCATGGAACAATTGTAAACGAAACCAATAAGGATAGCATTGTCGCTATAATTACTGTTACACAGAACTGCTTAATAATGTTTGGTACAAGACCTGAAGACATGGCAATAGGTAAGAATACAACTACAATAACAAGTGTTATGGCAGTGACCGTAAATCCAATCTCCTTAGCTCCGTCATAAGATGCTCTTACTTTGTTTTTACCCATTTCCATATGGCGGTGGATATTTTCAATTACCACAATTGCATCGTCAACTAATATTCCTACTACCAAGGACAGTGCTAATAAACTCAGTAGGTTGAGGGAATATCCGAATAAATACAATCCGATGAAGGTCGCAATTAACGAAAGGGGAATAGCAATCATTACTATGACAGCATTTCGTAAACTGTGCAAGAAGAATAGCATTACAAAAGCTACTAAAACAATGGCAAGGAATAAATCAAACATCACTCCATCTGCTGCTTCTAAAGTAAATTCGGAAGTATCATTTGCGACTTTAAATTTTAGATCCTGGTCGCTATAGTTCTTTTGAACTTCATCGATTGTCTCTCTTGTTAGCTCACTGATAGTTACTGCATTAGCGTCCGACTGCTTGATGATTTGCATTAGGATAGTGGACTGTTGGTTGAATCGAGCTATTTTTTCGATCTCTTTTACACCATCCTGTACATCCGCAACGTCTTGAAGTCTAATATCTATTCCTCCTTGTGAAGCTATCACTAAGTTTCGCATTTCTTGGACATCTTTGTATTTTCCAGCCAAGCGAATTAGCGTTTGTTTATCTTGGGATTTGACATTTCCAGTAGGGAAGTCAAGGTTAGACCCTAATACCATCTGTTGTACTGCTGGTACACTTAACCCATAACCTTCAATCTTCTTGGGGTCCAAAAGTACTTGTATTTGTCTTTCTTCTCCTCCTATTAGTTCAACTTTGGCTACACCATTGATACGTGAAAAGATAGGTTGGATCTTTTTATCTAATAAATCGTATAATTCTTTTTCGTTTAATTTACTCGTTACACTTAATGCCATAATGGGTAAATCACTTAAAGAGTACTTCTGTAGTGAAGGCGGATCTACATCTTTGGGTAGATCTTTTAAGATTGCGTTTATTTTTCGCTGCGCATCGTTTAGAGATAAGTCTACATTGGCTTCAGCATTTAAGTAGATCATTATCGTGGATAAACTCTCAAAAGACATTGCCTCAACTTTTTTTACGTTCTCTAATGAGGCTACCGCATCTTCTATTTTTTTCGTTACTGTATTTTCAATTTCAGAAGGTGATGCACCAGGGTAAACTGTTGCAACTGTAATGACATTAACCTCGAATTTGGGAATTAACTCATAACTTAGGTTCTTATAACTGAATATACCTCCTAATAATAGAGCAATAAACATTACTATTATTATGCTGGGGCGTTTTATCGATATTTCTGCTAATTTCATACTTTATCCTCTTTTTAGGATGTTAATTAATGATTGATACAGGACTGTTATCTACTAAGTTGATTTGACCTGACGTTATCACAAGATCACCTTCTTGTATTCCTTCTAATACTTCAACGAAGTCTCCGAAGTTTCTACCCGAAACAACTTTTTTACCTACAGCTTTCTCGTCTTGTACTACGTAGATTAGGTTTGAACTCACACTTCCTACAAAAGCGTTTCTCGGTACCAATAAAATAGGGGTATTGGTGTCTTGGTCTGCTTGAAAGTAAGCAGAACCATACATACCAGCTCTAAGTTTGGCGTTTTTATTGTTTTCTATAATTAAGTCAACTGGGAAGTTCAAGGCAGCATCTGCTTTAGGCGCAATGAAACTAATTTTACCATAAAAGGTATCATTTGGCAATACACTTGCTTTGACTTTGATATTATCGCCTTCCGTTAGATTTGCTACATGGCTCTCATCAACATTTACACGCAATTTTAGTTTGTTTACGTTTACCAGCTCAAATAGCGGAGCACCTGGACCTACAAAAGTACCTTGTTCAATGTGTTTCTTATTTATAATGCCATCTATGGGAGCCTTTACATTAGCGTCATTAGCTGTTATTTTTGCAGAGTTTAAGTTAGCTTCTGCATTTTTTAATACAAGTCGTATTTGATCTAATTGCTGCTGTGTCACTCCTCCTGTTGTAAATGCACTCTCGAATCTCGCAGCATCTGCTTTTGCTGTGGCATATGCAGACTCAGCATTTTGCAATTGGATATTTATTTGATCAGCATTGACTATCGCTAATGTTTGACCTTTTTTTACTCTACTTCCTTCTTCTACTAATATTTTCATGATGCGACCTGGAGTTTCTGCCGAAACCATGACTTCCTGTTCAGGGACAAAGTTTCCATTAGCCTTGTAGTTTGCATCAATCTTCTTTGTCTGTGCTTTTTCTGCTCGAACGGATATAGTAGCACTCTTTTGTGAAACGATTGCTGTCTCTTGATCGTTTTTAGTTTTATTTGTGTTCAATATATATACAATACCTCCAATGATGGTGATAGTGACTAAGGATATTATTATTTTTTTCATTTGAATGTTACGTTGTAGTTTTTAATCGATCAGACTTTTTAATTCTCCTTTTGCTTTAATTAACTGTACTTCTGCAAGTTTATATTCTAATAGGGAATTTGTATAATTGTTCTCAGCTTCTGTGAATGCATTTTCGGCATTTAGAAGGTCAGTAAGGGATGCTAATCCTTGTTTGTAATTATTTTGGATATTGTCTAATATACTTTTGGCTAAAGAGACATTGTCTTTTTGAATATTAATGGTTATCAAAGCGTTTTCCATTGATTTTTGCGCATTCTTAAAAGAGAGATCTAACGCTTGTCTTGTATCTTCTAATTGAACGTCTATTTTTTTCAGTTCAACCTCTACTTGTCTTACTTTAGAGCGTGTCTCAAATCCATTAAACACTGGGATTTTTAGGCTTATTCCTATGACTGCATTACTTGTCCAGTAAACCCCGTCTGTCGGCTTTCCTCCCCAAACAAATTTGTCCCCCAAACCTTGATAACTCATTGTACCAAATGCAGCTAAGGACGGATAATAATCTGCTATTGTTGCTTTCTTTTTATAATGAAGCAAGTCTTTTTGCTTTTCTAATAGTTGAAGTTCAGTTCTCTTTTCGACATTTGGCTCTACAAGAAGGACTGATTCATCAATCTGAAAAGTATCCTCTGCTAAGCTAATCGGTGAGCTCAATTCCATGCCCATAAAGAACTTAAGTGCATTTTGTTGTAGTTCGATCGCATTGACTACTTGCTGTCTTTGTGATTTTAGGTTGCTAAGAGCAACTTTAGTTCGATCTAAGTCTATTTTAGTTGCGAGGCCATTTTTATGTAGATCTTCAATGATGTCTTTAATTCTTGTAGTACTTGCAATTGTTGTTTCTAATGTAGATTGAAGTTCTTTTGATTGAAATACTTGATAATAAGTTGTTGCAACTTTTTCGATTATATCTTCATCAGATAACTCTCTATTGATAATGTAAAATTCCTTTGCTGTACGAGCCGCTTTTAATCCCATGAATACTGCTTGGTTAAACAAGACTTGTGTCACAGTGGCAGATGCTTGTGAATTCCATTTTAAATTAAAGGGAATCATTTGTGTTTGACCACCTAAGGACAATGGCATTTCTTGTATTAAAGGGTTATTTGCTACATTGGCCTCTACATTGAGGTGTGGTAGTGCATTCGCTCTAACTTCTTCGATTTGATATTGACTGTTTTCAATTTCCAATGAAGCTATCTTTGACTCTGCTTTATGTTCTAAGGCGTATTGTATAGCATTTTTTAAACTTAACTCTTTTGTCTGTGCACAAAGAGGAATAGTTAAGCTCGATAGGAGTAGAGTAAGTATGTATCTATACATATTATTGGTGTGATATTAGAGTTCTTTAAATAGTTTGTTGAATATTTTTAGCCCTTTTTCAGTAGCAATACTTTTTATGTGGTATTCTAAGTGCAGTGCATGTACTTCTGAATGGGTGTATTCGGATTCCGGGAAATAGTCTAAGTCTTCGATTGCCACTAAAGAAGCAATGTGGAATCTCGCTACAAAATCAATGTCAATGTCTGAGCGGTAAACTCCTTCTTTGATACCTTTTTCTAAGTTTTTCTCTATCAATTTAACGTATTTCTTTTCGTGAAAGACTTTCTGCTTCTGTGCAAGTTTTGGATAGTACTTCGTTAATTGATAAAAACAACCTGATGAATCAACTAAAAAAATATCATTGATGTCTTTGTGTGCGGCTACAATTTCAGGTATAGCTTCTTGATCCAATTTTAGTGTTGACTCAAGTTGTTGCAGAAACTTGTGGTTAATGTTCGTTAGGCTTTTTTCTATTAGTTCAGGTTTGGATGAATAGTGTTGATAGATCGTTTTTTTTGATATTCCCAACTCAGTTGCTATATCATCCATTGTCACAGTTTTGAATCCTTGTGTCAAAAACATTTGTGTTGCTTTTTCTAATATTTGTTGTTCCATTACTTTTAATTTTTTGAGTAGTCAAAGATAAGTAGGAAACTTTTGTGTAAAAAAAGTTTCCTATCTATTTAAGGAAACTTTAACTTGTTTGTTCGTTTCTTGTTTTTTGTAATCCTTTGTTTTTAAAGGGATGCGTGATTTTTTTACAGGAAACTTTTTTGTTTGTAAAGTTTTTAAGGGTAAAGCAGGGAGTGCTTTAGGTGGATTGTAAATAGGATGTTGATGTGTAGTAAATGAATTGTTATAATGGCTTAGAAATCAATGTTTTCGCTTTGAGATTTTAGGGGGTGGTCGGCTTGTGGTCGCATAGTGATCGCATAGTGGTCGCATACTTTATAGGTAAAATTATGCGACCACTATGGGATCAAACTACGATCAAGATGAAAGCACTGCGGTTATACTTATAGGGTAGAGGAGTAAATACTTCGCTTTTGTGGATAGTAAAGTAAGTAGAGATGAGGTTGGTCTGTTAAGCGATTGTAGGGCGATGGCTTTTTTAGTAGGGAATGACTTAGAGCTCAGGGCTATGCCATTCAGAATAGAATTTCTGTATACTTGATTGTACCATTTATTTTCAAGTAGTGTATGAAGTGGTGTAGAGCCAATAGCCAGTGGGTATTGAATAGGTCATTTGTTGTGAGTGAAGGAGGTTTTCTCGGTAGGGTAATGAATACCAAAACAGGTAGTATTAATATCTTAATCTATTGTCTTGCGTGATGCTTAATTGTTAAAATAATATAATTATATTTATATATTATAATTTAAGGTGTTTTTTAGTTATTCGTTATTGGCTTTTTAAGCGTTGTTGAGTATGGTTGTTAACATCTGGAATTATAGGTAGGATAGTTGTAAGGAAGATTCTTGCGATTGCAATAACTTGTTTCTTATTAGTTGATTTAGTTGGTGATGTATTGATGAGAGGAAGAAATGTTGTGTGCTATGTGGAGTTGAAAGTTGTTTGATATCGCTTAGTGTAGAATTGTAAACGGAGTTAATTCGATAAATGCTATGGCAAAAAGGTTTATTAAGGGGTTTGTTTTCTTTTTTATTGGAGTAAGTTGTTTTGGACAAAAAGCCATTTATAAAGAGCTCAACGATGCTGTTGTTGAAAGTATGTCTTCAGGTGATAACTTGAGTGATCGTATTAGTGATGTTCTGAATGAGTGTACTACGATGGCGGTCGAGTGTGATTTTACTGGGCAGTTTAGTTTAGTTAGCCTCGATGAATCCTTGAGTCAAACGGAAATTTTTGATCCTCAATTTTTGATAAATAGTGTTGCGTTTATTGATGGTACAACATTGGATAGTAATAGCAAGGTGATTACTGTAAATTCGTTGCGTGATAAGTATAATGTTGTTAGAGTAGAAGACTTGGGAAGATTGCCTTTGCGGGGAATAGAAAAAGAGGTGTTCCATAAACAGAAAAAGGGTTATTTTGTCTTTGGAGTGATGGATAGAAGGCTTTTGAGTTCAGTATCACTTTCTTTTCGCTTTAAGCTGAAAGATTATAAAACCTATATTTTAGTTGAAGATAGAACGAAGGTAAATACTGAAGTTGGGGATATTCGCTTAGTGGCAATTGACGATAAGACGGCTGTTATTAATTATCCTTATTCAGCGAATTTCGAGATTGAGGTAGAGGGTGTTGCCGAAGACGGGCATATTGTTTCTAATGTATCAATTAATACAATGTCTATCAGAGAAGAAGTAATGAATGAAACAGGGCATATACTTGAACAAAGAAGGATAGATAATCTCGTTTTTAGCGAACCAATCGCAGGTGTGATGATTAAGACTATTGTATTTAATAAAAAAGAAGAACAGCTCACCTTCACAAAGGTTTTGAATTGATAAAGTATTGCTGTCATTTGTTGCTTAAGATTGAATTTGCTTTTTCTGTTTTTTTTACTGCAATAGGTGGTAAGTAGGTAAATAAATGTCAGTAGAGTTAGCAATTATGTACTTTTTGCTATTTGCAAATACTTAATTGAAAATCTGCTGTGTGAATGATGTTTTTAAAAAGGGTAAGGGATTTGATCAACTTTAAAAAAAACACGTATTTTTACGAAAAATTTAAAAAAATGCAATCAATAGTAAAGTACAAAGAGCAAATTTCAGAGTTTATTGATTCAATTTCATTGTCAGGTACTCCAAAAGAATTATACGAACCTATTTCATATATTTTATCATTAGGTGGAAAGCAGATTCGCCCAGTTCTAACTCTTATGGCTGCTGATGTTTTTGGTATTGATCCCAAAAAGGCTATTCACGCAGCAACAGCGATTGAGCTTTTTCACAACTTTTCGTTGATGCATGACGATATTATGGATGATGCTTCTTTGAGAAGAGGACATCAAACAGTGCACGAGAAGTGGAATGTCAATACAGCTATTTTATCAGGTGATGCAATGTTGATCCTTGCTTATCAGTACTTTGAGAATTACGAACCTGTGATTTTTCGCGATTTAGCCAAATTGTTTAGCAAAACAGCTATTGAAGTATGTGAAGGACAACAATGGGATATTTGTTTTGAGAATAGAAATGATGTTGCCATTCCGGAGTACATACAAATGATCAAATTTAAGACAGCTGTATTAGTAGGGGCTGCTTTAAAGATGGGAGCGATTGTTGCGGAAACTTCGGAGGAGAATGCCAATAAAATTTACGACTTTGGTTTGAACCTCGGAATAGCATTCCAATTACAAGATGATTATTTAGACGCTTTTGGTGATGAAGCTACCTTTGGTAAAACAATAGGGGGAGATATCTTAGAAAATAAGAAAACATACCTTTATTTAAAAGCTTTGATCAACGGAAATGCTGAACAACAGAAGGAGTTGATGTCATTCTTCTCAACTACTAACTGCAGTGATAAGCAAGCTAAAATCAATCGAGTAAAGGAACTTTTTGTAGAGACTAATTCTGCGACTGATTCGCAAAAGCTAATTGAAGAATACACTGAAGTTGCACTACAATTGTTAGAGCAAATGGATATTCCAGAAAGTAAAAAAGAACAGTTACGAGTGTTTAGCAATGAGTTAATGAATAGAAGAGTTTAAAGTCAGAGGCGCAAAGACTGCTATTTTTAATATATAGAAATGTGGGATTCAGTAAAGTATCTTGACGAACATTTAGTTCAACAGAGTTTTTTAAAAGATTTAGTATTGCAAATTCAGAAAGACTTCCAAACAACTGTGAATACTGATATTGTCTTTTCTGTAGAGACACCGTCCGAGTTAGTTAGTCAAGTTATCGGGCAATTACATCGCATCATTCATTCGACGAATGTTTCTCGATTTTCGAGTCTATTATATCGAATAGACGTTTCTGAAAGAGATATTAAAGCAATTAAAAACGTGGACATTGATGAATACATTGAACGCGTCGCTTATCTTATTATTAAGAGAGAGTTTCAAAAAGTCTATATTAGAAAAAGCTTTCAAGAATAGTTGAGCTTTAGCTAAAGCAAATAAAAAATAAGCCTATGGAGATTAAACTTTTTCTCGATAGGCTTTTCTATTAAAAATACATTCTCACAAAAGGCATAAATCCACTTCCGTAAACCATGTCTTTCTCTCTGTATAAGACATTATATCTAATTCCTATTGTAACTGGGCCATTGACATAACCAATACCAAGGAAAAGAGCAGTGTTCCAAAAGTTGTCATCGCGCTTCGTTAAATCTTTATATGTATATGAATTGTTAACTCTTAACTGCTCTAATTCTGCAGAAAGTTGTAGTTGAGGTATAGGGTTAGACAATACAATTAAACTACCACCATATATCCAAGAGTCGTATTCTTTAATGGCATTGTAGTAGTATCCTCTATCTTTACTTTTAATGTAACTACCTTGCAATCCAATACCTGCACTTACATAAGGTGTGAATTGATAGATTGCACTTGGTGCAATCATGATGTCTGTATATCCGCTTCCGAAGCCTAAACCAAGACCTCCACCGAATTTCCAATTTTTAGTAAAATCATAATTTTTCGTATCATTTCTCTTTTCTTGTGCAAGAATGGAAAAACTGCAAGTTAAAAAAAATGATATCGTCAAAAAAAACGACAATATTCTGATGTTAAATCTTTTCATATTGGTACTAGTTACTATATAATAGTATAAAAATAAGTAAAAGTTTATACAATTGTCATAAAGAGTTGTATTTTTGTATTTATAATATTTAAACAAAAGGTCTTTAGACGAAATTATGGATAGATATTCCTTTTTAAATGCGGCTCACACTGCATTTTTTGCAGAGTTGTATGATCAATATTTAGAAAACCCAGATGGTATTGAGCCAAGTTGGAGAGCTTTCTTTCAAGGATTTGACTTTGCAAACGAGTATAGTGACGGGCCAGTAGAACAATTGTCACAAGCGTATACTTCGACAGCGACAAGTAATACTGCTAATGTGGGCAACTCTGGACAAATAGAGCAACTTCAAAAAGAGTTTGCTGTATTGCGTTTAATTGACGCTTACAGAACTTATGGGCACTTAATGACTAAGACAAACCCATTAAGAGACAGAAAAGTAGAGCATCCAGATTTAAGTTTAGAGAAGTTTGGTCTTTCTCAAGCAGATTTGAATATTAGTTTTGAGGCTGCTAAAACAATACAACTTCCAACTTCGACATTGGGGCAGATTATTGCTCAATTAGAAAAAGTTTACTGTTCAACTTTAGGTATTGAATACAAGTATATCACTGACGAAAAGATAGTGTCTTGGATTCAAAATCACTATGAAGCACCAGAAGCTAAATTTAATAGCGAAGAGAAAAAAGAGATACTTCACAAATTGATTGAAGCTGTTTCTTTTGAGAACTTCTTGAATACTAAATACGTTGGTCAAAAACGTTTCTCTTTAGAGGGACTTGAGGCAGCGATACCAGCAATGGATTTCTTACTTGACTCTGCTGCAAATAGAGGAGTAGAAGAAGTTGTTGTAGGGATGGCTCACAGAGGACGTCTGAATGTGTTAGCTAACGTTTTTAAGAAACCTGCTCAAGAAATTTTCTCTGAGTTTGACGGTAAAGATTACGATACTGTTGAAGGTTTTGACGGAGACGTTAAGTACCACTTAGGTCTTAGCTCTGCGAGAAAAACAAGATCTGGAAAAGACTTGTTGATAAACTTAACTCCTAACCCTTCACACTTAGAAACTGTTGGAGCTGTTATCGAGGGTATTGCAAGAGCAAAACAAGATACTGTTTATACTGATAGTCCTTCAAAAGTATTACCTATCGCACTTCACGGTGATGCTGCTATTTCTGGACAAGGTATTGTTTACGAAATTGTACAAATGGCCAAACTTAGAGGTTATAAAACAGAAGGTACAATTCACGTAGTTTTGAATAACCAAGTTGGTTTTACAACAAATTATACAGATGGTCGTTCGTCAACTTATTCTACAGATATTGCTAAAGTAACTGCAAGTCCAGTTCTCCACGTAAATGCTGATGATACTGAAGCTGCAGTAAGAGCTTTCTTATTTGCTTTAGATTATCGTATGACTTTTGGAACTGACGTGTTCATTGATTTAGTTGGTTATAGAAAATATGGACATAACGAAGGTGATGAGCCTAAGTTTACACAGCCTATTTTATATAAATTAATTTCTAAGCACCCAAATGCAAGAAATATTTATAACGCAAGATTATTAGAAGATAAGATTGTTGATGAAACTTTCGTTAAGTCTTTAGAGCAACAATATAAAGATGCTCTTGAGGTTGATTTAGAAACTTCACGTAAAGATGAGTATGCTAAGATCAGAACGTTCATGCACGAAAACTGGAAAGGTTTTGAGATTGCTGAAGTTGATAAGATGTTGGCAGATTACGATACGAAGGTTTCTAAGGAAGTTTTAACTCAGATTGCAGAAGTTATCACTGAATTGCCTGAGGATAAGAAGTTTATCAACAAAGTGAAGCGTCTTATCGGAGATAGAAAGGCGATGTTCTTTGAGAAGGATCAATTAGATTGGGCTATGGGTGAACTATTAGCTTATGGTTCTTTATTGACTCAAGGTTATGATGTGCGTATGTCTGGACAAGACGTTGAAAGAGGAACTTTCTCACACCGTCACGCAGTTGTTAAAACAGAAGATACAGAGGAATCTATCATTTTGTTGAATCATTTGAAAGAGCAAAAAGGAGAAATGAGAATCTTTAACTCATTGTTGTCTGAATATGCTGTTCTTGGATTCGAATATGGTTATGCTTTGACTAATCCTAATACTTTGACTATTTGGGAAGCTCAATTTGGAGACTTTTCGAATGGTGGTCAAATTATGATGGATCAATATATATCTGCTGCAGAAGATAAATGGACTAATCAGAATGGTTTGGTTATGTTGTTGCCGCATGGTTATGAGAACCAAGGTGCAGAACACTCATCAGCTCGTTTAGAACGTTATTTACAGTTGTGTGCTGAGGATAATATGTTTGTAGCTAACGTTACTACTCCTGCAAACTTTTTCCACTTAATGAGAAGACAAATGGTTACTAATTTTAGAAAACCATTAATTGTCATGTCGCCAAAGAGTTTATTAAGACATCCAGAGGCTGTATCGTCGATCAAAGATTTTACTGAAGGTAAATTCCAATACGTTATTGATGATCCAAAAGCTGATGTTTCTAAAGTTAAATCATTGGTATTTTGTAGTGGTAAATTCTACTATGATTTAGTAGCAAAACGCGAAGAATTAGGTAGAGATGATATTGCATTTGTTCGTATCGAACAATTGTTCCCATTGCCAATTGAGCAAATCAAAGAGATTCTTGCTAAGTATACTAATGTAGAGGATTATGTTTGGGCACAAGAGGAGCCTAAGAACATGGGAGCATACAGTCATATGTTAATGCATTTCCACGAAAAACCTTTACGTTACGCAGGTACTAAAGCATATAGTGCTCCAGCATCTGGAAGCTCTGTTCGTTCTAAAAAACGATATGCTTATGCCATAGCAAAGGTTTTTGATAAAAATTTATAATAAAACAGTATTTTTACATAACAATATTAAATAAAAAACATACAGATGAGCATCTTAGAAATGAAAGTTCCTTCGCCAGGTGAATCAATTACAGAAGTTGAGATCGCTACTTGGTTAGTAAAAGATGGAGATTACGTTGAAAAGGACCAAGCTATTGCTGAAGTAGATTCAGATAAAGCAACTTTAGAGTTACCTGCAGAAGAAAGTGGTATCATCACTTTGAAAGCTGAAGAAGGTGAAGCTGTTGCTGTAGGACAAGTAGTTTGTCTAATTGATATGAGTGCTGCAAAACCTGCAGGAGGCGCTTCTACAGAGGCAAAACCTGTAGCTGAAGCTCCAAAAGCAGAGGCACCAAAAGCAGAGCCAGCTCCAGTAGCGGCAGCTGCTACTTATGCAACAGGAAGTGCTTCTCCTGCGGCTAAGAAAATTTTAGAGGAAAAAAACATCAACCCTACAACTGTATCAGGTACTGGTAAAGATGGTAGAATAACAAAAGAGGACGCTTTAAACGCAAAAGCTTCTATGGGTACTCCTACAGGTGGACCAAGAGGTGAAGAGCGTAAGAAAATGTCTATGTTGCGTCGTAAAGTTGCTGAGCGTTTAGTAGAGGCTAAGAATACGACTGCTATGTTAACTACATTCAACGAGGTTAATTTGACTAACGTGAACAAGTTAAGAAGCGAATACAAAGACGCTTTCAAAGCTAAACACGGTGTAGGTCTTGGTTTTATGTCGTTCTTCACTAAAGCGGTTACACGTGCTTTAGAAATGTATCCTGATGTAAATTCTATGATTGATGGTCAAGATCAAATTAAATTTGATTTTGCTGATATTTCAATTGCTGTATCAGGACCAAAAGGATTAATGGTACCAGTAGTTAGAAATGCTGAATTATTGTCTTTCCGCGGAATTGAATCTGAAATTAAGCGTTTAGCTTTAAGAGCTCGTGATGGACAAATCACAGTGGATGAGATGACAGGAGGAACATTCACTATTACTAATGGTGGTGTATTCGGATCAATGTTATCAACTCCAATTATTAACCCTCCTCAATCGGCTATTTTAGGAATGCACAATATTATTGAGCGTCCAATCGCTGTTGAAGGTAGAGTTGAGATTCACCCAATGATGTTTGTGGCTCTTTCTTATGACCATAGAATTATTGATGGACGTGAGTCTGTTGGTTTCTTAGTTGCAATTAAAGAGGCTTTAGAAAATCCTGTTGAATTGTTAATGGATAACAATCCTAAGAAAGCTTTAGAATTATAGTATCTTATAGGTAATTATATAGAGCGACAATCGGTTAACGATTGTCGCTTTTTTTATGGACTAAATTGAGTTGCGCGATATAGGATTGACTTCAGTTAATGGCTGGGACTGACACGAGCTTAGTATGGTAGCTCTGTGTCTTTTAACACTGTTTTTATAGTTTGGTATACCGTATATCTCTTTGTAAATTAGTGTTTTATGTAAGTTGTTGATTCTTAGTGTTTGTTAATAACTTCTTTGATTTGTGAATAAGTTGGGGGGAATTTCTCTTTCTATTAGAGTTAAAAATTCTAATCTTTGTAGATATGGCATTCTCTTTTTAGTTTAATAAACAAATAAATTAATCAATTTACTATGGCAATTCAAGAACCAATTTTAACAGAAAATAAGAATAGATTTGTTATTTTTCCAATAAAACACCATGACATTTGGGACTGGTATAAGAAAATGGAAGCCAGTTTTTGGACTGCGGAGGAGATTGACCTTCAGCAAGATTTGGCAGATTGGAATAATAAGTTAAATGAAGATGAACGCTATTTTATAAAGCACATTCTTGCTTTCTTTGCTGCCTCTGATGGTATTGTTAATGAGAACTTAGCAGAGAATTTTGTCAATGAAGTACAGTATCCGGAAGCTAAGTTTTTTTACGGCTTTCAGATTATGATGGAGAATATTCACAGTGAAACTTATTCTTTGTTAATTGATACTTATGTGAAAAATGAGGAAGAAAAAGATAAGCTTTTTAGAGCTATAGAAGTTTTTCCTGCAATTATGAAAAAAGCCGAATGGGCTTTAAAATGGATTGAATCTGATTCTTTCGCAGAGCGTTTAATTGCTTTTGCAGCAGTTGAAGGGATATTCTTTTCTGGAGCTTTTTGCTCAATCTTCTGGTTGAAGAAACGCGGGTTAATGCCTGGACTAACGTTTTCGAATGAACTAATCTCGAGAGATGAGGGAGTTCATTGTGATTTCGCTGTGCATTTACATAATCATCATTTAATTAATAAAGTACCTAAGGAGAGAATTAGAGAGATTTTAGTTGACGCTCTTAATATAGAAAGAGAGTTTATTACGGAATCTTTACCAGTTAGTTTAATTGGTATGAATGCTGTTTTAATGACACAGTATCTTGAGTTCGTTACTGATAGGTTACTTGTAGAGCTTGGTTGTTCAAAAGAGTACAATGTAAGCAATCCCTTTGATTTCATGGATATGATTTCTCTACAAGGCAAAACAAACTTCTTTGAAAAGAGGGTTTCGGAATATCAAAAAGCAGGTGTTATTTCGAAAGAAGAAGGTGGAAATACAATTAGTTTTGATGCAGATTTTTAATTAGTAAGTAAGAAGTTTATGTACGTTATAAAAAGAGATGGCAGAAAAGAGCCTGTTAGTTTTGACAAGATTACTGACAGAATTAGAATCTTGTGCTATGAGTTAAGTGAATTAGTCGACCCTGTTAAGGTCGCTATGCGCGTGATAGAGGGGTTGTACGAAGGTGTAAATACATCAGAATTAGATAATCTGGCTGCTGAGACAGCTGCATCTATGACCGTTTCGCATCCTGATTATGCTTTGTTAGCAGCAAGAATCGCAGTTTCAAATCTGCATAAAAACACTAAGAAGGTGTTTTCTGAAGTTGTAGATGATTTGTACACCTATGTGAACCCGAGAACTAATTTAGAGGCTCCTTTAATTGCTGATGATGTATATGCAGTGATCAAAGCGAATGCTGATAGATTGGATTCAGCTATTATTTACCAAAGAGATTTTAATTACGATTATTTTGGATTCAAAACACTTGAGCGCTCTTATTTATTAAAATTAGATGGCAAGATAGTGGAACGTCCACAACATATGCTTATGCGTGTTGCTGTAGGTATTCACTTGAATGACTTAGATGCGGCAATAGAAACTTATGAATTGATGTCGAAGAAGTTTTTTACGCATGCTACTCCAACGCTTTTTAATTCAGGAACTCCTAAGCCACAAATGTCTTCTTGTTTTTTGTTGACTATGAAGGATGACAGCATTGAAGGGATTTATGATACATTAAAACAAACTGCTAAGATTTCTCAATCTGCTGGTGGTATAGGATTGTCAATTCACAATATTAGAGCAACTGGATCTTATATACGCGGTACTAATGGTACATCTAATGGAATTGTACCAATGCTAAGAGTATTTAACGATACTGCAAGATATGTAGATCAAGGAGGAGGTAAGCGAAAAGGTAGTTTTGCTATTTATATAGAACCATGGCATGCTGATGTTTTTGATTTTATCGAATTGAGAAAAAATCACGGTAAAGAAGAAATGCGTGCTCGTGATTTATTTTTGGCTTTGTGGATGAATGACTTATTTATGAAGCGCGTTGAGACAGATGGGCATTGGACTCTGATGTGTCCTAATGAATGTCCTGGACTTTACGATGTATATGGCGATGAGTTTGATGAGTTGTATACTAAGTACGAGAATCAGGGTAAAGGTCGTCGTCGAATCAAAGCGCGCGAATTATGGGAAGCTATTCTTGAAGCACAAATAGAAACAGGAACTCCGTATATCTTGTATAAAGACGCGGCAAATAAAAAATCAAACCAAAAGAATTTAGGGGTAATTAGATCATCTAATTTGTGTACTGAGATCATGGAGTATACTTCTCCTGATGAAGTGGCTGTATGTAATTTAGCATCTATTGCTTTGCCAATGTTTGTTGAAAAGGGACAGTTTAACCACCAATTCTTATTTGATGTAACGAAGCGAATTACTCGAAATCTAAATAGAGTAATTGATCGCAATTACTACCCAGTTGAAGAAGCGAGAAACTCGAATATGCGACATAGACCTGTAGGTCTTGGTGTTCAGGGGCTTGCAGATGCCTTTATTTTATTGCGACTTCCTTTTACTTGTCAGGAAGCGAAGCAATTGAATCAAGAGATCTTTGAAACTATTTACTTTGCAGCTGTTACTGCATCTATGGAATTGGCAAAAGAAGAAGGTGCCTATTCTACATTTGAAGGATCGCCTATATCACAAGGTGAGTTTCAGTTTAATTTATGGGGTATAGATGATAGTCAATTGAGTGGAAGATGGGATTGGTCAAGTTTGAGAAAGCAAGTCATGGAACATGGAGTTAGAAACTCTTTGTTATTAGCGCCAATGCCTACCGCTTCTACTTCTCAGATATTGGGGAATAATGAAGCATTTGAACCTTATACTTCTAATATCTACACAAGACGTGTTTTGTCAGGGGAGTTTATTGTTGTGAATAAACATTTATTAAAAGACCTTGTAGACCTTGGTTTGTGGAATGAAGATTTGAAACAAGAAATAATGCGTGCTAATGGATCAATTCAGCATATAGAGTTTATTCCAAAAGACATTAGGGACCTTTATAAAACTGTATGGGAAATGAGTATGAAGGACATTATCGATATGTCAAGAGATAGAGGGTATTTCATTGATCAATCCCAATCATTGAACCTATTTATGGAAGGAGCTAATTACGCGAAGTTGACTTCTATGCATTTTTACGCTTGGAAAGCCGGGTTAAAGACTGGTATGTATTACTTGCGTACCAAGTCTGCGGTAGATGCAATTAAGTTTACTTTGAATAACGAGAAGAAAACAACTCCAAATACAGCTCAAGATGTGGAACAAATTTCCATTGAGGAGTATCAAGAAATGATTCACAAAGCAAGAATGGCTTCGAACAACGAAGATGATTGTGAAATGTGTGGTTCGTAGTTGATCATAGTTTCGACTATTTGAGGTGATCTGATAGGACAGTAAATAGTTTTAAGGGAATATACTAATGTCTTGATAAGTATTGTACCTTTGTTGCTTTAATTGATTTTATTATGTCTAAAGAAACTAAAAAAGGTATTTACCAAGGTGTTATTGAGAAAGATTCAGAAGGAAATTATTTTTGTGGGCCATATTTGTTAGATTATCAGTATACAGAGGCTAGCTTTAAAATAGGAGATTTAGTAAGTATCAAGACTGTAATTGCTAACCCAAGTGGTAAAAGTAGAACAGCTTACCCTATGAAATCAATGAAGTTTTTTCTTGTAGGTGATGAGAAATAAGAAAGCGTATCAAGACGCAATATAATTACGAGGGTACAGTGTAAACTGTACCCTCTTTTTTTTCTATATGCTAATGTGATCTTTTTGTTGTGATTTGATTCTTCTTTGTATAGTGTCATTGTGTTATAAATTTGTTGGAATAGTTTACTTTTTTTATATTCTGGTTGGGGAATCTGATTATTATTAAGGGTATATTTGTTCATTAACAACACACAATTTTTTTAGTATATGAGTTCTTTATATTATTTAGATCGCAGCAAAATTTCTTTGGATGACGTCATGTTCAATGATAACGTGAAGATTGAGTTAGAGCAGTTTTTGAAAGAGTATAAATACCGAGAAATACTTATGAAGTATAATCTACCTGTCAGTAATAAAATATTATTATACGGAAAGACGGGGTGTGGTAAGACCATGACTGCAAAAGCTATTGCTAAACATTTAGATAAGAAACTTATTATTGTTAATTTAGCGACTATTGTTTCTTCTAAACTTGGTGAAACGGCAAAGAATATAGAGAGCTTGTTTAAAGAAGTACAATATGAAAGTTCGGTACTTTTCTTTGATGAGTTTGATTCTCTCGGTCAGATTAGAGATTACGACAACAAAGATAACAGCGAGATGAAACGCGTGGTTAATGCTATTTTGCAATTAATAGACAACCTTCCTGCTAAGTCTATTCTTATGGCTGCAACAAATCAAATACACATGATAGATGAGGCTTTAAGACGTCGATTTGAGCTTCAATTGGAATATACCTCTCCTAACAAGGATGCATTAGATGCTTATTACGATAAGATGTTGGCTGTTTATCCAGAAGAATACGCTAAAATTGAAAGAATCTATGACATTTCTTATGCAGAAGCGAAGAACCATATCTTTAGAACTGTAAAAGACAATATTATTAATAGTCAATTAGCTTTAGAGCTATAGAAATATAATTTTAATCATTGCATATGATGAAATGGGAAAAACTGTTATCTCTAAAAAAGCACGGAGATACATTTGTTAGACACCGCTTAGATGAGAGTGAAACTCGTATTGGCTTTGAGGTTGATTACGATCGCATTATTTTTTCTTCTGCATTTCGCAGTTTACAGGATAAGACTCAAGTAATTCCTCTTTCAAAAACTGACTTCGTACATACGCGCTTGACCCATAGCCTTGAAGTATCTGTCGTTGGGCGTTCATTAGGTCGAAATGTTGGAGAAAAGCTATTGAGCAAGTATTCTTATTTGGCTCAAGAGTATGGTTACACAGTAAATGATTTCGGAGCTATAGTTGCAGCAGCGGCTTTAGCACACGATATAGGTAATCCACCTTTTGGTCATTCAGGCGAAAAAGCTATTGGCGACTTTTTTGTTAATGGTAAAGGACAGCAGTTCAAAAAGCATTTGTCAGCTTTAGAATGGCAAGATTTTGTGGATTTTGAAGGAAATGCTAATGGTTTTACTGTATTGACTAAATCACGACCTGGTGTTGTTGGAGGATTGCGTATATCTTATGCTACTCTTGGGGCCTTTATGAAGTATCCTAAGGAGAGTTTGCCAAAGAAACCGACTCTTGATATATCGGATAAAAAATATGGCTTCTTTCAAGGTGATAAAGCTGCTTTTATTGATGTTGTGGATGAGTTAGGACTTATCTCTAAAGATAAAAAGTCATTGAGATATCATAGACACCCTCTGGCTTATTTAGTGGAAGCTGCAGATGATATTTGTTACACTATAATAGACTTCGAAGACGGAATTAATTTAGGTTGGATTCCTGAAGAACACGCTTTAGAGTTTTTGATTAAAATAGTCGAGAGGAGCATTAACCGTGATACTTATTCACAGTTAACTTCTAAGGAAGATCGCGTTAGTTATTTACGCGCTTTGGCTATTGGAAGTTTGATTCAGGATGTAACAAGGGTATTTATTGAGAATGAAGAGAGTATCTTAAAAGGGGAGTTTCCTCACGCTTTAACTGATAAATGTGCCTACATTGCTCAAATGAAAGATATCATTAATATTAGTGTTAATAATGTTTATCAAAGTAAGGAAGTTGTTGAAAAGGAAATAATTGGCTATAAGGTAATACATAGCTTATTGGATAGTTTTACCACAGCTGTTAATAATCATTACCACCATGATGAAACGCATTACGATACTTTAGTGCTGAAGTTACTACCTGAGAAGTATCATTTAGAAACTGATAGTTTATACGAACGATTAATGAGTGTATGCCATTTTGTTTCGATGTTGACTGATGGAAAAGCTTTAGAATTGTATCATTCATTAAAAGTTGAGTAATCTCTTGGAATAAAAAAAGGAGTTATAGTATGCATTATACTATAACTCCTTTTTTATTGCTTAAAATATCTATTTAGAATGTAATTATTCTCTTGTTGTAGGCATCCACTTGTGAGCGTAGTTCATCATATCATTTTCCCAAACTTGACTGGCTTCAGGAGCTTTGATAGCTTTAGCTTCTTCTATAGTCTTACCTATGACATCACCTTTGCTACTAGCTACAGAATTACTTCCGTCTTTAGTAGCAATGGCAAATGTTGCTTTTGCTCCATCTGCTGATATGTCTTTAACGTAGATTGTTAGATACTGTCCAGTTCTTCCTTCGTAATAACCTGTTGAGCCTGTTACTTCATATATCAATTGGCCTTTAGCTTCATCTGTTGCTACTTTTTTTAGAATAAAAGATGCAGAATCACCAAAACCTTTGCCCATATTAGCTCTGAAAAGGAAAGCGTCTTCATCACTATTTATTTTAAAAACATATTGAGCGGTTGGATTTCCTCCTTTCATGATAATTTCAGAACCATAAACTCCTTTTAGTTTATCCATATTCTGAACTTTATCTTCTTCTTTTTCTAACTTTAACCAACCAAATTTCATATTACCATGCGGATTATCTGCTGTAATAGTTTTAGTGGTTGTTTTAGTTTCCGTTGGATATGCAGATTTGATTGCTTCATCTTGTGTTGGGAAACTGTAGTCCATATGTATCAGAACACTTTCTTCTTTTTGATCTTTAAAGAAGAAGGTCTTGTATTCTTGCGTAGATTTTGACTTAGTCACTGCTTTAATGATTTCGTCTTTACTTGTGTTTTTATATACTGATAGTACGTCGTAAACATCCTCTGCAGTTGTCTGATTTGATTTATCTTCAAATATGATAGTTATCTTATTTGATTCAAATTTAAAAGGCAATGGCATTGTTGGAGTGTGTGGAAAAACGTAAGTCCCCTCGATAGGTAAAATGCTACCTAAAGCAATTTGATCTTTGTTGTCAGGTCTGATAGGTTCATTATTGTCATCACTTGAACAGCTTGTAAATAGGAACGCCAGTATAGCGACTCCAGAGAATAGTTTGGTAAGTTTCATTTTATAATTATTGCTTAATATTATTTAGACCAAAAATAAATAATATTATTTAATACACAAACTTATTTTTAATATTTCTAAATAAGTGATTTTGTTAGCTATAAATATGGTAGATCTGGCTGGATAATGTAAAGTAGAATCTTTGACTTAGTTTGAGTAATGTCGAAATAATGTCGAAAGGATTGATTTAGCCTTAAATATTTAATACTCATTCAATTGATGGAGCTGAGTTGGTGAGGAAAGGCATAAAAAAAAGGCACTTAATTAAGTGCCTTTTTTTATTTTGTTATCTGTTAAACAGATCTCTGATTCTTAAGCTTCAAATGGAAGTACTGAAACGTATGACTTGTTGTCTTTTTTCTTTTGGAATTTAACAACACCGTCAATTTTCGCGTGTAAAGTGTGATCTTTACCCATGTAAACGTTTTCACCAGCATTGTGCTTAGAACCTCTTTGTCTAACGATGATGTTTCCAGCGATAGCTGCTTGACCACCGTAAATCTTAACGCCTAAACGTTTCGATTCTGATTCTCTACCGTTCTTAGAACTACCTACACCTTTTTTGTGTGCCATGACGTTTTAAATTTTGTTTGTTAATTACTCAGCTGCTTCAGCTGTTTTTTTTGTTGCTTTCTTTTTAGCTCCACTTGCATTGATTCCCTCAATTACAATTTGAGTTAAAGCTTGTCTGTGACCGTTTTTCTTTTTGTAACCTTTTCTTCTTTTCTTTTTGAAAACGATTACTTTGTCACCTTTAAGGTGTTGTAAAACTTTAGCTTCAACAGAAGCACCTTCTATAGCTGGGGCGCCTAAAGTGATGTTGTTGTTATCATCAATTAAAAGAACTTTGTCAAAAGTAACAGTTGTTCCTTCTTCAGATGCTAAACGGTGAACGTACACTTTTTGGTCTTTGCTCACTTTGAATTGTTGCCCTGCTATCTCTACGATTGCGTACATAACAATAAAATTAAGATGTTTATTAAGGGTGCAAATATAAATCTAATTTTTTATTTATAAAAGTATATTTTATAGATATTTACCTTTATTGTGAAATTATATTTCAATGGTTGTGAGATTGTTATGTTTTTTATTGAGTTTATATAAGTTTCTGCTTGCTTTCTACTTTGTTTTGAAAACTAAGCTGTAGTGCTGTTTTAGAATAATAGCGATTGTAGACAGTGTAGGAAAAGATAGCAGTAAATAGCATTGTCATTTGTAGTACACGTTAGTAACTTCAAGTGTGATGGTAGGTTGACATGATCTATGTCCTTGTTTATTACACTCTTAACAATAGAGTAAAAAGAGTATTCCTATAAATAAATTTCATTTTAGTTGTAACATTCTTTGCAAGATGACGACATATCTTATTAGATAACCTAATTTCAAAAATATTATATAATGAAAAAATCCTTATTGATTTTTAGTGCATTGCTATTAGGAGTTAATGCTTCTGCTCAAAAAGTTGAGTTTGAAGAGTACACTTTAGACAATGGACTACACGTTATTCTACATCAAGACAAATCTGCACCAGTCGTTGTTACTTCTGTATTGTATCACGTTGGAGCAAAAGATGAGAATCCTGAAAGAACTGGTTTTGCTCACTTTTTTGAGCATTTGCTTTTTGAAGGGACAAAAAATATTGAACGTGGTGATTGGTTCAAGATTGTTACAGCTAACGGAGGACAAAATAACGCTTATACTTCTGATGATAAGACATATTATTACGAAGTTTTCCCTTCAAATAACTTAGAATTAGGACTATGGATGGAGTCAGAGCGTTTGTTACACCCTGTAATTAACCAAGTAGGGGTGAATACGCAAAATGAAGTTGTGAAGGAAGAAAAAAGATTGCGTATGGATAATCAACCTTACGGGCAATTGTTCGGTCAGGTAAAGAAAAACTTGTTTAAAAAGCACCCTTATCGCTGGGAGACTATTGGATCTATGGAGCACCTGGATGCGGCTACTTTAGATGAGTTTTTAGATTTTAACCATAAGTATTATGTGCCTAATAATGCTGTATTAGTTGTTGCTGGTGACATTGAGATTGATCAAGCTAAGGCTTGGATACAACAGTATTTTGGTGTGATACCAAGAGGAAAAGAGGTTGTTAGGAATTTTGAGAAGGAAGATCCAATCACTACTGAAATTAGAGCGGAGTATCAAGATCCGAATATTCAGATACCAATGTTAGTTCAAGCGTATCGTACACCTTCAATGAAAACTCGCGATGCAAGAGTTTTGGATATGATTTCGGCTGTTCTATCTGGAGGAAAGAGCTCTCGATTATACAAAAAAATTGTTGATGAAAAGAAAATGGCTTTGGAGTTAGCTTCTTTTAGTTTTAGTCAAGAGGATTATGGTATTTATTTTATTTATGGATTGCCAATGCAAGGCTTTACACTTCAAGATCTTGTAAAGGAAATCGATGAGGAGATTGTGAAGTTGCAGACTGAGTTGATTTCAGAAAAAGATTATCAAAAACTACAAAACATCTTTGAAAAGAGATATGTTGATTCAAATTCTGATATTGAAGATTTAGCTGATAATCTTGCGACATATTATAAACTTTATGGAGATGTAAACTTGATCAATACTAATATCGATATTTATCGCAGTATTACGAGAGAGGAAATAAGAGAGGTTGCTAAGAAGTATTTGAACACAAATCAACGCCTTATTTTAGATTATATTCCTGAAAAAAATGCTAACAACTAAATAATAGATTCTAATGAAAAAAGTATATATATATGCAGCTTCTCTTGCTCTTGCTTTAACAGTAGTTCAGGGAGTTGCACAAGATAGAAAACAACCTGCTCCTGGACCAGCTCCAACAATAAATATTAGCGAACCAACTTCTTTTGTGTTAAAGAATGGGCTTAAGGTTTTGATTGTAAAGAACAATAAATTACCTCAAGTTTCTTATACTTTGACAATTGATAACCCTTTGGTTTTCGAAGGGGATAAAGCAGGGGTTTCTTCGTTAGTGTCTGGGATGATGGGGACAGAAACAAAGAATAAAAAGAAAGATGTTTTCAATGAAGAAATTGATTTTTTAGGTGCATCTATACGCTTTAGCAGTAGCGGGGCTTATGCAAGTGGTTTATCCAAGTATAATGCTGAAGTATTAGAACTTATGGCTGAAGGAGCTTTGAATTCCGTTTTTACCCAAGAGGAGTTTGACAAAACTAAAGCTCAAGCAATCGAAGCTCTTAAGATCAATGAAAAAAGTGTGACTGAAGTTGCTGCAAAATTAGAAGATGCTTTGCTATATGGAAAGGATAATGCAGCAGGGGAGTTTGAAACTTTACAGACAATTGAATCTGTGACATTAAAGGATGTACAAGAATATTATGTGAAACACTTCAATCCTAATAATGCTTATTTAGTTGTTGTTGGTGATGTGGATTACAAATCGACTGAAAAGTTAGTAACCAAATTGTTTGGCAAAT
Organism: Myroides albus; assembly: GCF_009711045.1. Classification (GTDB taxonomy): domain Bacteria; phylum Bacteroidota; class Bacteroidia; order Flavobacteriales; family Flavobacteriaceae; genus Flavobacterium; species Flavobacterium album_A. The sequence goes on along the minus strand of NZ_WMJX01000002.1, from coordinate 106,881 downwards.
GGAAAAAGTCGAATGCTACTTATCAAAGTAATACTGTGAAGGGTAATGTAGCTAAAACACAAATTGACTTTATCGATATGCCTAATGCTGTTCAATCTGAGATTGCTTTGGTAAATGAGGTTGAATTAAAGATGAATGACAAAGACTTTTTTGCTGCTCTGATTGCAAGTCAAATACTTGGAGGAGGGGGAGAAGGACGTCTTTTCTTAAACTTGCGTGAAGCACATGGATGGACATACGGAGCTTATTCTATGGTATCGACAAGTCGTAAGTACCCTGGTAAATTTAAAGCAACTGCATCTGTTCGAAATGTTGTGACGGATAGTGCTGTAACTGAGTTTATCAAAGAAATTGATTTAATGCGCACCACATTAGTTAAGCCGGAGGAATTAAAGAATGCTAAAGCTAAATATGTAGGTAGTTTTGTCATGAGTATTCAAAAACCAGAGACAGTTGCAAGGTTTGCTCTTAATAAAGAATTGCACAAGCTGCCGAAGGATTTCTACGAAAACTATATTAAGAATGTAAATGCTGTGACAGCTGAAGATGTACAGCGCGTAGCAAAGAAGTATTTCTTGAAAGACAATCAAAGAATTGTTATTGTAGGGAAAGGTGCAGATGTAGCTAAGGGATTAGAGAACTTAGGACTGCCAGTTAATTATTACAATACGTTTGGTGATTTAATTGATAAACCTGTTTTTGAAAAAGCTATTCCTGCAGGAGTTACTGTGGAGTCAACTGTAGATAAATATATTGCAGCTATTGGTGGTGAAAAGCAAGTCAATGCAGTGAAATCTATCTTGATGAAGAGTAGTGCAGCTGTTCAAGGTATGAACTTGGAAGTTACTCTTAAGTTAAAGGATGGTTATTTGTACAGTGAACAAAAGATCAGTGGTGGACCTGTTGTAGGCAAACAGATTTTAACTCCTAAAGGGGGGTATGTAATTGCACAAGGACAAAAGATGGAAATGGAAGGTGAAGAGTTGAAGAAATTGAGAGATGAGGCTGTTCTTTTTCCTGAGTTAGAGTGGAAGAAAGGGAAGTCTGTTTCATTGGTAGGAGTAGAGAGTATTGATGGGAAAGATGCTATAGGTGTTCAGGATGGCGACACGGTGTATTATTACGATTTAGCTTCAGGATTAAAGGTGTCAACCATAGCAACAAAATCTTTTGGAGAGCAATCTATGCAAGAAATTACTACTTACAAAGACTACAAGGAAGTGAAAGGAGTTAAATTTCCATTCACTCAAGTTATCAATGTAGGAATGGAAATGGAAGTGAAGGTTACGGAATTGAAAGTTAACGAAGGAGTATCTGATGCGGATTTCAAATAATTGATTATCTACATCATTAGAATAAAAAAGCAATCATTTTATGGTTGCTTTTTTTGTACCTTTGTGTTTAGATTAATATAAAGAATAATTACGGTATGAGATTTTATAAGTTAGCAGTAATTGCTTTGATTGGAGGATTTGTTTTTATGAGTTGTAATGACAAAAAAGCAGACAAGGGAGTTGAGAATAAAGCAGAGATAGAAACAATTTCAAATGATGCTAAAGAAGTTACAGGTACTGTTGAAACAGCTACTTTTCAAGTTGAAGGAATGACTTGTGAGATTGGATGTGCTAAATTAATTGAAGGAAAATTAGCTGGATTAAATGGTGTTAAAGTAGCAAAAGTTGATTTTGAGACTAAAACAGCTACGGTTGAGTTTGACGATGCAAAACAGAATGTTGAATCTTTGATAGCTACTGTTGAGAAGATAGCAAACGGTATCTACAAAGTTGAGAATATGAATGTAGGTAGCATAAAATAATTAGCGTATAGATTTACACGACTAAGTTGTGTATTTTATTCATAATGGGTAAAAACGAAGGTACAAGGTGCTTTCGTTTTTTTTTGTTTTATGTGGTCTTGAATTGATATAAAACGGTCAGCAATAAATTTACAGATTGGGTCTAATTGTGTTTTACTTTTGAGATTGAAGTTATTTGAGTTGGAAGTCATTCTTGAGTTAATCCTATTTGATCTGGATTCGATTGCAGCCAGCAGCTTGCGATTTCCACTTACCTATTAGTGATTTACCTACCGCTTTGTAGTGAGATGCAAGGGCATTGCTTGGGGGTTTCTTGCACCTTTCTTCGACAAAAGCACGCTCTGGGCAAGGAAACCCATAGAAAAGTGCTACCAAACCCCAAGAAAGTGCAAGCTAACCCCTCGTATAAAACTTGTTAATTCGCTTTTTAAAATTCGTCAACTTTATCTTTCATTTTGGTGATTTCGTTCATAGACAGGAATGGGACAGTCTTTTAGAATGGACGAATGCTGATCAATTGATCACATAAGGTTATTATCTATTTTCACTTCTTGTATGAAGTCACCTTGTTTGCTTTACTAAGGAATTTTTTTGAGCACTCATTATTCACACTGTTATCTTCTTTTAAGCTCGTCCAATCTCATTGTTGCAATTGTCATTTTGCTGTATTACACTTTGATTTGTTTGTTGTATAGTAGCGAACTTGTTTAACTCATTTTCAACCTTAGATTGGGTGGAGTAGGAGAATCGTGGAGTTGATTATGTGGTAAGGGAAGAATTGGTTGTCCTTCGATCATTGATCTTGTCTTGTATGTTGTGAATTGTTTGTACACAAAAATAGTTATGAGCCGTTGTTTAACCCTTTTGATATACAGGTAATTATGCAGATATGTCGGTTTTGTTGTTGTTTGGCTTTGAGCTATGGATAGATTGTTTGCTGATTTCAGTTCTTAATACTGCCAAAGAAGTATGAGCGAAAGTGTAGTTCGACAGTAAAAGGATAGTGGAGTAAGTAGAAGTGTTATCAGAGAAGGGTGATGCCGTAAAGGTGCTTTTGGCGGTATTAGGGGCTCTAACGTGCAGGGTATAGTATAATTGAGCAGGAGTGTGTAGAAGATTGAATATAGGCTGTATTATTGATTAGGTGAGTTATAGTAGAAAAAGACAAAGGAATGATTGTATCTTAATCATTCCTTTGTTTTACATATTTATTTCGTTAGGACCACATTTGATTGTAAAGTCTGTGATTTCATCTTTTCTCCACTTTAGCGTTTCTATAATGTGTTGCATATCACTTCTTATATACTCTTTAGCTGGATAGATAGAGTCATAGTTTGGAGTTGCGTAAAAATAAAGAGATGCTGTCAGAAAGTTTTTAACGCTATCTGTTACATAGAATTGTACATTAGTAGCGGCATCACCTTGAAGTGAATAGAACATCCCGTATACTTTGTCATTAGGATTGATATAGGGTTGTTCAATGATGTCATCCGCTTTGATAAAGTGCTCATAAGTAAGTTTTTGAGCATCTTTAAATAGCTTGTCTAAATTCTTGTCTATCCTCTTGTAATTTAAGTAAATCGTAGCTTTCATTTGCGGATAGTGAATCTCAATAGCATCTGCTTTTACTTCTTTGACGGAGGCAATCTTGTTTTTGTCAAACGAGAATGATTTGGTTTGACTCTCAAATGTCGAGTACTCTTGTACTGGATATTCTAAGGCTAAGAATGCTTTTGGTTTAGGTAATGATTCATTTTTACAAGAAAGGAGTAAACCACTTGTAAATAAGAGTATTGTAAATAGTAAGGTTCGTATCTTTTGCATTAATAAATCATTTTGTATTTAGAACGGCAAATCGTCATCATTATTTTCTTTAGGTATAACGAAGTTATTGACGTCTTCTTTTTTCTGTTGATCAAACGCAGATTGATTGTCTTTGTGATCTGCATTTCTCTTTACATCTAAAAAAGTAAATTCAGTAGCCATAATCTCTACTGTTTGTTTAGATGTTCCATCATCTGAAGTCCACTGCCTTGTTCTAATGCGACCTTCTATATAGATTCGATCTCCTTTTGATAGGTATTTTTCGCATACTTCTGCAGCTTTATTTCGAACTACAATATTGTGCCATTCTGTTGAAGTGATCTTCTCATTTGTTGTTTTATTGATGTAAACCTCATTTGTAGCCAAAGGGAATCTACCTATACAATTGCCATTTTCGAAATAATGTATTTTTACATCGTCTCCAAGGTGGCCAATTAAAATAACTTTGTTTAATGTACCGTTCATATTATGGCTATTTTACTTTGTGTTTATAGAGTTAATGAAGTTATGAATTACGATTGGAAAACCAAATTTATTTAATTGGTTCCATGATACTATTTCATAATTTTCGTTTCGTGCTAATTTTTCACATTTTATCATCCAAAAGTGTATGTGTAGTTTTTGGTGTGACAGAATGTGAATAACATAATCAGTATTTAGTTGTACAATGTCTTTGACAGGCTGATTTTTGAAGTCTTCTGTGAGTATTTGTTGTACGTTGATATCATTTTGTTCAAAGCGATCGATTAATGGAAACTGATACAGTTTTTGCCATATATCTTTTTTTGTCCTCTGTTGGATATATGTATTCTGGTCATTATCAACGAATATTAAGAAATCTAAGTATCTTTTCTTTACTTTTGTCTTTGCAAGTTTTACAGGTAATTTGTCAACTTGATTGGTATTGTAGGCAACGCAATCTTGAATAAAAGGGCATTGTGGGCATTGAGGTGATTTAGGTGTACATTGTATGGCACCAAAATCCATGATGGCTTGATTAAAGGTCGCAGGTTGTTCATGAGAGATTAGTTCTTGTGCTTTGGCTTGAAACTCTTTTTTGGTTGTAGCCGTCGATATATCTGAGGTTATACCATAAATTCGCGATAGTACTCGAAAGACATTCCCGTCGACTACAGGTACGATTTCTCCGTATGCAATAGACGCAATAGCTGCAGCGGTGTATTCACCGACTCCTTTAAGCTTGAGTAGGTCTTTGTAGTTGTTTGGGAATACGCCATTGAGTTCATGTGTTATTGTTTTTGCTGTAAAATGAAGATTTCGAGCACGGCTATAGTAACCTAAACCTTGCCATAATCTCATAACTTCGTCTTCATGGGCGTTGGCAAGATCTTGTACCGTTGGATAGTTGGTCAAAAAAGCCTCAAAATAGGGTAATCCTTGAGCAACTCGTGTTTGTTGAAGAATAATTTCTGATAGCCAAATTGCGTAAGGGTTCTTTGTTTCTCGCCATGGTAAATGGCGTTTATTTTGTAAATACCAAGTAATGAGTTTGTTATGGAAAAGCATTTTAAAAAGTCTTAAATGCAAACTTAAAACTTTATATAATTAAATTTTAATCGATTAAGGTTGAATTATTGGATTATAAATTAATATATTTGCACACTCTAAAAATTTCGGACAACAACAAAATAATTTATATCTAAAAATGACGAAAGCAGACATTGTAGCTAAAATTTCAGAGAAATTAGGGCTTGAGAAAGGTGACGTACAGGCGACAGTTGAATCTTTTATGGATGAAGTAAAGGCGTCGTTAGAGACAGGTGAAAACGTGTATCTAAGAGGTTTTGGAAGTTTTATCATCAAAACAAGAGCTGAGAAAACAGGAAGAAACATTTCTAAAAACACTACAATTAGAATTCCTGCTCATAACATCCCAGCGTTCAAACCTGCTAAGGTGTTTGTAGAAGGCGTTAAGTCAAACACAGAAGTTAAAGTAAAATAATTTATTAATCTCTAAATTACACACATTATGCCAAGTGGTAAAAAAAGAAAAAGACATAAGGTAGCGACTCACAAACGTAAAAAAAGAGCGAGAGCTAACCGTCACAAAAAGAAAAAGTAGTTTAAAACTACTTTTTTCTTTTACTGAAAGAAAAAACAAAAAAGACTTATCTCTTGGAGGGGTAGGTCTTTCGGGTTATATACCTACTATTGTTGTTTAATCCATCTATACAAACTCCTTTTGGTTTGAATAAACTGTTAATGAATGAGTATGGATATAAATGTACAGTATGAATAAAGAGCTAATTATTAGGTCGAATTCTGATACAGTAGATTTTGCCTTATTAAAAGATGGAAAACTTATAGAATTACACAGAGAACGTGAACAAACAGAAGATACTGGATTTCAAGTTGGCGATATTTTTATTGCTAAGATCAGAAAACCAGTGGCTGGATTAAATGCCGCTTTTGTTCATGTGGGATTTGAGAAAGATGCGTTTTTGCATTACCACGATTTGGGACCAAATCTCAAGACTCTGTTGAAATTTACTAAACTTGTAAGCGGAGGTAAATTAAAAGAATTTTCTTTAAAGAATATTCCTTTTGAAGAGGAGATTGATAAGGACGGTGTTATCACTGATGTGTTAAGTGCTAATCAATCTTTGTTGGTTCAGATTGTTAAAGAACCTATCTCGACAAAAGGACCACGCATTAGTTCTGAGTTGTCAATCGCAGGGCGATATGTTGTTCTGGTTCCCTTTTCTAATAGAGTGTCGATCTCTCAAAAGATCGAATCTAAGGAAGAAAAGGAACGATTAAAGAAAATGGTACTTACAATAAAGCCAAAAGGCTTTGGAGTTATAGTACGCACAGTTGCTGAAGGTATGTCCGTTTCTGATATCGAAAGAGATTTAGAAAATTTAATGGACAAGTGGAATGCCATGTGCAAAAAGTTAACTACAGCTCATCATCCTTCTAAAGTGTTAGGAGAAGTGAATAAAGCATCTTCTATACTGAGAGATGTATTTAATGATACTTTTACGGGTATTATTACAGATGATGAGGATATGTACTTTCACACGAAGGACTATTTGCAAGAGATTGCTCCTTCTAAAGTTTCCATAGTGAAACACTATCAGTCAAGAGAGGTACCTATTTTTGAAAAATACAGTATTGAACGTCAAATCAAAACTTCTTTTGGTAAGACTGTTTCTATGAGTAAGGGAGCTTACTTAATTATAGAGCATACTGAGGCACTTCACGTGATTGATGTCAATAGTGGAAATAGGTCTAACAAAGCTCAATCTCAAGAAGATACTGCTCTTGAAGTGAATTTGATTGCCGCTGCAGAAATTGCAAGACAATTGAGATTACGAGATATGGGTGGAATTATCGTAGTGGATTTTATTGATATGGGGAACCCAGAGAATAGAAAGACATTATATGATTTCTTAAAAGAGGAAATGAGTGATGACAAGGCCAAACACAAAATCTTGCCGCCGAGTAAATTTGGTTTAATTCAGATTACAAGGCAAAGGGTTAGACCTGAAGTAAGTATCGAAACAAGAGAAGAAGACCCTAATGAACATGGGGAAATTGAAGCTCCTATCCTTGTTATCGATAAAATCAAGGCTGACTTGGAAAGCATTGTTTTAAGAGATAAATCAACTAAGATTATCTTGAATACTCATCCATTCGTGGCTGCGTATTTGAAAAATGGTTTTCCATCTATTCGCTTTAAGTGGTGGATGGAAATGAAAAAGTGGGTAAAGATTGTCCCACGCGACGCTTACACGTATTTAGAATACCATTTCTTTGATGATAAAGGTAACAATCTATCAGAATAAATAAAAACCTGCTAATGAGTTAGCAGGTTTTTTTTATTCTGTTAAACTGTTGAAGTCTATTGTGAATTTAGTTATCAGAGCTAAGAGCTATTTCAATTTCAATAGTCTTGCTCGCCCCTAAAGAATTGACTATAGTCAAGTAATGTTTTCCTGGAGTGGTTTGGATAGGCATCTCGTGAAAGATTGTTGTTGAACCTATGTATTCTTCATTTAAGTACCAATAGATATTTCTGTCAGTTGTGTTTACAGCAGCTTTAGCTATTAGAGGCTGTAACTCTGATAGGAAGTTCTTTGTTAGATAAATTACATCTCCGTGTTTTGGATAAATAAATTCAATTGTGTTCTTTTCACCGCTTTGATCACAGTCCTCTCTAAAAGGAGGAGGGTCTTTGTAATCACTATGGTAATTCTTATAATAATATGACATAATTGGCGGTAATACAAACCACGGTTTACTCACGATATTTGTGATTAGTTCACATTGGCTATTCACTTGATATTGCTCTGTAACATCAAGGTGTAGCAATGTGTGGTACGGGCATATTTCTACCTTCTTCTCTCGATAGGGAATGAGTTGTTTTATAGCCTTGCAATTTGGACCTGCTGTATAACCGGAAATCTCACAGACATCTTCTTCTTCTAAATCATCCAGAGGTGTGTCAAACCAAGTCGCCTTAGGAAGTAACTTGAATAGGTCGAAAAGAATGGGCCCTGCCATTCTCACTCCACTGATAGATGGCCTTCCTTCCCCTGTAGCATTACCAACCCATACACCTACGATGTATTTTTTATTCAGACCCACTGCCCAAGCATCTCTTCCTCCAAAACTTGTTCCGGTTTTCCAAGCAACTTTAACGGCAGAGTCGTAATGTTTCCACGCTTCATCACCTTCGGGTCTATTAACGAGAGTTAATGCTTTAAAAGTGCTGTAAATAGCTCCTGCGCCTATTGTAGCTGATTCTTTTCTTTCTTTTCCAAAGTCGAGTTTCATTTCGTCTTTATCCCATTGAAGTTCTTGAATCTCATTTTCTCTATATTTACCCTGGTGACTGTTGAAGTAGTTTAATGTTGAGGCCATACCCGCGTATGCTCGGGTTATTTCCCAAAGACTGCTTTCTGCACCTCCAAGTATGAGAGATAGCCCATAGTGATTAGGGTGTTTGTTTATACTTTTGAAACCGAAAGACTGCAATTGGTCGTGAAATTTGTAAACGCTGTATTTCTGTAACATTAGCACAAAGGGAATATTCAATGATCTGAATAATGCTTGATCGGCAGGTACACCTCCTTCGTATGTGTTGCTATAATTTTTTGGCTTATAACCTGATATGACGATTGGGATATCTTGGATGAGCATTTTGGGTAATATTTCAGCTTCATCTAACATTGCTCCTGATAAGAAAGGCTTAAGTATACTTCCTGTACTTCTTTGTGCTCTAATGATATCTACGTCTTTCTTGTTTTGAAAGGTAGTAGGAGAATTACCAATATAGGAGACTATTTGACGTGTGTCTACATCAATAATGATTGCTGCGATATTGTGTATTTCAGATTGTTTATAATTGTGATAATAGCTCGCAATAATTTCATTAGCCCTTACTTGAATGTCGTAGTTGATCGTTGTTTTAGTCAGTTTTTCTTTCTTAGTTTTAGTAACTAATTGCAAAAGATGCGGTGCAATTTGTGGTAGATCATGAGGCTTTTGAGGTAGTTGTTCTATTAAGGCCAGCTCATAGGTGGTCTTGTCTATGATTTTATTGTCATAGATTTTTTTAAGTAAAGCATTTCTTTTTCGCAATAGTATATCTTGATTCTTGCCTGGGTAAATTAATCTCGGAGCATTCGGCAAAACTGCTAAAGTCGCTGATTCTGCCCAAGAAAGTTGGTCTGGTGTGTTTCCAAAGTACCTCCAAGCAGCAACATCTAATCCTACCACATTCCCTCCAAAAGGGGCATGAGATGCGTAGAGAGCAAGAATTTTGTCCTTGCTGTATCTAAACTCCAATCGCGTGGCTTGTATGGCTTCAATTAACTTTTCGGCATAACTTCTCTTTTGTCCATCTCGTGCAAGTCTGATTGTTTGCTGAGTTAAAGTACTTCCTCCTCTTATGACGCGTTTTGCTTTCAAGTTTGTTATAAGTGCTTTTACTGTTGATACAGGGTTGATACCCCAATGATAATTGAAGTACTCATCTTCATAGTGCGTAATACACATTTTAAACTTGTACGGAATAGTATCAGTTTCTGGGAATCTCCACTGTCCATCAGTGGCTATTTGGGCTCCTATTAACTTTCCTTCTTGACTTTCAATAACAGTCGAGTAGGGCTTGTCAAACAACTGTCTGGGCAAACTGAAATAATAGATTATTAGCAAAAGCAGAACAATGGAAACTTTTACTTTTTTCTTAGTACTCCACGTAGATATTTTATAGAATTTGTTTTTGCTCATATAAACACAAATAAATACAGGGAGTATAAGCTCCCTGTATAAAGTATAAAAATATTAGAATAATTATTTAACTACTTCTATCCATTTACCAGCTGTGCGAGAACGATATGAGTTATCGTACATTGCATTTGCATGCACACCTGGCATATAGTATTTACCTAAATAAGAGGCATTCAGATTGACTTTTAGAACTTTACTACTCTTTCCGCTGAGGTAGAAATAGAACATAGATCTATCATCTCTTATATCTGTATGACTTACTTGATTGTCGGAATCACCTGCTTCAGTGTAACGTAGATTGACAATTTCCCATCCAGAAGGTACAATGTGTGTAAGTGCTATATTATCCACTGATTTTATGTCGTTGTTTGTAATCGTTATATAAGCTATAAACTCAGTTCCTTGATTTAGTGTGGTTGGATCTATTGTCATACCTTTTGTATCAGTGAATGTAGTTTTGATACTTAACTTACTCTCATCTACCAATTCTTTTCCAATAGGAAGTATACCACTTGTAGCAACTTTTACATATAAAACGCCATTGCTTGTGTTTGTTAGCGACAATTCATTATTTGTTTTTAATGAAGTTAGGTCTTTATTAAAGAAGTTATTCTTGTCGTTAACAGTAGCAGATTGTCCATTTAGTGAGTATGTAGCTTTTATACCATTAGATTTAGCTAATTTTTTTGTGTATTGTGAAATAGCATTTAATCCATAGGCAGTGGTTTGCGTACTCATCCAAGTATCTGAACCAAGTTTGTGTGCCAATTCTGTAGCAAGTTCATATGTCCTTGTAGCATCGGAGTTTGTCAAGATTAGCGTTTCCAAGGCCATAGCCATATTTCTTTCATAAGACCCATAGTAAAAGTAATTGTTATCTCTATTATCTAAGCTGCCTTCTGTAGCGAGTTTTGTAGCAATTTCTTTTTGCCCTACTAAAGCATAGGCTGCTGCTAATCGTAGTTTAGCAATTTGTGAAATATTAGCAGTTTCTCTTAACCTGTTCATGGATGCTAATTCTGGAGCTCCAGCTAATGCTAAAGTATAAAGGCGATATGATTGAGCAACATCGTTGTTGTAGTTTGGTTGATGTCTCCAATTTCTCGCTTCATTTTGTTGATATGAAATCCAGTTCGCTTTACTTCCGACAGGTAAGACATATCCTCTTTTTTCAGCTTCTAAGAAGAAGTGACCAACATAAGAAGTAGCCCAATCATCTGCGTATGTTGAAGAACTCCAATAGCGGAATCCTCCATTGGACATTTGGCGTTCAGCTAATTTTACAATACCTGCATTAACGTTGTTTTGAATCGATTTCTTTTTAGAGTCGTTTAACTCCGTAAAGTCTTCTAAGAACAACTGCGGGAATACACCTGAAGTAATCTGTTCACTACATCCGTGAGGGTAGTTAATAAGGAATTTCAATCGAGATGTTAAGTTGATGCCAGGGAAATTTGACAGTTCTAAAACTGCAGTATTAGTTCCGCTTACACCAAAATTTTCCCAGTTTATTTTCTCTGTTTGGTTTGGATGAATTGTAATGGTATGGTTTTGTGTTGCAATTGGATTTGGATTTAGAACATCTAATTCTACTTCGTAGTTAGCCTTTTCTTTTCCAGAAGTAGCTTCTATAAGAATTTTAGATACACCTGTTTTTTGCAATACTTCTAAATCAAAATATACAATTTGATCACCAGGACTGCTGAATGTTATATTTTGAGAGCTTTCTGTTAACAATTTAAACTTGTCGTCTGTTTTAACAGTTACTTTCACATCTTTAATCTGTTTTTCCATTGCAAATACGGTAACAGGTAAAGTTACTTTTTCACCAGGTACAGCTCTTCGAGGTAAAGAACCCAAAATCATAAGAGGGTTATTCACTTTTACTGTTTTTTCAACATTACCATAAGCTTTTGTATTTGCATTGGCAGCTACTATCATAGTCCTAACAGAACCGATATATTTAGGCATTTTTAGTTTGTGGTTAGCCGTTTTTCCAGCTTCAAGTATAAAAGGACCTTCGTGTATCACGACAGGTTTGAACCTATTCGCTTTTTTCACTTCTCCTGCACCCAGATCTTCATCCCCTCCTATACTGAAAATTTGATTAATTGATCCACCATAGGCTCCAATTACATCATTGTAGATGTCCCATGTACGCACTCCTAAAGCTGTTTTTGAGTAGAAGTTATCCCATGGGTTAGGAGTTTTAAATCTCGTTAAATCTAATAATCCTTCTTCTACCACAGCGATAGTATAAGTCATTTTTTGTCCAGACTTTTCTTTTACTTGAATGCTGAAATCCGCTTCTGGCTGCAATCTATCAGGCATAGTGATGATTGGCTCAAGCTTTGTCTTTTTATCGTAAACGTCTATAGGGACAATACCATATAAGCGAATAGGTGAATTGTTAAGGGTGTTAGCGTGTGGCTGAATTGACGATATATTTATATAAATATTAGGAGCCATATTAGCTGTAGCAGTAAACTCAAAGTTTGTTTCGCCCTTAGTTGTTTTTACCCAATGTGTTTCAACGACATTTGTTCCATTTTCAATCGATACTAAAGCTCTACCGTTTTCACTTGAAGGGAAAGATAGTTTTACTTTCTCACCAACAGAATACTCTTTCTTATCCGTAGCAATAGATAACATAGTTGCTTCTTTAGCCTGACTACCTTTAGCTCTTGTAGAGTAGTATGGCCAATCTACATAAATAGTGGTTGCAGAAATATGCCCACTAGAAAGGTCTGTTGCAACTACTTCATAAGTACCCCAATCTTGCTCTGGAATCGTTAGAGTGTATTCACCAAGACCATTGCTATTCGTTTCAATTGTTTCTGATAGGTAAAGTGAATAATAACTTGATGTACTGTAATCTGAATATCCATTATTACCTCTGCTCCACCACCAAGATCCACTGTTTTTGTAGATATCTATTTTAATTCTTCCTTGTAGTGTTTCTTCTTGATCGTTTAACTTAACGAAGCTAAATTTTAACTTCTGATCTGTTTCATAGTATCCATATTTATTTGGATCTGGTGAAAGAATACCAACATAAGAAGAAAATGGTGAATACGTAGCAGTAGAAACGTCAGTAGACATATCTCCTCCGTTCTCAAATACTTTAGTTACGAATATTGCTTTTAGTAAACCTGCATTTTTGAAAGAATAATCTGAATCGAGGTAGAAGGAGAAATTACCATCATAGTCTGTACTTCCATTAAAAACTGTGTTATCTTGTGAATAGTCAGAATAGAGATTGTTTTCAAAAGTGTAATTTTTGAATTTCTTGAAGGCAGTAGGCTGCTTGATCAACTTCATTGTAACATTTGCTTTTAGGTTTTTAGCAGTAGTACCTTGCAGCCATTGAACATTGAAATCAACGCGTTTACTTGTTGTACTTGACAACACTTTACCTTCTACATTGTTTTTTATTTTTAAGCGGTTTGGCTTAATTGTTTCAATCTTGATTCTTTTATAGAACTTCACACCACCAACACTCAGGTTAGCTGACCAATTTCCTGTAGGTGCTTCAGCTGAGGTTTTTAATTGGAATACATAGTGATTAGTATTGTTTTTCTTGCGAATTATTTGATCTACAAGCTTTCCATAAGGATCACTAAAAGTTAATTTGATAGGATGTTGTGATGGCAACGGATTTGCTGTATCATCTAATATAAAGCTGATAAAGATGTCGTCACCAGGTCTCCATACTCCTCTTTCTGTGTATAGATAACCATTGATTCCGTTATTTAGCTTTGTACCATCAACATCAAAGTTGCTAATAGCTAATGCATTGTTTTCTTCAATTTTTACGTACGTAGTGTTTTTTTCGTGACGTACAATAGCAAATGAAGGTTTTTGTTTTTCTAAGTTAATGCTTAATAGACCATAAGAATCCGTCTTAGATGATGCTATTAGCTGTTGTTGGTAGGTGTAAAACTCAACTGTTGCAGCACCGATAGGTTCTGTTGATATTAAATCAGTTACTATTGCTGAATATACATTATTAGTTCCCCCTTTGATAATTACTCCTAAATCACTTGCAAGTACGTTAATTGCTTTTTTTCCTTGATAATAGTAGTAAGCTGGATCACATGGATTATCTCTTTCAGACCAATTGTAATAATAGTATTCATAATCATCATATTCGTCATATTCGTCACTATAGTCTGTTGCATATTGTTCATTACTATCGCTATTATCCTCGGTTGATTCCTCTCCACAGGTATATAAAGAATACACTTTCTTCATACTAAGTTCAACTCTGTAGATAGCTCCAGGCTCTGGAGTAATGATAGAGGCTAAGTCAAGTGCATAAGTATTCCAATTGAGTAATGCTTTTGGATTAGCATTGGTCAGTTTTATTGTTGTTTCAGCTATAGGTGAAGCAACATTGTGTAAATTATAAGAACCATTTAAGCTATTGTCTTGTAAGAATTGCAAGATATTGTTTTCGAAGATTCGATATACCTTTACATCCACAGCATTCAGTGTTGTAGCTTGGAAATTTATCTTTAAATTCTGTGAACTTGGAAGTATAGTACCGTTACTCAATAATTCGATTTGGGGACTAAGTATACCAAAATTTACAGTGAAGTAATGTTCTAAATCTGATGTGATGTTTGACGTTCCGTCTAATCCTCTAATTCCACGATGTACAGTTAAAGTAACTTCATTTTTTATAGGTTTGTCTACATATACTTTCAAAACATTACCGTCAGTGGTATATGTCAATTTACTATTGTTATCCGAAAGTGAAATTAAACCCTCAAAAGACTGATTTTTCCTTAAAGGTTTAGAGAAATTAATCCAAACTGATTGATCATCGTTTGGAAATGTTTTAATGAAAAAAGGGTAAAAAGCATGATTTGGTGGGATACTAAAAGTAAAATCAGTATTTTGATTTGTATTCAGTGATTTTCCGTTTATACTTAATACTAATTCAGTGCTTTGATCTTGAGCGGTAATTTTCTTTGCGATAAAGGGAAATTCTTTAGCTTCACTTTTAGCTTCACTTGTTAATTGTAGTTCTACTTTCTCGTTGTTTTTAAGCTTCGCTGTAATAACCTTTTTTGCTTGTTCAGTAGTCACCCAGTCGCTTGAAGAAAGAACACCGTTAACGATAAAATTATCCGTGTCAACTGATTGTAAATCATTGAATTCTACGTTGAATGTTAAAGGTATGGTGTTAAATTGGAAATTAAATTCAGAAAGTTTATCTTCCAATTTTACTATTTCTCCCAATTTTAAACTCACTGCGTATTTTTGATCCTGTTTTAATCGTTCAGTTGGTTCAAATCGCAATACATTTGTTGGCAAATAGATAAGTTTACCCTTCACTGCTGGAGTGATCGTAAAGAGTTTTGAATCTACTTCTTGATTTGCCTCCCAGTCACCTATATTTTTAGTAAGACCTATGTCAATAGGTGCCTTGGTAGATACAACACCAGTCGTGAAAGACGCGATATACTCTGTGAATAGTTTAGGATTTGACAATGTCAAATCACTGTTTACGTCTTTTTTACAAGATTGTAAAAAGATAAAACAGAAACTAAACATGAGTATGAGTAGTTTTTTCATTTTCATATTAAGCAATTTTATTATGTTCTTTTTTTATTAAAAAATTCAATCATTAAGTTACTACATTCTTTTTGTAGTACACCAAATTTAATAGTCGTTTTAGGGTGTATTTTACCGCCCATTGCTCGATAGCCTCGTTTCTCATCTTCCGCGCCACATACAATTTTAGAAATTTGACTCCAATAAAGAGCTCCTGCACACATTTGGCAAGGTTCTAAAGTTACGAATAAAGTACAGTTCTTTAGGTACTTAGCGTTTAAAAAATTAGCTGCTGATGAAATAGCTTGTATTTCTGCATGGGCAGTGACATCGTGTAGTAATTCTGTCAGATTGTGGCTCTTTGCAATAATTTGATTATTGGCTACTATGATTGCCCCAACAGGTATTTCGCCTTTTAGAGCAGCTTCTTTTGCTTCATTGATTGCAATTTGCATGAAGTATTCATCAGAAAGTATATCAGTCATTGTGGTCTTAACATATTAAAGAATCAAAAGTAAAAACAAAATTGTAATTTTGTTTTTTATTTGTTAAAAAGAATGTCTTACACTATACTAAATCAGATACAAAACCCAAAGGACCTCAAGAAACTTACTATTGGTGAGTTAGAAGAATTAGCTCGTGAACTTCGACGTTTTATAATTGAAGTTGTGGCTACCAAAGAAGGGCATTTAGGTGCAAGTCTGGGTATGGTGGAACTGTCCATAGCATTGCACTATGTTTTTGATACTCCAAGTGATCAACTTGTATGGGATGTGGGACATCAGGCTTACGGACATAAGCTGCTTACTGGAAGGTTTAAAGACTTTTATTCCAATAGACAGAAAGGTGGAATAAGTGGTTTTCCAAAGAGAGATGAGAGTGTTTATGATGCTTTTGGTGTTGGTCACTCATCAACTTCTATATCAGCTATTCTTGGGATGGCAATTGCTTCTAAGTTGCAGGGTAATACTAAGAAGCAACATATCGCTGTTATTGGCGATGCATCGATAGCGGCTGGTATGGCTTTCGAAGGACTAAATCACGCCGGAGTTTCCGATACAAATATGCTTGTTATTCTCAATGACAATGCCATTGGTATTGACCCAAGTGTTGGCGCTTTAAAGGATTATTTAGCCTCAGTTAAGCAAGGGAAGAATCCCCGTGTTAACAATATGATCAAATCTCTTCACTTTAAGTATGACGGACCTTTAGATGGACATAATTTGCAGGATCTGATTAAAAAATTAGAACAACTTAAAAAGAGAAAGGGACCTAAGTTTCTGCATTTGATTACAACAAAGGGAAAAGGACTTAAACAAGCAGAGGAAAACCAAGTGAAGTACCATGCTCCTGGTAAGTTTAATAGTCAGACAGGTGAATTACTAAAAGAAAAGACAGAGCAATTTCCAGCTAAGTATCAGGATGTCTTTGGGCATACTTTAGTAGAGTTGGCTAAGGCAAATCCAAATATTGTTGGTATTACGCCTGCTATGCCTACAGGAAGCTCAATGGGCTTTTTGATGGATGCCTTTCCAGAACGTGCTTTCGATGTAGGAATAGCCGAACAACATGCCGTAACATTAGCTGCGGGAATGGCTACTCAAGGTTTACTGCCTTTTTGCGCTATTTATTCTACCTTTTTGCAGAGAGCTTATGATCAGATTATTCACGATGTTGCTCTACAGAAGTTGCCAGTTGTTTTTTGTATTGACAGAGCTGGTTTAGTGGGGGAGGATGGAGCTACTCATCAGGGAGTATTTGATTTAGCTTATTTATCATGTATTCCCAATCTGATTATTGCTGCTCCTTTGAATGAAGTTGAATTGCGCAATTTGTTGTATACTGCTCAATTGGAAACTGAGTTACCTTGGGCTATACGCTATCCTCGCGGTAGAGGAGTACTAAGGGAAGATTGGAGACAATCTTTTTCAAAAATAAGCATTGGAAATGTTCGTGAATTGCAAAAAGGAAATAAATTTGTCATTCTGTCTACTGGTACAATCGGTAATCACGTGATTAGTGCATTTAACCAGGTGCAGAATAGTGCATGGGGTCATTGTCATTTTACCTTTGTCAAACCATTGAACGAGGTGGAATTGCATAGAATATGTCAGCAGTATGAGCGAATTGTCACTATCGAAGATGCTTCTGTCTCTGGAGGGTTTGGAAGTTTGATAAGTCAATTTGTAAGTAAGAATTATTCATGTGTGTCTGTTGAAAGTTTAGGTGTTCACGATCAGTTTGTCGAGCATGCTACTGTTCAGCAGCAATATGAAGAATGCGGTATAGATATAGAATCGATAATTAGAATTATAAAGGAATAAGTTTTGAAAAGGTTTACAAAAGTTTTAGGTAGTATTTGTTTTTTCTTTAGCATTTCTGTTGGGGGATATGCACAAGGTAATTTGATTGGTACTGATAGACCAGTGGCGCAGGTTGCCAAGGTGGAAGATGTTCAACGAGATACAGTTATAGTTCAAGAAAATCCTTTTAACCCTCTCATGGGATATATACCTCCTAAAGATTACAGTTACAACAGTATCAATTATACACGAGGAAGCGGTAATTATAACTTGCCTTTTTTTAAACCAGAAGTCTATGTGAAAGCGAGTAAACCCAAGTTTTCTGAAATTCAATTGAACTATAATCCAAAAATCGATTTACACGTTTTGCCTATTAACGATGAGATAATCGGTTATTGGGAAAAGAGCAATAAGCTTGGATTAGACCTGAACCAAATTGCCTTTGTGAATTGGAGTTCGGGTGGGGATAATTCTATTTCAGGGATTCTAAAAGGAGATTTTCAACGCAAGTATATAAAAGGACGATTAGTTTGGGATAATACTTTAAGTGTAAGATATGGTGTCAATAAACAGTCTGAACGCGAACTTCGCAAGACAGACGACGTTTTGGATATCAATTCTTCTTTTGGTTATAGAAAATCAAATATATCGGATTGGTATTACGTTGCTAAATTAAACTTTAAAACACAGTTTACGGATGGTTTTAATTATCCTAATACAGATGATCCAATCTCACGTTGGTTTGCACCAGCTTATTTGTTTGTAGGGGTTGGGGGTGAATATGTATTGCCGAAAAGCAGAATGAAGTTCTATATTTCGCCATTGACTTATAAAGCTACTTTTGTAGCCGATCAGACTTTAGCTAACCAAGGAGCTTTTGGGGTAACTAAAGCAGAAAAAGATGACTTGGGTAATATTTTGAGAAAAGGAAAAAAGTATAATGCCGAATTGGGTTTTTTATTGAGTAATGAATGGAAGAAAGAAGTGTTTAAGAACATACTTTTAGATCACAAGCTTACACTGTATAGCGATTATTTGAATAACTTTGGTAATATCTATGTTTCTTGGGAGTTAAAATTAGACCTCAAAGTAAATGATTACGTACGTGCCAATGTTGGTACCTATTTAATTTATGACGATAACGTAAAAACAAAAGTGGAACGCAACGGAGAGCAGGTGACAGAAGGACCTAAGGCACAGTTTAAACAAACCCTTGGTGTAGGTTTAGTATACACATTCTAAAATAGTAGCTATGAATAAAAAAATCTTTTTTACTGTATTGTTCTTTCATATCATTTCTATTTCATTCGGTCAGATAGAAGGAGAAGAATTCGTAGCGACGGACAGTTTGACTTCAGTGATTAAGGAAGTTGATTATAAGTACAGAGAAGATCAGTTTTATTTTGGTGTGACTCATACTTTGATGCAAGATAAACCCGCAGGTTATTCACCTTATTCATTTTCTATTGGTGTAAATGGTGGATTTTTGCGCGATTTTCCAATTAATAAAAGTCGCACTGTAGCAATTGCTCCTGGGATAGGTTACTCTTATTTAAACTTGAGAAGTAGTTTTGGTTTAAATGAGAATTTAGATTATGTCATCTTGGACAGTTATAAACAAAGTGCTTTATCAATTCACTCTATTGATTTTCCTATAGAATTTCGCTGGAGAAATTCAACTCCTGATAGCCATAAGTTTTGGCGTGTGTATTTAGGATTCAAAGCCAGTTATCGTTTCAGTGACCGCTTTAAAACTAAGACGAGTGAATATACAAGGTATTATCGAAATGACGATAATTTGAATAAATGGCTCTATGGTGTTTATGCTTCACTTGGATTTAATACGTGGAATTTCTACGTGTACTACGGATTGAACAATATCTATAAAAAAGATATGATTGCTAATGACTCTCAACGTTTGAAGATGTTGAATGTAGGGCTAATGTTTTACATTTTATAAAGTAAATATCTTAGCGTTGTATATAAAGAAAAATTGAGGTAGTATTCCAATTATTGTTCCTAAAATAACCTCTAACGAAGTGTGTGCTTTTAGGTATAATCTCGCACTTCCAATTCCTCCTAATAGCATTACCATTGCTATAAGTAGTATATGCCCTTGTATTTGATATTGAACTAATAAGTAAACAGTAAAGGTAATCATCGATGAGAATAACGCCATATGAGTACTGCATTTCTGTTTGACAAAAAGAAAGAGAAGTAAAAGAGTATAGGTGCATATCAATCCCCAAAAGTAAAGCTTAAGTTCGTACGCACTATTCTCCATTAAGATGTAATCTTTTAGGCTGATTAACAAGATGATATTGACAAAGAAAGGAAGAAGTCTCTCTCTTGGGTTATTCAGCATAACTGTTGAACTAATCAGCTTTAGGGAATGTAACAACAGGTAAATTGTAATAGGTAAGAGTATAGTGATAATACCCACTTGAATGGATATAATGAGTATTTCTGTACTATTAAAAAAGTCACTTGTAAAGTAAAAATAAAGCAATACCGTAAATAGGGGAATTACTATAGGGTGAAATAGATAAGATAATATTTTAAGAGTTTTTTCCATATTGTTATTACCTTAAAACAAAGTGTAGCTTCACTAAATAGAAAAATTAAATGCGTTTGCGCATTCTCGCCACAGGAATATCTAATTGCTCTCTATATTTAGCAACTGTTCTCCTTGCAATAGGATAGCCCTTTTCTTTTAATAATTCAGCTAATTTATCATCAGGATAAGGTTTGCTCTTTTCCTCATCATTAATGATGTTTTGGAGTATTTTTTTGATTTCAATAGTAGATACTTCTTCTCCTTGATCATTAACCATAGCTTCCGAAAAAAAGTTTTTGATTAAATGCGTACCGTAAGGCGTATCCACATATTTGCTATTTGCCACTCTTGATACAGTAGATATGTCTAAGCCAATTACATCAGCAATATCTTTAAGGATCATTGGTTTTAACTTAGTCTCATCACCAGTCATAAAATATTCTTCCTGGTAGTCCACAATAGCGCGCATGGTTACATAAAGTGTTTCTTGACGCTGTTTAATAGCATCAATAAACCATTTAGCTCCATCTAACTTTTGTTTGATAAACTGAACCGCATCTTTTTGAGCGTTGTTGTTTTTAGAAGACTCTTTGTAAGATTGCAACATCTCTTGGTAATCCTTAGAAACGTGTAATTCAGGTGCATTACGACCATTGAGAGATAGTTCTAATTCTCCATCCACTATTTTAATGGTAAAGTCAGGGGTGATGTGCTCTACTATGCGGCTATTTCCAACATAGGCACTTCCTGGTTTTGGATTTAACTTTTCAATTTCGTCTATGGCATTTCGAAGTTGATCTTTGGTCACTCCGTATTTTTGAAGTAGCTTATCGTAATGTTTTTTAGTAAAAGAGTCGAATTGATTTTCTATGATGTCTTTTGCTAATTCTATTGCATCTGTAGGTGTTTTATGTCTTAGCTGAAGCAGTAGACATTCTTGTAAATTTCTGGCACCTACACCAGATGGCTCTAATTCATGTACAATAGTTAAGATTTTCTCAACTGTTGCTTCATCTGTATAGATACCTTGAGTAAAAGCTAAGTCATCGACTACATCCTGTATTTCTCTGCGTATATATCCCATATCGTCGATACTACCTACAAGAAATTCAGCAATAGCTCTGTTTTCATCTGTTAAGATGAAAGTGTTCAATTGGTTTAATAAATCTTGGTGAAAACTGTCAAAAGCAATGATAGGTGCTTCATAGTCTTCATCATCTTTACTGTAGTTGTTAGCTTGTAATTTGTATTCAGGTGTCTCATCATCACTTAAATACTCGTCAATATTAATATCCTCAGTCTCTATTCTGTCATTGTCAAAATCATCATATTCATCCGCATAGTTATCTTCTTCATGCGTAGATTCGTTTTCTTTACCACTTTCGAGGGCTGGATTTTCAATTAACTCTTCTTTCAACCTTTGTTCGAAGGCCAAAGTAGGCAATTGAATTAGCTTCATCAACTGTATTTGTTGAGGTGATAATTTTTGCGATAACTTTAATTGAAGACTTTGTTTAAGCATTTTGTTTAATAATTGTGCGAATAAAAAAATGTTTACTTTATTACAAATAATTATTTATCAAAAATAATAAAAAAATGTGATAAAGTAAACATTATTAATAAGTATCAAGACCCTTAAAACTCTGCGCTTTGTGGAGTTCTTGGGAATGGAATTACGTCTCTAATATTGGTCATACCTGTCACAAAAAGCACAAGTCTTTCAAAACCAAGACCAAATCCACTGTGAGGAGCTGTTCCGAATTTGCGAGTATCTAAGTACCACCATAATTCTTCTTCATCAATACCCATTGATTTTATTTTATCAACAAGCACATCATATCTTTCCTCTCTTTGTGAACCTCCTACAATCTCACCAATTCCCGGGAATAAAATATCCATTGCTCTTACTGTTTTACCATCCTCATTCATTCTCATGTAGAATGCTTTGATTTCAGCTGGATAATCAAACAAAATTACAGGACATTTGAAGTGCTTTTCTACTAAGTAACGCTCGTGTTCACTTTGCAAGTCAGCTCCCCAACCATCGATGATGTATTTGAATTTTTTATTTTTATTAGGCTTAGAGTTTCTCAATATATCTACTGCCTCTGTATAGCTAACGCGTTTGAAATTGTTTTCCAATACAAAGTTTAGCTTCTCTAATAAAGACATATCACTTCTCTCTGCCTGTGGTTTGTTCTTTTCTTCGTCTTGTAAACGCTTATCTAAGAATACTAAATCATCATGACATTTTTCTAAGGTATATCTCACAACGTATTTAATGAAATCTTCTGCAAGATCCATATTGTCGTCTAAGTCATTAAAAGCTACTTCAGGCTCGATCATCCAGAACTCTGCCAAGTGACGAGAAGTATTTGAATTTTCAGCTCTAAATGTAGGACCAAATGTGTACACAGAACCTAAAGCCATAGCATAAGTTTCTGCTTCTAATTGACCAGATACAGTTAGGTTAGTTGATTTCCCGAAGAAGTCTTCTTTGAAGTTCACTTTTCCTTCTTCAGTTCTCGGTACGTTGTCAAAATCTAAAGAAGTAACTCTGAACATTTCTCCAGCTCCCTCTGCATCCGAACCTGTAATGATTGGCGCATTGAAATAAAAGAAACCATTATCTTGAAAGTATTTGTGTACTGCATAAGATAAAGTACTTCGAACACGCATAATTGCTCCGAACATATTTGTTCTGATTCTCAAATGCGCATTTTCACGTAAGAACTCTAAAGAGTGTTTTTTAGGTTGAATAGGGTATTCTTCTGGATTCGCCTCGCCGTAAACTTTTAATTTATTTACTTGAATTTCCACGTTCTGTCCAGCTCCTTTGCTTTCGATTAATGTACCAGTAACAGAAATAGCAGCACCTGTATTTACTTTTTTAAGTAACTCTGCTGGAAATTTGTCTAAATCTACTACACATTGAATGTTGTTGATTGTAGAACCATCATTTAATGCAATAAACTGATTGTTTCTAAAGGTTTTTACCCATCCCTTAGCTTTAACTTCATGCAGTAGGTTTTTACCTGTTAGAAGATCGACGATTTTCGTATGTTTCATGATGAAATATAATTTTAATAATCTGTATGTCTGTTTTTAAAAAACAAAATACTCGCAAATTTAGTAATTTTCTATCTATAATAGAAGATAATTGTCATATACCCATATTAAATTGTATCGCTTTTTTTTGTTTTCGATTAGATTCAGTTAAAAGTTCTATCCTCACAAAAAAAGTCAGCTCTATTACCTGCTGACTTTTCATTTGACTTAGTGAGTACACTGTGTTATCTTTTTTTGTAAATGCGTTCTTCTGCTTTTTGCATTGCTGCCTGAAGGGTTGTTATTTTTTTATTTTTAGCATCGTTTAATACTTCTAACGTTGTGTTGTAGATGTTTTCGGTGCGTTTTAACGCTTCATCTTGTCCATAGTGAACTATTTCCCCAAAAACATTTATTATTCCTCCAGCGTTGATTAAGAAGTCTGGTGCATATACGATTCCTTTGTCTTGTAGTATTTTGCCGTGAACTTGCTCTACTGCCAATTGATTATTAGCTGCTCCAGCAATTACTTGAGCTTTTAGTTTGTGAATAGAATCATCATTTATTGTCGCTCCTAAAGCACAAGGTGAATATATATCCATATCTTCAAGAAACAAATCAGCTCCTGTGAAAACCTTTGTGTTGTATTTTTGAGAAACGTATTCTACGCGTTCTTTATTTATGTCTGTTATCGTTACGATAGCTCCATTTTCAGTAAGGTGTTTTACAAGTGTTTCGCCTACATTACCTATACCTTGTACAAATACTTTCTTGCCGTTAAGGTCATCGGTACCCCATTTGAAATTTGCCGCAGCCTTTAACCCCATGAAGACTCCATAGGCAGTGACAGGTGAAGGGTTACCAGATCCACCAAGCTCTTTTGAAATTCCCGTTACGTGTGGGGTAATTGAGTGTATTAAATCCATGTCAGCTGTAGTAGAACCTACATCTTCTGCTGTTATATATCGACCACTTAGTGAATCTACATATTTAGCAAAAGCCTTAATCATCTCTGGAGTCTTATCTTTTTTCGAATCTCCTATGATTACTGCTTTACCACCTCCTAAATCTAAACCTGATATTGCCGATTTATAGGTCATTCCCCTGGATAAACGAAGTACGTCGTTTAAAGCTTCCCATTCTGATTGATAGTTCCATATTCTCGTTCCACCTAAGGCAGGTCCTAAATTGGTATTGTGGATACCGATAATAGCTTTTAGTCCTGAATCTTTGTCGTGGCAAAAAACAATTTGTTCGTGATTGTCAAAGGAAAACTGACCAAATACGGGATTAGATTTTTGTAATTCTTCTGGTGTAAAGGTTCTTGTAGTCATAATACTTACTGTTTTTTGTGATTTAATTCTTGTAAGTTAGTGAAACATATTGAATTAGCGTATGATAAATATTATGTTTTAGCGATGAGTATAAAAAAAATCCACAGTGCTGTGGATTTTTTAAAAATTGATTATAAGAATAATTCTTTAGAAGTTTATACTCTACAACTTATCGAAGAAGTAGAAATAAAAAAATCCGCAAACCTGCGGATTTTTTTTAAACTTTCATGATTTCAGCTTCTTTAACAGCCAATATATCATCTATTTTTTTAACGAATGCGTCAGTTAATTTTTGAACTCTTTCTTCAGCGTCTTTACACATATCTTCTGAAGTTCCGTTTTTTTCTTCTTTCTTGATGTCATTATTAGCATCTTTACGAGCATTTCTGATACCTATTTTAGCATCATCAGCTTCAGATTTAGCTTGTTTCGCTAAGTCTTTACGTCTTTCTTCTGTTAACGCAGGGATGTTAATAATGATGTTATCTCCATTATTCATTGGATTCAATCCTAAGTTTGCAATCATAATTGCTTTTTCAATAGGTTGTAACATGTTTTTTTCCCAAGGAGTAACAGTTAATGTACGCGCATCAGGAGCATTGATATTTGCCACCTGTGATAGCGGAGTTTGAGAACCGTAGTAATCTACAAACACAGCTCCTAACATTTGAGGAGAAGCTTTTCCAGCACGAATATTTAATAATGATTTCTCTAAGTGAGCTACAGTGTTCTCCATAGACTCTTTTGCAGAGTCAATTATTAAGTTGATTTCTTCTGTCATAATTATAGGTTAATTTATGTTCACAGACACAGTTGTTCCAACTGTATCGTTCCCTTGACAAACTTTTAATAAATTATCTTCTTTATTCATGTCGAATACAACGATTGGCAACTCATTTTCTCTACTTAGTGTAAATGCCGTTGTATCCATTACGTTTAATCCTTTTGTCAGTACATCACTGAAAGTGATTTTTTCAAATTTAATAGCTGAAGGGTCTTTTTCCGGATCTGCCGTGTAAACTCCGTCTACTCTTGTACCCTTTAAGATTACGTCAGCGTTAATTTCCACCCCTCTAAGTACTGCAGCAGTGTCAGTTGTGAAATAAGGGTTACCAGTTCCAGCTCCGAAGATGATAATTCTTCCTTTTTCCAAGTGTCTCACTGCTCTTCTTTTGATATAAGGCTCAGCTACAGCTTCGATTTTTAAGGCAGTTTGCAATCTTGTTAACATACCAGCAGCTTCTAATGCTCCTTGTAAAGCAAGTCCGTTGATTATTGTCGCAAGCATTCCCATGTAGTCACCTTGTACACGGTCCATTCCAACATTTGCTCCAGCAACTCCTCTAAAAATATTTCCTCCGCCTATAACAATCGCGATTTCAACACCTAAGTCGTGAACTTTTTTAATTTCAGCAGCATATTCTGCTAATTTTTTTGGATCAATACCATATTGTTGATCTCCCATTAGAGCTTCTCCACTTAATTTTAGTAGAATTCTTTTGTATTTCATCGAAAGATTATTTTTAAAGTTTTGCAAATATAAAGATTATATACTTCTATAAAATAGCTTTTTGTAATTTATCTTGATTCCTTTGATAGGATTCCTTAGCGGCTTCATACCCAATGTTGTATATTTTATCCATTTTTTGACGATTTCGTTCAAAAGTAGAATAGTTTATTAACTCTTGAGGTTCAATCAACCAGTCGCACTTCTTACTCTGATGAATATTGCTCATAGCTGTCATTAATTCATAGGCACGAAGGGTGACAGCGCGTATAGAACTCAATTGGTCTTGTGGAACTTCTTGGATTGGTGTAACATTTATACCTATAACAAAATCGGTTACTTGTTTCATTATATTGATAGGGAAATTGTTTACAATACCACCATCACTATATATTTTATCCCCTATTTCGTAGGGAGAGAATATTCCGGGGAAGGCACTTGAAGCTAAAATAGCATCAGCTACTTTTGTATTATTATCAAAAATATGTAAAGTGCCTTTTGAAATATCTGTTGCTGTAATATACACTGGAATAGTTAGTTCCCCCAAAGTTTTATCACTAAAGACTTTGTTTAGATATTTATCAAATGCGTTTACATCGATCAAGCCTGCTTTTTTTAAGGTGAAATGTTGCCAATTGAATAAATTGACAGACTTAAAAAAATCTAATATTTCTCTTGGTGGCATTCCATACGAATACAAACAGGAAACTATTGATCCTGCACTTGTGCCTGCAAGTGATGTAGGCTTTATGTTCTGTTCCTCTAAAAACTCTAATGCTCCTGCATGAGCGAGTCCTTTGTAGCCGCCTCCAGATAAAACTAATCCTATAGTTTTCTTACTCATAGTCCTTTGTATTGTTAAAGTGTTTTGCTTAAAAAAGATGTATCTTTGAAATAACAAAGAATAAATTTACACAAAATGATACAGATAGACCTGAAAACGCTTGATAAAAGTTTTACTTACAGTGAATTTAGAACTTTCGTTAGCGAAGCTTTGGCAAATAATATTGCTGCTTTAGAGATTGATGAGAGTTATTTGAGCTATGCTCAATTGAATGAAACGCGCTTGAATAGATTAGATAAAACTTTAAAAGTCGGAGAAGAAGCTGCTGCTTATTTGCAACAATTGAAAAAAGATTACTTGTGGTTGGTTATCTCTGAATCTTGGTGTGGTGATGCAGCGCAAATCGTACCCATGATTAATAAAATGGCTGAATCATCTGACCGCATTGATCTAAAGCTTGTGTTCCGCGACAAGAACCTTGATTTGATGGATCAGTTTTTAACTAATGGAGGTAGAGCTATTCCAAAATTGATTATTGTTGATAAGGAAACGATGCAAGTTGTAGCTGATTGGGGACCACGTCCTGTTTTAGCTCAAAAACTTGTAGAAGACTACAAAGCGGCTCACGGGACAGTTGATGAACAAGGAAAAATCGAACTGCAAAAATGGTACACAAAAGATAAAGGTAAAGAGGTTGAAAGTGAAATTATAGCACTGATGAAATCTATCTAATTCCTGAGAATATAATAAAGCTCTTTCTTACTAACGAAGGAGCTTTTTTTAATGTGTTTTATCTACTTAAGTATTCGTTCTTTTAGAAGTCTCTGTCTCTTGGTTGTCTTGATAATATCAGTGTTTATATGCTCGAGTACTCCTTTTGTCTCTCCTCATTTTATCTCGTGATTTCGAATGTTGTTTTTGTGTTTCTGAGCTGTATTTACTTTAGTTTTATTGATTGAAAGAAAAGCAAAGCAGTAGTTAGCAAATAGGTATCTTGTAGTAAGGTATTAGCTTCGTGATATTGCCTTATTCTAAAGATAAATTGACTTTATGTGTAAAGACCTCCTGTTTGAGTGGATTGAAAGAGGGATGGAGATATTCAGTTTAACGCTCATGACCGAAGTAGATCAATGGAGTTCGTTTCTTTTTGAATTTTATTAGAGACAGTACGAATTGTATAAAAATGTTCTCGTCCTATTTTGATTATTCAATCAAAATAGGACGAGATTTATTTTTGTCTAACGGAGTTAGTGATATTTGAAAAGTGATGTTCGATTTACCTTTCTATTGCTCCCAGCATTGTTAAATGTTGAAAGTATGACATACCTGCAGGATTTAGCCCAGGTAAACCTTCTGGTATCGGTTGATTCAGATTTTCGAAATACTCAACCCATACTGGAAAGAATTCTTCTGTGTGTTTTGACTTATAAGTCATGGCAAATAAATAAAAGAATGATTTGCCATTATTAGCATATTTAAAGGCATCGTACAATAATTCGGAACAATAATATTTTCCGTTATCGAGTAAGTAATTCTCATCATATGGAACTCCTACTTGTTGTAGAGAAAACTCCTTCGCTTTTTCTATTAGTTTGCGGTATTTCTTGTTTATTCTACCTAAATGACTTGGATTGGGTGACTTATCCAGGAACTCATCTAATGGGGTGATACATACCTCTGGATGAGTAGCTTCAATAACTTGTAGTTTGCCTTCGTGATTAATAACCATTCCAATATGGTTGAAATTGTTGTCATTATACCCAAAAGTTACTTCGTTTATTGCATCGCATAATGGTCCACAATTTAGGTTTTGAAAGATTAGATCTCCTTCTTTTAATTCTGTTTTCTGTGCAAAACTCAAAAAAGGCACTAATGTAAATAGTAAAAATAGTTTCTTCATTTTATCAAAAAATAGTAGTTGTGCTAAAGTACAATTATCTGTTAGTTTGAACAATTTTTTAAAATCAATTTAAGTTTCTTCTTTTCTGTATTTTGGTTGAGTAGAGCGTGTTTAGATATAGAAAAGTACGAAGAGTCTATTTTGTAGTTGTAGAGAGAGAACATGGGGAGAGTGGGGTGTTAGTATGTAAAAATAGTAGCATTTAGGTGAAATAGTTTCAGTAGTCTTTTCAAGTTTTTTCTGTTCTAAGCAGATTAGGATTTGTTTGAGTTATTTGTTCTTAAGTGAAACAGATTGAGAGATTATCATTAATTTAGCCAATCGAAAAGTTGAGATATGGAAAGTTTTGTAGCCATTGATTTTGAAACTGCTAACCAACATAGAAGTAGTGTTTGTAGCGTAGGATTAGTAGTTGTAGAGAATCACGTCATTACAGATAGTTATTATAGTCTGATAAAACCTATTCCTGATTTTTATAGTTATTGGAATACGCAGGTTCACGGATTGACCTCTGAAGATACAGCATCTGCTCTTTTTTTTCCTGACATTTGGCAAGAGATGAATGCTATTATTGGCGACCTGCCTTTAGTTGCACATAATAGTGTTTTTGACGAGGGGTGTTTTAAAGCTGTTTTAGCAGCCTATAATTTACCCATACCTAACAACCCGTTTTATTGTACATATAGAAAAGCAAAGAAGATGTTCCCTGAATTGCCTAATCACAAATTGAATACGGTTTCTTCTTACGTTGGATATAACTTGAAAAATCACCACAATGCTTTGGCTGATGCAGAAGCGTGTGCGTTTATAGCACTTGAGGTGTTTAACGATTAGGGGTGTTATAGTTTTCTGAGAATTTTTATTCAATTTCCTTTTTAAACCATTCGTATTTTAACGTATCGTTTCTTAATTAAATATTAAAATAGCAGTGTTCGCTTTGCGTTTACTCACAAAATAGCTTGCTTAACTATTTATTCTTATCGTTTTTATTTGACTCATTGTACATTTATAAAAAACTTAGAATGAAAAATGGAATCAATGTTTAGTTTAAACAGGTATCGCATAGCATTGTGGATGTCTATAATGACTGGATTTTGTTATGGAGTTGTATCTTGTAAAGAGAAAAGCCCAAACAAAATTGGTGCTTTGGAAGCAAAGGAGCAAAATTACCATATAGATTTAAAAACTGACAGTGAAAGCAATGAAAGTGAAAAGCTTGTCAAAGTGGAAGCATTTGGAAAAAAGGGAGAAAAGTACAAAGGGGAGATTGTATTTAGGGGGGAGAATGCTGCAGGTTATATTTATGTCAATTCTGAGGAGAAGATTTTTGTAGATGTTAAAGAATCTATTGATGGTGGATTTGAGGCTATTGATATTAATGGAAACAAATATTTCTTATTATTAATGCGCTAACCTGCATATCAGAAAATCAGTTTGAGATAAACTTTAAATTGCATCAGTGTTTCTTATGAATAGTAATTGCTATCTAAAATTGGAGAATAAGCTTGTAGCTAATACTATCTTAGAAAGGTATGCTTTCTTGTTTCCTAACACTTTTATATCTTATCTTTTTTATTGTTTATTGGTTCTATAACAGTGGATCTACTTGTATGTCTTAAATATTGGGTGATTTACTGGAGGTAAATTTTTAAAGCCTTTAGAACGGTAGTAACGAGGTATAGTGATGATTTTTCACTATCCTTAAATCAATAAATGTTTTATCTATTGCTATTTCTTGTTTTTTTGTAGTGTATCTAACTGTCTAATTGTATTCGGCAGCGAACGCTCTTATTTGTTCTTTTGGAGGATTAAGCAAAGGAGTAATACCCTTTTTATTGGTTGTGAAAATTTTGAACTACATATGAGTCTATTGAATATTTAATATAATAGGGGATTTGTTAGGAGTTCCTTGGGGGTTTCTTGCGGTATGTTAGGGGTTTTGCTCGCAAAAAGACGTGTTTTCCGAAGAAAACCCCTAACATACCGCAAGAAACCCCGAAGAAAGTACCTGCAAATTAGTACTGATTTAGTTGTGTATAACCAATACAAAAGCATTCAGTACGAAACGAAATTTACCACTATGTAGTTTGGATAGTTGAGTTAAGTACTTTCGCTTATGTTTGGTATTCTTTCTTTTAGCTATTGTGCTATTGTCTTTTTATGGCCTTTACCAGCTTTGAATGTAGAAAAGATCTATCAATTAGTTATATATAAACTTACGATGTAGTGAAAAGGTTATATGAGAGAGTATTTAAAGCAGCGCAATTGTCCGAAGTTATGGTTATGTTCCTTACATGGTTTGCAATTGCATTTACTGTGGTTATTATAGTATTAAACCTTATTTGTTTTGAAGATGGCTCTCTCATTCATGGTCTTGCTACTTTGGGTTTAGGTAAGCATCATTTGTTTTTGTAAGCCCCTGATAGCTTTTTTGTAAATGTTTCTTTCTACATAGGTAAAGAGTGTGAATTTTCACTCTTTTCCATTAATACTATTGAGATTCTATTTCAATGTAATAGGTGAGATTTTCATTTTGGTTTTATTATTAGCCATTAGTGGATATAAATGCCTTTTTAATCATTGTTGTTTAATGTCTTTGGCTAATCGATAACAAGTAAAAAAATACCACCACATCTGAAGGGATGGGTGGTATTTAAATTTTAGGCTTCTTCTGTCGAAGCTTGTGCTTTTATGTTCGTTTCAAATTCTTCTAAGGATAACGCATTCTCTATTGTATAGTCACCTATTTTAGTTCTGCGTAGTGAAGTTAAGTGACCTCCAGATTTTAGGGCTAATCCTATGTCATAAGCTAATGATCGAATATAGGTTCCCTTGGAACAAGTTACTTTAAAATCGATGTTAGGTAGGGATACCTGAGTAAACTCACACCCATATATTGTAATAGGCCTTGTATTGATTTCTACTTCTTCTCCTTTTCGAGCGTGTTCATACAATCGTTTACCGTCTTTTTTGATTGCAGAGAAGATTGGAGGACGTTGCTCTAAATTACCTATAAATTGTAATCTTACTTCTTCCAATAGATTTTCAGTGATATGTTCTATAGGATAAGTCTGATCAATTTCTGTTTCCAAATCATAGGATGGTGTGGTCGCTCCAACTTGGATAGTACCTGTGTATTCTTTGATTTGTCCTTGTAACTCACTGATTTGTTTTGTGGATTTACCTGTGCAGATGATTAGAAGTCCAGAGGCTAATGGATCTAAAGTTCCAGCGTGTCCTACTTTAATCTTTTTTAGTCCAAGCTCTTTTTTTAAGAGCCATTTTATTTTGTTGACTGCTTGAAATGACGACCAATGAAGAGGTTTGTCTATCAAGAGAATCTGACCTTGTTGAAAGGCCTCAGCCGAATAGTTTATCATAATTATTTAAAGTATCCAAAGTATAATAATAATATAGCTCCCGCTATAATTCTATAGTATCCCCAAGGTTTGAAACCGTATTTTTTTATTATTCCAATAAAGAATTTAATAGCTATAATAGATACAAAAAAAGCTATTACATTACCTATTAAAAAAAGTTTCATGTTGTCTGGATTTTCTAAAAGGATTTCGTATCCGATTTTCCCAGATTCATATTTCTTCAGTACAATAGAATAAACTGTTACAGCAGCCATCGTTGGAACGGCAAGAAAAAATGAAAATTCAGCTGCTACTTGACGAGATAGTCCTTGTTGCATTCCACCAATGATTGAGGCAGCTGATCGGCTGGTTCCAGGCATCATCGCAAGACATTGCCAAAAACCGATTGTTATAGCTTGTTTTACTGTAATATCTTCTTCCTTTAGCGTTTTTGGATTTTTGAAGTATTTATCAATAAAAATCAATACTACTCCACCGACAATTAACATGATGGCAATGTATATTGTAGCACCTAACACTTTGTCAATTGCTTCGTCGAATAGCTTTCCTAAGATTAAAGCGGGAATTACAGCCAATACTAATTTTTTGTAAAAATTTAACTTTGTAAAGTCAAAGAACTTTCTCCAATATAAGGCTACTACTGCTAATATGGCACCAAACTGGATAGCAGTTTGAAATAGTTTTACAAAATCATCTTCTTGTATTCCGTAATAAGAGCTTACAAATATCATGTGAGCTGTTGAAGAAACTGGTAAATATTCGGTTAGTCCTTCTACGATTGCAAGAAGGATAGCTTGTATTAAATCCATTAATTATGTTATTTGTTTATTTATTAGCGTTTAAAAATAGAGTATATCGCTACTCCTATTCCAACGAAAAATACGGTAGGAGCTAAGTGTATTCTTCGAAAACTATAGATAGCTTCGTTGAATTGATTAGGATCATCATTTGTAGCTCCAGCCATTAGAATAAAACTGAGCGCGATAATAGCTAAGCTTATTAGCATATAGACATAATTGCTTTTCGCAAATAAAAACTTTTTGTTTGAAGGACTATCTTTTGTGTTCATATATTATTGCTTAATATAGTTCATCTGATTTTAAATTTAAATAACGCTGAGTTGCAAAGAAAGTACTGATACTTGTAATAATCAATCCAAGTAAAAGTAAACCAAGCGAAACTACTACTAAAGGTAAATAGTTTTTAGTAGGATCAATGCCTACATCTGGAAATTTTGAATCGGCATAGAAAGTCAGAGCAGTAATTGCTATGATTGCAATGACACTACCGATAATTCCCAATCGGATACTGTGAAATATAAAGGGTCTTCTGATGAAGCTTTTTGTTGCACCTACCATTTGCATTGTTTTAATCGTAAAGCGACTTGAAAAGATTAATAAGCGCAATGAACTGTTGATTAACAGCATTGATATCAAGGTAAGCACTGCAGTGATAACAAGTACCCATTTGGTAATGCGGTCCAAATTGTCATTTACCATATCTACCAATTGTTTGTCATAAGCAATTTCTTTTACTCCCTTACTCTGCATTAGTTCTTTTTCGATTTTGGCAATACTATCATTAATGACATATTCTCCTTTTAGATGTAGGTCAAAAGAATCTTGCAATGGATTAAAACCAAGAAATTCGATAAAGTTTTCACCAAGTTCTTCCTGATGTTGTTTCGCTGCATCTGCTTTGGAAACAAATACAAAGTCTTTGACATAAGGTGCTTTACTCAGTTTCTTACTGAAGGTATCGGTGTTATATTCATTTGCGTCTTTGTGGAAAAAGACAGTCATCGGTATTGTCTCTCTAAAATTATCAGAGATTTTTCGCGAGTTTATTACAAACAAACTCAGTGTTCCTAATAAGAATAGGACAAGGGCAATGCTGAATATAACTGAAAAATAAGACGAAATAAGTTTCCTCTTTTGGTATTTTTCATAATGGTTAGTCATAATCTTTTCTTTAAGGGGGTAAAAATAACAAACAAAAACGTTTTTATTAGATAATAACGATTAAAGTTTTCTAATTGTTATAAATATAGTTTATTTTTGCCTAATATGTGCTTGATTATGTCGATTGTTGGACTAAGCACCATTGTAAAACTTACTTATTAACTGAATAGTATGAAGTATAATCCGAACGAAATTGAAGCTAAATGGCAAAAATTTTGGAAAGAGAACCAAACATTTAAAACCGATAATAAATCGGATAAACCCAAGTATTACGTATTAGATATGTTTCCTTACCCTTCTGGGGCTGGATTACACGTAGGGCATCCCCTGGGATATATTGCATCTGATATTTTTGCGCGTTACAAACGCCAAAGAGGGTTTAATGTCCTCCACCCACAGGGATATGATAGTTTTGGTTTACCTGCAGAGCAATATGCTATTCAGACAGGGCAACACCCTTCAATTACTACAGAAGAGAATATTTCAAGATATAGAGAGCAATTAGATCGCATTGGTTTTTCTTTTGACTGGAGTCGTGAAGTTCGCACTTCTAATCCTGACTTTTATAAACATACACAATGGATTTTTGTGCAACTTTTTAATTCGTGGTATAACTGTGAATCAAATAAAGCGGAGTCAATAGATACTTTAATCGCTATGTTTGAGAAAGAGGGGAATAAGACTGTTAAAGCAGTTTGCGATGATCATATTCCGTTTTTTACTGCAGCAGAATGGAGTTCTTTTTCAAGTGAAGAACAAGAGGCAATGTTGCTAAAATATAGAATGACTTATCTTGCTGAGACAGAAGTAAACTGGTGTCCAGCTTTAGGTACAGTTTTGGCTAATGACGAGATTAAAGATGGTCTTTCTGAAAGAGGAGGGCATCCGGTTGTTCGCAAGAAAATGAAGCAGTGGAGTATGCGTATTTCTGCTTATGCAGAGCGTTTATTAGAGGGGCTTGATCAGATTGATTGGACAGAAAGCTTAAAAGAAAGTCAAAGAAATTGGATTGGTAAGTCTGTTGGTGCATCAGTTACTTTTAATGTTAAAGATGCAGATCACACTATTGAAGTTTTTACTACTCGTCCTGATACAATTTTTGGTGTTAGTTTTATGACATTAGCTCCAGAACATGATTTGGTTCTGAAAATTACGACCCCAGAGCAAAAAGCTGCTGTTGAGGCGTATATTGAAGCTACTTCGAAGCGAAGTGAACGCGATCGTATGGCGGATGTTAAGACGATTTCGGGAGTGTTTACTGGGGCTTATGCTCAGCATCCTTTTACGAAAGAACCAATCGAAATATGGATTGGGGATTATGTGTTAGCAGGATATGGAACAGGTGCTGTAATGGCTGTTCCCGCTGGAGACACTCGTGATTATGCATTTGCAAAACACTTTGGAATAGAGATTAAGAATATTTTTGATAAAGATATCAGTGAAGAAGCGTTTGCTGAGAAGGATGGTTTCGTATTAGAAAATTCAGATTTTTTAAATGGATTAGACTATAAAGCTGCTACTGCTAAAGTAATTGAGCGTTTAGAAGCTTTAGGTCAGGGATACGGAAAAACGAATTATAGATTGAGAGATGCTGTCTTTTCTCGTCAAAGATATTGGGGAGAACCATTTCCTGTTTATTATGTAAATGGACTACCGAAGATGATCGATAGCAAATATTTTCCAATTGTCTTGCCTGAGGTAGAGAAGTATTTGCCGACAGAAGATGGGCAACCGCCTTTGGGGAATGCATCTGTTTGGGCTTGGGATACTGTTAATAATGTGATTGTTGACAATAGCTTGATTGACGAAAAAACTGTTTTTGCTTTAGAGTTAAACACTATGCCTGGATGGGCTGGTTCTTCTTGGTATTGGATGCGTTATATGGATCCGACAAATGAAGAAGTTTTTGCATCAAAAGAGGCATTGGATTATTGGCAAAATGTCGATTTATATATAGGAGGAAGTGAACATGCAACGGGACACTTGTTATACAGTCGTTTTTGGAATAAGTTTTTGAAAGACTTGAATTATGCTCCTACAGAAGAACCTTTTCAAAAATTGATTAATCAAGGTATGATTTTGGGAACATCTGCCTTTGTTTACCGCATTGAGGGAACAAATACATTTGTTTCTAAGGATATGATTCAAGGTGAGAAAGTACAAAAGTTGTATGCATACGTAGGCTTAGTTAATGCTTCGTCCGAATTGGATACGGAGGCTTTTAAAGCTTGGAGACCTGATTATGCTAATGCTGAGTTTGTGTTGAATGGCAATGGTAAGTATATTGTTGGGCATGAGGTTGAGAAAATGTCTAAATCCTATTTCAACGTTGTGAATCCGGATGATATTTGTGAAGAATATGGAGCTGATACTCTGCGTTTGTATGAGATGTTTTTAGGACCATTGGAGCAAGCGAAGCCTTGGAATACTGCTGGTATTTCTGGAGTGGCTGGATTCTTGAAAAAACTGTGGAGATTGTATGCGGATGACAATGGTGTTGTTATTACAGATCAAGAGCCTACAGCGGAAATGTATAA
The DNA here is from genome assembly GCF_009711045.1 of Myroides albus. Classification (GTDB taxonomy): domain Bacteria; phylum Bacteroidota; class Bacteroidia; order Flavobacteriales; family Flavobacteriaceae; genus Flavobacterium; species Flavobacterium album_A. Next base: position 70,110 of record NZ_WMJX01000002.1, on the reverse strand, counting down.
ATCTCTTCACAAGACGATAAAGAAAGTTATTGAGGATATTGAGAATTTCTCTTTCAATACTTCGGTGTCTCAATTTATGATTTGCGTAAATGAATTATCTCAACAGAAGTGTCATCATAGAGCGATTTTAGAGCCTTTGGCAATTGTGATTTCTCCTTATGCACCTCATATTGCTGAGGAGTTATGGTCAATGTTAGGAAATAGCACTTCAGTTGCTTTAGCTGATTTTCCAGAGTTTAAGCAAGAGTATTTAGTAGAAAGTTCTAAAGAGTATCCTGTTTCTTTTAATGGTAAGATGAGATTTAAAATTGAGTTGCCATTAGATCTGAATGAAGATCAAATCAAGGAAATTGTGATGTCTGATGAACGTACTCAAGCTCAACTTCAAGGTAGAGAGCCTAAAAAAGTAATTATAGTCCCTGGAAAGATTATCAATCTTGTTGGGTAATGATAAAATAAAAAACGAGCATTTTTAAATGCTCGTTTTTTTTTATCTTCCTGGTCTAATAAGCAAAGTGTTTGGAAAACTTTTCTTGACAATTTTTAGATTTCTTTCAGCTTCAATTCTCGTTTTAAAATTACCTGCCATTACTTTATAAGAAGGAGTGCTATAAGTGATAGTAGCATCGATCTCTGGATGCAAACTTCTAAAGGAAGCAAGTGCTTGTTTAGCCTCAGAACCTTTGCCATAAAATATTTGCAATCTGAACTTGTCATTGGTAGAAATGTTATTGTTGTGTTTTTTCTTGTATTCCACTAACTCTGTGACTTTAGTGGGTTCGTTTACTACAACATTTTTGTTTTGAGCACCAATTTCAGAAATGCTTAAAACTGTAATACCAATTGCAAAAAAAACTCTTAAAATTCTCATAATGAAATGTATTTGGTACAAAAATACAATTAATCTGCAAAAGTTGTTTGATATACTCTATTTAGAACGCGTATAAATTATGTTTAAAGGGCTGTAAAGGTTTTTAGAGTAATTCATAAATTGTATTTTTGTCGGAGTTTGTAAATAAGGTGTATAAGATAGCGGTCTAATTGGCTGTTAAAAAAGACCAAATTTAGTTGAAAATCATTTTATAACTATGAAAAAAGTGGGTAACCATAATTCGTTTTCAAAGATTTTATTCTTTTGTTTAGCGTTAATGCTATCGTTTACGACAATTTCATTTGCTCAGGATGCAGCAAAAGGTAAGGAATTGTTCAATTCTAAGTGTGCTGCATGTCACAAGTTAGATGCAAAATCTACTGGACCAGCTCTTCGTGGAGTAGTGGAACGTCACGACGGAGATGTAGAGTGGCTACATAAATGGATTAAAAGTAGTTCGTCTTTGATTAAATCAGGGGACGCTACAGCTGTTAAATTATTTGAGGAGTGGAATAGCGTGCCTATGAATGACTTCCCTGAGTTATCAGATGAAGACATTGATAATATTCTTGCCTATACTTCAGAGGAAAAGGCAGCGGCTCCAGTAGTAACAGATAGCGGAGCTTCATCACAAGGTGGGGCGAGTAAAGCTGATGCTGTTTCTAATATTGTAGTATTAGGAGCGCTTGTTGTTGTTTTATTGATGTTAGTAACAATGCTTTTCTCTGTACGTAAGGTACTTAAGAAAGTAATTGAAACTAATGGATTTGAGCATGAAATTATACAACGCACTTCTATATGGAAAGCATTTGTAAAAAATCAATTTTTAGTAATCGTTTCAGTTATTGTAATGGTTTTAGTTGGTTCTTATTTTGCTTTTGGATATATGATGCAAATTGGTGTTGATAAAGGGTATGAACCTGTTCAGCCAATTCACTTCTCTCACAAAATACACGCAGGAGATAATGGTATTGATTGTAAATACTGTCACTCAGCTGCGCGTTCAAGTAAGACTTCAGGTATTCCTTCATTGAATGTTTGTATGAACTGTCATAAGAATATTTCTGAGTTTACAGGTGAAGCTGGAAAAGACTATGGAAAATACACTCCAGAGTTTTATACAGGAGAGATTCAAAAATTATATGACGCTGTAGGATGGGATGCTGATGCTCAAAAATACACTGGAAAAGAGAAGCCAGTTAAATGGGTACGTATTCACAACCTTCCTGACTTTGCTTATTACAATCACTCTCAACACGTAAATGTTGCTGGATTAGAGTGTCAAACTTGTCACGGTCCAGTTGAAGAAATGGAAATCATGAGACAACACTCTCCATTAACTATGGGATGGTGTATTGATTGTCATAGAAAAACAGATGTTAAGTTAGAGAATAATGAGTATTACGCTAAAATTCACAAAGAGTTAGCAGGTAAGTACAACAAAGAGAAGTTGACTGTTGCTGATATGGGTGGATTAGAATGTGGTAAATGTCACTATTAATTATTAATAAAGAATAAAGAAGCTAATATATATATACAATGGCATCAAACAAAAAATACTGGAAAAGTGTTGAAGAGCTGAACGAAAATAGTTCTATTGTTGAGACGCTAAGAGATAATGAGTTTGTTGAGGAGATTCCTACAGATGAATTCCTTGGTGATAAAGACAAATTGTCTTCGTCTTCTACAACTCGTCGAGACTTTTTGAAATATGTAGGTTTCTCTACTGCGGCTGCTACTTTAGCTGCTTGTGAAGGGCCTGTAGTAAAATCTATTCCGTACGTTGTACAGCCGGATGAGATTGTTCCTGGTGTGGCTGATTACTATGCTACTACGGTTGCTGATGGATTTGATTTCGTGAACGTTTTAGTTAAAACTCGTGAAGGTCGTCCAATCAAGATTGATAACAATAAATTAGCTGGTGCATATTCAGGAGCTAATGCTCGTGTGAATGCATCTGTATTAACGATGTATGATAGTTTACGTCTTAAACAACCTAAAGTGTCTGGAAAAGATACTACTTGGGATGATGTAGATGTAAAAGTTAAAGCTAGTTTAGAAGATGCTAAATCAAAAGGAGGGAATATTGTGTTGTTGACTAATACAATGGCAAGTCCTTCTACTGATAAATTAATAGGAGAGTTTGTTGCGGCTTATCCAACTGCTAAGCATGTTGTATACGATGCAGTATCTTCATCTTCTGCTTTAGACGCTTACGAGAAAGCTTATGGAACGAGAGGGTTAGCTGATTATGACTTTAGTCAAGCTGATGTGATTGTTTCGGTAGATGCTGATTTCTTAGGTGACTGGCAAGGTGGAGGGTATGATTCTGCTTATGCGCAAAAACGTATTCCAAAGAGAAATACAGATGAGAGAAAAGTAATGTCTAAGCACATTCAACTTGAATCTAATATGTCTTTAAGTGGAGCTAACGCTGACGTTAGACTTCCTTTAAACTCTGCAGACTTAAAGGCTGCTTTGGTTAAAATTTACAATATAGTAGTAGGTGCTAATGTAAGTACTAACGGTACTGCTTATGATGAAGCTATTAAGAAAGCTGCTCAACAATTGAAAGCTGCTGGAAGTAATGGTGTTCTTGTAAGTGGAATCGACGATGTAAATGCACAACTACTTGTGTTTGCTATTAATGAAGCTTTAGGATCTAAGGCTTTCTTACCAGAGCAAACTAAATTTGTTAGACAAGGTAATGACGCAGCAGTAGCTCAGTTGATAAAAGACATGACTGCTGGTAAAGTTCATACTTTAATTATGTCTAACGTTAACCCTGTTTATTCTTTAGCTAATGGAGAGGCATTTGCTGAGGCTTTGAAAAATGTTGATTTGTCTGTAGATTTCTCTATGAAAGAAGACGAAACTGCATTAGTTTCAACTATTGCTGCAGCTGCTCCACATTACTTAGAGTCTTGGGGTGATGTTGTGATCAAAAAAGGTCACTACTCAGTTACTCAGCCAACTATCCGTCCTTTATTCGATACTCGTCAATTCCAAGACGCATTATTGTTGTGGACAAATAATAATACTCCTTATTACGATTACGTAAAATCTGTTGGACAAGCTACTATTTCAAACAAAACTTGGAATAAAATTGTTCACGATGGATTTGCTACTTTCGGAGATTTAAACAAAGTATCTGCTAACGCTGACTTTACTTCTGCTGCTAATGCAGTTGCTAAAGCTAAGAAAGAAGGTGACTTTGAATTAGTATTCTATACTAAAACAGGTATGGGAGATGGGCAACAAGCAAATAACCCTTGGTTACAAGAGTTCCCAGATCCAATTAGCCGTGCTTCTTGGGATAACTATGCAACTGTAGCTCGTGTAGATGCAGAAGCGTTAGGAATCGTGAATAAACATGTTGCTAATGGTGGTTTAGATGGTAGCTATATTACGTTAACTGTAAATGGTGTTACATTAGAAAACGTACCTGCATTAATTCAACCTGGTCAAGCTCCTGGAACTATTGGTCTTGCTTTCGGATATGGAAGAAAAGAGGCTCTTAAGAAAGATATGCAAGTTGGGGTGAATGCATACAAATTGTATTTCAATGCTAATAAAGTACAGACAGTAAGCGTAGCTAAAGGTAATGGAATGCATGAATTTGCTTGTGTTCAGTTACACAATACTTTAATGAGTAGAAATGACATCATTAAAGAAACTACTGCTGATGTTTTCAATGCAAATACAGAAGAGTGGAATGTATTCCCAATGGTAAGCTACGATCACCAAAATGTGAAAGCGCGTACTATTGATATTTGGGAATCGTTTGACCGTACAGTAGGACATCATTTTAATTTATCTATTGACTTAAACGCTTGTACAGGATGTGGGGCTTGTGTTATTGCATGTCACGCAGAGAATAACGTACCAGTAGTAGGTAAATCTGAAGTTAGAAGAAGTAGAGATATGCACTGGTTGCGTATTGATAGATACTATTCATCAGAAGATACATTTGATGGAGATGTTCAAAAGAAAAAAGATGCTAAAGGATTAAGTGAGTATCGCAGTGCTTTCTATGATTTAGAAAATCCAGCAGATAACCCACAAGTAGCATTCCAACCTGTGATGTGTCAACACTGTAATCACGCTCCATGTGAGACTGTGTGTCCAGTAGCAGCAACATCTCATGGTCGTCAAGGACAAAACCACATGGCTTATAACCGTTGTGTAGGTACAAGATATTGTGCAAACAACTGTCCTTATAAAGTAAGACGTTTCAACTGGTTCTTATATTCTCAGAATAATGAGTTTGATTTCAATATGAATGACGATTTAGGTCGTATGGTATTGAATCCAGACGTAGTAGTTCGTTCAAGAGGGGTAATGGAGAAATGTTCATTGTGTATTCAAATGACTCAAGCTACAATCTTAAAAGCTAAGAACGAAGGTAGAGCAGTACGTCCAAATGAATTTGAGACTGCATGTTCGGCTGCTTGTTCAAGCGGAGCTATGGTATTTGGAGATGTCAATGATAAGGATTCTGATATTGTAGAATTAGTAGAATCAGATCGTTCATACCACTTATTAGAGCACATTGGTACGAAACCAAATGTTGTGTATCACGTGAAAGTTAGAAACGTGTAATTAACTTGAATTATTAATTAAAGAAACATATAAAGGATTATGTCGTCACATTACGAAGCACCCATTAGAAAACCTTTAGTTATTGGTGAGAAAACTTACCATGATATAACTGTGGATGTGGCTAGACCTGTAGAAGGGAGAGCTAATAAACTATGGTGGAGAGTATTCACTATCGCTTTGTTAGCGTTTCTATGGGGAGTAGGATCAATGGCTTATACAATAGGTACAGGTATTGGTACTTGGGGATTAAATAAAACAGTTGGATGGGCTTGGGATATTACCAATTTCGTTTGGTGGGTAGGTATCGGTCACGCTGGTACCCTTATTTCAGCCGTATTATTATTATTTAGACAAAAATGGAGAATGGCAATTAACCGTTCTGCAGAGGCAATGACAATTTTCTCTGTAGTTCAGGCTGGTCTTTTCCCTATTATTCACATGGGACGTCCTTGGTTAGGATACTGGGTTTTACCTTTACCAAACCAGTTCGGATCATTATGGGTTAACTTTAACTCGCCATTATTATGGGACGTATTTGCGATCTCTACGTATTTATCAGTATCATTAGTTTTCTGGTGGACTGGTTTACTACCTGACTTTGCAATGTTACGTGATAGAGCTATAACGCCATTTACAAAAAGAGTATATTCAATTTTATCATTTGGTTGGTCAGGTCGTGCAAAAGACTGGCAGCGTTTTGAGGAAGTATCATTAGTTTTAGCTGGTTTAGCTACTCCTCTTGTACTTTCTGTACACACGATTGTATCTTTTGACTTTGCTACTTCAGTTATTCCTGGATGGCATACGACTATTCTACCTCCATACTTCGTTGCTGGTGCAATTTTCTCTGGATTCGCGATGGTTACTACCTTGTTGATCATTATGAGAAAAGTATCTAACTTAGAAGCGTATATTACAATTCAACATATAGAGTTGATGAACATTATTGTAATGATCACAGGATCTATTGTAGGGGTTGCTTATATCACTGAGTTATGGGTAGCATGGTATTCTGGAGTAGAATATGAGCAATACGCATTCTTAAACCGTGCAACAGGACCTTACTGGTGGTCATATTTCTTAATGATGACTTGTAACGTTGTTTCACCACAGGTAATGTGGTTTAAGAAAATTAGAACTAACATTATGGCTTCGTTTATTATCTCTTTAGTTGTAAACGTTGGGATGTGGTTTGAGCGTTTCGTAATTATCGTTACTTCATTACACAGAGATTATTTACCTTCATCTTGGACAATGTTCCAGCCAACTTTTGTTGATGCAGGTATTTATATTGGAACTATTGGTTTCTTCTTTGTATTGTTCTTGTTGTATTCAAGAAGTTTCCCTGTAATTGCACAGGCAGAGGTGAAGACTATCTTGAAATCTTCAGGAGAGTACTACAAAAAGGAGAGAGACAGCAAAGAAAATCATCAATCTTTAAATCATTAATTCGCTATGAGTAATAAAGTAATTTACGCAATATACAATGATGATGATGTATTGTTAGATGCAGTAAAAGAAACAAAAGCAGCTGAACATCATATCGAAGAAATATACACTCCTTTCCCAGTGCATGGTCTTGACAAAGCAATGGGGTTAAAGCCAACGAGAATTGCTATTTGTGCTTTCTTGTACGGATTAGTTGGTTTAGCTTTCGGTACATTTATGATGTATTACATTATGATTATTGATTGGCCACAAGATATTGGAGGAAAACCGAGTATGAGTTTTATTCAAAATATGCCAGCTTTCGTTCCAATTATGTTTGAGATGACTGTATTATTTTCAGCTCACTTAATGGTACTTACTTTCTTTATGAGAAGTAAATTATGGCCTTTTAAAGAGGCTGAAAATCCAGATGTAAGAACAACGGATGATCACTTTTTAATGGAAGTTGCTTTAAAAGGAGATGAAGATTCTGCTATTGAGTTCTTCAAAAAAACTGGAGCAGTTGAAGTTAAAGTAATTGAAAAGTAATTGTAGAATGAATACGATATATAAAATAGTAGCTTTAGTAGGAGTATCAGTATTGACTACTTCTTGTTTTAATAAAGAGCGTCCTAATTATCAGTTTATGCCAAATATGTACGAATCAGTAGCATATGAGACATATTCAGAGGTACCTACTACGGTATTCAAAAATGGTAAAGAAGGACAATTACCTGCTGAAGGTTCAATCCCAAGAGGATATGAACCGGAAGCTTACCCAGATACACCAGAAGGGTTGAGTTTGGCAAAAGTTAATTTGAAGTCTCCTTTAGCGGAGGCTGATAAGAACTTAGAGAAAGGTAAAGAATTATATACAATTTACTGCTCTGTTTGTCATGGTGCAAAAGGAGATGGAAATGGTAATTTGGTGAAAAAGGAAAAATTCTTAGGAGTTCCGAACTACAAAGATCGTGAGCTTACAGAAGGAGGAATTTATCACGTAATTACTTATGGTTTGAATTCTATGGGATCTCACTCTAATCAATTATCTCAACAAGAGCGTTGGTTAGTTACAGATTACGTTTTAAAATTGAAATCAGAATAATAAATTGTAAAACTTATTTGAAAGTTTAGATATGTACACATTTTCAAAAAAATTGAAGACTTTTGCATTCGTGCTAATGCTTATTGGAGTAGCAGGGATTATATATGGCTTCATTAAAGCACCAAAAGATCTTGCTGAAGTAAAAGCGAATCTAATTGAGCAAGCTCACGACGGTCATGGTGAGCACCATGTATCTGCTGCTGATCACGCTGTGTCTGATGCACATTTTGATCATCATGCTGAGCACGTTTATGGTCAGCTTAAAAACAAACCTTGGACTGCATTATATGTAGGATGTATTTTCGTAATGCTTGTTTCTGTGGGTATCTTGGTTTTCCATGGAATTAATTACGCTGCATCTGCAGGATGGTCGCCAGTACTTTTTAGAGTGATGGAAGGACTGTCAGCTTATATTTTGCCTGGATCAATTATCTTTTTCATACTATTGTTACTTTCGGTTTACGGAATAGGTGGTAATCACTTATTTATTTGGGCTGATAAAGATGTAGTAGAAGCGGATGCTATTATCAAAGGTAAAGAAGGTTATTTAAATGCACCATTTTTTATTATTAGAGCGATAATCTTTTTAGGAGGTTGGAACTTATACCGCATTTATATGCGTAAGCAGTCTTTAGCTTTAGATGCATCAGGAGACTTAGTTTACCACAAAAAGATGTTTAAAGCGTCTGCTGGTTTCTTAGCTTTCTTTATTGTAACGGAATCTATGGCTTCATGGGATTGGATTATGTCTATTGATACTCACTGGTATAGTACTTTATTTGGATGGTATGTTTTTGCAAGTTTCTTTGTAACAGCAATTACAACTATCGCTTTTGTAACTTTATACCTTAAGAGTAAAGGATATATGGATTTTGTTAATACTAGCCATATCCACGATTTAGCTAAATTTATGTTTGGATTAAGTATTTTCTGGACTTATCTTTGGTTCTCTCAATTTATGTTACAATGGTACTCAAATATTCCAGAGGAGGTAACTTACTTCATCTTTAGAATACAAGAGTTTAACTTGCCATTCTTTGGTATGTTAGTATTGAATTTTGTATTGCCATTATTATTGTTAATCAATACAGATTTCAAACGTTTAACATGGATTGTGGTAATGGCAGGAGTATGTATTATTATTGGTCACTATATTGACTTCTATTTAATGATAGCTCCTGGTACAGTTGGAGGTTCTTGGTTTATTGGTGCAGCAGAAATTGGATCACTATTATTCTTCATTGGATTGTTTATCCTTGTTGGATTTAGTGAGATTGCTAAAGCTCCTTTATTAGCTAAGAATAATCCATTAATTGAAGAAAGTAAACATTTCCATTATTAATATTTAAAAATAAACAAATGACAAGTTTATTAATAATAGCTGTAATTGTATTGTTAGGGATTGCTATTTGGCAATTGACTAAGATATTCGATTTAACGCAAGTTGGATCTAAACCTAACGATATAAGTTCAGAAATCGCAAATGACAAGGATAATAACGTTAATGGTTATTTGACTTTCGCTTTCTTAGGATTTATTTACGTTTTTACTATCTTTTGCTTAGTAGAATATGGTAGTTTTCCTTTGATGAGCGATGCTGCATCAGAGCATGGAGAGAAGGTGGATTTCTTGATGTGGATTTCTATGGGACTTATTTTTGTCGTACAGATTTTTACTCAATTTTTACTTCACTACTTTGCATTTAAAGGTAGAGGTGTAAAAGGAAGAAAAGCACTTTACTTTTCAGATAATGATAAGTTAGAAGCAATATGGACTATCATCCCAGTAATTACTTTATCAGGGTTGATTTTGTACGGATTATTTGCTTGGAACGACATCATGTTCGTGGATGAAAAAGAAGACGTTTTAGTCGTAGAAGTTTACGCTAAGCAATTTGGTTGGGATGTTCGTTACTCTGGAACAGACAATACTTTAGGTAAAGCCAATGTTCGCTTTATTGAAGGTATCAACGTTGTTGGAGTAGATATGTCAGATCCAAATGCTGCAGATGATAAAATGGCAAAAGAATTACACTTGCCATTAGGAAAGAAAGTAGTTATGAAATTCCGTTCACAAGACGTTTTACACTCTGCTTATTTCCCTCACTTTAGAGCACAAATGAACTGTGTGCCAGGTATGGTTACTCAGTTTGCATTTACTCCTACTATCACTACAGAAGATATGAGATCGCGTGATGCTATGATAAAGAAAGTTAACAACATCAATAATATCAGAGCGGATAGAAGTCAAGAATTAATTGCAAACGGTCATGAGGCTTTGGATCCTTATACATTCGACTATTTGTTATTATGTAACAAAATCTGTGGAGCATCTCACTATAACATGCAAATGAAAGTTGTAGTTGAAACTCCTGAAGAATTTGAATCTTGGTTAAGTGAACTTCCTACTTTAAAAGAGCAAGTTGCCGCTGAAAAGGGGACTAATGTGCCAGTAGTAGAAGAGAAGGTTGAAGAAGCATCTGAAGCTGTTGCTCAGTTGTAAGGTAAAACTCACGTATTAAAACTAATTTATACTATGTCAGCAGTAGGACACGAAATAAATCTTGATCACTCACACGATCATCACGATAAAGGAAACTTCTTTACTAAATATGTATTTAGTTTAGATCACAAGATGATTGCCAAACAATACCTGATTACAGGTATTGTTATGGGAATCATTGGTATTGCGATGTCACTTTTATTTAGAATGCAGATTGCATGGCCAGAAGAATCTTTTACATTATTCAAATGGTTATTAGGTGACAAAATGGCTCCTGATGGAGTTATGAAAAACGATGCATACTTAGCGCTTGTTACAATGCACGGTACTATTATGGTATTCTTCGTTTTAACTGCAGGTTTAAGTGGTACATTCTCAAACTTACTTATTCCATTGCAGATTGGAGCTAGAGATATGGCTTCAGGATTTTTAAATATGTTATCTTATTGGTTATTCTTCATTTCTGCAGTATTGATGGTTATATCTTTATTTGTAGAAGGAGGACCAGCATCTTCAGGATGGACAGTTTATCCTCCTTTAAGTGCTTTACCACAAGCTATTCCAGGTTCTGGAATGGGGATGACATTATGGTTAGTTTCTATGGCTATTTTTATTGCTTCTTCTTTAATGGGATCTTTAAATTATGTAGCTACAGTAATTAACTTAAGAACAAAAGGTATGAGTATGACAAGATTACCTTTGACTGTATGGGCATTATTTGTTACTGCAATTATTGGTATTGTATCTTTCCCTGTGTTATTATCAGCAGCATTATTGTTGTTATTCGATAGAAGTTTTGGTACTTCTTTCTTCTTATCAGACATTTATTTAGCTGGTGAGGTATTACATTACCAAGGTGGGTCTCCTGTATTATACGAACACTTGTTCTGGTTCTTAGGACACCCTGAAGTTTACATCGTTATTTTACCTGCAATGGGTATTACTTCTGAAGTAATTGCTTGTAATGCTCGTAAACCTATCTTCGGATACCGTGCGATGATTGCTTCTATTTTAGGTATTGCGTTTCTTTCTACGATTGTATGGGGACACCATATGTTCGTGTCGGGAATGAATCCTTTCTTAGGTTCTGTATTTACTTTTACAACCTTATTAATTGCAATTCCTTCTGCTGTAAAAGCATTTAACTATATTACGACAATTTGGAGTGGTAACATTCAAATGAACCCTTCTATGTTGTTCTGTATTGGTTTCGTTTCTACATTTATTACAGGAGGTTTAACAGGAATTATCTTAGGAGACTCTACATTAGATATCAACGTTCACGATACTTATTTCGTAATTGCTCACTTCCACTTAGTAATGGGTATTTCTGCTCTTTACGGAATGTTTGCAGGTATCTACCACTGGTTCCCTAAAATGTTCGGTAGAATGATGAATAAAAACCTTGGTTATATTCACTTCTGGGTTACAGCAGTATGTGCTTACGGAGTATTCTTCCCAATGCACTTTATCGGTTTAGCTGGTTTACCACGTCGTTATTATTCTAACACTGCGTTCCCATTGTTTGATGAGTTCTATGATGTTAACGTTTTAATTACGGTATTTGCATTAGTAGGTTCAGCTTTCCAATTGGTGTTTTTATGGAACTTCTTCGTTAGTATTTTCTACGGTAAGAAAGCAACTCAAAACCCATGGAGAGGTAATACACTTGAATGGACTACTCCAGTTGAACATATTCACGGAAACTGGCCAGGTGAGTTACCAGTAGTTTACAGATGGCCTTATGACTATAGTAAACCTGGATTACCAGAAGATTACGCTCCTCAAAACATGCCTTATATGGAAGGTGAGGAACAATTAAATCACTAATAGAATTTTTCTATATATGAAGAAAGGGTACCTGAATAGGTGCCCTTTCTTTTTTTATTGGGTAATCTACGTTGTTTCTCTTTTTGTAATTGTTATTTTTTTGAATGATTTTTTTTAAATTATCTTTGCTTTATGAATGCAAATTTAGATCCTACAAATAGGAATTATTCTTCTGATGAAAATGATATCGAAAGAAAGTTACGTCCACTTTCTTTTGATGATTTTGCTGGTCAAGAACAGGTTTTGGAGAATTTAAAGATCTTCGTGAAGGCAGCAAATCTTCGCGATGAGGCTTTAGATCACACTCTCTTTCATGGTCCTCCAGGATTGGGAAAAACTACATTAGCTAATATTTTGGCTAATGAACTTGATGTGGGTATTAAGATTACGTCTGGACCCGTTTTGGATAAACCTGGAGATTTAGCTGGGCTTCTAACTAATTTGGAAGAACGCGATGTACTATTTATCGATGAAATTCACCGTTTAAGTCCTATTGTGGAGGAATATCTGTATTCAGCTATGGAGGATTTCAAGATTGATATTATGATTGAATCTGGGCCAAATGCCCGTACGGTTCAAATTAATTTGAATCCTTTTACACTTGTAGGAGCTACAACTCGTTCGGGTCTGTTAACTTCTCCTATGCGTGCTCGATTTGGGATACAATGTAGGCTTCAGTATTATAACAAGGAATTGCTTTCCACTATTATTGTACGCAGTGCTGAAATTTTAGGAGTACCTATAGATTTAGAAGCAGCTATAGAAATTGCTGGACGCAGTCGAGGAACACCTCGTATCGCTAATGCCTTACTTCGCAGAGTTCGTGATTTTGCACAGATCAAGGGAAATGGTAGTATAGATTTAGCTATCGCTCAGTATGCCTTGAATGCTTTGAATGTAGATTCTTTTGGTTTAGATGAGATGGATAATAAAATCCTACTGACGATTATCGATAAATTCAAAGGAGGGCCTGTGGGCTTATCTACACTTGCAACTGCTGTATCAGAGAATGGAGAAACGATAGAGGAGGTTTATGAACCTTATTTGATTCAAGAAGGGTTTATAATTAGAACTCCTCGTGGTCGTGAAGCTACAGATAAAGCTTACGAACACTTGAATCGCACACGTCAATTTAAACAAGGTGGTTTATTTGAATAGGTACTATGATTGATAATAAGGCTAAGTATGCCAATTTGATTAAAACTGAAGCGTTAAGATTGGGTTTTTCTTCTTGTGGTATATCAAAAGCTGATTTTTTAGAGGAGGAGGCTCCACGACTTGAAAATTGGTTGAATCAGCAAATGCATGGTAGCATGTATTACATGGAGAATAACTTTGACAAGCGACTTGATCCAAGGTTGTTAGTTGAAGGTGCTAAGAGTGTAGTCTCTTTAACTCTTAATTACTATCCTGAAGAAAGACAAGCATCATCTACTTTTAAGATTTCAAAATATGCTTACGGAGAAGACTACCATTATGTAATAAAAGATAAGCTCAAAGAACTTCTATATTTCATTCAAACTGAGATTGGTGATGTAGGTGGTAGAGTTTTTGTCGATTCTGCGCCTGTGTTAGATAAAGCCTGGGCAGCCAAAAGTGGCTTAGGTTGGGTTGGTAAGAATAATAATTTGATTACTAAAAAGTCTGGTTCTTTTTTCTTTATTGCAGAATTGATTATTGATTTAGATTTAGAAGTAGACGGTATCACAACCGATCATTGTGGCCATTGTACTAAGTGTATAGACGCTTGTCCTACAGGGGCTATAGAAAGCGCTCATATTGTTAATGGAAGTAAGTGTATTTCGTATTTAACGATAGAGTTAAAAGATAGTATACCGGATGAATTTAGTGGTAAACTTGATAATTGGATGTTTGGATGTGATGTTTGTCAAGACGTTTGTCCTTGGAATCGGTTTGCTATACCTCATAAAGAGGAGCGTTTCATTGCTAATAGAAAGTTAATTAGCTATTCAAAACAAGAATGGAAAGAATTGACTGAGGAAACATTTAATGAAATATTTAAGAAATCTGCAATAAAAAGAACTAAATATGCTGGTTTGTTGCGAAATATTGATTTTTTAGGGGATTGATTTCCTTATATTTTAATTATACTACAAAAAGACTACCTTTGCTCAGAACCTAAAACGAAATTTATGAACAAAGATAGTTTACGTAGGGAAGCATTGAAGTATCACGCTGAGCCAGTGCCAGGAAAGATACAAGTTGTTCCTACCAAAAAATACTCTTCTCAAAGAGATTTATCTTTAGCTTACTCTCCTGGAGTAGCAGAACCATGTTTAGAAATTGCAAAAGATGTAAACAATGTTTACAAATATACAGCCAAAGGTAATTTGGTTGCTGTTATCTCAAACGGGACAGCAGTATTAGGCTTAGGTGACATTGGTCCAGAAGCATCTAAACCTGTAATGGAAGGTAAAGGTCTGTTATTCAAGATTTTTTCAGATATTGACGTGTTTGACATTGAAGTTGATACAACGGATGTTGAGAAATTTATCGAAACAGTAAAAAATATTGCACCAACTTTTGGAGGGATTAACCTTGAAGATATTAAGGCTCCTGAATCATTCGAAATTGAGAGACGATTGAAAGAGGAGTTGAATATTCCTGTTATGCACGATGATCAGCATGGTACAGCAATTATTTCAGCTGCTGCATTACTAAATGCTGTTGAGTTAGCAGGTAAAAAGATGGAAGATGTTACAATGGTTGTTTCGGGTGCTGGATCTGCAGCTATAGCTTGTGCAAAATTATATGTAGCATTTGGTGTTAAACAGGAGAATATCAAGATGTTTAACAGTAAAGGAGTATTGAAGAAAGACGATACACGAATTTCTGATTTACAGAGAGAGTTTGCTGTTGATACAGATATTTCTTTAGCAGATGCAATGAAGGGAACTGATGTATTCATCGGTTTATCAACAGCAGATGTTCTTAAGCCAGAGATGTTGTTGTCAATGTCTGAGAACCCTATTGTTTTTGCAATGGCTAATCCAAAACCAGAAATTGATTACAATTTAGCGGTTGATACACGCAAAGATGTCATCATGGCTACAGGAAGATCTGATTATCCTAATCAAGTTAATAACGTTTTAGGGTTCCCTTATATTTTTAGAGGAGCATTAGACGTTAGAGCCACTAAGATTAATGAGGAGATGAAGATGGCTGCTGTAGTAGCTTTAGCTAAACTTGCAAAAGAACCTGTTCCAGAGCAAGTAAATATAGCTTATGGAGAAACTAAACTAAGCTTTGGTCGTGAGTATATTATTCCTAAGCCTTTTGATCCACGTTTGATTTCAGTTGTGCCACCAGCAGTAGCTAAGGCAGCAATAGAAAGTGGCGTAGCTCCACAACAAGAAGTGGATTGGGAGAAGTATTGTCAAGAACTTCAAATGCGTATGGGGAACGATAATAAGTTAGTTCGAATGCTTATTAATCGTGCAAAAACGGAACCGAAAAGTGTTGTTTATGCTGAAGCTGATCACTTGGACGTGTTGAAGGCAGCTCAAATCGCTTATGAAGAAGGGATGACTAATCCAATTTTATTAGGAGATAAGGAAATCATTTTGGAGCTGAAGAAGGAGATAGAATTTCATGCTGACGTTGAGATTATTGATCCAAAATCGGATGATCAAAAAGACAGAAGATTACAGTTTGCTGAAGCTTATTGGGCGACAAGAAAAAGAAAGGGAATTACTCTTTATGACGCAGAGAAATTAATGCGTGAGAGAAATTACTTTGCTTCTATGATGGTTAATGAGGGAGAGGCTGATGCTATGTTAACTGGATATTCTCGAAGTTATCCATCTGTAGTGAAACCTATTCTAGAGTTAATCCCTAAAGCACAAGGCGTATCTAAAGTTGCAACAACAAATCTGATGTTGACTAAGAGAGGCCCTATGTTCTTGGCTGATACTGCTATTAATCCAAATCCTTCTGCAGCAGATATTGCAAAAATTGCTGTGATGACTGAAAAGACAGTGAGAATGTTTGGAATGGATCCTGTTATTGCAATGTTATCTTATGCTAACTTTGGTTCTGCAGAACAAGAATCTCCGAGTAAAATGAAGGAGGCTGTTGCCATGTTACATGAGCAATATCCAGATATGGTAGTAGATGGTGAAATACAGATTGACTTTGCTTTGAATGACGAGATGTTGAAAAAGAAGTTTCCTTTTTCAAAACTTGTTGATAAGAAAGTAAATACACTAATATTCCCTAATTTGGATTCAGCGAATATCACGTATAAAATGTTGAAAGAATTGAACAAAGCTACATCAATAGGACCAATAATTTTGGGATTAGATAAAGCTGTTCACGTTTTCCAACTTGGTGCAAGCGTTGATGAAATGGTGAACATGACTGCTGTGGCAGTTGTGGATGCGCAAGTAAGAGAAAATAGAAAAAAGAAATAATAAATTAATCTTCTGAATTTCTATCATTTTTTCTATTAGTAATTAGCTTATTTAATTACTATTTTTGAAGTTAAAATAACTAAGAAAAATGATAGCACATATTGAAGGAAGATTGGTTGAAAAAACACCTACAGAGGTAGTAATAGATTGCGGGGGAGTAGGATATTTAATCCATATTTCCCTGCAAACTTTTTCTCAGATAGGATCATCTGAAAAACTTCGTTTATATACCTTTCTACAAATTAAGGAAGATGCCCATACTTTATTCGGTTTTATCGATAAAATTGAACGCGAATTATTTAAGCTTTTGAT
Organism: Myroides albus; assembly: GCF_009711045.1. Lineage (GTDB taxonomy): Bacteria > Bacteroidota > Bacteroidia > Flavobacteriales > Flavobacteriaceae > Flavobacterium > Flavobacterium album_A. The sequence continues at coordinate 53,027 of NZ_WMJX01000002.1, read as the reverse complement.
TTCGGTATCTGGTATTGGTGGGAATACTGCAAGAAATATCTTATCTTCAATTTCTCCTAAAGAATTACTACAAGCGATAGCTTCAGGAGATTCTAAAACTATACAATCAGTAAAAGGTATTGGTACTAAAACAGCACAAAGAGTTATTTTAGATTTACAAGAGAAAGTTGTAAAACTATATAATATTGATGAAGTTTTGCCTATAATTAACAATACAAATGCAGATGAAGCGTTATCTGCTTTAGAGGTATTAGGCTTTGTTCGCAAATCAGCAGAAAAAGTAGTAGACAAGATTGTAAAAGCCAATCCTGATGCTACAGTTGAAGTGATAATAAAACAAGCTTTAAAAAATTTATAGGTCTTGAGGGGGAATAGTCTTTTAGTAAAACATATTATTTTAATGTTTTTAATATTTGTATCTGGAACTGTTACAGGTTTTGGACAAGAAGAACTATTGCCTGAAGAAACTGAAGATCTAAGTTGGTTGGAACAAGAGGTAGACTCTTTGCAACCTAAGTATGATTTTGGTAATTTTATTATTCCTGATCCCAATATTATAAGAGAATCGTATTCTTATAATCCAAGTAACGACCGCTACTATTTTACGCGAACTGTTGGGGAATTTAATGTTAATCTACCTCTTATATTGACTCGAAAAGAGTATGAAGACCTTGTGTTGAAAAGTGAAATTAGAAAGTATTTTCAGCAGAAGTTTAACGCTATGCACGGACGATTAGAGAATGAAGAAGAACAGCGTGATATGTTGCCGCGTTATTATGTGAATTCAAAACTGTTTGTCGGTATTTTCGGTTCCAATACTATAGATGTTAGACCTTCAGGTTCTGTTGAGTTTGATATGGGGGTGAGGTTTACTAAGCAAGACAACCCCGTGATGTCTGCTCGCAATCGAAAAAACATGATGTTTGATTTTGATCAACGTATTAGTATGGGATTGCAAGGTAAAGTAGGTACAAGATTAAGTGTTAATGCCAATTACGATACACAAGCTACTTTTGACTTTCAGAATTTAATGAAATTGTCATTTGAACCTGATGAAGATGATATTGTTCGAAAAGTAGAAGTAGGTAATGTTAGTATGCCAATCACAGGTTCTCTTATCAGGGGAGCTCAAAGTCTTTTTGGTGTTAAAACTGAATTGCAATTCGGTCGCACGACAATTACTGGAGTTTTTTCTGAGCAAAAGTCGCAGACAACTTCTGTCCGTGCTGATGGAGGAGGAACGTTAGAAGATTTTGAGTTGTTTGCAATTGATTATGATGAGGATAGACACTTCTTTTTATCTCAATACTTTAGAGATAATTACGACCAAGCTTTGAGTAAGTATCCTTATATCAACAGTAGAATACGCATTACTCGTGTAGAGGTTTGGGTAACGAATCGTTATAGTAGATTAGGACAAACTAATAACAATGCAAGAAATCTTGTCGCAATTCAGGATTTGGGAGAAGGTAAGAGTAAGTTTGGCGATAATCGATATGTGTCTTCTCAAGATGCTAATTTCTTTGTTAATTCAGCAGCAAATGCTTATCCAGATAATGCAAACAACTTATATGACCCTAAGAAAATTGGTCAATCCAATTATTATTTAGATAGTAGTATTCGCTTTGGATCATCAGGTAGTTCGGGTATTAATACACAAGTGCAAGAAGGACGTGATTTTGTCAAAGTGGAAAGTGCAAGGAAATTAAACAGCTCTGAGTATACATATCACCCACAACTTGGATATATTTCTTTGAATCAGCGTTTGTCAAATGATGAAGTATTAGCTGTTGCTTTTCAGTATACAGTTGGGGACAAAGTGTACCAGGTGGGTGAGTTTGGAACGGATTCAGGAAACCAAAGTAATTCAAATAACATTAATCAACCTAATACACCTAATACTGGTGAGGAAACAGACAATGTACCTCTTTCTCAGAATTTAGTCGTTAAGATGTTGAAGAGTAGTATTACTCTGACTAATGTTCCACTTTGGCGTTTGATGATGAAGAATATCTATCAAATACCTAATGCTTCATATATTACCCAAGATAGATTTAGATTTAATATTTTATATACAGACCCAAGTCCATTAAATTATATTAGTTCTGTCGATGGAAAACCTTTACCAGAAGGAGTTGAAAAAACACCTTTACTGAAGGTTTTTAATCTTGATAGATTGAATTATACGAATGACCCACAAGCAGGAGGAGATGGATTCTTTGACTTTCTTGCTAATGGAAGTATGCAAAATGTCTATGACCCCAATAATCCCAATGCTAATATGGGAAATAATAGTTACAATAACCAAGGAAACGGTGGTTATGGTAATAACAATGGTTTTGGTAATAATGGAGGCTTTGGTAATAACGGTGGCTTTGGTAATAACGGTGGTTTCGGCAATAATGGAGGTTATGGAAATAGCGGTGGCTATGGCAATAGTAATTACAATCAGTATGGTCGAAATACATTTGATGGTATAACAATCGATGCTGTAAATGGGCGTATTATTTTTACAACAGTAGAGCCTTTTGGAGAACATTTATTTAATCAACTAAAGAGTGGACCTCTTGATAATTCGGATTATGATGTCAAGACTTCTTATAATAAGAATCAAGAGAAGTATGTCTTTAGAGAATTATATACAGGGACAAAAGCCTCAGCTATCCGCAGTCAAAGTCAGAAGAATAAGTTTCAATTAAAAGGTAAGTATTCAAGTACAATGGGAGAGGGAATTCCTATTGGAGCATTTAACGTTGCACCAGGATCCGTTGTAGTGAAAGCAGGTGGACGAGTTTTAATTGAAGGTGCTGATTATACTGTTGATTACAATAGAGGACGAGTGATGATTTTAGATCAAGCTCTATTAGCCTCTAATACTCCTATTGATGTTTCTGTTGAAAATAACACTATGTTTGGTCAACAGACAAAGCGATTTTTCGGATTTAACGTTGAACACAAATTTAGTAAAGACTTCATCGTAGGAGGTACTTATTTGCGTCTGTCTGAACGACCTATGACTCATAAATCAAGTTATGGAGAAGAAGCTGTGAATAATACAATATGGGGTTTTAACGCTCAATATTCTACTGAAGTACCTTTCTTTACTCGTTTAGTCAATAAACTTCCCAATATAGATACAGACGCAGAATCTCGAATTTCATTTAGAGGTGAATTTGCTTATTTGCAACCAGGTTCTTCTAAATTGGATCAAATGAATGGTGAAGCTACTTCTTATGTTGATGATTTTGAGGGAACTCAATCTACAATTGACGTCAAAAGTCCTCATGCGTGGAAGTTAGCAAGTGTACCAAAAGGTTTTTATTTTAAAGATAGCGATGACAATAGGATACCAAGCTATTTAGAAGGCAATAATAGCAAGGGAAGAGTAGGACGTTTAGAAGATGGTTATAGAAGAGCAAAATTATCATGGTATACGATTGATCCAGCTTTTTATGTTGGATCAAGACCCAATGGTGTGACTGAGTATGATTTGTCTTCAAATGTTACACGTCGTGTATACAGTGAGGAGTTGTTTCCCAACAAAGATATTGCTTATGGAGAAAGTAGGGTTATCACTACACTAGATTTAACTTATTATCCAAAAGAGAGAGGGATATATAACTTCAATCCAGACTTTAAAGCTTCTCGTTTGTCAAATACACCAGAGAAGAATTGGGCGGGGATTATGAGAAGTTTAAGTACTTCGAATTTTGAGCAGGCTAATATTGAAGCATTGGAATTTTGGTTAATGGATCCTTATGTAGGAGGAGCAAATGGCGTAGCAAATCAAGGAAATATTGGTGAATTGAAGTTAAACTTTGGATTGATTTCAGAAGATATTCTTAGAGATGGATATAAGCAATATGAAAATGGATTGCCAACTTCAAGTCTGAGTGAAAATAGTATAATCAATACTGCATGGGGGAAAGTACCAGCAGCACCTTCTTTGATTTATGCATTTGATACGAATGCTGATAATAGAAGGATGCAAGACGTTGGTTTGGATGGATTAAGTGATGAGGAGGAAAAAATATGGTTCCCTGATTTTGCCCATTTAGCTGATCCAGCAGCAGATAATTTTGTTCACTATTTAGATGCAGAAGGTGGAATCTTGGAAAGGTATAGAGATTATAATGGAGTGGAAGGAAATAGTCCAGCAGGTGGAAGTCGTGCGGGAAATAATCAACCAGATGCAGAGGATGTTGATGGGGATAATACAATGAATACTATTGATGCTTACTTTCAATATGGAATTGAGATTAAGCCTAATATGACAGTTAAAGATAAATATGTTGTAGATGTTAGGGAAACTACTACGCAGTTGGCAGATGGGTCAGTAGCACCAGTGCGCTGGATTCAATTTAAGGTGCCAATTGATAACAATGGTGAGAATATAGATGGTATCAATAAGAAAAGTAAAGGACAAAAGAATAAGGATTCAGAGCAAAGTACACCTTTCGAAATAGATATGCGTTCAATACGCTTTATGCGTATGTTCGTTACTGGCTTCAGAGATCAGATAACTTTGCGTTTTGGAAGTTTAGATTTAATTCGTTCTGATTGGAGAAAATCGGATAGAGATTATTCTGACTTTAATAAAGAAGGAAGTGAATATGAAGAAGAAAAGGAAAGTACAAAGGCTGCTTTTGATGTAACTTCAGTAAATATTCAAGACAATTATTCACGTAAGCCAATTCCTTACGTTATTCCTCCTGGGGTTCGCCAAGAGCAGATGTATATGAACAATACATTGATTAATCAAAATGAGCAGTCTTTAGCAATGAAAATCTACTCGAAAGACTTGCAAAGTAATACTGCTGGTTTGGCACCTGGTGATGCAAGGGCTGTGTATAAAAACTTCAATGTTGACATGCGTCAGTACAAGCGATTAAAAATGTTTATACACGCAGAGGGAATTGAAAATGGAGGAACTGCTGTTTTGAAAGATGATGAGGCTGTTGCATTCGTGCGAATTGGTAATGATTTAGTTGACAACTATTACCAAATTGAAATCCCACTAAAGGTGACTAATTTTGGAGAAACACTACCTGATCAAATATGGCCAAAAGAGAATGAATTGGATTTAGCACTTGATTTATTGACAAAAATTAAAGTGCTAAAGATGACTGATTCACGTCAAAACAATCAGTTAAATTCTGCTTTCGTATATAAAACTGAAGCTGAATTAGGGGGTGAAAGAGATGATGTTTTGATTGGTATTAAAGGAAATCCCAATTTTGCTAAGGTACGTATGATGATGATAGGGGTAAGAAATAAAGGAGCACATAGTTCTATTCAAGGTGAATTTTGGTTTGATGAGCTTCGTTTATCAGATATGGACAATAAAGGTGGATGGGCGGCAACTGCAACTGTAGATGCTAATTTTGCAGATTTTGCAACCGTATCAGCTACTGGTATGAGATCAACTATTGGTTTTGGAGGTATCGAACAAGGTCCACAACAGAGAAGTAAGGAAGATTACAAGTCATATAGTATTGTGACAAATGTTAATCTCGGACATTTGTTTCCAAAAAAATGGGGGATTGTTTTGCCTTTTAACTATGCTATTAGTGAGGAATTTATAACTCCAGAGTACGATCCTAATAACTTAGACTTAAAGCTTAGTTTGGTTAAGTCAAATGCAAAATCTTCTGCCGAAGCTGAAGAAATTGAAAAAAGGGCAATGGATTATACGAAGAGAAAGAGTATAAACTTTATTGGGGTTAGTAAGATGCGAAATCCTGAGAAAAAATCCCGTATATACGATGTAGAAAACCTTACGTTCTCACACTCATATAATGAGGTTAAGCATCACGATTATGAAATTGAATCAAGTTTAGAACAACAAGTTAGAACTTCTGTAGATTATGCTTATTCATTTCAACCTAAATCGATAGAACCTTTTAAGAATGTTGGTTTCTTAAACAATACTTACTTGCAGATTATTAAAGATTTCAATTTTAACTTGATACCTTCTAATATCTCTTTTAGTACAAATGTACTTCGTCAGTATAATCGTCAGCAGTTTAGATTGTTGGATGTTGAAGGGATAGGACTTGATCCATTGTATAGAAGAAATTATTTCTTTAATTATAATTATGGATTTAATTTTGATTTAACTCGCTCTTTAAGGTTGACTTATATAGGAGGAAGTAATAATGTGGTTCGCAATTACTATGATAGTACTACAGGAATAGTTGACAATAGCAACACAATTTGGGATGATTACTTTAATGTTGGCGAGCCAAATCAATTTACACAACAGATCAATTTAACTTACGAATTGCCTTTAAATAAGATTCCATTCTTGTCGTTTATTAGATCAAGTTATACTTATACTGGTAGTTATAACTGGCAACGTGCTTCAGAAGCTTTTTCAGAAGTGGAGCTTGAAGGAGTAACATATAGTCTTGGTAATACAATACAGAATGCGCGTACGCAGGCTTTGAATACTACTCTTAGCATGGAAACGCTTTATAGTTATTTGGGTATAGGAGGTAAATCAGGTAAGAGTAAGAATGCAACTAAAGCTAAGAAAGCAGCTATCGTACCTGGCCAAAAAGTGGTACAACAAGTCAATAAGGAAGAAAAGGGTGCTGGGGTATTTGGTAAAACAGTTAGTGTGTTTACTGATATTTTGACATCAGTTAAGAATATACAAGTTAACTATGCAGAGAACAGTGGAACAACTTTACCTGGATTTATGCCAGGAGTTGGATTCTTTGGTTCTTCTAAACCAACTTTAGGATTTGTTTTTGGAAGTCAAGCAGATGTTCGTTATGAGGCTGCAAAGAATGGTTATTTGAGTGAATTTCCAAATATGAATCAACCTTTTAGTCAGGTAAGTAATAAGACATTAAATATAACAGCTTCACTTCGACCTATTTCAGATTTAGTTATTGATATAACTGCCAATAGAATGAAATCTGATAATTACACAGAGCAATTTGCAGTCGAAGATGGAAATTATATGCAGCAAGCACCTTATAGTTATGGGAATTTTACAATTTCCACGATGATGATTGGTACGGCATTTTCAAATGCTGATAGTTTTGAGCAAATGAGAAACAATCGAATTATAGTTGCTAATAAGTTAGCTGTTGCGAATGGTATTGATATTAGTAATATAGCGAATTTGGATGAAAAAGGTTTTCCAAAGGGATATAGCTCAAACAGCCAAGCTGTGTTAATTCCATCATTTTATGCAGCCTATACAGGTAAGAGTGCAAGTAGTTCATCAACGAGTATTTTTAAGGATATTCCATTGCCGAACTGGACACTGCGCTATACTGGGTTTATGAAGTTAGGTTTTATAAAGAATCACTTCAGGAAGTTCTCTGTTCATCACGGGTATCGAGCAGCATATACATTGGGGTCATATACATCTAATTTTGACTATTACAAATATCAAAATAATCCAAGTGAATTTGAAGGAGCGAATATACCTTCTAAGTACGTTGTAAGTAATGCAACTTTGTATGAACAATTCAATCCACTGGTGAGATTTGATATGGAGACAAAATCATATATACGCATTCTTGCAGAAGTGCGAAAAGACCGAATGCTTTCACTGAGTTTAGATAATAATTCGTTGACTGAAACCAATGGAAATGACTTTGTATTAGGTCTTGGTTATCGCATAAAAGATGTCGGCTTTAATTCGATGTATGCCAACAATGGTATGGGAGGAAGAATTTCAAGTGACATCAATATTAAGGCAGATCTAACGTTGAGTAAGCGTGAAACCTTGGTTCGTTATTTAGATTTTGACAGTGAACAAGTGGGAGGAGGACAGGATATGTGGTCATTGAGAATTACTGCGGATTATATGTTGAGTAAAAACTTAACTGCTATTTTCTTTTATGATCATTCTTTCTCTAAAGCGATCATGTCTACTATGTATCCAATTACTAATATTAGAGCAGGTTTTACAATGCGATACAATTTTGGAAATTAAGCGCTTATGATAAGTTCTTATTCGCTTTAGGGTAGCTAAAAATTATATTTGAGAGATAGCGTATTCTTTGCAGTGAAATTGGTGTGAAAACACAATGGAGTAAATAGAGAAAGTGCAATGAATAAGAATGAAGGTTTTATTGTGATTTGCTGTATTAACAAAAAAGGTTATATTCGTGCATATATAGTAACAACAAGGAAAGAAGATTGAAAATTTCTTGTGTGAGGATGGCTTTATAGTAATAATATTATACATTTGCTAAAAACTAAATTAAAATGAACATACCAGCTAATTTAAAGTACACAAAAGATCACGAGTGGGTAGCTATCGAAGGAAACGTTGCTACAATTGGAATTACTGATTTCGCACAAAAGGAATTAGGAGATATCGTTTACGTTGAAGTAGAAACAGTTGACCAAACCTTAGATAGAGAAGAAGTGTTTGGAACTGTAGAAGCAGTAAAAACGGTTTCAGATTTGTTTTTGCCATTGACAGGTGAGATTATTGAATTTAATGAAGGTTTAGAAACAGAACCTGAGTTAGTAAATACTGATCCTTATGGAGCAGGATGGATGATAAAAGTTCAATTCACGAATGAGTCTGAATTAGCTGATTTACTTTCAGCAGAAGCATACAAAGAATTAATTGGGGCGTAAATTTTTTTTCTGGTTAGGAGTTATTTGGACAGTATTAGTTTTAATAGCTTGCCTAAGTGAAGGAAGTTCAATTCCCAAAGTATCAGTATTAGATATACCCTTTAAGGACAAAATTGCACATTTTGTATTTTATTTGGTATTTTCAGTATTATGGTATAATTATTTTGCAAAAAGTTGGTTAAAGATCTCGCGAATTTCTTTAACATTTGTTATCTTTACATTAGTTATTGTGATAGGAGGAACAGTAGAATTATTACAATTGTATTGTACTAAAAGTCGCAGTGCTGAATGGGCTGATTTTTTTGCAAATTGTTTAGGAAGTATTACTGGTTTGATACTTTGCAACACAACAATTAAGAAATAGTAAAATATTGAAAGCCCCTTTATAGGGGCTTTTTTAATTTTAAATAATTATATTATGAGAGATTTAAGAGAATTCATGGATTCTACTTATTTGAAAACAGCTGCTCAAGCTGGAGTAAGTGAAGCCGAAAATAACAAAATCGTAGTGGATTTGATCCAAGAGGCTATTGATGAAAAGTTCAAGTTAGCTATGATACGTCCAGAGCAAGTGAAAGTTGGTCGTAAAATGGTTGATGATGCTAAATCAAAAGTTTTGATTGGAACAGTAATTGACTTTCCTGAAGGAAACAGAGGTTTGGAAGCTAAATTGAAAGAGGCTAAACAAGCTGTTGCTGATGGAGTTGATGAGTTGGATTATGTTGTTGATTATACTGCTTTCCAAAAAGGAAATGTAGAGCAAGTAAAGAAAGAAGTTGAAGAGTGTACTGCTTATGGGCTAAAAGCAGCTAGAACTGTAAAATGGATTCTTGAAACTGCAGCATTAAAAGATTCAGAAATTGTGCAACTTACTACATTGATTAAAAATGTTGTAATGAGCAAATTTGACGAGAAAGATTACGGAAGAGTATTTGTAAAATCTTCTACAGGGTTCTATAAAACTGAAGGAGGTAAACCAAATGGAGCTACTATGCCAGCACTTGTGTTAATGGTTGAAAATGCCGGACCACTTGCAGTAAAAGCTTCAGGAGGAATCCGCGATAGAGAATCTGCAATTGAAATGATAAATTTAGGAATTACGCGTCTGGGAACTTCAGCAGCAAAAACAATTGTTGATGGAAGTGGAAAAGTAGATAGCTACTAATTTCTTAAAGAATGGTTATATTCAAAGCTGAAATGGTTGTTTTTAGGGTTTGTTATAAAAATTGATTTATATTTGCAACTCATTAAAAACAAATGAAAACAGCTTTGAATATAACTTCTGAAAAGAGTACATCAATTTCAGTACTTAAGGAATTTAAAGAAATGACAAAAATGGGACTTGCTTTAAGTGTAGTGTTTTCTACATTAGCAGGTTATTTGATAGCAGTTCCGAATTTAAAAAGTATTGATCTTTGGGTGCTTTTAGCTTTAGCCATTGGTGGCTATTGTATGGTAGGTGCATCTAATGTTTACAATCAAATTATTGAGCGTGAATTAGATGCCAAAATGAAACGCACTATGAATCGTCCAATTGCTTCAGGACGAGTAAAACCAACAGCAGCATTTATCTTAGCAAGTGTCTTAACACTTTTGGGAATTGGTATTTTATATGCAATTAACCCTAAAACTGCTATGTTTGGTGCAATCTCAATTTTTTTATATACAAGTGTATATACCCCTTTAAAAACTATTACTCCTTTATCTGTATTTGTAGGAGCTTTTCCAGGTGCAATACCTTTTATGCTTGGATGGGTTGCTGCAACCAATAACTTTGGCATTGAAGCTGGAACATTATTTATGATTCAGTTTTTTTGGCAATTTCCTCATTTTTGGGCTATCGGTTGGTTTTTGTATGATGATTATCAAAAGGGTGGATTCTCTATGCTACCTACAGGTAAAAGGGACTCTAAGACAGCAATGCAGACAATCTTGTATACTGTATGGTTGATAATTGCATCTATTTTCCCTGTAACAGGAATGACAGGTAGATTGTATTTGTCTCCAATATCAGCGGGGCTTGTTTTAATAGCGGGATTATGGATGTTAAGTGCAGCCATTAGATTGTATAGACAAAAAACGGATAAGGCTGCAAGATCATTGATGTTAGTAAGTGTGACTTACATATCATTGATTCAAATTATTTATGTACTAGATAAAATTTTAAGATAACAATGGAAATGACTTCTCAAGAACACTACGAAAGAAAAGGTAAAGCATTAAAGGTTATGATGCTGTTTGGGTTAGGAAGTATTGCAATGGTTTTTGCAGGACTAACAAGTGCTTATGTGGTAAGTGAAACAAGACCAGACTGGTTAACAGATTTTGTTTTGCCAGATTCATTTCTATATAGTACAATAGTTATATTGATTAGTAGTATAACATTTCACTTAGCATATAGAGCTGTAAAATCAGAACAAAGAAGTAAAGCAACAAGTTATTTGCTTATTACTTTGATATTAGGTTTGTTATTCGTTTTTTTGCAGTTCAAAGGGTTTGGGCAGGTTATAGATAATGGTTATTTCTTTACAGGAAGTGAGAGTACAATTACAACGTCGTTTTTATATGTGATCGTAATTGTGCACATTGTCCATTTGATAGGAGGTATTTTATCCTTATTGGTGGTAATTTATAATCATTTTAAACAAAAGTATAATGCACAGCAACACATAGGAATAGAGTTGTGTGCGTGGTTCTGGCACTTTTTAGATGTGCTATGGATTTATTTGTTTTTGTTTTTTACATTCTATAAATAAAAAAATTAAATTAAATTTGAGAACTTTATAACTAACAACTTTTTATGGGAGCGACAGTTACTACAGCAGCTACTAAAGAAAACACATGGGGCGGAGGAAATGAGCCTCTAAAAGTAAGCTACGGTAAAATGATGATGTGGTATTTCATATTATCAGATTCATTAACATTTTGTGGATTCCTTGTAGGATATGGATTTACTCGCTACAAGTTCATGGATACTTGGCCAATTGCTGACGAGGTATTTAATCACTTTCCTTTTTTACATGGAGTTCATGCGCCAATGTACTATGTTGCATTGATGACATTTATTTTAATTTTCTCTTCAGTTACTATGGTGTTAGCAGTAGATGCAGGACATCAAATGAAGAAAGGGAAAGTTGCAACGTATATGTTTTTAACTATTCTAGGAGGATTGGTTTTCTTAGGATCTCAAGCTTGGGAGTGGAAAAACTTCATTACAGGGACTTATGGAGCTGTTGAAACAAGAGGAGGTTCTATTCTTCACTTTGTAAAAGGAGAAGGAGAGGAAGCTAAACAAATCGCTCTATCTGATTTTGCTATTGTTGATGCAAATAGAGATGAAGCTACTTTGACTAGAGGTAAAGGAACGTGGTTTTTAAAAGGACCAAGTGCGCCAACTTACTCAATCGAGGAGATTAAAGCAGGTTTATTAGCGAATCCTGACATTAAGATCAGAACTCAAAAAACACTTGAGAATGCTGAGACAGGTCGTAGATACAAAGAGGTTCTTACAAGAGAGCAGTCTGTTGAAAGAATTAACGATGCTACTATTGTGGTGGAAGGTGCAAACCTAATTCGCAATGAGTATGGTCATAAGACATTCGGAGATTTCTTTTTCTTTATTACTGGTTTCCACGGATTCCACGTTTTTACAGGGATTTTAATTAACGTTGTTATCTTCTTTAATGTTTTATTAGGAACATATCAAAGAAGAGGTTCTTACGAGATGGTAGAAAAAGGTGGTCTATACTGGCACTTTGTTGACTTAGTATGGGTATTCGTATTTACATTCTTCTACTTAGTTTAATTTTTTTAAAAACATTTCATTATGGCAGCAGAAGGAGCACATCAATCAAATACAAAAAAGATCTGGAAAGTATTTTTTATCTTATCACTAATTACAATTGTAGAGGTAGTTTTAGGTATTTTTAAACCAGATTCATTACACCACGTACACATCTTTGGATTAAGCTTGTTAAATTATATCTTTATTATTTTAACAATTTGGAAAGCTTACTATATTATGTGGTCATTTATGCACTTAGAACAAGAGAAATCATCATTTAGATGGTCAGTAGCAGGAGTTCTAGGATTTTTATGTGTATATTTAATTACTTTGGTATTAATTGAAGGAAACTATGTATATGACGTTTTTCATAACTCACAATACAAGTGGATTTTTTAATAACATATTATATTTTGAAAAGGCGGTTTATTAACCGCCTTTTTCTATTTTTGTACGTTACATAGTGTAATTAACCTATAGAGATGAAAAAATACATAATACTTGTTTTACTGTTTGTTATGCCAATTTGTGCATATTTATTTTTTGCTACAGGTGTAAATCAATTTGAGCGCTTACCTGTAATAAGTGAAGGCGTAAATGAATTTCCAAAAGGTGAAAGCTTTTTAGGGGGCCAACCTACATTGGAAGGGAAAATTACTGTGTTAGGGTTTCCTGGTGCGCACCTTTTTAAGGATAGAGGCGATGCTTTTAATTTGAATCAAAAGATATACAATAAATATCGTGAGTTTGACGATTTTCAATTGGTGATGGTATTGCCTATTGGAAGTGAGGAACAAGCACAACAAGTCGTTGACGAATTGAGTCCCATTTCAGATATGTCTAACTGGAACTATTTGTTTGTAGAACCAGAGGACTTGAAAACTTTTTTTAATTCTTTAGGAACAGTGGGGAAACTGGATGATGATTTAGCAAGTACAAATGTTTACCTAATTGATAAAGATAGGAATTTACGTGGTCGTAAAGGAAAGAGTAAGGGAGGGAAGTTTGAGTATAAAGAAGGATATTCTACAATTAGTGCTGCAGAACTGCACAATGATATGATGGATGATGTAAAAGTTCTTTTAGCTGAATATCGCTTAGCATTAAAACAATATAAACGTATAAATAAAGCCGACTAACATGAGAGATAAATCTTATATCTGGATTTCTTTTATTGTCTTAATTTTTGGTATCTGGGTAGTGCCAAAAGTAATTAAGAAGTTTGAGAAAGCAGACTTAATGTATATGGGTACTGCGCCCCATTTTGAATTGACTAACCAAGATGGTAAGACTATCACGAGTGACAATTATAAAGGGAAAGTTTATGTCGTGGAGTTTTTCTTTGCTAATTGTCCGACTATTTGTCCTATTATGAATATGAATATGGTCAAATTGCAGAATGCTTTTTATGGGAATATGAATTTTGGTATTGCCTCAATAAGCATTGATCCTGTAAATGATACTCCAGAAGCTCTAAAACGTCATGCAACGGAGTTAGGTGTAAAGAACCCTTACTGGTACATGATGACTGGAGATGGTAAGTATATTTACGATTTAGCTAAGAAGTTCAATTTATATACTGGAGTTAATCCAGAGGCAGCTGGTGGTTTTGAACATTCTGGTTTGTTTGCATTAATTGATAAAGAGGGCAATATCCGTTGTCGTAAAGATGAGCATGGTAATCCTATTTTATATTATGATGGAACAGACGATGAAGCTGTAGAATGGTTAAAAGAAGATATTAAGTTATTATTAGATGAGTAATGGAAGGAAGTAAAAATAGTATAGAGCAAAAGTACAATAAGTGGATATGGATTTTATCAATTGCAATTCCTGTTGTTGTCGCTATTTTATTTGGTGTTAACTTACAAAAGTTAGGTTATGATGTAAAGCCTTTGAGCTTTTTGCCACCTATATATGCTACGATAAATGGTATAACAGCAGTTTTATTAGTAATAGCAGTATATGCTATTAAGAAAAAGAAGAATGTCAAATTACACGAGCGCTTAATTAAGTTGTGTATTTGTTGTAGTGTTGCTTTTTTAGCAATGTATGTAGCTTATCACATGACTTCGATTGAAACTAGTTATGGAGGAGAAGGTTTTATACGCTATGTATACTTCTTTATTTTGATCACGCATATTTTATTATCTATTATTATTATCCCATTTGTATTGGTAACTTTTGTTCGTGGAATTGCTGGTGCTTATGAAAGACATAAAAAATTGGCGCGTATAACATATCCTATGTGGTTATATGTAGCAGTAACAGGTGTAATTGTTTACTTAATGATTTCTCCGTATTATGTTAATTAGTAAAGCAAAAGTGGTTTATATGAAAAGATTAGTTTTATTTTTTTTGTTTTTTATACTAAGTATTCATGACTCGGTAGCTCAATGTGCAATGTGTCGTGCTGTATTAGAAACAGAAGATGGAGGAGTAAAAGCTGAGGCTGTTAATGATGGTATTGTGTATCTTATGATATTCCCATACTTATTAGTTCCATTAGCTCTTTATTTAAGTTATCGCGTATATAAAAGTAAAAAATCTACAAAATAAGTTTAGAAAGCCGCTGTTATTAGCGGTTTTTTTTATTTCTTTATGTTAACAATATAACAAAGCATTAATTTTATTATATATCGCGAATGAAGAATTATTATTGTAATTTTCTGGTCTTCGTTACTTTTTTTATGAGTTCTTTATTGGTGTATAGTCAGGAAAAGACTTGGACGCTTGAGGAATGTATAGATTATGCTATAAAGAATAATATACAAGTGAAGCAGTATGAATTAGAGAAGGAAGCTGCTTACTTGAGAAGGCAATTGGCTTTGGGGGATTTTTTACCCGCATTAGATGTTTCCGGACAACATCGATGGACAATTGCAGATCAACCTGATTTAATCACCAATAACCTTAGCTCTCAGACACTTCAATCAACTTCATTGGGGCTGAATGTAAACGTGGATATTTACAAGGGGTTAGCTAATCATCATAAAATGGTTAAGGCTAGGATAGATTTTTTAGCTTCTGAGTATAAATCTCAACAGATGAAAGAGAATATAGCCTTACAAGTTATTAATTCTTATTTGCAAATTATTTTCAATAAAGAATTGGTCAAGACAAATTCAAATCAACTTGAATACGATTTTAGTCAAGAGGAGCGTACAAAAGATTTGGTAGATGCTGGTGTTGTGCCTGCTGGAGATCTATTAGAAGCAAAGGCGACAGTAGCAACTTCAACACAGAGGTTAATTTTGTCAGAGAATGAATTGGTGATGGCTAAGCTTAGTTTAGCACAGCTTTTGCAATTGGAATCTTATTCAACTTTTGAGGTAAGTGATAGTAATTACGAAGTTGAGAACGATGAGATATTAGCTTATACTCCAGATGAAATAATTGAAAGGGCGTTTGATGCTTTAATGAATATAAAAATTGCAGAAGCCAATTTGGATATTGCTGATAGAAATGTGAAAATTGCAAGATCCGCCTATCATCCTACAATTTCTGGTTTTTATAATTTTAATTCAAGTGCGACTTATGCTGATAGAGTAATAGGACAAAGAGCAACAGGAGAATCAACACCTATAGGATTTGTAAATCAAACAAATCAGGCCGTTTCAAGTCCCAAATATCAATCTGTGATTGGCGGACCTGAAGCTTTTTTTGATCAACTGTCTAATAATAAAAATTCTGTATTCGGTGTTTCTATCAGTATACCTGTTTTTAATGGATTTAAAGTCAGAAATAACCTTCGATTAAGTAGATTAGCAAAAGAGCAAGTAGAAAATGAAAAAGAGGTGGCTATTTTGGAATTAGAACAACAAGTTTTTCGAGCTTATACTGATACTAAGAATGCATTAAAGAATTATGAGGCGAGTGTATTGACACTTGAATCACGTGAGAAGTCACTTGAGTATGCCAAAGAAAGATATTCAGTAGGTCTAATTAATATTTTTGAATTAAATCAAAATCAAACTTTGTTTGTTACGGCTCAGTCCAATATGTTAAAGTCAAAGTATGACTATATTTTTAAAACCAGAATATTAGAGTATTATTTTGGCATTCCACTATTTTCAAATTAAGAGTTTATGAAAAAGAAGTACTTATTAATTATTATCGCAGTAGTAGCCTTAGTTATAATTGGCTTCGCTTCAGGAGTATTTGGACAGAAGGAAAGTGAAAGTATTGTAACCACTATAGAGCTTGATAAAACAGATATTGTAGAAACAGTTTCTGGTACAGGAAAGATCCAGCCAGAAATTGAGATTAAACTTTCTTCAGAAGTATCGGGAGAAATCATAAATTTGCCCGTTAAAGAAGGGCAAGTTGTCAAGAAAGGTGATTTACTTGTTGAGATTAACCCTGATTTATATGAATCTATTGTAGATAGAAATAAGGCTATATTGGCTACCAGCGTGGCGGGTTTATCACAAGCTGAAGCTCAGTTAACTGAAGCTCAAGCAAGTTATAATCGCTATAAAACACTTTATAAGAAAGGGGTGATTTCAGGTTCTGAATGGGATAAGGTTGTGTCAACTTATGAAGTAGCTAAAGCAACACAAAATTCAGCTTTTTACAATGTGGAAAGTGCAAAAGCTGCTGTGACTGAAGCACAGAGAAATCTTTTGCGAACAAGTATTTATTCACCTACTTATGGTACGATATCGCGCATAGATGTAGAATTAGGTGAACGAGTTTTGGGAACCCAACAAATGGCTGGTACAGAACTAATGCGTGTGGCAAATTTAAGCAGAATGGAAGTTGAAGTTAATATTAATGAAAATGATATCGTCAAGATAAAGGAGGGAGATGAAACAAGAATTAATGTTGATGCGTATTTGAAGAAAGAGTTTAGGGGAATTGTAACGAGTATCTCTAATTCTGCATCAAATCAAACTTTATCAGCAGATCAAGTCACTACTTTCAAAGTGAAGATTCAGATTTTGGAGGAGTCTTATAAGGATCTGATAGATTCGAGAATTGAAAATTATTCCCCTTTTAGACCTGGAATGACTGCTGCTGTTGATATTATTACCAATGTTAAAAACGGTATTTATGGTGTTCCTATCAGTGCTGTTATAATGCGTAGCCCAACAGATACTGTGAGGAACTCAGAAACCAGTAAAAAGGTTTATGATAAGGAATTAATGAAAGAAGCGGTATTTGTAAATCAGAAGGGAGTTGCAAAACTTAGATTTGTAAAAACAGGCATTCAAGATGATAAAAATATAGAGATTGTAGCAGGGCTTGAGAAAGGGGATGAAGTTATCACTGGACCCTATTCTTTGGTAAGCCGTACGTTACAACATGGAGATAAGATTAAAGTTGAGTAGAATGATTACAATTTTAAATATTGAAACTGCAACTAAGAATTGTTCAGTTTCTTTATCAGTTGATGGAAAAATAGAAAAGTTAGTTGAAATTGCGGAAGAAAACTTTTCACATGCAGAGAAACTTCACGTTTTTATTGAAGGAGTATTAAAGCAATGCAATAAGAGTTTGAAGGACCTTGCAGCAATTGCGATTAGTCAAGGGCCAGGTTCTTATACGGGCTTGCGAATAGGTGTTTCATCCGTAAAGGGCCTTTGTTATGGGTTGAGTATTCCGATGATTGCCATTGATACCTTAGAGGTTTTAGCGAGAAGTGTAGTAAAAGAATCGGGAGTTATTGTCCCTATGATTGATGCAAGGAGAATGGAAGTCTTTTCTTGTGTATTCGATAAAGAGTACAATCAATTAACCCCTATTGAGGCGGTAGTAGTAGATGAAAATTCTTTTGAGAGCCTGTATCAGTACGACAAAGTGTATTTTATAGGAGATGGAGCTTCGAAGTGCAAATCCGTTTTAACGAAAGATAACTTCGTGTTTTTAGATGATATAATTTACCCTTCAGCAAGAGAAATGGTAGAGGTTAGTTATCAAAAGTATGTAAATAAAGATTTTGTTGATGTAGCCTACTTTGAACCTTTCTATTTGAAAGATTTTGTAATGGCAACAAAAAAAAATAAGTGATGCTTATAAAGCATCACTTATTTTTTTTGATTCAAGTAAGATATAAGAAAATACCTGGTTGTAATTATCGTGTTCAACCCAAGCTTGTACTGTATAAGTAATCTTAGTATCTAGTAGCTCTTTAATTAGTATTCTCGGTTTAGGTTGATTGAGTATTGAGTCATTCTGCTCTAATTTTGCTTGTAGTAATGACATAAATTCAACGGTATTCTTTACTAAAGAAGTTTGCACAGGAACTTCTAATCTTCTCAAATTATTTTGAGATATATTCTTAATTTTCCCATTAGATAAAACTCCATTGGGTATGTACACAATGTTGTTTTGGTAAGTTTGGATTTGCGTAGAGAAAATATGGATTGTCAATACCTTTCCTGTTTCCCCTTGAGCTTCAATTATGTCGCCAATTCTAAAAGGCTTGAACAGAATAATGAGTACACCTCCTGCAAAGTTGCTTAAAGATCCTTGTAAGCTCAATCCAATAGCCAAACTCATAGCACCTACAATAGCTACAAAAGAACTTGTCTGTATACCAAGTTTGGAAGCTATGATTACAAACAAAAGAATGCGCAAACTCCAAATGAGAACATCAATTAAAAAACTGGCAAAGGTTGGGTCAATTCTTTTTTCGAGAAATAATTTATTTGCAATTTTTTTTAGTGATTTAATTGCAAACATACCTATTGCAAGTATAATAAGAGAGGTGACAACTTCTGGTACAAAAACAAATATTTTCTCTATATAGGTACTCAGTAAAGTATCAAGTTTATCCATGACTATAATGTGTATTTATCTAAGAAACGATTATCTTCTTCTGGAGCTAAACACGTTAACCCTGTACAAAAATAATATAAAGAATGTGCTTTTTGATTATTGCCTTTGTTTAAATAGGGAATAGTAGTGGTTGAATTAATTGGAAATATAAAGGTTTTCGCAATTGGCTTTTGATTTAATTGTTTGGTTAAGTCTAAAGCTTGTTCAGAAACAATAGTGAGTTCTTGTGGGTTTTCAATATACAAGTTAGAAAGCAACCAATGAGAATAGGCTGAAGGATAGTCAATCTGTGATAGCATTACTTGATTCATTCTCTTTGCAATTGTAGTATAGTGCATGTTTTCAAATAAAACACCAAGTTTTAGTAGGTTCATACACATGATTGCATTAGATGAAGGAATGACATTGTCTTCAGTTTCAAAAATAGGTGTAATAAATTCCTGTCTTTCATTATTCAAGAAGAAAAAGCCATTTGCTTGATCATAGAAAGTATCTAAGCAATAGTCTAAACTGTTCTTTGCTATGCGTAAATATTCTTGGTTAGCCGTATTCTCGAATAAATTAAGGCAAGCTTGAATGAAAAATGCATAATCATCTACATAGGCTTCAATTGACTTTTGACCATTAATAGAGGAATGGTATAGTCGTTCTGTTTCTTGATTAATTAAATTGCTTTGAATATAATTGAAAATGCCAATTGCTTCAGTTAAGTATGAATCCTCATTCAACGCTGTATAACAGTCTAATAACCCCACGATATACATCGCGTTCCAAGCAATAAGAATTTTGTTATCAATACGAGGTAGTTCTCTTTTGTTTCTTGCTGATAATAAGTCTGATTCCCATTTCGTTTTTAGGGCTTGTATTTCGTCAAGAGAAAGCTTGAACTCATTTGCTATATCTGATAAGTGCTGAGTTTGGATGAAGACATAATTGTTGTTTTCCCAATAGCCAAAATTATTAATATTGTAAATAGTAGAAAATACATCGAAGCGTTCAGTGATAATTGTTTGCAATTCTTCTTTAGTCCAAACATAGTACGCTCCCTCTTGTAGCTTTCCTTCTTGGTCAAGGCTATCTGCATCGTAGGCAGAATAATACCCTCCTTGGCTATCTCTCCAATTGTTTTCTATGAAAGATATCGTTTTCTGTATTGTTTCTTTGTATAATACATTATGAGTTCTCTTATAGGCATCTGCATAAACTTGTAATAATTGTGCATTGTCATAAAGCATTTTTTCAAAGTGTGGGATATGCCATTTATAATCAACAGAGTATCTCGAAAAACCACCCTCCACAACATCGAATATTCCACCCCAAGCTATTTTAGTTAAGGTTAAGTCGATATAGTCAATTAGATCCTTGTCTTGTTTTAGTATTCCATATTTTTGAAGAAAAAGTAAGTTTGTTGGCATCATGAACTTAGGAGCTCGATTATACCCTCCAAATTCTAAGTCAAAACTCTTTTTCCAATTGTGTAGTAAACCATCGAAATTAAATCTTGATTGATTATCAAAGGTGGGGGCAGAGCTCAAAAGAGAAATTCCCGTATGCAACTGTTCAGCATATTCCAATACTGTTTGAGGTTTGTCTCTGTAGAGATCATTTAATTGTAAAAGTGAATCAGACCATTTTTCTTTTGTGAAGTATGTACCTCCCCAAATAGGTCTTCCATCAGGCAAACAAACCACATTCAGTGGCCATCCTCCTTGTTGCGTCATCAATTGCACAGCTTTCATATAAAAAGCATCAATGTCAGGCAATTCTTCTCTATCAATTTTTATGGAAATATAGTGATCATTCATGATGGTAGCAACATCTTCATTCTCAAAACTCTCGTGCTCCATGACATGACACCAGTGACAGGTAGAATACCCAATACTTATTATAACGAGTTTATTTTCATCTTTAGCCTTTTGTAGGCTATCGTGATTGTAAGGTAGCCAATAAACGGGATTAGTAGCATGTTGTAGTAAGTATGGGCTTGATTCAAGGTAGAGTTTGTTCATTTTTATATTGTATTGATTAAGTAAAATTAAGGTTATTATTTAGAATTGAGCATAATGATTTTCTCACGTGACAATATCCTATATGAGAAAAGTAATCTTTTTAAGAGCATATATGAGTTGATTACCTTCTTATTCTTGTTTTTAAAGGCGTTAGTATGTTTGAAATCAATATAAAATATAAGTAATTGTTTCAATTTTACAATAAATCATAACATTGACTTAACATAGGTTTTCAGATTTATATAAACCTTTGCGACTCACTATAATTAAATATTAAGATTAATGGAACAGATTTTTATTGTAATGCTTATTGCTTTAGCAGTTTTAGCTATTATTGATATTACTGTAGGGGTTAGTAACGATGCTGTGAATTTTTTGAACTCAGCTATTGGTTCTAAAGCTGTTACTTTTAAAACGATTATGATAGTTGCTTCCTTAGGTATTTTAGTAGGAGCACTATTTTCAAGTGGGATGATGGAGATAGCCCGTAGTGGAATCTTTGTACCCAAGATGTTTTCTTTTAATGATGTCATGATCATCTTCCTCGCCGTAATGATTACGGATGTTTTGTTATTGGATGTTTTTAACTCATTAGGTCTTCCTACTTCTACAACAGTTTCGATTGTTTTTGAATTATTAGGAGCTGCGGTGTGTTTAGGTGTAATTAAGATCGTAAACAGCGGAGATGGATGGGATACACTTCCTGAGTATATTAATACGGCAAAGGCTACCGAAATTGTCGTAGGTATTCTAATGTCTGTAATACTTTCTTTTACCATAGGTACGGTTGTGCAGTATCTTTCTCGTTTAGTTTTTACTTTTGATATTGACAAGAAATTAAAGACGTATGGAGGAATATTTGGTGGTATTGCAATTACTGCGATTACTTTCTTTATTTTAATTAAGGGATTAAAAGGGGCAAGTTTCTTAACAAAAGAAACAAGCACTTGGATTAACGAGAATCAGATGACAATTGTCTTAATTAGTTTTGTCGTTTGGACTTTTATTTCTCAATTACTTGTAAGTGTATTCAAGGTACATATACTTAGAGTGATTATCGTTATTGGAACTTTTGCTTTAGCCTTAGCATTCGCGGGTAATGACTTAGTAAACTTTATCGGTGTGCCTATTGCAGCATTTCAATCATTTGGCTTTTTCCAGGCATCAGGACAAGCTCCTGAATCATTTATGATGGGAGTTTTAGCAGAAGAAAGTGTAGTCGCTCCATTCTACTTTTTGTTAATTGCAGGTGCAATTATGGTTATAACACTTTGGACATCTAAAAAAGCTAAAGCTGTGATTGAAACAGAGATGAACTTGGCAAGACAAGATACAGGTACATCTGAAGAAAAGTTTGATTCTAATATATTGTCTAGAACAATTGTTAGAGGAACGGTTTTGATAGGAGCAGCTATTGACTATGTGCTTCCAAAATCACTTCAATTAAAGTTAGATAAGCGATTTGAAAAGCCTTCAGTTATAGTTAAGCGAGCAGCAAAGGATGAGCCTGCATTTGATATGGTCCGTGCTTCTGTGAATTTGATGGTTGCGAGTATATTGATTTCTATAGGTACTTCTATGAAGTTACCACTTTCAACAACGTATGTTACTTTTATGGTTGCGATGGGTACATCTTTTGCCGATAGAGCTTGGGATAGAGATTCGGCTGTATATAGAGTAGCTGGAGTGTTTAATGTAATTGGTGGATGGTTTGTAACGGCTATTGTAGCTTTTGTTGCAGCTTTTATTACAGCTTATATTTTGCGTATAGGAGAGATATATGCTTTAGTAGGAATGTTAATTTTAGTTGGTATATTACTTTATAGAAGTAATAAAATTCACCAGAAAAAAGAGAAAGAAAAAGAGTTGCAAAACTCTCAATTGAATAGAGTAGATATCGTAAATATTCAAGGTGTTGCATCAGAGAGTTCTACTCAAATTGCAAATGTATTAACTCGTGTAAATGAACTTTATACAACTGTTATTGATTCAATCGCTCTACAAGATATTACTGAATTAAAGAAGAGTAAAAAGAAATTAAAGAAATTAGAGAAGGAAGTAGATAATCTGAGAGGTAATGTTTATTTCTTTATTAAGAACTTAGATGATACTTCGGTTGGAGCAAGTAAGTTTTACGTAGTGACTTTAGGTTATTTACAAGAAATGATAAAAGCAGTTAGCTTTATTGCACAAAATAGCTACACACACGTAGATAATAATCACAAGAAATTGAAGTTTAATCAGATTAGAGATTTAAAACTGATTGATCAAAAATTACAGGTATTATTTGACAAAATAATTGTGCTATTCACTGAAGAGAGATTTTCTGAAATTGAAGATATACTTAATGATAAAGAAGAGTTAATCTCGTCAGTAGATAAGTTAATTCAAAAACAAATCATTCGTATTCGTACAACGGAAACAAGTGCTAAAAACAGTAAATTGTATTTTTCGATTTTATTTGAATCAGATGATTTAATTAAAGCTACGATTGGATTATTAGAATTGTTTAAGAATTTTGATGTGGATGTTAAGAGGAAATCATTCATTAGAATGAGTTAATCTTTATATTAATTAAAGTGAAAGGGAGGTTGTTTAAACAACCTCTTTTTTTTATGTATAATCCTGTCTCCACAATAGTCAAATACTACAAAGCAGTTCTACTTGATCTTTCTTTCATTAGTTCTAAAACCATACTATGGTAAGTTTAATTTACTAAATCAGAGTTATTTAGTATAATTCCTTTTCGTTTATATGTCTATTGCCTAATCAGGGTTTAATTTTGAGGATAAAAAAAGGGATTATGTTTTACATAATCCCTTTCCATATTTACTTTATTTATCATTAACCATTATAAGCTTCCACTATAATAGCTTCGTCATTAAGCATATGTCTTAGCATTCCTTCAATTCCATTTTTAAGTGTAAAAGTAGAAGAAGGACAACCACTACAAGCACCTTGTAATACAACGTGTACTGTATTGGTTTCTTGATCGTATTTTTGAAAAGCAATATTACCTCCATCAGCTTGTACTGCAGGCTTAACATTCTCCTCTAAAATATTTACAATGCGCTGTGATTTTTCATCCAGGGAATCAAAGTGTTTATCAGCTTCAGCTTCGAGTGCTTTAACATCATTTAAAAGAGCTTCTTCAACAGCTAAGTTGCCGTTTTCTAAGAACTCTTTTATGAATCCTCTTGTCGGATTGATGAACTCATTCCAATCATAAGCATCGAATTTAGAGATTGAAATATAGTTCTCATCGATGAATACTTCTTTTACAAAAGATTGTTTAAATAATTCTTTTGCAAGCGGTGAAGATGTTGCTTCATCTATATTTTTATATTCAACGTGTTTTTTTGTTAATAATTTATTGGCAACGAACTTAATTACTGAAGGATTTGGTGTTGATTCAGCATATATTGTAATTGGTTGCTTTTTTATTTCTTTTTTAGATTCAATTAGTATTTTCTTACCTTTAGCAAGGAATAAGTCTATTTGATCAGCCACGGTTTCTTTCACATCATCCCATTCAACTATTGAAAATTTTTCAATAGCGATAAAATTATTTGAGATATAAACCGTTTTAACAAAAGGAAGATAGAATAATTCGCGTGCAAGAGGAGAATTTGCAGTCTCATCTATGTTCTTGAATTCGAAGTTTTCGCCCTTCGTAATGAAATCTGGTAAAACAAATTTTATAATTGTAGGGTTTGACGTATTTTGAATTTGTATTTTTGACATATTATTTTAGTTTTTTCAAAATTAACAAAGAATATTACTAAGTGTCACGAATATAGATTATTTAAACATATAATTAACAAATAAGTAAGCAGTAATAATTTTAATATAGCAGTAAAATGAGCAAAAGGTTCTGGCTTTTATTTTTTGTTCTTTCCGTTTTCATCACTACAGAGAGTGTACAAGGAAGAACAAATTCTATTGATTATGTAAGTAAAGAAAGTATTGCTACCCTTGCAGATGAGCAAGAGCAACCAAATCCTGAAGTTAAGTTTGGGAAACCATTTAATATAGAACAGTGCGTGCCTGGGTTAGATGCAAACAATAAGATTGTTTCTAATAAAATGGTTATCTATTTAGGTGAGGCACTAAAAGATAAAGCCACAGGTAGCGAAGTTGATGCTACTGGAAATGCTATAGTTCCTCGTGGGTACAAATATAGCTTTCACGAAACACGTGATTCTGCTGAGAGTGGAACAGGTGCTATTGCAAATGATAAATTAGAGATAGCGAATCCTGCAGCTCATGACAAGACATTGTATTTGCGTGTTTTTCCTGTAACAGGTGAAGGAGATGCTCATGTGGAAGAATTTATTTTGTCTATCAAAGATCAAGGATGTAATTTAGAACACCGTTTAGTAAAGTTACCTGATATGTACACTTGTGCTGTTGATGGTAAAGGAACTTTTGATCTTTCAAATGCAAGTAACGATTTGTATTATGGTCAAAAAGAGGTTGAGCTTTCTGTTAATGGTTCTAAATTAGTAGGTCCATTGAATAATTATGAAGCAGCTGATAAGACTGTTGTTACTGCTCAAATTAAATTATTTGGAACAAATGACGTTGCGTCGAGAACTTTTACACTTTTTGCTGAGTCTTTTGCATTGAATCCCAATGATGCAAGTTTAACTGCGAACCAAAGTAAAGAAGATAAGGATGGGAAGCGCTTTGGTATTTTTGATTTGAACTCGGCTAAGTCTCAAATCATTCCAGAGAACGATGAGGTTGACTTCTATTCTATAAGCTTTCACCTAACAGAATCTGATGCAAAAGGTGGAGTAAATTCTATACCAAAGCCCGAAGAATTTGAAGCTGCTGATGGCAGTGTTGTTTACACTCGTGTAGAAAGTAAATTAACGAGAAAAAACTGTGTTGTATCAGGTAAGAAAGTAACGCTTAAAGTAACGGAGAAACCTTATATACCTGCATTAGATAATGTGTCTTATTGTGATAACAATGTCACTTCTTTTCGTTTATCTCTAACAGAGCAAACTATTATTATTGCTGATGGAAGAACGATAGTAACAGAGGAAGAGGCTAACGAAGAAGGTTTTGATCCAACGGATAAATTTACTATAGACTTTTTTAATTCTAAAGAAGATGCAGAGAACAATCAGAATAAGATTGTAGGTGTTGAATTGGAAGTTAAAATTAATGAAGCAAGACAGATATGGACAAGAATTACAGATTTAACAACCCAAAGTTTTAACACTGCTTCTTTCTATGCTTCTATTGGATATAGTAAATTAAAAACGGAACACAGTACAGACAGAACAGCAAGATATTGTCAGATTGATACGGGAACAACAAATTCGTATACCGTAGATCTTAGAAATAACGATAGTTTCTATATCGGTAAATTAAGAACAGATCAGTTTGGTCCAAGTTTAAATCCTGAAGGAGCAAAGTTGACAGTGTACTATTATAAGACAGAAGAAGATGCTAAGAACGATATTCGCATGGATGAGAGTTTAGTTCGCAACTACCCTATAGGTATGGGAGAAAAATCTGATCTTATTTATGCTCGAGTAGCAATGCAGAAAGAATTTGACTGTCCATTGGCTGAGAATTACAGTTCTTTTTATGCTAGTTTGGGAACTACGCCTGTGGTAGAGTATTATCCAGAGGATGCAACACTACAATTATGTGCTGATTCTCAAACAGGCACTATTACGCCTATTGTATTGGGTGTTACTTCAAAAGATTTAAAAGGAAGACCTTTGTCTTTAGTATGGATGAAAAAAGTGTATGACTCAAATAATAACGCTTCTTGGAAAACGCTTCAAGTTGGTGAGAAATTAACTTACGAGGCTGTAGAAGCAGGAGAGTATACTGTTAGTGTTAGTTTCAAGAACGAGCCTTATCCAAACACTGAATCTTGTACGGTTGGTAGATCGTGGATTATTAAGGATTTGATAGAGGTATTTGTTGAGAATGCTGATGCTACTGGTATGGTAAACTCATTGGATATTGATGAGTTTGGAAATGCTGATGTCGTGATCGGATCAAAAGGAGGACTTTCTGGAAATTATGAGTATGCAATTGATAGAGGAGGATTCCAAATGAACAACAGATTTATGAATGTGCCTATTGGCAATCATACAGCTTGGGTTAGCGATGTTGCTTCTGGTTGTATGGCTTTTGTAGATTTTTCTGTTTTTGGTTATCCAAAGTATTTTACTCCTAATGGAGATGGATATAATGATGTTTGGAATATTCCTGGTTTAAAAGGACACCCTGAAGCAAGGATTGCTATTTTTGATCGTTATGGAAAATTACTAAAACAAATGAGTGCTCAAGGTGAAGGTTGGGATGGTACATTTAATGGTAAACCTATGCCTTCAACAGATTATTGGTTTACAGTTGAATTTACAAATGATACTCCAGGCAAAGATGGAGATGGTCAAAAAGTTAGTTATAAAGGGCATTTCTCTTTAAAAAGATAATTTGTTATGAAGAAGATATTTAGAAAAAGTTACCTGGTTATTATATTATTAGTATCTCAATTAGGTTCTGCACAAGAAGGTATGTCAGTTTATTCAGAATATTTGGCTGATAACTATTATCTTTTACACCCTGCAATGGCAGGAATCAAAAATAGCCTACAGGTGAGAATGTCTACAAGACAACAATGGAGTGGAGTAGACGATGCTCCTAAATTAATGACATTGAATGCAAGTACTCGTCTTAATGATCAATCTGCTATTGGAGCTGTATTTTTTAATGATAAGAATGGTTATCATTCTCAAACAGGATTCAAGGGGACTTATGCTTACCATATTACTTTTAGTGAGTCGCGTTATGATTTACACCAATTATCTTTTGGTTTAAGTGCGGGGTTTGCGAGAACATCTTTAGATGAAAGTGAGTTTGGTGGTTTTGATCCTAATATTGATGGAACCTCAAGTATTAAAGACTCTTACTTTACAATGGATGTGGGAGCAGCTTATCACTATAAGAATTTCTTCTCAATGCTGACCGTGAAAAATGCCATTACGAGCAAGTCAAATCTGTATTCAGATGCAGAGAGTAATAATTTGCGCAAGTATTTATTAGGAGCAGGCTATGCTTTTGGAAATACGAAGTATGGAGAAGGTTGGATATACGAACCTTCTACCTTGATTCAATATACGGAGGAGTTAGAAGAGATAGCGATGGACATCAATATGAAAGTGTACAGACAATTTGAGTTTGGTCGTATTTGGGCTGGAGTTTCTTACCGTACGAATTTTAATGGGGCTGATTATGAAAAACAGGGACAAATCAAAACGCAAAGACTTCAGTATTTTACTCCATTAATTGGGGGAAATTATAAGAATCTATCTTTTTCATACGCTTACTCACAACCAACAGGCGATGTTAAGTTTACAAATAGTGGGTTTCACCAGTTTACAATTGGGATTAACTTATTTCCAAAAAGAGTTAGTTTAGATTGTAACTGTCCTACAGTGAAAGATTAAATAAAAAATCCCGATATTTATCGGGATTTTTTATTTGGTATAATTATGATTATAAAAGCTGTACGCGGAAAAGCTCCTCGCATTCCAGAGGATTGTTTTGTTGCTGAGAATGCTACTATTGTGGGAGATGTTACCTTTGGCACTCAGTGTAGTGTTTGGTTTAATGCGGTGATTCGCGGAGATGTTAACTCTATTACGATAGGGAACAAGGTCAACATACAAGATGGCGCGATTGTTCACTGTACTTTTCAAAAGCACCCAACGGTTATTGGCAACAATGTCTCTGTAGGACACAATGCCATGGTGCACGGTTGTGTTATACACGATAACGTATTGGTAGGTATGGGCGCAATAGTAATGGATAATTGCGTAGTCCATAGCAATACGATTATTGCTGCAGGAGCTGTTGTAACTCAGAATACGGTTGTGGAATCTGGTGCAATATACGCTGGTGTACCAGCAAAGAAAGTAAAAGATATTAGTGCGTCAGATTTCGCTGGTGAAGTAGAGCGCATTGCTAATAACTATGTTATGTATTCAAGTTGGTATAAGGAAGAAGAATAGGTATGTATAGTTGAGTCCAAAATCCGCGTTAGCCCAAATATTGTAAAGTAACTCTACATTATAGCTCTTTTAGTAGCTCTAATATCATACTATTGTATGCTTGTATCACTTGTTCAGACCTACTTTGTATAATTATCTTTCGTTTATTGTCTATCGCGTATTTTGGGTTGAGCTAAGTAAACTACTTGACTATTGTTCTTAGCTTTTAGAAATCTTTGTATTCGGCTATGTGCGGATCCGCTAAGAAAGACTGTAATATAGTTGGCTCGATATTAGTATAGAACTTACTATATCCATCTGTTGTTTTGTCAGTTAATAGATTATGCTGTTCAAGCACCTTCTGCGTGTGTTTAGCAACTGCTTTACCAGAATCTATGATCAATATATCTTCCCCTATTATATCTTGAATAAGAGGTTTTAAATAAGGATAATGTGTACATCCCAAAACCAAGGTATCCATTCCTTGCTCCACCATTGGATATAAGTACTCTTTTAATAACATTCTCATTTCCTCCGTATTCGTTTTCCCCGACTCAATTAGGTTAACGAGATTATAGCCTATTTGCTCTATTATTTTTATATTAGGGTATAGTTTTATTTTAGAAGCAAAGAAATCGCTTGTAATCGTCCCTTTCGTTGCTAAAATACCTATTGTAGATGTTTTTGTTAAAGAAGTGGCCGGCTTTATAGCTGGTTCAATGCCTATAATTGGAATAGTAAACATTGATCTAATTTCTGCAACTGCATTAGTGGTTGCAGTATTACAAGCCACAATGATCAACTTGCAATTTTGATTGATCAAGTATTCGACATTTTTTAAGGAAAGTTGAACTATTTCATCTTTGCTCTTTATTCCATAAGGAGCATTGAGTTGATCACCTATGAATATAGTATCTTCATATGGCATAAGTTGTTTTACTTCACGCCAAATTGTTGTTCCGCCAATTCCGGAATCAAATAAGCCTATTGGGTTATTCTTTTGCATAT
This sequence comes from Myroides albus, assembly GCF_009711045.1. GTDB lineage: Bacteria > Bacteroidota > Bacteroidia > Flavobacteriales > Flavobacteriaceae > Flavobacterium > Flavobacterium album_A. The sequence continues at coordinate 22,806 of NZ_WMJX01000002.1, read as the reverse complement.
ACAAAAATAAAAAAACCACTCTAAAAAAAGAGTGGTTTAATATAAGTTTTGAAAGGAATAAATTATTTAACTCCTAATTCTTTTTTAACGTCATCTAATAAACTTGGTCCATCAGCTACTAATAATCCTCCACCAACAGTTGCGTCCATTACGTAGTCAAATCCTTTAGCTTTAGCTACTTTTTTGATTGCAGCTTGTGCTTTCTCCATGATAGGTTGTAATAGTTGCATTCTCTTTTGCTCTAATTGTTGAGAAGCAGAATTTTGAAATTCTTGGATTTTTTGCTCCATCTCACCAACTTCTTTAGCTCTTTTTTCATTTTCAATTTCTCCTGCAGTTGCAGCTTCAGCTTGATATTTTTGAACTTTAGTTTGGTATTCAGTAATCAATGATTTGAAATTAGCTTCAAATCCTTCTCCCATTTTTTTCAATTCAGCATCTGCACTTTTCATTGCTGGTAATTCACTCATTAAAGCTTGAACGTCGATATGAGCTACTTTAGATTGAGCCATTACAGCAGTTGAACTTACTCCAAAAAACATTGCTGCTGCAATTAATAAAGATTTCATTTTTCTCATGTTACTCGATTTTTTTGATTTATTTTCTATAATTAATGTTCTTATTTTTTGGCTTCTTGTTTTTTATTTTCAATTTCTTGTTGAATTTGAAGCCTTTTTTCTTCTTGTTCTTTTATTCTTCGTTGTCTATTTTCTTCCTGCTGTTTTTTAATTTCTTCTATTTCAGCTTGGCGTTTTTTTCTCTGTTCTTCTTTTTTCTGTCTTGCTTCTTCTATTTTTCGCTCTTGTTCTAATCGTCTTTCCTCTCGGAGTTTTTGAATATCAACAGTTTCTTTCGATTTGCTGTTTTCTTGTGCAGCTTCTCTTCGACTTTGTTGTTCCATTTTGATTAGCTCATCTCGTTCTTCTTTTTGACGTTGAAGTTCAGCTTTTTGTTCTTCAATTTGTTTTTTGCGTTCTTCGAGAGCTTTTTCTTTAGCAATTTGAGCTTCTTCGCGTTGTTTCTCCATTTCGAGTTGCTTTTGTGCGATGATTGCTTTTTGTGCTTCAATGCGTTCAAGCTTTTCTTGTTGTTTTTGTTCAAGTTTAGCTTGTCTTTCTTTCTCTCTTTCTTCTTGTTGGCGACGAATAGCTTCTTTTCTTAAGAAGTTAGGATCGTTTTGTTCTTCCTGTTTTTTCTTTTTCTCCTCTTGTCTAAGTAGTCTGTCTGCCTCCGCTTTTCTTCGTTGTTGTTCTTCGCGTCTTGTTTGACGCAAAGCCATTTCGTCTTCGAGCTTTTCTTCTTTTTCGACTTCTTTGACTTGTTTTTTAGTCATATTTTGTTTGCGCCTTGCAGTAGCCATTCGCTTTAGGACTAAATCACTAATGTCGTGTCTTTTGGTAGCAAGTACCATTGTCGATTCCGTATTTTTGTCAAGAACGTAGTCAAATTTTCTCGCTTCAGTAATATCTTCAACTATGGCAAAAACTTGATCTTGAATTGGTTTAGATAACATTACTTTCTGTGTTATCAAATCTCCTTTAGTTCCAAATCTCTTTTGTTGGTACTCGTATAATTCTTGTTCAAGAATTGAGATTTCCTCCTCTTTTTCTTCAATTAATTCCCTTGTTAAAAGTATGCGTTCTGTCGCAAGATTATCTTTTAGCGTTTGTATTTCTGCCTGTTTTTTATCGGCTTCACTTTTCCACTGTGCTGCTCTTTCATCCAAGGCAGAAGTAGCATCTATATATTCTGGTGTTTGTCCCAAGATATACTCCATATCTATGTAAGCTATACGGGCACTTCCTCCCTGAGCAAAAATAGATATAGATGTAAATATACAAATTATAGAAGCTAATACAAGTCTCATGTCAATTCAATTTTATTTTGAACTACATTAAAATGATTGTCCAAGGATAAAGTGTGTTTGCCATCCACTTTTTTGTGTTTGTCCAGGTACTGGATCAAATCCATATCCGAAGTCGATTCCCAATAGACCAAACATCGGCATGAAAACGCGAACACCTAATCCAGCTGAACGTTTTAACTCAAATGGCTTATAATTTTTGAATGTATCATAAGAGTTACCTGCTTCAGCAAATGACAATACATATACCGATGCACTCGGTTTTAATGTAATTGGGTATCTTAATTCTAACGTGAATTTGTTGTAAATAGTACCTCCAATTTGTTCTCCTCTTTCATTTAATGGCGTAAGTGTTTGATTTTGGTAACCTCTTAATTGAATTACCTCTCTACCATCTAAAGAGAAGTTTGCCAATCCATCACCTCCAACGTAGAAACGCTCAAATGGAACAATTCCTCTATTGTCGTTATAAGCTCCCATATAACCAAATTCTCCTACAGTTCTCAATACTAACTTGTCGTAGACAGTTGTGTACCAATCTCCTTTGAATTTGATTTTATAATACTCTAACCAGTTAAAGCGTTTTTGGTCAACTTTACTTTGATCTGCAGCAGCATCTCTCCAGTCGTACACTGGTTGACCACTACTGTTGATATAAGTTCCTTCTGGCATAGGCATACCTGTTGAAGGGTCGATTGCTCCAGCTTTTGTTTTAAGTTTGTAGTCTTGTTGATCTTTCAACTTCGTATAGTCTACTTTATTGAATAGCGAATAAGGTGGAGTAAATTTACCACTAATGCTGAATAAAGAACCAAAAGTTGGGAAAATAGGGTCCATACCACGGTTATCACGTCTTAATTCAATTTGGTAAGACAAGTTTCGCGAAGAACCATCACCAAATGTAAATAACCCAGTGTTATAGTTATTCATATCATAGTATTGGAAACTCAAAGTATGAGATAATACAAAATAATCATCAGGTACATTTAGCTGTTTTGCAACCCCAAATGACAATGTTGTAATATTGAATCCTCTACTGCGGTCTGTACGACGGTTGTAGTAGTCATATAGGTTTTGTGTACTATAAGCTACAGTACCGAAGAAACTCACTGGTTTTCTTCCTCCAAACCAAGGCTCTGTAAAGCTCAAACTATAGGTTTGATAGTAGCTACTTCCTTGTAAACGCAAGGCAAGTGACTGACCATCTCCCATTGGGAATGGTTTATATGCTTCTTTCTTAAAGATATTTCTCAATGAGAAGTTATTAAACGAAAGACCTAAGGTTCCGATGAAACCTCCACCACCATATCCTCCTTGAAGCTCAACTTGACTTGATCCTTTTTCTGCAACAACCCAGTTTACATCAACTGTTCCTGCATTAGGATCTGCATTTTGAATATCTGGTACGATTGCTTGCGGGTCAAATATTTGTAATGAAGCCAGCTTACGGATCGTTTCCATCACTAAAGCTTTGCTCCAAGTTTCTCCTGGGCGAGTACGCAAATCACGTTGGATTACGTGATCATGAGTATTGTGGTTTCCTGACATTGTTATGTTGTTGAACTTAGCAATCGGACCTTCCATAATTCTCAATTCAAAATCAATAGTATCATTCGCTGTTTTTACTTCTACTGGAGTAATTTGAGAGAATAAATAACCGGTATTTTGATATAAGTTAGTTAAGTCATTCGCATCAGGATTTGTTTTATCAGCAACACGCTTATCTAATAAGACACCGTTGTACACATCTCCTTTATCGATACCTAATAAATTTCTTAAGTCAGAACTTTTATAAACAGTATTACCAAGGAATCGAATATCACCGAAGTAATATTTGTTCCCTTCTTCAACTTTAATGTCAATAGCAATTCTATTCGTCTTAGGGTCATAGTTTGTAGAATCCATAATCACACGTGCATCACGGTAACCACTTTCTTTATATTTATCTACTAATTTACCTAAGTCATCTTCATATTTAGCAGCGATGAATTTTGAAGGCTTAAATATTCGCAATGGGTTAAAAGGACTACGTTGTTTTGTGTCCTTCATTGCTTTTTTAAGCTTTTTGTCTGTTAATTTCTCATTCCCTTCAAAGTTGATAGCTGAGATACGAACTTTCTTTCCTTTATCTACACCAATAACAAGATCAACTCTTCTATTAGTAGAGTCTGTTGGTATTGTATTAAGGGTAACTTTCGTGTTGTAAAAACCATCCTTCTTGTATTTATTCAATAAGAAGTATTTTGTTGTAGACAAAAAGTTTTCATTAACAATTTTACCTTTCGTTAGTTTGGCTTCTTTAATAAGGGCTTCAGATTTCGACTTTTTATAGCCTTTAATCTTTACGCTATTCAAACGAGGTAACTCGTTTAAACTTAATTCCAAATTAATAGTATCATTTACGACAGATGTTTCATAAATGTTGATATCTGTAAAGAAACCTAAGTTCCATAGCTTTTTTAAAGCGTCAGATATTTCTTCTCCAGGTACTGTTATTTTTTGTCCTTTACTCAGTCCAGTAAAAGTTATAACTGTTTGTGGGTTATAATTGTATTTTCCAGTAACTTTTATATCTCCTAAAGTGTAATTTTTGGGAGCGTCGTAAGTAGGAATGTTTATACCGTCTTGTGCTTGTGCGTTTGCATATAGAAGTCCAGCAATAAACAGTGCAAAAAGAGAGGTTCCTTTTTGAAACATTATATTCGTTTTTTATTTAATTTGTTCACTAGTTTTTCCAAATCTTCTTTCTCTTTTTTGAAAAGTCAGAAGGGCTTTTGATAATTCTTCTTCAGAGAAGTCAGGCCATAGTACATCAGTAAAATACAATTCAGCATAAGCTATTTGCCAAAGTAAAAAATTACTGATTCTCTGCTCGCCACTCGTCCTAATTAGAAGGTCTACATCAGGTAAATCGTTCGTGTAAAGATGCTCATTTATAATTGTTTCATCTATATCAGCCTCCGAAATTAAGTTATTTTTAACTTTAAAAGAAATTTTTTTAATAGCCTCAACTAATTCTGCTCTTGAACCGTAACTCAAGGCTAAGGTCAAGGTCATTTTGTTATTTTCTCTTGTCTGGTCGATTACCTCTTTTAAATTTTTTTGTACTTTATCTGGAAGTAATTCCAAGTTGCCAATAGCATTTAGTGCTATACCATTACTCATGAAGGTAGGTAGTTCTTTTTTTAGAGACTTTACCAATATTTCCATTAATTTATCAACTTCAAATTTAGGTCTATTCCAATTTTCAGTTGAAAAAGCGTATAAGGTTAGGTTTTTTATTCCAAGTTCTGCACAAGCAGTAATAGTTGTTCGCACAGACTTTATGCCATTTTCATGCCCTATTGTTCTTAAAAAACCTTTTTGCTTTGCCCAACGCCCATTTCCATCCATGATGATTGCTAAATGCTGAGGTAGCTTGTTTACGTCAATTTGTTCTTTCCAATTCATCTATTTAATCTGCGCAATAACATGGGTTCTTTCCAAATGTATAACTTATCGATATACCGCTGTAAAAAAACCAATCGTTTCCATTTTTACCAAAACTATAATACTCTCTACGATCACCTTTAGGATGACTTCCATCCAGATTATCTGTATTTGTGTAATTAGCCAGTACTTCAGCTGTAATATTTAGCTGAGGTGTAGCTCTTATTTTAATACCTCCACCAAAAGGAATTGCAAACGAGTTTTTCTTCTTGCCTCTTACTAAATCTACCTTATCTAATCTAATGTCTTCTTCTATAGGTTGTTCAAAAGCCTTGTAATACAAGTCGTCATATCGAATACCTGAAACTCCTAAATAAAGAAAAGGGGTAAGAGCAAATTTTTCCTCGTGTAAATCAAATTCAAAAAAGTTGAATTCGATTCCTACTGATAGTTGCTGTATGTCATTTTTAAAACTATAACCCCTTTGCTTTCTATTTCCCATGTCCGACTTGGCATCGTTACCGCTGATCTTCGTCTGTAAAAAACTTACTCTATACGAATGTCTTGGGCTGCGATTCCATCTGTAATAGGCATGAAACGAAAAGTCTGTGGGATTTATAATTTGAGTAGAACCTACATCTCCTACATAATTGGCTCCTCCAATACCTACACCGACTTCGTGTATCTGTGCACTGGCAATGTTCGCAGTCAATAGCAATAATAAGGAAATTAAAAGTCTATTCATTTTGTTAAAATAAGCTACAAATATAGTAATATAGAGTTTTAATTAAACCTTTTTTGTGATATTATGCTTTAATTAAAACTGAACTATTCATTTGTAAACGTTCAATGTTGTAAAAAATTATACTCTAATTCCTTTTATCTTCTCCCCAAAGTAATTTATTGCGGAGTGTTTTAATAAAACTCTGTGAAGGGAATTCTACTAAATCCATTGTAAAAGGCGCTTTTGAGATGATTACTTCTGTTTCGTTGGTCACTGTTTTTGTCGTAGTATCAAGCGAAAGTAAAAACTTCTTCTCACGACTGCTTACTTTTAGCTTTATCTCTAAATTGTCTCTAATAACTAATGGTCTTACGTTTAGGTTGTGTGGCGCAAGAGGGGTAATAACAAAACAATTTGTTTCGGGTTCAATGATTGGCCCTCCACAGCTAAGTGAGTAACCTGTCGAGCCTGAAGGTGTCGCAATAATCAAACCGTCAGCCCAATAAGAGGCTAAAAACTCATCGTCTAAGTAGGTATCTACTGTAATCATCGAAGTGGTATTCTTTCTCGATACCGTAATTTCGTTTAAAGCATACTGGATTTCAAAATCGTTATTCTTTGGTGGGTTGCATCTAAAACTAACCAACGATCGCTTTGAAAGTTTGAAGTTATTCGTAAAGACATTAGGCAGCAATTCTTCTATGTCATCCTGTTGCACATTGGCCAAGAAACCAAGTCTCCCCGCATTTATCCCTACAACCGGAATATTTTTGTCTTTAATAAAGTTTGCGGCTCTCAGCATTGTACCATCTCCACCGATACTAATGAAAAAATTCACGTCGGTCGACAGTTCTGCATTTTTGCCAAACACATCATACTCTTTTGACAAAATATTATTGTGTTTTAGCAAATTGTAAAATTGTTCTTCAAATATGATTTCATGCTCATAATCTTGAAAAACTTTTAATAACCTTAGTATGATGTTTTGTACTATAGGTTTACTAGTTTGTCCATAAATTGCAAACTTCATTATATATTCATGTATTTATTAAAATAGTCAGATCGATCTCTTAGCTCATTGCGATACAAATCATCATTGTGGTTACTTTCAATTTCGTATCCATGTCTTCTAAAGTCATCCAATATCGCATTTGTATTGATATTGTTAGTCTTTATTAGGATGTTAGTATTGCTGTCATTGCTGTTCAGCAAAATTACGCCAAAAAGTTTAGCATTGTTACTTTCTACGATTTGACTTACTGCTGATAAGCTAAATGTATTCGTTGCTTTAGACACAACAATATGCTCTCCGTGTTCTTGTAAGAAAATGGAATCATTCCAAACGGCAGATAAAGGTTCTTTGCAAATAATGCCAAGTAACTGACCTTCTTCTGTTAGATAGGGAATGATATTTGCATCGTTTAGACTAAGCAAATTTAGTGCCTCAAAGATAGAAGGCGTAGGTTGGTCTGTTAAATAAAAGTGTTCTAAGTCATATAGCATTTCCCTAAGAGCAGTAGCTTCATCTGTGTTTTCAAGGTCCTCTGTCAAGAGGTTGCCTAAAAAGAAGTGATTTTCATCTACAATAGGAAGATGCGAATATCCTTTGTTTTCTAAATACAATAGACATTCACTTACCGTCGACGACGAAGTGAAGTAAGGGATAGCAGTTACTATTTCTCTTTGTAGTGAAAACATATAGGGTGACTTGAATTATTCAGTGCAAAATAATCAAATTTAATCAATAGGCGTAGATTATACTTTGTATTTTTGCGTTTTAATTTTATAAGTATGACTAAATTATCTGTAAATATTAATAAAATAGCGACTTTGCGTAATTCGCGTGGAGGCGATGTACCTAATTTATTACAAGTAGCTAAAGACGTTCAAAAGTTTGGAGCGGAAGGGGTGACTATTCACCCACGTCCCGATGAGCGACATATTAGATATCAGGATGCTCGCGATTTAGTGAATGTGGTTTATACTGAATTTAATATTGAAGGTAATCCTATGGATAACTTCATGAAGTTAGTTTTCGAGTGCAAGCCTACTCAAGTAACTTTAGTTCCCGATGCAGTTGACGCTCTTACCTCTAACGCAGGTTGGGATACTGTTAAGCATAAGAGTTTTTTACAGGATGTGATAACTGAATGTAGATTACAAGGAATCCGCACTTCTATTTTTGTCGACCCTGTATTAGAAATGATTGAAGGGGCAAAAGTAGTAGGAACAGATCGCATCGAGCTTTATACTGAAGAATTTGCTACGCAATATGGTCTGGGAAATGAAAAAGCGATTATTCCTTATACTAAAGCAGCAGAATTGGCAAGTGAATTAGGACTGGGGATAAATGCAGGTCATGACTTGAGTTTAGACAATATCGAGTTCTTTAAAAATAATATACCTAATTTGTTAGAAGTATCTATTGGACATGCCTTAATTTCTGAATCACTATATTTGGGATTGGAGAATGTAGTAAATATGTATATTAGAAAATTACAGTAATGACGGATATTTTATATTCAAATATTGAAGGAGAAGGTGGAATCCCTTTGTTAGTTATCCACGGATATTTTGGGACTTCTGATAATTGGAAGACATTTGGAAAGCAAATGGTTGAACAAGGATATGAAGTTCACCTATTGGATTTGCGCAATCACGGTAGAAGTTTTCACTCTGCGGATTGGTCTTATGACTATATGATAGAGGATATTACTCGTTATATGGATCATTATAATATGTGTGATGCAATTGTGTTAGGCCACTCAATGGGCGGTAAATTAGCGATGAAGTTTGCTATGAAGTACCCTTCCCGTGTTGAAAAATTGATTGTTGCAGATATTGCTCCCCGCGCTTATCCTCCGCATCATCAAGACATCATCGAAGCGTTGCAAGCAGTAGATTTTAGCGTTAAACCAAGTCGACAAGATGTCGATGCGATAATTTCAGAACGCATTAAAGATGTAGGTACTCGTATGTTTTTAATGAAAGGTTTGTATTGGAAAGAACCTGGGCAATTGGATTTTCGATTTAATTTGAATGTTTTCGCTGAGAAGCCTGAAGTGGTGGGTGAAGGATTAACAGGAGAAGGTGTCTATGAAGGTAAAACTCTTTTTATAAGAGGGGGAAATTCTAAGTATATTCAAGAAAGGGATTTCGAAGATATTCAGACGTATTTTCCACAAGCTGTTATCGAAACTATTCCTGGAGTTGGACATTGGTTACATGCTGAGAATCCGGATATGTTTTACGAGATTGTAAGTAAGTTTTTACAGTAGTAAAAACTGTTCAGTATATAAGGAGGCTAATTCTATGCATAGAATTAGCCTCCTTTGCTTTTGTGAGGGTTTGTTGGACTAGTATGAAATAGAAAAACTGTACCATGATAGTCGTAGAATAAGGCTATATGTTTGCAGTGTACAAAAAGGTTCTGTGGCTGAGTGGTTAGGCCTGATTACGCAATAATCAGTAGATTGGTTCGAATCCAGTCAGAACCTCAATTCTCTGTGCGATTCATTGCGCATGGCACAAAGTGATCTTTAGGGATTTAGAAATGACTTCTGTTTTAGTTACTTCATAATTGATGTTTTTTCTAATGTGAATTAGGGGTACCAAGTATCGATTTGCCGTTTTGGCAAAGGGTTTAACATTTTTTAAAAGTTTGACAAAAATGAGAATACACAAAGAGGGAACGGGATCTATATCGCTTTCGGTATGCATATTTATAGCTGTTAATTCACTATTGTTCTTATGTCTACCCAGTAGTTGGTGGATATTGCAATACGCAATTCTTTTGATGACCTTGGTGGCCATGTCTTTAGTGGTTTACTTTTTTAGAATCCCTTCAAGGGTATTAGCAGAAGATGACAATTTGATTTTGGCTCCTTGTGATGGAAAGGTGGTCGTCATAGAAGAAGTAGAGCCAGACGAGTACTTTACGGAAAAGCGCTTGCAGATTTCTGTTTTTATGAGTGTATTGAACGTACATGTCAATAGAAATCCAATAACTGGTGAAGTTGTGTATAGTCAATATCACCCAGGGAAACACCTTGTGGCGTGGCATCCTAAATCTTCCCTTTTGAATGAAAGGCATACTGTTGTGTTAAAGCACAAGAATGGGCAGGAAGTTTTAGCCAAGCAAATTGCAGGTGCTTTAGCTAAGCGTATTGTTAACTATCTCCATGTGGGCGGAGTAGCTACACAAAGTGAAGAGTTAGGATTTATTAAGTTTGGTTCTCGAGTGGATCTCCTGTTACCCATTGATACCATAGTTAACGTCAAGTTAGGGGATTGTGTTCAAAGTGGCATCACCCCTTTGGCTAAGTGGAAATAATTAATCTGTTTGTTGGAATTTAAGTAGAACTGTTCTTTGGGATAGTTCTACTTTTTTTTGTGTGTTTCGGATTCTCTTGTTATTTCTTTTTCTACTTAGGCACTTTTTGAGTCAGTGTTCAGGAAGTACAATTGCTTCGTACAAGTACTAAAGTATAAGTAATGTGTAGAAATGGTTTATAATCTTGCAATCGGATGAAGGAGAAGCAGGGGGTGATTATTGATAGGATGATAAACAATAACTGTACAGTTATATTAGGACGACAGGGGCTAAATAGGGGGTGGTCGGCTTGTGGTCGGTATATGATCGCATAGTGGTCGCATACTTTCTGCAGAATAATATGCGACCACTATGCGATCAATATGTAATCATATTTGTATCAATGTATGGCACGTACTTCTGAAGGTCAAGTTAGTTGTCGCTTCTCACATAAACGGAGGTGTTTTTAGAGCGAATAGCTAAGGGAAACGTTGGTTTAGAAAATTGGGGTAAAATGAAGTTGTTTTTTGCGTTTGGAGCATTTGAGAACTCCCCAAATGCTGATCTTAGAAGTATATATACTTATTATATGTAAATCCAGAGAGGTTAAAACTTAATTTACAGCAAAGAAGTATTGTTTTTTTAGAATTAATTATAACGTTATGTTTTATTATTATTTCTACTATATGTTAAATTAATAGTAATTATAGTTATGTGTTGTTGGTTTTATTTGAATAAAATTTATTTTATTTTTTACTAATGTTAAAATAAGGCTTAAAAATTTGTAAAATTATAATATCTATCTATATTTGAAATTAGACGAATTGTAAACAATATTAGATTATGGTTAAAAAGTTTATATCATTATCCCTGTTATCTTTAATATCTTATTCAGCATTTGCTGGAGGTTATAGAGTAGCAATGCAAGGTAACAAACAGCTTGCGATGGGACATACAGGAGTAGCTGTGGTAAACGGTGCAGAGTCAGTGTTTTTTAACCCTGCTGCAACAGTTTACTTAAAAGATAAATGGAATTTTTCGGCTGGAATGAATGTATTGGTAGCAGATACAAAATTCCAAAATGAAACATACGGTTGGGAGAATGAAACTCGAAATGTAGGAACTCCTATCTATGCTTATGGTACTTATAAGGCTACCGATTGGTTAACAGTAGGATTGGCAATCTATTCGCCTTATGGAAGTGCTGTTGATTGGGATAGAGATTGGCAAGGAGCTCATTTGGTAAACAATATTGATTTAAAGGCTTTTTACTTTCAACCTACTGTAGCAATTAAAGTAAGTGATCGCTTTAGTTTTGGAGGGGGACCTATCTTTGTAAATGGAGGGGTAACTTTCAATAAGAATATCTCGAGAAGTATGGTTGACGAGCATGGCAACAAAACGGATGTAACTATTGAAGCTAAGAATGTTACAGCTTGGGGATGGACTGCAGGATATATGTTCAACTTTGACGACCATTTAAGAGTGGGGATGAACTACCGCTCAAAAATCATTATGAAAGAGAGTGATGGTAAAGCTAAGTTCTACGATGTACCTGGATTTGGTGAAGGTATGTTCCAAAATGGAAGAATTAAAGCGCAAATGCCATTACCAGCAGAGTTTAGTGTTGGGGTATCTTATGAGTGGAATAAGTGGTTGTTTGCATTTGATTACAACCGTACATTCTGGAAAATTTACGATGCATTAGTAATTGATTTCGTAAATAGCCCATTGGGAACATCAGTTAACCCTCGTAATTATAAGGATTCAAGTACATACCGTTTAGGAGCACAGTATACTGTAAATGATCAGTTGTCTTTAAGAGCAGGATGGTACTACGATGAAAGCCCTGTTCAAGATGGATACTTTGCACCAGAAACACCGCGTAACGATTCACGTGCATATACTGGAGGTTTAACTTATAAGTTTAAAAATGGTTTAGGAATAGACTTAGTGTTTAGTTATTTACACTTTAGTGATACTAATAATTCTTATGACTATTTCCAAGAAGATGGACAAAATGTTTCGTTTGGAGGAACATATAGAAGTGCTGTGACAAGTGGAGGTATCGGTGTAAGCTATAGTTTTTAACTTTAAAAGAAGACAATCATGAAAAAAAGATATTTATTAGTGTTGCCAGCTTTAGCTTTATTAGCGAGTTGTAAACCAGAGATTAGCGATAAAATAGATTCAGGTACATACTATCCAGGTAATGCAGATTTCTCTACTTATGTAGCAGTTGGGAATTCATTGACTGCCGGTTTTATGGATGGTACGGTTTACCGTTCAGGACAGGCCAATTCGTTTCCTTCTATTTTAGCGAGACAGTTTGAAGTTGTTGGAGGAGGGCAGTTTACACAACCTTCTTTTGACAAAGACATTAACGATGTAGGAGGCTTGTTATTTGGAGGTGCGGTTAACCCTGGGTTTAAGACCAAGATGATCATTAATATGTCTACAGGAGGACCTGAAAACATTAAAGGACAATCGACTTTAGAGGCAACAGAACAACAGAAGAAAGCATATCACAATGCAGGTGTTCCGGGAGCTAAAACATTCCACTTACTTTCTGCAGGGTATGGTAATCCAGCTAATTTAGCTTTAGGAAAAGCAAATCCTTATTTTGTTAGAACAGCAACATCAGAAAATGTTACTGTATTGGAAGATGCACTGTCTTTAAGTCCTACGTTCTTTAGTAATTGGATTGGAGCAAATGACGTACTTTCATATGCAACTTCGGGAGGTGAAGGAGTGGATCAGAATGAGAAAGGTGGTTTAAATCCTGGTGATTATGGAGCAAATGATATTACACATGTGGGCGTGTTCCAAGATGTGTATGGTAAAATTACCAATGCTCTTACAGCTAATGGAGCAAAAGGGGTGGTAGCTACTATTCCAGATGTAACAGCGATACCTTATTTCACTACAGTTCCTTATAATCCTTTAACACCTGAGTTAATTGGAGTTGATAAAATAGATCAATTGAATGGTCTAATAGGCATGTTGAAACAAATACTGGCAAAAGGAGGACAAGGAGATAGATTACAGATGATTTCAAAAGAAGCAGCTAATCCATTGTTGATTCAAGATAAAAGCTTAGCTGATATGTCCGCTTTGTTAGAAATGGGAATTAAACAAGCAGTAGATGCAGGACTTTTTCCTATCAAATTAGAACCGGCTCAGATTAAGTTAATAGCTGTTTCTTTTGGTCAAGCAAGACACGCTACGGCTAAAGATTTGATGTTGTTGACAAGTAAAGCAGAGATTGGAGCTTCATTAGCTCAATCTACTGGAAACGCAACAATTGATGCGATGTTGAAAAAAGGGGTTACTTTCCCAATTGGAGATGAGTTCGTGTTAAATTCTGTTGAACAAGAAAAAGTGAAAAACGCTACCACACAGTTTAACTTAATTATTAAGCAAATTGCAGCAGAGAAGGGGTTAGCTGTGGCAGATATGAACGATATATTGAATAAAGCAGTATCGGGATTGAGAGTAGAAGATGGCCAAATCTACACGGCAGATTACTTTAAAGGTATGGGGAATTTGAATACGGTGATGTTTTCACTTGACGGTGTCCACTTAAATCAAAGAGGATATGCTTTCATAGCAGCCGAAATTTTGAGAGTGATTAACAGACATTACGATGCAAAGATTCCTTTGGTGAATCCTGCAGTTTATCCTGGACCTACTTTATTGCCTAATAATTAATAATTTATTACTTTTACAAGAAAAAAGGTATGAATTTTATCATTAGATTATTAATTACGACGGCTTTAGTCATGTTTTTATGTTGGTTATTACCAGGAGTAAGTGTTGATGGATGGACAACTGCCCTATGGGTAGCTGTTGCAATGGGGTTGTTAAATGCATTTTTAAAACCCATATTAGTTTTCATGACACTGCCAGCAACGATTGTGACACTGGGATTATTCCTACTTGTGATCAATGCAGTAATAATTCAATTAACAGCATACTTTGTCAAGGAATTTACTGTTGACAATTTTTGGTACGCCTTATTATTTAGTATCGTGTTGACATTTTGCCAATCCATAGTTAATGGTAAACAGCAAGATGATCGCCTACAAAGGCAGTAAAAAAATTATTGATTGAAATACAATTACTTAAAAACTTGGATGGGTTGTAAAAATAATTTATTTTTGCAACCCAAATTTATTATGTAAATACATCAAAAAATGAATATTACAAGAAATAATGTAGATGCTCTTAATGCAATCGTAACTATTGAGCTTGCAAAAGAAGATTATCAAGGTAATGTAGATAAGGTTTTATCTAACTACAAAAAGAACGCTAGTATTCCTGGATTTAGAAAAGGAGCAGTGCCAATGAGTTTAATCGTTAAACAATACGGTAAAGCGGTAATGTTTGAAGAAGTAAACAAAATTTTGCAAGACAAATTGAATAATTATCTTGTAGAAGAGAAAATCGATATTTTAGGAAACCCACTTCCAGTGGCAGATGAAACTTTTGACTGGGATGCAGATGTATTAAAATTTGATTTTGAATTAGGATTAACTCCTGAATTCACTGTAGATTTAGAAGGAAAAAACAAAATTAATAAATTCAAAGTTGTTGCTGATGACGCTATGTTAGATGAGCAAGTTGAATATATTCAAAAACAATACGGTAAACTAATTTCTAAAGAGACAGTAGAGGAAACTTCAGAAATGGTTGGTACTTTCACAAATGAGGAGGAGGGAATCAACAATGAAGTTAAGATTGCAGTTTCTGCTTTTAGAACTAAAACAAACCAAAAGAAATTCTTAAACAAGAAAGTAGGTGACCAAGTAACTGTTAGTACAAAAGGATTGTTCGATGACGATCACAAACTTATGGAGTACTTAGCAGTTGACCACGATAAAGTTCACGGTTTAGAAGTAGATGTTGTATTTACAATTAAAGAAATCAACGAAACTGAATTAGCTGAATTAAATCAAGAATTATTTGATAAATTATTCGGTGAAGGAGTTGTAACTTCAGTTGAGCAATTGAAAGAAAAAATCAAAGAAGATGCTGAGAAACAATTTGCAGGACAAGCTGACCAAAAGTTTGTAAATGATGTTTATGAGCACTTATTAGAAAGTACTTCATTTGATTTACCAGCAGCGTTTTTAACTAAGTGGTTACAATCAGCTGGTGAAACTCCAATGACTGCAGAACAAGCAGCTGAGGAGTATGCTAAATCTGAAAAAGGTTTACGTTACCAATTGATCGAAGGAAAAGTGATGTCACAATATGATTTACAATTAGACTTCGAAGAAATTAAAGCTTTCACTGTTAAGTTAATCAAAGATCAGTTAGCTCAATTTGGACAAGCTGAACCAGATGATAAAACAGTTGAAGATATCGTAGCAAGAGTTATGTCTAACCAAGAAGAAGTAAGACGTATTTCTGAGCAAGTAATGAACGATAAAATGTTAGCATTGTTTACTGAAAAAGTAAATGCTAAAGAAAAAGAAGTTTCTTATAAAGATTTCGTAAAGGAAATGTACGGAGAATAATTTCCGAAAAAAAATAAGTATATTTGAGCGTCTTCCCGAAAGGAGAGACGCTTATTTTTTAATACTAAAAAAGTAAATAAAAATGGATTACGGAAAAGAGTTTCAAAAGTATGCAACTAAGCATCACGGTATAAATAGTATGTACTATGACAAAATCGTTAGTAGTATGACTCCATACATTATTGAAGAGCGTCAAATGAATGTAGCTTCAATGGATGTATTCTCTCGTTTAATGATGGATAGAGTTATCTTTTTAGGTACAGCTATTGACGATTATGTAGCAAATATTATTCAAGCGCAATTATTGTTCTTGGAGAGTGTGGATAATGAGAAAGATATTAGTATTTATGTAAACTCTCCTGGAGGAGGAGTGTATGCAGGTTTAGGTATCTATGATACTATGCAATTCATTAAACCAGATGTAGCAACTATCTGTACAGGAATGGCTGCATCAATGGGAGCAGTATTGTTATGTGCTGGAGCTGCAGGTAAGCGTTCTGCTTTACCACATTCTCGTGTGATGATTCACCAACCATTAGGTGGAGCTCAAGGTCAGGCATCTGATATCGAGATTACAGCAAGAGAGATTATGAAGTTAAAAGATGAACTGTATCAAATCATTTCAAAACATTCTGGACAGTCTATGGAGAAAGTTCACCACGATAGTGATAGAGACTATTGGATGATCGCTCAAGAGGCAAAAGAGTATGGAATGATTGATGAGGTATTAATTAGAGAATAAATTATATATGGCGAAAGAAGAAATGAGATGTTCTTTCTGTGGGCGCCCTGAGTCAGAAACGAATATTCTTATTGCTGGTATAGATGCTCATATCTGTGATAGATGTGTTGAGCAGGCATTCGGAATTGTTGAGGAGGATGGAGAAGCGAAGGAGCTGGAAAGTTTAGCTAAAGATTTATTACTAAAAAAACCAAAAGAGATTCGAGCTTTTTTAGATGAATATGTGATTGGACAAGATCAAACTAAAAAAGTAATGTCCGTTGCAGTCTATAATCACTATAAACGCCTTTTGCAAGAAGCGAATAGTGAAGAAGGTGATGTTGAAATCGAGAAGAGTAATGTCTTAATGGTAGGGCAAACTGGTACTGGTAAAACGTTAGTGGCAAAGACAATCGCTCGTATGTTGAATGTTCCTTTGGCTATTGTTGATGCAACAGTTCTAACTGAGGCAGGATACGTAGGAGAGGATGTAGAAGGTATCTTGACTAAGTTGTTGCAGGCAGCAGATTATGATGTTGATCGCGCTGAAAGAGGGATTATTTTTATTGATGAGATCGATAAGATTGCTCGTAAGAGTGATAACCCTTCTATTACACGTGATGTATCAGGAGAAGGAGTGCAACAAGCTTTGCTTAAACTCTTAGAGGGAAGTGTTGTGAATGTTCCGCCAGAAGGTGGTCGTAAACACCCTAACCAAAAGTTTATTGAAGTTAATACAAAGAATATTCTGTTTGTTGCTGGTGGTGCTTTTGACGGTATTGAACGCATTATTTCTAAACGTTTAAATTTCCAAGCTGTTGGATATAACGCTACGAAAGAGAATGAAAAGGTAGATAAGACAAACCTAATGCAATACATAGTACCAAAAGATATTAAAGATTACGGTTTGATTCCGGAGATTATCGGACGATTACCTGTATTGACTTATATGGATCCTTTGGATAGAGAAACTTTGAGATCAATCTTGACTGAACCTAAGAATGCACTGATAAAGCAATATGAGAAGTTGTTTGAAATGGATCATATTAAATTTTCAATTTCAGAGGATGCCTTGGATTACATTGTGGATAAAGCATTGGAATATAAATTAGGGGCTCGTGGTCTTAGGTCTTTATGTGAAGCTATTTTGACAGATGCTATGTATGAATTGCCAAGTCAGGATCACGTTGAAGAACTACATGTTGATCGAGAGTATACTGAACAAGCATTAAATAAGAATTTACTACAGAAACTTCAAGCTTCTGTATAAGGATAAAATGTAAAAAGCGATAGATTAATCTATCGCTTTTTTGGTAATATAATATTAGTTAGGATTCAAAAACTTGTTTTGAAGTTTTTTAAATTGATTCTTGTGGTAATCGCCATTCTCTGTTTGAAGGAATAAGTGATTTAACCTTTGCTCTATTTCAGCATTTTTCAACATGAATGAAGAATACTTCTTAAGGCTTGTTCTATCGCCATTCAGAGCTTTTTTGTACACTTTGACGTAGTTGTGTATGTTGTTCTCGTATTCTGATAGAAGTAGGCTTATTTCTTGATCAGCTGTTGTTCTTTGCTGTTTTTTTTCATCGATAAAATTCCAAGTTATTTTGACACACAGCATACTAAAGATTAGAATTAAACATACAATAACAACTTGTCTCAATTTGAACATATTTTAAATAAAGCTATTTGTTTTCAATGCTAAATTATGACAACTCAAATTAACTATGGTACGGAAAACCATAATTGGGATGTTTTTTTCTTGTTAAATTAGAATTAAATGAGTCCTAAGTCTTTTGCAATACTGACAAGGTGTATTGTGTTTTTCGCCTCAAAAGAGAGTTTTAATTTTCCAATTCTCTTTTCTATACTACTTGTACTACTGATCGTTTTTGATTTGGATTTAAAAACTGCACTGATTTCTTGCTGTGTATAGCCCTTGGATAGTAAACTGATAATCTCCAGATCTTCGTCAGAAAGTATCAAAGCAGTTGAAGTAGTAGTTATGTCCTCTATATCTGGTGATAGATAACAGTTTGGGGTTGATTGTATGTGTTCAATAGCGTGATGGAGTTCATTGATACTGTTGCGACCTTTGCTGATATAAGCGTCAATCTTTAACTTTTCTATTAAAGTGTTTATCTCTATGTATCTGTTCTCTATTGAATAAACAATTATTTTGGTATCAGGATAATTGGCCTTGATTACCTCAATTAAGTCAATACCTCCTTCTAATTTTTGTTCGCGATAATCTTGTTCAAAGGACAAGTCAGTAATGATCAAATCAAAGGGAGATGAATTTAAGTGCGCATTTTGAATTTTCAACCAAGCGTCATCACAATATTTGGTATTGTATATTTCGGCACTGTACTTCTCAGAAAGTGCTGTAACAATACCTACATTTATACTGTCATAATCTTCTACTACTAATATCTTTTTAAACATATCTATAGGGTATGTAGATTGAAAGTTTTGTGCCAATCTCATTTTCTCTGTCAAAAATAATATATCCTTTTATATTTTCTATGCGGGATTCCATATTGGAAATTCCATTCTTCTTTTTAATATCTTCGTAGATAAGTCCTATGCCGTTATCTTTATAGTATATTGAGATTCCATTTGCTTCTTTTGTAAACTTGAATACAACAAGTGTAGCCATGCTGTGTTTTGTCATATTGACAAGAAGTTCCTGTAAGATTCTGTAAATGGTGATTTTTTGAATTTTTACCAGCATACTGAAGTCAATATTGTCTATCCCTGTGATGATGATTTTAGTCTTTTCACTTGTGTATTCATTGAATAAGTTTGTCAGCGTCTGAGTGAAGTTGACTTCGGTATCGATAGAGTTCAATTGAGTAGCTATGTTTCTCGACTTTTTGTAAATCGCGTCTAAATCTTTAATTAGGTGTTCTTTTTTTTCAGGGTCTTGTAGATTAAAGTTTTGTGTGTAAATCAACGTGTTGAAAATATCATTAGCTAATTCATCGTGGACTTTTTTGGCAATCCTACTCTCTGTTTTATAAACTTGTTTACCTTTTTCTACTATGTGTTTCTTTTTTATTTTAGAATAGACAATGGTTACAACAAGGAGGATTAGCAAGAGTACGCAGACAAGTACTAATACTGTATTGTGTTGCTTGGTTATGGTTGTGTTTTTGACTTGTAAATTGTATTTCAGCTTGCTGTTTTCTTTGGCGTGTTTGTCGTAGTCGTATCTAATTTTTGCAAATTGATTTTTCGATAACTGTGTTTCAACGTGAAATTGATTAGAGAGTGCGATATAATCGGTTACACTTTTTTTGTATATAGGGTGATTTATAGCGCTATTGTTTATGAGGATCTCGAGAATAGTTAGTTTTTCTTTCTTGCTACTTATGTCTTCTATATGTTCATAAGCCATTTTAGCGTAGTTTAATGCGTTATTGGCATCTTTGTCGCTGTAGTACTCACTCAGAGCGATATAACTACTTACAAGTTCGTATTTGTCATTTTCTTTTTCTCTTAGTTTAAGCGCGTAGGACAATTCATCTCTACCACTTGCTTTGTTAATTCTGTACTTTGCCTTCCCTAAGTTATTGTATATTTTGGCTAAATCAGTAGGGTTAATACTGTCTTTATATTCCTGTAAAACTTGGGAAAGGATTTCTTCAGCTTCTTTATATTGTTTATTCTCGATGAGTAAATAGCCTATATTGTTTTTGGTGATGATCTGATGTTCTTTATCATTACTTATCGCAAGTGATTTTTTTGCATATTCAATGGCATTTTCAAAATCAAGGAGTTCCGTATAACTCAAAGACAGAACTAAATTGGAGTATATCTGTAAGCTTGTGTCATCTTCTTTGATATAGTAAAGTTCCTTCGCAATGGTTTCTTGTGCGCTATTAGCATCTCCAATTGTTAGATAGATAGTGGCAATCTTGAGATTGTTGTAAGTAATCATTTCATGATCATTTATCTCCCTGAGTTCTTGATTGGATAGAAGATATAACTCAAATGCTTTTTCCAAGGCACCCAAATCAAAGAGACTGTCAGCTTGTGCTGTATATTGTCGGCCTAAGAGATTAGATTCTTCCAGATTTGGATTGTCTTTTTTCGAGCAACTAAGGCATAATGCTATACACAATATAGCATATAAGAGTAAATTCGAAGATGAAAAGTAGCGCTTTAATTTCATTCTTCGAATTTACAGATAAATTAGCATTGATAAAAGCTCAAAACTAGTGTGACTTACAATGTCTATTTTGTAGGTCTTGTCGGTGGTTTAATCGGCGGTAATCCCCAATCTTTCTCGGGAGCTTCTTCCGTATCGATATCGGTTCCAATTGATTTTGGTCTTGTTGGTGGTTTAATCGGCGGTAATCCCCAATCTTTCTCAGGAGCTTCTTCTGTATCGATATCGGTTCCAATTGACTTAGGTCTTGTTGGTGGTTTAATCGGCGGTAATCCCCAATCTTTCTCAGGAGCTTCTTCTGTATCGATATCGGTTCCAATTGACTTAGGTCTTGTTGGTGGTTTAATCGGCGGTAATCCCCAATCTTTCTCAGGAGCTTCGTCTGTATCGATATCAATTCCCAAAGGTGATTTTTGACTTTGAGGAGGAAACCCGTAAGGCTCATCGGAATTTTCTGAGTTATTTTGTTTGTTTAGATTTTGTGTTGGAATACCTTCCTCTATTTCGCTTTTCTCGCAACTTACTAATGTTAGTAAGCTGAGGTTTAGCAGTATTAAAATTCGATATGTTTTGCGTACCATATTCTAATGTGTATTAAAGTGTTTTTATTAGTACTCTGAGAAATGAAGGGAAGTATGAGAAGGATAAATGAATAAGCCCTTTCTTATTTCATTTATGGTTTTCACATACTGCATTGCTCATGTTTCGCAACAAAGAACCCTTAGTAATACAGAAGTAGAGAAGTGTCATTCCAATTATTCCGATAATTCTAATAATTCCACATAAATGAAAGAGAATACTTCACAGGCTTATATTGAAGCAGTACAATTTTATATACAGACAAAGATTAAAGAAGGAAAGGAAGATTATTATCTTTCGCCCTCACCAAAGCGGATTAAAGAACTTTCAAAGAGAGTTTATAAGGGAAGTAATGTTAGATTAGATCAGAAAATTATAAGTACTTTCTTTGGTTTAGAAGAATCAAGATCAATAGATCGACAATTTGATAGTTTTGACTTATCCAAGTTGAAGCCAGTTCAGAACTTTATACTTGGAAAAACGAAAAGGCCTGGTATTGTCATTGTTGATTTAGTAGCTGTATTATATGAGTTTCCTATTAGACCATTACAGCAATTTCTAAATCAGGAGAGGGAAGAAATAGAATCTTTTGTGCTTTGTATACAAGAAAGAGACATGGAGGTGCTGAAGAATTTAGAATCTATGAGTCAATTACAAAAACTTAGGGATAATAGAGAAGGAAATGATCAGGCAAATGTAAGTACTTATATCAAACTACACTGGTTAGTCGTTTGTAGCTTAGTGATCATTTTTTTTTATTAGGGATACTCTGTGCTTATCTTTTAAGGTAAAAAAAAAGACCTAAACGATTCGTCGTTTAGGTCTTTAGTACTCGGAGCGGGACTTGAACCCGCACGGGCATTACTACCCACTGGATTTTAAGTCCAGCGTGTCTACCACTTCCACCACCCGAGCGTCTTGATGTAGACTACAATAGTTGTTCTGTATTGCGAGTGCAAATATAGAATGTAATATTTTAGCACACAACTTTTAAATGATGTTTTTTTGATGAAAAAACACATTATTTCTTTAGGTGTTGATTAATAGTTAGTTATTGAGTGTTTTTTATGTGTATTATTAGTGTAATAAGTAGATACGATTAATAAAAGTGAAGAATATGATAGCAGAAAGATTGACTTTACTCTTTTGTTATACTATCAAATAGTGGACTTGCTAACTTAGTTGAAGTTAATATTAGCAAAGAGCATAGGGATAGTGAGATTAATCTATTTGAATGCTCTGCTAAGTATTCTGATAGCATTATTCTTTAAAACTTATTGTATTCCTTCATAGAACAAAGATGTTAATCTGAACTTCCTTTCTAAGTTTTTTAATATTTGTTATTTAAGTGTATTTTTTATGTATTAATATATTTATTTAGGTTAATTTTACAATGCTTTCTGTGTTTTTAATTAAAATTATTTATTAATGTGAAATTGAATGATCAATTACCTGATTTGATGATGGAAGCTTAAATT